>CAYUKU010000005.1:0-80477 GCA_964445435.1 uncultured Gammaproteobacteria bacterium
GAGCGAAGCAGATTAGAGACCTGCGTAGTCCTAGCCCTAAACGCATGTCTGCTAGATGCTCCGATTATATCGGAGTGTCGTAAGCTAACGCGTTAAGCAGACCGCCTGGGGAGTACGATCGCAAGATTAAAACTCAAAGGAATTGACGGGGACCCGCACAACCGGTGGAGCGTGTGGTTCAATTCGATACAAAGCGAAAGACCTCACCAGGTTTTGACATGTTACCGTTTTAACTATCTGGAAACAGATGGCTATCCGCAAGGATGGTAGCACAGCAGCTGCATGGCTGTCGTCAGCTCGTGCCGTGGGGTGTTCCCTTAAGTGGGAGAACGAGCGCAACCCGTATCCAATGTTATATGTTTCATTGGAGACCGCCCTCTCTCGGAGAACAGAAACACTTCTGTTTTGCGAGAGAGGGAGGAAGGAACGGACGACGTCAAGTCAGCACGGCGCTTATGACCTGGGTAACACACACCCTACAATGGCGAAAAACAATGGGAAGCAAGACGGCAACGTCAAGCAAATCCCCTCTAAATTTCGCCTCAGTTCAGATTGAGGGCTGCAACCCGCCCTCATGAAGTCGGAATCGGTAGTAATCGCGGATCAGCAGGCCGCGGTGAATACGTTCTCGGGTCTTGTACACACCGCCCGTCAAGCCAACAAAGTTGGGAATACCCGAAGACTCGTTATTGAGTCGAAGGTAGGCCCAGCGATGGGGACTAAGTCGTAACAAGGTATCCCTAGCCGAAGCTGGGGATGGATCACCTCCTTTCTATTTAAAAAATCGGTTTCATTGAGGATGTACAGAGTGCACACTCTAAGGCATTCAAGATGAGGTCGATTATACGTCCCATGAGAGTGGGACTAAAATCGCATTACAGATCCCACGTTCATGTAGTACTGAACGTGGTAGCGATTCTCTCAAAACCGATTTTCTTATCACCATTCAGTTGTCAAACAAATTGTCCCCTTCGGGGGATTTTTTGTATTCTAAAGAGAGTACTTCCCATGAATCCGATCAAATTTCTCGTATTACTTGTTGTTGCTTCACTCTCTGTTTTCGTAAGCTATGCCTTAGGAACAGCAGTGGCCCGGCGATATTTCTTTGACCGGATATACTATCAGAAATCACCCGAATTTGGTTACGCCACTACTGATGATGAATGGAACGCACTTGCCGTCGAGCGGATGAACGGCCTTCCGCTTCTTACTTCAACACCATCGGTCAGCATGTCCGGTGCCACGACACAATCCCATGCATATACTATAGCGGTTATCGGAGATTCGCTCGTCTGGGGTATGGGAGTAAGGACGAGAGAGCGTTTTTCGGAATTACTGGCAGGGAAGCTTGGCAGATACAGGCCGACGCACGTCTATACCCTAGGCAAGCCGGGGGATAATTTCCTGGATCATCTTTCCAAAACGGTACTTTTGGAGAAGAACGCGCCGCCCGATTTGTATATATTTATCGTGTTTACGAACGACATTCTGCTGTGGGACACTGCACGGTATCCCTCACCTCTTGGAGAAGCTATAACCGAGAAATGCCGTGGCTTGGGTCCGTATGTCTATGACGGGAATTTTCCTGCTCCGCCCGCTTCGATGGATTCCTATTATGATCGGGTGCTTCAGGCCTGGGAAAATCCGGCAAATCTTTGCCTGATCTCGGAGGGAGTTGCGCACTTGCCCAGGAATGCTATTTATCTCATTGTCGACAATCATTCTGAAACACATGACTATGATCGGTATGCAGAGTTTCTTCGTGGTGTGGGATTGTCCGTTCAATCCATATCCCGCAATTCTCCCGGTATAGACCGGTATCGGCGATATTTTGACAATCCTCAGAAATATTTTTCAGTTTCACGGAAAGAAAACCACCCTTCAACTCTCGCAAATCGAATGTTTGCAGATTATCTTTTTTACGAAATTGTGAACAATGCGAGATGGGGATTTGTGCAACGGTAGTCCGACTTGCTATTATCGGAATATGAGTCAGATAAATCTTCGTATCCCCGGGCCCACACCCCTGCCTCCCGAAGTCGTACAAGCACTCACAACTCCCATGATTTCCCATCGCGGGAGTGAATATGTGGACCTCCACAACGAGACCGTCGGGATGGTGAAGGCTTTTTTCCAGACGGAAAACGACCTGTTTCTCTTTACGTGCTCGGGAACGGGCATGATGGAAGCTAGTATTGTGAATACGCTTTCGCTAGGCGATAAGGTGCTCGCCGTGACGATTGGGTTATTCGGGGACCGGTTCGTGAATGTTGCCAAAGCATTGGGGCTGGATGCAACGGTTCTGCGTTTTCCCATGGGACAGGCTGCCGATCCCGCGAAAGTCGCCGAAGTGTACAAGAGTATTGCCGGATGCAAAGCGATTATTATTACCCACAACGAAACATCGACCGCAATCACCAATGACCTCGCCGCAATTACCACAGAAGTTCGAAAGTATGGCGATCCGTTATTTCTTGTGGATTCTGTTTCTGGACTTGGTAATCTCAACTTGCCGGTCGATGAACTGAAACTTGATGTCGTGTTCACCTCATCTCAGAAAGCATGGATGACGCCCCCAGGACTTGCGATGGTCAGCGTCAGTCCCAGGGCGTGGGAAGCCGCCAAAAGCGCCGCAAGTCGGCGCTATTATTTTGATTTCGCGCATATGAAGAAATATGCAGATCGCGGCCAGACGCCGGAAACGCCGGCAGTATCGACGATATTTGCGCTCAACGCGGCACTCAAACTTATGATGAAACGGGGTGTGAAAGAAACGTTTGCGTATTATGCCGAAATGGCGTCCTACACGAGGAAAAAACTTACGGACAACGGGTTTACCCTTTTCGGTGATCAGACTTATGCAAGCAACACGGTAAGCGCCTGTCTCGTACCGGAAGGTATGGAGGACAAGGCATACCGCTCCCATATCAAGAAGAAGTATGGAGTCATCCTCTCCGGGGGTAAGGGAGAAGCGGAGGGGAAAATTATTCGGGTAGCTCACATGGGGTGGGTAGAGACGAAGGATATCGATGAAGTTGTTTCCGCAATGGCAAACGCGCGAAAGGACTTATCATAGCGTTATGGGGAAAATATTAATTTCTGATCCAATAGGTGAAGACGGGATCGTTTATTTGAAACAGAAAGGTCATACGGTTGTTTTGGAGCCCGATATTACTCCGGATGAACTTCTTAGTGCGATTTCCGATGTGTCTGCGCTTATCGTCCGCGGCCGTACGAAAGTGACGCACGAGGTGATTGAAAGCGGACCAAACCTGAAGGTTATCGCACGAAGCGGGACCGGGGTAGACAATGTCGATCTGGCGGCGGCATCCGAACATGGGGTCATTGTCGTCAACGCTCCGGGAGCCAACGCGGAATCAGTCGCGGAGCACACAATGGCGCTCATCCTGGCGCTTTCCCGAAGTATCGTTTCAACGGTTCTTTCCATGCGGTCAGGGAAGTGGGCAAAGGACGCCTACCGGGGAATGGAACTTAAAGGCAAGACGCTTGGCGTTGTCGGCTTCGGCACGATCGGCCCGCGGGTTGCCGAGTTGGGCACGGCGTTTGGCATGGAGGTTGTCGTGTGTTCCCATAAGCCGCCATCAATCGGACGATCCGTCTCATTGCAGGAGCTTCTCGCCATCTCAGACATCGTGTCTTTACATATCCCGCTTACCCAGGAAACGCGCGGACTTATCGGGAAGAAGGAATTGGACGTCATGAAGAAATCAGCCTGCCTCATTAACACGTCGCGAGGTGCCGTAGTGGATGAGAAGGCGCTGACAGAAGCACTGAAGGAATCGCGCATTTCCGGCGCGGCGCTTGATGTTTACGAGACCGAACCGCTTCCCTCAGACAGTCCGCTTCTTGCCTTACCAAACGTTATTACCACGCCTCATGTCGCAGCGATGAGTCCGGAAAGTGAAAACAGGGCAAGCCTCATGGTTGCCGAGGATGTGGACCGTGTATTAACAGGCCAGAAAGCATTACGGGAGGTGCATATATGAGTGAGAAAGCATTTTATCCCGACCTCAAGATCGTTCCCCTAGACCACATTAAGCTTCAGGAGTACGTGCAGAAAGGGAGGATGAAAAAGCTTGCTGCCTCGATTGAGAAAGAAGGAATCCTCAGAAACCCTCCCATCGTGACGAATTTTTTCAACAATACCTATATGCATCTGGACGGCGCCAACCGGATCACCGCAGTGTCGCTTCTTGGATATCCTCATTGTCTTGTGCAGGTTGTCGATTACACCGACCCCACCCATATCCGCCTTATGAGCTGGAGCCATTTGATAAAAGTGCGCAAAGATCAGTTTCTCTCGTCCGTGAAGAAACTTAAAGGCGTTACGACAAAAGAAGGAAAAGTTTTCAACCACCGGATGCTGTTTCATCCGAATTTGATCTGTGTGTTTGTGTGGGAAGACGGAGACGTGTGCGAAGTGACGTTTCAGGGCGCGTTTGTGGATCTCGTGAAGCGGATGGGCGACATTGTGGATCTGTACGCGGACGTTTCCGTGGAGCGCGTGTTTTCCGGTTCGCCATGGACCGGCGAATCTATCCATACCAGATTTGAACGGTATTCGGAAAACAACCTGTTTATCGCGTTTCCAACGTTTTCACCCCAGCAGGTTATTACGCTCGTAGACCGGGGCGTTCTCATGCCTGCGGGTGTTACGCGCCATGTGGTATATAGAAGGAAGCTTAACGTAAACCTGCCCCTTGAGTATCTGAAAATTGCACCAATTGAGAAAGCCAATGAGAAACTGCAGGCGTTCCTCCAGAAACGCTCGGTGCGTCTTTACGAAGAGCCGATTATATATTTTGAATAATATTGCGGCTTGACCTGCCCATCCATCCCGTTTACACTGCCTCATACTTCCTGCCCGGTGAAGCATGAAGCGTATTTTCTGGACTCTTATCTTTGCCCTTATTTTTCTCTTAGGCCTCGCTATGCGGTCGCCGGAAATCCTTGCCGGCAATTACCTCTTCGGATTTGACCAGGGCCAAAACTACATGCGCGCCTACGATATTGCCGTGAATCATAAGTTCACGCTGATTGGTGCAGAAGTTGGCAGCGGTTCTGCAGGTGTTCCCGGATTGTTTCATGGCCCAGGATTCTATTATCTGCTTGCAGTCATGTTGCTGTTGTTCAACGGTGATCCGTACGGGGGTTTGGTTCTTATGTGGATCGCCGGCGTGGCGACAATGATTGTCGTTTTTCTAACAACCAGGCGGATGTTCGGGGAGAAAGTTGCGCTCGTAAGCTTATTTCTTCTTTCCATCGCACCCCTTATTGCCCCGCAGTCGCGTTTCGTCTGGGGGCCGCACGTCGGGTCGCTATTTATCGCACTTTTTTATTACGCGTTATACCGAATATCTGAGCGCTCCTGGAAGTGGGCGTTTCTTGCGTTTTTTCTGGCGGGAATCCTCTACAACTTTGAGCTTGCGATTTCCGTACCGCTGGTGTTTCTCTCAGTGATCGCCATGGTGTATTACAAACTTTTTGATCGGAAAGTGATTGCTGGCGCACTTGCCGGAATAGTCCTTGCGTACAGTCCGATGATTCTCTTTGAGGTGCGTCATGGCTTTATGGCCACGAAGGGGATCATAGAAAACGTGACGACGAAGAAAGAAGTGAAGCCGGATGACCCCGAAGCCCAGAAACAGGGCGATTTCCACCTGGGCCAGAAGCAGTATCAGTTCATCGCCAATTTCCGCGATACGTTCGTCTTCGAGTACGGCAAGGTTCCGCCGAACCTCTATATGCTCTTTTTGGGCACGCTTGCCATTGTGATACTGCGGGGGTTGACGCTTGATGGCGACGGGAGAGTGAAGCGGTATTTCGGGCTTCTTGCCCTTTCTATCCCTGCGACTGTACTTGTTTTTCTCCCGCTTCGGGGAGCCATCTGGCCGTACTACCTTATTCATCTGCATTTCGTGTACGCATATATGCTGGCCTATGCTGCTGTCGCCATATGGACGGTTACCGTCCGTCCCAATCCGCACGCGCCTCTGAAGTTCGCCTATGTCCTAGCAAGCGCGTTTCTTCTCTTTTTCGGCGTTTCGATGCTTCAGGGAACGTGGGCACGTCTGAAACTTAATTGGCTTGTTGACTACTACGATTACGGCGGGAAAGACAAGATAAAAGGCAAGCGGGCCATCATCGATTATGTATATGCGGATGCCGCAGGCAAACCGTTTTCCGTTTTCGTCTTCATGCCGCCGGTTTACACCTGGCCGTACGATTATCTTTTTTTGACCTATGCGAAGGAGAAATACGGCTACATGCCCTCAAATGAGAAAAAAGGGACAGCATACATGATTATTGAAATGGACGGCACCAAGCCCTGGAGTTATAAAGGCTGGCTGGAGACGGTGATAAAGGATGGGACACCCGTATGGGAGCGTTACCTCATGCCTTCAGACCACGTCCTTCAGAAACGGCAGTTTTAACCATTCAATAGCATCCGGTACAATAGCGGTATGAATGACCAGTTTGAGGCCACGCGAAACGAAAGCGACAGAGCCCAACCCTACCGGATTGTTCCTGTGAGCGAAGAGGTGATTGACCAGTTTGCCAGAACGCATGGCGGACAAGCCAATGAGAAACATTGGGTACTCTACAATATCCGGTGGGCCGAAGGCTATCCGATGTTTACGGCAGCGGCCTCTACCTGCCTGGTTCTCATTTTTAGTCATCATACCGCTCCCAAAATAGGCCTTGGGCATCTGCCGATTTTTTTTGGCAGTCAGGGTGACAAAACTAAAGAAATAGAACAACTGGAAGAGGCGAGGGATACGCTATCCTCAGGTGGGCATGAGTGGGACCTCGATATTTTTGGTGGCCAACCGATTGATGACACACAGGACAGCCGCGAAATTGTGGACACAAACGTGAGGGAAGTGATGAGCATGTTTGCGGATGTCGGCGTCGCATGCCGTGATCATACCCACAGGGATCCGGACCAGGTAGTCGTGGGGGTTATCGCTGACCCGACGGTGAGGGAGATTCAAGTGTGTGAAGAGTGATTGTGTGGGTGACCATGGAGTCGGACCATGCGCCTCTTTCTTATCACGAGTCCATTGGGCGAGTGTCAAGAAAGTCGTCCCTTCACTTCGAAATCTGAACGCGCTGTATTGTGTGGGTGACCATGGAGTCGGACCATGCGCCTCTTTCTTATCAGGAAAGCGTTCTACCGCTGAACTAGTCACCCTTCTGGGACAGAAACTACGTTTCAATCCCCGCGATACTTCCTACCAAGGTGTCGCAAAGGGTTCAGTTCCGTTCGCACACCTTTGCGACAATTATATTCGATTTTATCACGATCGTGCCGCTTACGCAGTAATCGGATTGGAGGCGCGGAAGGGAATCGAACCCTTGCATAGAAGTTTTGCAGACTCCCGCGTTACCACTTCGCCACCGCGCCAATAGACGATATTGTACCAGATATGAAGCTATTTTTCCGTGGGAAAGATCGCGGTTAAAACAACCCTATTTGCCGCGACGCATCAATAACTTCTTTGGGGTACGAGAAATCTACGGTGAATTCTTTTGCAGTATTCCACTTGTCCATGTACTTGAGTTTTTTCTCGCGCACGCCGTAGTCGTATAAGTCGCGGGTGAGAAGCACATCCGCTTCGCAGTACATCTTGAGTTTCGCAAGCTGCGCCGGGTCGCCGCTTTTCCAGTACGTCACTGCGTTCATTCCGACGTCGGTTTTCTGTGCGCCCAGCGTTTGGGATGCAAGCGCATTGAGCGAGAGGGAATGGTCGAGTGCATCCCGCACGTGTTCCATAATGTCGAAATGAGGGAGCCGGGCGAATGTGGGGGGAGCGTATTTACGAAGCGCCGGCACGTCGAATTTCACGCTGTTAAATCCTATGATGCGTTTGGCCCTGAGAAAATGCGGCCACATCTGAGCCAATTCGTTTTCCCAGTAACTGTACATCTTCCCGGTGAGTTCGCGTTGTGTTTCATCTACCGTCCGCACGTAGAGGGATACAAGGGAAATGCCCAAGTCACCCGGATCGTTGGTGGTAATTTCCGAGAACAGTTTTTGCGTCTCGCAATCGAAGATAACTTCAGTAATCATAGATTTTAAGATAATTTTTGAAGTGCAGAATAGCAAGTTTCGAATTTGCTTTTGTTAAACTGAACCACACTAAAACTCCGCATACTGCCGTCTCCGCCCTGTTCAATGTTGAGAACAGCGAGCGTATCGAACACGCAAGGCGGAAAGTCTTTCTTGTTGCCTGTAATGAGTATCGAATTTTGTGAATACATAAGTCTGGCCGCTAGAAACAAGTCAACTATGCTATTTCCTTTGCTTTGGTGCTGGTGTGAATAAATACGTGAAAGAAGAAGTGAGTTTTCGTGTAAGCGCTGGTAAATATCAGTATGATCACTGGCGGGGGCGAAAGGCTCCTTAGAAATAAACAGTTTTTTCTTATTAAATTGTTCTGGCAGAAAAATGTCGCGCAAAAACTCAAGGGCGGTAAGCGAATCGATAATGAGTATACCACGGCTTAATATTACAAGGGCCTCTTTTAGGGTGAACTCGTCATAAAAAAGCTGACTTAAGAAATCGTTGTCAAGGTAAATGTATTTGTTTTGTAAGAGGCGCGAGGCATCTTCGCTGTGGAAAATCTTCATGCCTGGCTAAAGCTGATATTTGATATCAGCTTTTTTGAGGAGCGCTTTGTTTTCACGCACAATTTCGACCAACTCAGCAATAATTTTGTGAGTAATTTTGACAGGCTTAACCGTAGCTGGTTTCGATTTTTCGTACTGGGGAGTCGGATCTTTTTTGTAGTCTCTCATAAAGATCACCTGAACTTAGTATATCAACTGTTATTTATGTGGTCAATAAATTTATTCCTTTTTCTTCTGTATCTGTTTCCAGTGATAAAGGTAGAGCGGAAGTCCTACGATGACCATGGCAATGGCACCCGAAAATTCGCGCTGTCTTTGGCGGGTAATTTCACGGCGTTGCTCCATTTTCCACTGCGTCTCGCTCATCGCTGGTTCTCCCGGCATTTTTTCAGGCACAGGCATGGAATAACTCATATATTCATCGGCACCGCGGAAAACCAGAACCTTCAATCCCAGATCAACGATCCGGATGCTTCCAATGACGGCAACAAGAAGACCGATGAACGAGAAAAGGTAAAGATAGAGGAGTCGGATATTGAATTTCATACGTACAACTCAGTGTATAAAGATGCGGATGAATTGACAAGGGATTAGTTATAAATTACGACTCTCGTCCCGATATCCGCGAATTGGTAGACATATTTCGCGTCGCCCACGCCCAGCGCCACACAGCCTCCTGTGTTGGGTTGTCCGATGAAATTTGGCTTGCGATACTCCTGCCCGTTAATAAGTTTGTAGGGAGTTTCATGGATACCGAAATAGGCGTTCAATTCCTCACTGTACTTAAATCCCATCCAGTACGGGAGCCACGACTTGTAGATGTTTGAGAATCCGAGCCCCGTTTTATTAAGAATTGTAAATTCACCCGTGGGTGTAGGATAGTCCAGACCTGTCGAGACGCGAAACGTTTTTATGAGCCTTCCGTCCTTGAAAAGGTACATTTTCTGCTGAGAGATATCGACCTCGATGTATTTATCGGTTATCGATCCGGTTGTATTGGGCCCGGTATCGATGCTGATGGTGAGGGCGTCCACGGTATGTCCGTCATATCGGTTGGTAAGGACGGCCTGGAGATCCTCAATGACCTTCGGGGTGACGACGTTGCCCCGGATGATGAGTTTGAGCTTTTTGACTTTTTCGTTGACGGTTGTAGTCAAAGGCGCTTCTTTTACCCCTATGGTGACGGATGTCTGGTCTTCCGACAGCTGAATATCAGTCATATCCGCAAGTTCCTTTTCGGTGAGGATAAACGCTTGTGACGTGCCTCCGGTGTCCACCAGAACGGTGAGCGGGGTGAGAAATACGTTTTTCATCCGATTACTCGTATCGGCGATCAATTTCGCTTTTTCGTTTTCGATTCTCGTGAGTTTGGGATAGAGGGGAGCGGTATTGTCCCCGATCCGTTGAGAAAGAAGCCGCATGAAGTACTCCTCATCGATCCGGTAGCGTTCTTCGTTTTCCACATAGACGAGTGACTTTTGCTGGTCATCGAAGTAGATTTCATCGGGAGCCTCGCTGAATTCAAAAACGGTCTGTTTGATATATTCACTGAATTCCTGGGTAAACGTGAGGGGAGCTTCTATCGTGGCGGGAATGAAAAACGACTTCACAAGGGTGTAGATATTGAAGGGGAGCGGCGCACGGTTCCGCGCAAATATCGCCTGCTTGATCCTTTCGTTATCCAAAACGACGCCCAGTTTGGAGTAGATGTACGTATACTCGCGGTCTCGCACCCGCACGCGGTACGGAAGAAGGGCAAACGAATCGATGAGATGGTCCACTTCGCTGACGCTTTTACCGGAGATGTCGATCGTGCCGAGCTTTGTATGAGGATACACCCACCAGGTCGCGTAAATTTGTGAGGCGGCGAGGAGATACAAAATAAATAAGGTAAACAGAAGAAGTTTTACGCGTTTACGAAGCATCCATACACGCTTAGCGTAGTAGGTTGCCCGATGAAGGTGGATCAGATGTTTTCTCATTATACCGGGTTGTGAAATTTCGACTTTGCCTTAACGCTTTGCTCTCGAAAGTTCAGCTTCCTTTCTTTGGTATTTCCTCTTTCTCTCCAGATAGTCGCTCCACGCGCAGGCAAAGAGAGTACAAGCGTGTCGAAATTCTACTACCCGGATAGGTTAACGGTAGCAGATTGCCGTGACCTCGTAAACGTGCGTCTTTGATACTTGCCTCATTGTGACCGTTTGACTATACTGTGACGCATGATTCTCTCCGATCGGGATATCAAAAAGGCGCTTAGAAGCGGTCATATTCACATTTCTCCGGCACCGAATTTCGCTTCACAACTCGGCAGCTGCATGATCGATCTTCAGCTGGGCAATACATTCCGCGTGTTTAACCACAGCAAGACGCCGTACCTCGATCCGCAGGACCCCAAGACGCTGAAGGCCGCAACTGCCGAAGTGGTCATGCGAAACGGTGAGCCATTCATTCTTCATCCGGGTGAATTTGTGCTGGCTATGACGCGCGAGTACGTCGAAATGCCCGACGACTTGACGGGCAGACTGGAAGGCAGATCCTCAATTGGGCGTATGGGCGTAGTGGTCCACTCGACAGCAGCCAATATCGAGTGCGGATTTCGGGGAAACATTACGCTCGAGCTTGCCAATATGGGTCGGATTCCGGTAATGTTATATCCCGGTATGCGGATTTGTTCGCTGTCGTTTGAACAGCTCACGAGTCCCGCAGACGTGCCGTATTACAAGAAGAAGGGTGCCAAGTACGTAGGCCAGAAAAAACCTGAGGCGAGTAAAATCGCGCAGGAAAAATAGCATATGGAATGGCCGATTCTATACAAACAAGTACTTCAGGTGAAAGATCCTACCAATCCGGTGGGTGTTGCCATCATGTGGACCGAGCGGCAGGTTGTCGCCAATTTACTCAAAAGCGAAAATTACTGTGCCATCGGCAATCTCTACTCATCCGCCGGAATTTCCGCCATGATTCGCAATGTATACGCCAATCCCCATATCCGTAAGATTGTGCTGTGGGGAGCGGATCTCTCCCGAAGCGGCCAGGCGCTCATGGCCCTCATGCAAAACGGCGTGGATGAAAATTTCTTTATCATCGGCGATGAGAAGAAAGGACAGATCGAGAAGGAAATCGGCCGCGAGGCAGTCGAATTATTTAGGAAATCCGTCGAGGTGGTCAATCTGCGCGGCAAGCCCGTATCCGATCTACAGAAGACAGTCGGACAGTTAAGCCGGACGAAATTCGACCCGTTCACGGATCCCAGGACGTTTCCGACAAGCCGTCCCAAGCCATTCACGTTCCCAAGCGAGCAGATTGGAATTCGCGCCCACGGACAGACGGCTGCCCAGACATGGCTGAAGATTCTTCAGAATATCATGCGTTACGGGCGCAACAAGACGACCCGCTACACCCAGGAGAATGAACTGAAAGAGCTCCTCAACGTCATGGCAGTCGTGTACAACGAAGATCCGGACAAGCCCTACTTGCCGCACTATTTTCCGTTTTCGGAGAAAGACCTCGTGACGTATTATCCCCAAGTGTTATCAGCGAAGCAGATTCCCGGCATAGCCTATACGTATGGTCAGAGATTGCGTGATCACGATGGTGTGGATCAAATCCAAAACATCATTGACCTTATAAAAAACAGGCCGTTTAGTAAGAAAATGGCTGCCTTCACCGCGAAGGTGAAAGAAGACTGGTCTGTCGTCAACAAAGGGGACACGCCCTGTCTCACGCAGGTTCTTTGCAGCATTCAGGACGGTAAGCTCTTCATGACGACCCACTTCCGAAGCCAGGACATGGTACACGGCTGGCCCCGAAACGTGTTCTCGCTTCGCAAACTGCAGAAGTTCATTGCCGATGAATCAGGCTATCCCATGGGTGCGTTTGTCATGATTACCCACTCTGCGCATATTTACAGTGACGATTACGAGCTTGTTGAGAATATCCTGAAAGATAACTATGACAAAGAGCTTGGATACACGAGCCGTCAGATGTTTGAGGAAGACATGCGCGGCAATGTCGTCATTGAAATTGAAGAAGTTGCGAAAAACGGTGTTGGCAGGCCCACCAAATATGCTGAAAAACCGCCGGTGAAAAAAGATTTCGAGATCGTGGTAAAACTCTACGCCCCCAACGGCGGCTTACTTCTCAAAGAATGGCGTGGGAAGACTGCAATGGAACTCTATATTGAGATGGTGAATATCGGTGACTATCTCGTACTACCAAGTCACCTTATCTATATAGGCACGGAACTCCAGAGGGCTGAATACGCCATCAAAATGGGCAAGCCCGAGAAGTTTAGCCAGGACCCCGCAGCCAACAAGGAACTATAATAGCCTATAGTTGCAAATTAGCCTCCTGAGGAGTATACTATTGCCCTCTATGGCCAGTCCGCGCAGGCGCCACAAAATCCATTTCCAGCCCCTCTATTTGTGGGATTATGACGGCGTATGGGTACAGGCATCAAAAGATTCCTACTCCATCATGTGGGCGGCAATCGGCGGCATATTGGAAAAACAGGCACACCGTCCCGCCTCTGACATGGACGGCCTTAACTGGACCAAAATATTTGCCGATACAAAGGGATTTACGGAACATACATTCGTTACCACCGTATTTGAAGCACTGGGGATTCAGCCGACTGACCGTGACCGCCTGTTTACGCATTTTATCCAGGAACGCGCCGAACTTATCCGGTATTACAACGCGAAACATGGGCTTCGCAAGTTCGATGACCACAACGTCTATATCGACACCCATACGCTTGCAGTCAAACTGTCAGAGCGGTTTCCCGATGCCCTGCACGGACTAGTAACGGGTAACCCCCAGTGAGTCATTGAACAGCGCCTTCCTGAACGGGTGCAGAATATCTTTCATATCCGGATTGGCGGGGAGTACGGGAAGACGCGTCGGGATATGCTGGAACTAGCCGTGATTCACGCACGGAAACTGGGATGGCGGGGATACAAGGATGAAGGCGGCATGTATGTGAATGCCTTTTACTTCGACGATGCGAAGGCCGGTGCATTTTCCGCACTTGAGGGCGGGTTTCGAACGGTATTATTGGACCGACCGGATATTCAGGAAGCGCATATGAGAATATTTGACCCGGCAGTATTGAATGACACGGTTGTGGAAGAAGTGCTTGATCGGTTCGGACCGGATAATACGCGGCGGATCATCATCGGGGAGCCGGGCGTGACAACACAGTCGCTCTTCACGACCGCGACATTGGATAACTACTGGCTCCTCCGTCCCGCTGAGCATACCCATGTGAAGTTTCACGGCTGGCTGCAGCCTGCTATGCATGCGCTCTGGCAAGTGCATGAAGATGAGCCCCGTGAAGTTGCGTTTCGCGGGAAGGAAATGTAACAATCGAAGAGGCTCAACGTATGAACAGAATTGATCAATTGGAGAGACAGCCGTCCGGGGAACGGGGGAATATTGTCCAAACACAAATCCTTGTCCGGCCGGATTTGGGGAAGTTCGACGATGAACGGCGTGAGCGGTGGGAAAAGTTTGACAACCAGCAAATTGCAGTTCAGGCATGGACACAGGGTGACGCACCGCATGTGACCCCGGATGAGATGCACCGGTTGCTCGCTGACGACGATACCCTGAAGATCGTGATTGGCAATGGGCTTGCGGCTGACTCAACGCAGCTGGACAACTCCGTATCTCTCGTGCGGACGATATTTGCTCAGCTGGCCTCCCACCAAACCTTGAAAGATAAAAAGGTCGTTATTCTCGGAATGTCGCTGAACGGTTTTCCCGGAAGTCTTTTTCGATCGGATTTCGTACCGACACCGGCCGATGTCCATCCCGATGAGTTTGCAGGCATGATCGACGACGCCCTTACCGACATGCAGTGCTCGCCTGATTCCACGGTGGTGGCCGGTCATAGTTCTGGAGGTGAAACGGCCTTGCGTCTAGCAGACAAATACGCGACGGTTGCTTTGCATCCGGCCATCGGCGCCAATACGACGCAGGATATATTCTCAATTCTTGAATCACTGGAGGGAATTTCCGACAAATTCGGATTTATCGCCGACAAAGCGGAAAATATTCCGGGCGTTGGGAGGTTTGTAAAATCGTTTATTAATAGCCGACGCGAAGATCTCACAAACGCCGTTCTGAAGTGGCTTGTGAGTGACAAAACCACTGCGATATCCAAGGATATTGCATATCAGGTGGCCATGCATGTCCGGTGTAAGCAGCTGGCCGGGCCTGCATACGGCGCAAAATTGGCCGAGTTATCTCATATAGATGTGAATCCGTTTGGGCGGTTGGCAGACGCGAAGTTTAAGCCGATTGTCCTTCGATCGCATGGCGGTGATCGCCTCACCAAACAGGAAGCGACCGAGTATTACCTTTCGGAATTACAAAAACATGGCCTGAATGTCATGGTAACCTCCGAAATATCTCCTGCCCTTCGCGGGGTTATCGATTTTGACGAAACATATACCTATGGTCATGACGCACCCTTTCTCATCCAGGAGGCATGTGATACTGCAGCCGCTGCAATTATCGTCCAGTTACAGAATGTCGAGCGCGTTCGCCAGGAAAAGAAGCGCTCGGCGGTCGTTGAAGCGCCACCGGTGCGGGAAGAGCCAAAAATAGAATCGCACGCCGGTTTGGAAGTCGATCCGTTCGTTGCAAAGGAACGGCGTGATTTTGCTCTGCAGCAATTTACCGATCTTATCGTAAGTGTGAAACGGTTATTGCAGGAAACCAACACCAAACTCGACGTCCACTTCCAAATCGTAGATGAGTTTACCGCTGCTGGTTTGGATGAGTATCTGGTACGGGCGGTGGAGATGCCGGAGAGTGAATTTTTGAAGTATCTGGATGGGGCGGATGTGCATTACGGATCTTTTTTCGCCAAACTAGCACAGATGGAATTGACATTGGCATGGAAAAAAGCGCTCGTGGCAGGGAGAGCCGGCGCTTCGCAGCGGGAAATTGCGGATATCGCATTCAACACCGTCGGGCTTCGTGCCGCTTGGGCGCGTTTGCATAGCCATGACACGGTGACCTCGCAGCAGCAATTGCGGGAGACTCCCAACACAATTGCGGGGCTTGATGGCTTTGCGCTTATGGATAGCATCATATTCGATGCGCACAGAACACACGGAATGGCGATCAGTGTTGTCTCCATGGCATCAAGTGACAAGCGGTATAACGATTTATACGAGGCGAAACAATTGGTAGGGTGGTCAATCGCGATGCACGATGCTGATATACCGAACCAGAATATTCTGGATCTTTCCGAAGAAAAGTTTCACAGCATACTCACGGCACTTGAAGAGGAACTTGCATATAGGCTTCAGACGCCGATTCAACTGCATGAACAGGATTTTGCGCTCATGGCGGATATCATGGCACAGGATACTTCGTCCACCCAAATGTAGCCTTCTCACGACTTTTTTTGCTTTTTTCCCTGTCTTTCGTACAATCATGCTATGACACAGGATCTCCGCATCGCCTTCATGGGCGATATTACCGCCGACAAATACATGGATACCAGTTCCGTGAAGTATGGCGGAGCTGCTCTCAATATGGCAATGTGGGCCAAACGCATCGGGATTGTCCCGGAAATCGTTTCTGCGGTGGGGGATGATCAGATAGGAGACGAATTTCTCAACCTCCTTGTGGATGAGAATCTTTCCTCGGCGTGCGTCCAGCAGAAACCGGGAAAAACATCAGCCATTGAAATCTTCCTGGAGAACGGCGAACGGCGATATGGTACGTGGGAACCGGGCGTGCTTTCTTCATACCATGTACGAACCGAAGATTTTGAGATTCTGCAGAATGTCGATGCTATCGCTATTACCGTCTACCCCGCATATCTCAATGTGCTGGAAGAGTTTTCTCAATGGAGACAAACACAGGCTCCTGAAGAGCGCCCGCTGCTATGCATCAATTACGGCGATCTGAAAGAATTCGGAAACAGTATCGATATTCCCAAACAATATATCGATAGTGCGGATATTCTGGTATTTGGGCTGGATAGCGAGAAGGATGCTGCCATTATAAGGGACGTACAGACACTATCACGGCCGGATACGTTGATTGTCACGACATTAGGAAAGCATGGTTCCCGCGTCCGCGTAGGGCTGGGAGAGTTTTTTCAGCCGGCGTTTGATGCACATGTTGTTGATACGACGGGAGCCGGAGATTCGTTTCTTGTCGGATTTCTGTCGGACTACCTCACGCGGGCAGATGTATCCAAAGCCCTTATTGCGGGATCACAGCTTGCGGTCAAAGCCATTTCTACAATCGGCGCGTACTAGATTTTCCGCTGCAGGATTGGCATATCCCGAAAAATTCGAGGGAATGGGATGTGACGGTAAACTTCGTCTGTTTTTCAACAACTCGTTCCAGATCCGCTTCCATAATTTCGGAAACGTCGCGCATGCTTCCGCATGACGTGCAGATGACATGATGGTGATGCGCCCGGTCAGCGCGTTCGTAGCGGAACTTGCCTTCGCCCAATTCGATCCGTTTGACGAGTCCTGTCGTGACGAACACGTCAAGAATGCGGTATATGGTTACCGGATCGACGTCAAGTTTTCTGACCGCCGGGTATGCGCGTACCTCTTCGACGCTCAAAGGGAGGCTTCCTTTAGTCAACGCCTCCATGACTGCTACCCGTGCCCTTGTCGGCCTGATGCCACTTTTCGCAAGCGAATATGTATTCATGACAGTATATTATGCAACTTATTTGCATCTGTCAAAATGGTGCGCTCGGAGTTTCTGACTTGACATACTGGTTTTGACAATTCATAGTAAAAGTATGTTCGATCAGCTAATTGCGTTTGTTCTCTTAGGGTTAGGCTTGAAGACGCCGCTCACCGAAAGCGCGCCTGCACGTGTCGCATATTCACAGTCCCAACAGTCCGTTCTATCAAGCAGCGATTCAAACGATGACGATTCCGAGCACGATGGCAGCGGCGGGAGCTCTTCCGGCAGCAATACATCGGGAAGCGGATCGGGAAATGACAACGAAGACGAAAAAGAGGATGACCATGACGGCGCTTCCGGAGCATTCGGACCGACGGGGATATTCCCTGCGAAAAACAGGATTTCCATTCAGCTGAAGGAGGCACATGATATCTACCGTGCCGAGCTTCAGAAGGATCATGAGGTCTGGAACGGTGAGCTAAGAGCAAAACTCGAAGCCGCCAAGAAACAGCACGAAGCCAGACGCGAGGCGCTGAAAAAGAAGTTAACGACACTGAGAGACGAGCGCAAAAAGACGATTATCACCAAGCTTCAGGACCGTTTCGATGAGGTAAATCGGAAGCGTCTCGAGCGCATGACCGAGAATCTCAAGAAGATCGAAGAGGTTCTCATGCATATCGAGGAGAAGGCAGCTGAGCAAAAAGAGCAAGGCAAGGACACCTCATCTGTCGACACCGCCGTCGCAAGCGCCCATACGGCGATAGATGCGGCAAAGGCGGCCCTCACCACGCAGGCGGGGAAAGAATATGTGATTACGATCAACTCGGAAACGACGGCGAAAAACGACGTCGGCCAGACGCGCCGGACGCTCGAAGCGGATCTGAAAGCCGTGCACGGGAAAATCGTCGCCGCGCGCAAGGCTGTAAGTAATGCTATCCGCGCATTAGCACGACTTCGCGGAGAAGAGATCCCTGAGGAGGTCATCAAATGAAAACAAAAATGCCTCTCTTGTTTCTTATCCCCATGATTGCCATCATTCTCGTCGTCGCGGGTGCCGCGCTTGTCCGCATGTTGTCCCGGCCGGCAACCGAAGTGGCACAGACGACGGAGTATCCCTCATTGGATGAATCGACGAACAAGCCTTCTTCGTTTTTGGGAAAACTGTTTGGCGGCGGTACGACGCCGGCCCCGACGCCGGCCTCGAGTGATGATCTCGCGCGGGAACTCAAAAACACCGTCGATGACGGGGGACAATCCGATTTTGACGCGCTAGAGAAGGAATCCGAAGGCCTGTAAGACCCCATCAAGCTTGACACCGCCTTCATCGTTGTCTACCATACTCTTGGAGGTACCGTAAAAGAGTGCGGAAATTGGAAATTTTTAAGCGTGTGGCCCGCCGGCGAGGCGGGATACGAGGGAAGGGCGTATCGAAATAATCTGCGGGTGCCCTTTGGTAGTTGCTCCCTACCACAACAGCGATTCGGAAACCTCCCGGTAACGGAAGAACAACGAAGCTGACGGAGTCCGCCTCTTATCATCGAAAAATCGTTTTTTATTTTCCGAAGGAGTGTTCTATGTGTGGAATTTTTGGCTACGTGGGTCCGTCACCCAAGGCGACATCATTGGTTCTTAAAGGTCTTAAGGATCTTGAATATCGGGGGTATGACAGCTGGGGCATCGCCGCAGTTCCGGATAATTCAAACGGGCACGGCAAGATCGTCGTGAAGAAAAAGACGGGGAAAATCGGCAACGCCACGCCGGAAGGGTTTCCCGCCAGCTCATTTGCCTTCGGGCACACGAGATGGGCGACACATGGCGGTGTCACGGATATAAACGCGCATCCCCACCTGGACTGTACGGGGACTATTGCCATCATCCATAACGGCATTCTGGAAAACTATATGGAGATCAAGGAGAAACTTCTGAAGAAAGGTCACCGATTTATCTCCCAAACGGATACCGAAGTCGCGGTTCATCTCATCGAGGAATACGCCAAAACCATGCTTTTCAGCAAGGCGGTCCAGAAGGCATTCAATGAGATGACGGGTCTCAATGCATTCATTGCCATGAATACGAAGATTAAGCAGTTCGTCGCCGTGCGAAACGGCTCGCCATTAGTCGTCGGGTTCGGGAACAAGGAAAACTACCTGGCGTCAGACGCGGCCGCCCTTTTGCCGCATACCAAGCAGGTGCATTTTCTTGAGGACGATGAGATGGCGATTGTTACACAAAAAGGCGCCATGATATTCAACGCGCGGACGGGAGCCCATGTCGCACCGCGTAAACAGCTTCTTACCTGGTCCCTGGCGCAGGTGGAGAAAGGCAGTTATCCGTATTTCATGCTGAAAGAGATCCATGAACAGCCGGGAATTCTGGCGGATATCGCAGCAGATGGCGCCAACAGAGCGGTAGAATTGGCGAAGGTCGTGAAGAAAAGCCATGACGTTGCCATCATCGGTTGCGGGACGGCGAGCTACGCGAGTCTTGCCGGATCTATCTTGTTTAACAAGATTGCCAAGCGGCCGGTCACGTGGGTGATCGGAAGCGAATTTGATGACGAGGTCCAGTTTTTGGGTCCGTCGAGTCTGGTTATAGCCCTGTCTCAGTCCGGAGAGACGATGGATACGCTTGAGGCAGTGCGCAAAGCCAAGAAGAAAAAGGCGAAGATTCTTTCCATCGTCAACGTCATGGGGTCGACCCTGTACCGCGAGAGTGATTATCAGCTTCTCATAGGTGCAGGTCCGGAGAAGGGTGTTGCTTCGACGAAGGCGTTTACCGGGAAAATCGCCCACACGCTTCTTCTGGCTTACGCGTCAGTCGGGAAGGTCGGGGATGGGCAAAAAATGCTGACCAAAGCAGCGCGTGTGGCCAAGGAAATACTGTCGGAGAAATCCGTTTCCCGGATTAAGACGCTTGCCAAGCGCATCGCCAAAAACGAACACGCCTATGTCATCGGCCGCGGCATGAGTTATCCAACCGCCCTCGAGACGGCGCTTAAGATCAAGGAGATCTCCTACATTCACGCGGAAGGGTTTGCCGCGGGGGAGCTCAAGCACGGAGTGATTGCGCTTATCGAAGAAGGAACGCCGTGCATCGCGTTTCTCCCCAACGACGAGACGTACGCAGCGAACCTGGCTGGCGCCATGGAGATGAAGGCGCGCGGCGGGTACATCATCGGGGTATCGCACAAACCCCACGAGATATTTGATTACTACATTCCGGTGAAGGATGTGGGACCGGCAACGCTCATCCCCAACGTCATGGTTGCCCAGCTTTTGGCCTATTACCTGACGATTGAGCGCGGGTTTGATCCCGACATGCCGCGCAATCTGGCCAAAAGCGTGACGGTAAAATAGTGTTAAGTGCAACCGCCGTGCAGACGGGAATTTCAAAGACACGCTCACTGATGGTTGTCCGCACGTCGTTTGCTTTTGGGTGACCCGCTTTTAGCAGCGTAGCAAACAATTTTTTGCGACAACTGAGCGTTCGCATAATGTCATGGAGTTTAATCGTGATATGCGAACGCTCACTTAGCGAACGACGGGAAGTACTCATCGATCAGTGATTATCATCAGGTGAGCAGGTCGCTGAAAATTCGTTTGCGAAGCTGCTTCTGGAGGGCGTTAGTATTTAATCACAAATTCCTTGAGGAGTTTTTTCTCCGTCTTTCCGCCGATAATTGCCTTTACTTCGAAGTATTGCTCCACCCCTGAATGGGAGAGTTTTTCTTTCAGAAGCTCGTCGACCTGGAAGATGCCCGCCGAGTTGCTCATCGTGATGTAGATTTCAATCGGGCGGTCTTTGCCTTCTTTTATTTCCACGCCTTCGACGGCATACGCGGAGAGCGAATGGATATTTACTTTTCCTGCCTCATAGGGAATGCGGGAGCGGCCGCTACTCATATCAAGTGCGTCGGCGATCCGTACGATGCCGGCCTCTTTGGTAAGCGGTCTTCCGTCAGATCGGTGACTGATGATGGCGTGAAGCGTTTCAGAGATGACAATCGTTCGTTCCGAAATGGGCATAAACGAGAGCGTTTCCCGAAGAAGCGAATTTGCCAGAAACAGGCTATATGTTTCGTGGTCAATGCGGTGGATGGACATCCCAAGATCATGGAGAATGCTTGCAAGTACGATGACCACTTCGGCATGCTGTTGGGTGAGTTTGTAGTCTTTCACGATGGACATCTGGATGTTGTTTTTCTCAAGAATCCGCGCAAGTCGAAGTGCGATATTTGCCACAATCTGGAAATGGACGGGTCCGTGATCGCTCATGCCCAGCCGGTCAATGGCGTTGACGTTGAGGATGTTCCAGAGCGTCACGATTTCTTCATTATTGTTTATCCGCTCAAGTGTTTCTGAGAGGAGTTTGTTACTCGCGGTCGGAACGTGGATGAGAGGTTTATCGGTAGTGTTCACTGGCACAGTATAGCAGAAAGGGTATGTTTGTGGTACAACAGTCAGGTAGTAACTATGCGCAAAAGAAATTTGTATATCTCCGTCATGGGTACGATGGGAAGCGGAAAGACAACCGCCGCCCGTCTCATCGCCCAAGAGCTTAAGTTTCAACTGGTGGAGGAAAATTTCGGCGAAAACGCGTTTCTCCCCAGATTTTATGGAGACATGAACCGCTGGGCGTTCCATTCCCAGACGTTTTTTTTGATGGAGAAGATTACCCAGATGTTGGAAACCCCGAAAATGCTGGAAAAGGGGCCGGTCGTCCAGGATACGCCCATCCAGCAGGACGCGTTTTCTTATGCCAAGGCCCAGCATGTTCTCGGACATATTGATGATGCCGAGTGGAAACTGTATCAGAAGATTTACAAATCCTTCGAGCCGTATTTCCCCAAGCCCGATTGCATCGTTTTTCTGGAAACCTCAATTCCGTCGATTGCCGACCGCATCGAGAAGCGCGGGCGAGGGTATGAGCAGAAAATTCCGCAAAGCTACCTGGAACTTCTGGATATGCTCAATCACAAGTGGCTAACGGAAAACAAAAGCATCCCCGTCTTGACGGTGGCCACCGACGGACTCAATATCGTCACAAGCAAGGTCGCCAAAGAGGCGCTTCTCACAGCCGTAAAGAAGAAGCTGAAGCTTTAGGTTGAATGCCTCTATCAATGTCATCGTGTTAACACGCTAATATATGCAGGATAAGCTGATGTCGGACATACGCGTAATCATTTGGGATTTCGACGGGACGTTCTATCCGCAGAATCCCGCGGTAACTGCAGCGATGGAGGAAGGACAGTACCAAACAATCATGCGCCACAAGGGCTGGACGCATGAGCGGGCGAAAGAAGAATTCTGGAAGATATACCCTTCGCAAACGACAAGCGGAAATACCGCGGTGGGACGCATCTGCGGAATCACCACTGCTCAGGCGGGCGTGGAAAACGAACAGGGATTTGATAGGCTTGCGTTTATCCCAAAGGATCACCATCTTCCCGAATTGTTTGAGAAGTTAAAAGGCTTCCGGCACTTCATTCTGGGAAATGGCGTTCAAGCGAATTTGTTGAAAACAACCAAAGGGTTAGGCATTGATCACGTGTTTGAAGAGATCGTCACGAGTGAAACGGTAGGAGCCAACAAGCCGGATCCGGCGGGATTCCGGTATATCCTGAAAAAGACAGGGTTTGCGCCCCGACAGCATGTGATGGTTGGAGACCGCGAGGTGGTCGACCTTGCTCCCGCCAAAAAGCTGGGCATGCGCACCTGTCTCGTGACGTGGGGAGAGGGGTTTTCCGAACTGCCAACAACCGGTGAGAGCGTGGATATCACCATCCCAACGGTATACGACCTGCCAGATCGGCTCCATGAAATTGCATCTGCAAGTCGCTTAGCATAGTATATTTTTATGGCACGAGGAAAACTTATCGTTCTTGAGGGCACAGACGGATCAGGCAAGGGAACGCAGTTCAAACTTCTTGTGGATTACTTATCCACACGCAATATTCCCTACGAAACTATGGACTTCCCGCGGTACGGCAAATCGTTTTTCGGAGACCTTGCGGGCCGCATGCTCGCAGGAGACTTCGGCGGGGCGCAAACCATTGCGCCTGAGCTGGGGGTACTGCCGTTTGCCTGCGACCGGTGGCTTCTGAAGGATGATCTTGTGAAATGGCTTTCTGACGGCAAGATCGTGGTGAGTAATCGATACACCGCATCAAGTGCCGTGTATCACGCAGCCAAGCTTGAAAAAGAGAAGCAATACGCGTTTATCGATTGGGTGTATAAACTGGAACAGGAAATCATCGGCCTGCCCCAAGAAGACGTTGCGATCTATTTTCACGTTCCTGTTTCGGTATCCCAACAGCTTATCGAGAAAAAGGCAGCCCGCACCTATCTGGGCGACAAAAAGAAAGATATCTACGAAGAAGACACCCGTGTCCAGGAAAACGTTGAGCACTTGTACCTTGACCTGGCCGTCAACAGAAACAGCTGGAAAACCATCGAGTGCGTGCGGGATACCGTCATGCGCACGCCCGAAGAGATACACAATGATGTACTTGACGTTCTTCAGGTAAACGGAGTATTTTCTTCTTAGGACGTCATTCCCGCGAAAGCGGGAATCTGCCTTTTCTCCTGCCAGAGCGTCACAACCATGCCAAAGAATGCTCGCCGTTCGAAAAAGGGTCGTTTAACCGTTGTTGCCGGTCCCATGTTCTCCGGGAAAACGAGTAAGCTCGTTGCGATGGTCGAAGTATTTACCCGTATGGGACATACGGTTCTCACCGTAAAGCCGAAATTGGACAACCGCTACGGCGGGAAAGACGAAATCCACTCCCACGATCACAAGAAAACGCCGGCAATCGTGGTGGACGGCGAAGCCCCCGAGGTGATTATCGAGAAAATTCTGGAAACCGGCGCGGACAAAGTTATCTTCGATGAAGTGCAGTTTTTCGAGAAAGAAAAGGTCATGTACGTTATAGATGTCCTTCGCAAGCGCGGAATTCATGTGATTGCCGCGGGACTCCTCTATGATTACCAGCGCAAACCGTTTGGTTGTACGCCAGATCTCCTGGGACTTGCGGATGAACGGCTCGAGTTGTTTGCTATTTGCCAGCACTGCGGTTCGCTCGCGCGGCATACGCAGAGAAACAAGGGTGGGAAAGGACAAATCGTCGTGGGTGCAGCTGACATGTACACCGCCAGTTGCGAAAAATGCCACAAGATATATAAATAAAATACAAAGGAGGTCCTATGGGAAAAATTGAAGCAGGTCCGGGTCAAACGATAGTAGAAGGGTCAAGTGGCGCATCATATGTTAATGTGAAAGTAGAAGACGAAAATCTTGGAGAGGCAGACCATCTTGTTGGCGAAGCAGAAGAAGCAGAAGTAGTAGAAGCTGAGCCCCAGCAATAACATGAAACCAAAAATCTCAGCAACCGCACCGACGACTGCGGGGAAGCAGTATCACATTGAGTGTAAAGAAGGCGATACGGCAAGGTACGTCATTCTCCCAGGCGATCCCGGGCGGGTTGCCAAGATCGCTTCAGTGTGGGACGAGAAGCACGAAGTCGCCCATCACCGCGAATATCACACGATGACGGGGAAGGTCGACGGTACGCCCATTTCCTGTACCTCGACTGGCATTGGATCTCCATCCCTTATGATCGGCGTTGATGAGCTTGCCAGAATCGGCAGCGACACATTTATTCGATTGGGTACGACAGGCGGACTTCATGAGAATATGAATCTTGGTGACGTGGTCATCTCAACGGGCGCGGTTCGTTTTGACGGCGCGTCGAAAGACCTGGTTGTACCCGAATATCCGGCGGTTGCCAATTATGAAATCGTCATGGCGCTTATCCAGGCGGCGGAAGAACTAAAGGTTCCGTATCACGTCGGTGTCACCGCATCGACGGATTCGTTCTATACCGGGCAGGGGAGACCGGCGCTTCGCGGTTACCTGCCGAGTTTCAAAGAAAATATTTTGAGGGACATGCAGGCTGCCGGAGTCAAGAATTTCGAGATGGAGGTCGCGCCGCTTCTCACGTTTGCAAGCATTTTCGGCAAACGGGCAGGGGCCATCTGTTTCGTGATCGCCAACCGCGTGACGGATGAGTTTGAAATCCGGGACGAGTGGGCAGTGAGAACCGCAAAGGTTGCATCTCGCGCGATCGTGATTCTCGCAGGATGGGATAAGAAAAAGGAAAAATCAGGGAAGAGATTTCTGTACCCCGACCTACTCTAGAATTCTTGAAAAATTCCTGGAAACGCGCCGCCCCTGCTTTTTGTATCATATGACATGTTCGCATGGTAGCATGGTAACATGCTAATATCCGGCGCGGGATCACGTGCCACGTGGTAGAATAACTCCAGTATGAAAACAGTGGTGTATCTGGTGCGTCACGGCGATGTTCATAATCCCGAGGGGATTTTCTATGAGCGCATTCCGGGATTTCGGTTAAGTGAACTGGGACGTTCGCAGGCGAAACTTCTGGGTGATTTTCTCTCGGGGAAAAGCATATCCGCCATCTATGCCTCGCCTCTCGAGCGGGCACAGGAAACAGCTTCTTTTATCGTATCCCACCACCCCAAACTTTCCATTATTTCCGATGATAGACTCATTGAGGTTGCCTCCGCCAAGCGCGGCCAGAAGCAGGCAGATCTTGCCCGTGAACGATGGAATTTTTACAAGCCCGAATATACGAGACTGGGTGGCGAGAAGTTAAGCGATATATGGGCGCGGATGCACGACTTTTTCCGCGAGACGATAAAACGGCATCAGGGCGAGAGTATCGTGGCGGTATCACACGGCGATCCGATCATGATTTCGGCAGTCAAGCACAAGGGCAGGCGTCTGTCGCTGTCTGCCATCAGGGACGAGAAGTATGTCGATACCGCTCGGGGATTTGAACTGGTATTTGAGGGATTTAGTGCGCTAGAAGTGAATAATCTCGAATTTTAGGATTTGACAAGCATATTCCCGTTTGGCTAAAATAGTGTATGGGGACACAGGCACCGAGCTATCTCACTGACCTGGTTGACCTTCACCTTCATTTGGGTTCTTCTTCCACGCCGCATTTTCTCTGGGAACTGGCTCACGAGCAGGGCATCAGATTGGCAGAGAAAGATTACTGGTCCTTCATTAATTCCATTACCATCAAAGACCAGACCACATACGATCACTATTTGTCATTTTTTGATCTCACTGAACTTATCCAGTCGTCCACATACGCCATCGAGAAGGCGACCCATAACGCAGTATCCCGCGCGTACAGGAAGGGTAACATTCAGACGCTTGAGATTCGTTTCAATCCTATGCTGCGAAATCGCGGCGGTGAACAGGATCTGGACAAAATCATCTTCGGCGCCGTGGTCGGGATGAAGAAAGCCTGCATGGAATACCCGGTTCGCGCAGGTCTTATCCTTATGATGGACCGCAGATTTCCCAAAGAGCAGAATGAGATTATCGCCCAAAAAGCAGCGCGGTTTGCCTCAGAGGGAGTTGTGGGCCTGGATATCGCAGGACCCATAAACAAAAACTTCCACGTGGAGGATATTGCAGGTGCCGTCGCCAAAGCCCGTGAATCCGGGGTGAAAATTACTATTCACACCGGCGAAGTGACGCCCGCATCCGAAGTATGGGATGTGGTGAAGCTCCTTTCTCCTGACCGGATTGGTCATGGCATCCGTTCTATCGATGATCCGTCGCTTCTGGAATACCTGCGGCAGCACCACATTGCTCTTGAGGTGTGTCCGACTTCCAACCTCCAGACCAGCGCGGTGAAAACATGGGAGGAAATGAAAACCGTGATCGGGACATTGAAGAAAAGCGGTGTTCTCTTTACTATAAATTCGGACGGTCCTGAATTGTTGGGGACGAATGTGAAAGAGGAGTTTGAGCGGCTTGTTGCGAAAGGAATTTTGACGCCCGAGGATGTCAGTGTCATCACAAAAACGGCAAAGGAGGTAGCATTTGTTCGTGCATAGTGTGCGGACGGATGGCTCGCCGGAAGGGGTCCCAACGGCGCGCAGCCTTCCTCTTTGGAATACGTACGTGTAAGAGTGAGAACGCAATGCGAGCACCGTTGGGAGGGAGAGGCGAGACAGGACCCGTGGATTATGGATAAAAAAATTATCATGGACGGCATTACCTTTGACGACGTGCTTCTCTTACCGGGATACACGGATTTCAAACGTGCTCAGGTTGACCTCGCAACCCGACTTCACCCCTCGATGACGCTTGCGCTTCCTGTGATTTCCTCACCCATGGACACCGTGACAGAAGAGTCGATGGCTACAGCGCTTGCTCTCGCCGGCGGCCTGGGAATCATCCACCGGAATCTTAGTGTTCCCGATCAGGCTGAGAAGGTCTCAATCGTCAAGAAAAAGAATCTTCCGGTAGGTGCAGCAGTCGGTGGAGGATCTGATTTCCAGGAGCGCGTGGATGCGCTCGTGAAGGCCGGAGCCGACCTTCTGGTTGTTGATTCAGGCCACGGGAATACGTCGTTTGTGGCTGATGGAGTGGGCACGATCAAGAAGCATTACCCGGGTGCGGTTGTGATGGCCGGAAATGTTGCGACATTTGATGGAGCAAAGAGGCTTATTGCAGCAGGCGCCGATATCCTGAGAGTCGGTATGGGTCCGGGGAGTATTTGCACGACCCGCATCATCACCGGCATGGGCGTTCCGCAGTTGACCGCAGTGGCAGAAGCGGTAAAAGCGGTCAAAGGAACGAATGTTACCGTCATTGCCGACGGCGGCATCAAACAGATAGGAGACATGGCCAAGGCAATCGGCATGGGCGCCCACGCAGTGATGCTCGGATCGCTTCTGGCGGGATTCGACGAATCTCCAGGTGAGCGGGTGTTTGTTGACGGCAAGTCCTACAAGCAGTATCGCGGGATGGGTTCAGTCGGCGCGATGAAGAAAGGAAGCGCGGAGCGCTATGGCCAGACGAAAGACATCCAGGCGCGTAAAATGATCGCAGAAGGGGTAGAGGGTCTCGTGAAGTACAAAGGAGCGGTGACTGAATATCTTGACCAGGTGACGGGGAGCCTCAAGTCAGCTTTTTATTACATTGGCGCCAAGACCTTGGAAGAGTTTCACCAGAAAGCGCGGTTTGTCCGGATTACATCAGCAAGCATGGTAGAGAGCCACCCTCATAGTATCCACATCTCAAACGCCGGCTCCAACTACAAGATATAATCAATCCATGAAACTTTCTGACCAAGACCCTAGCATTGCCCAACTCATCGAGAAAGAATCCGTCCGTCAAAGGGACGGTTTGGAGATGATTCCTTCAGAAAACTACGTCTCGCCGGCAGTCCGAGAGGCGATGGGATCCATTCTTACGAACAAATATTCAGAAGGATATCCCCATAAGCGGTATTACGGGGGCAACGAATTTATCGACGAGGTGGAAAGTTTGGCGATAGAGCGCGCGAAGAAGCTTTTCGGCGTTGCCCACGTCAACGTCCAGCCATATTCAGGGTCGCCCGCCAATCTCGCGGTCTACATGGCCACGTGTCAACCTGGCGATACGATCATGGGTCTGAATCTTCCTGACGGAGGACACCTGACCCATGGATGGAAAGTTTCGGCGGCGGGAATTTTCTATAAAAGCGTCCCGTATCATGTGAAAGAAGACGGTCGTGTAGACTTCGACGAAGTCTGGCGCTTGGTGAAAGAACACAAGCCCCGTCTTATCTGGACCGGAGCAACCGCATATTGTTATCAATATGAGTTTGAGAAGTTTGTGGAAATCGCCGACAGTGTTGGGGCGTATCTGGCTGCCGACATCGCCCATGTAGTGGGCCTGGTGATTGCAGGCGTTCACAAAAGTCCGTTTAACTACGCTCACATCGTCACCACAACGACGCACAAGACGCTTCGCGGGCCGCGTGGGGGGATGATTATGGTCACTGACCGAGGGCGTACAAAAGATCCACAACTTGCAGAGAAAGTAGATAAAGCGGTATTTCCCGGGCTTCAGGGAGGACCACACGATCATACGACGGCAGCAATCGCCGTTGCCCTGAAAGAAGCCTCCACGAAAGAATTTGCGGCGTACGGCGCACAAGTGGTCGCAAACGCGAAAGCACTCGCAGAGGTTCTTAAAAAGGAAGGGGTGAAACTCGTGGGCAACGGAACGGAAAATCATCTTCTTCTCGTTGACTTGGTTCCCCAGCTTGGACCAGGAGGAGGCATATTTGCCCAAGAGGCGCTGGGAGCGGCGGGAATCACGGTAAACAAAAACACGATTCCGAAGGATCCATCAAGCCCGTTTTATCCTTCAGGAGTTCGCCTGGGGACACCTGCCATAACGACAAGGGGGATGAAGGAAGAAGAAATGAAAGCAATCGGGAAATGGATTGCCCGTGCGATAAAGGAAGCATCGTCGTATCGATTGCCCGATGGGAAAGACGAACGGATCCAGTATGTTGCGAAAGCGAAAAAAGAACTATCGGTAAACAAGAAGCTCGCTTCGATTGCGAATGACGTTGCGGTTTTGTGCCGCCAATTCCCCGTACCGTAGTTGAAAAAGACCTATAGTTATTATATACTTCACTGCTATGACTGCTGCTACAGAGCGCCAGGTTCAGGCGTTTCAAAAAGAGTTTGGGTACCGCGCGGATGCCGATTTCGCCTGTTTCCATAATGCGTTGGGTGCGCTTATGTTCGTTCACGAACAAACGGGAGAAATCCCGCGAATTTATAAAGTTCCCTTCCCGGGCGATCATCACGCCTACGTTGTGCATCGTGGTGCCGTATACAACGAGGGCGTCACGTGGCCGGATCGGAAATATCGGGATTTTTCTCTGGACGAACTGGAACGGGTTGGGGAGGATGTGACACGCGAGACGCTAGAAGCCGCGTTTGCGGCATACGAAGGCGGCCCAGACGACGGTGGCTTTCTGGTCGCGGGACGTCTCATCGCAGAGGGTCTTCGCACGTATGAATCAGCACGACGACAGCTTGCGGGTGCAGGGCAAGAAGTAACACGGTTTGAATATTATGGATACCTTCTTACGCTTGCGACATTGAAGGAGCGGGGATGGTCCAAGGAGGAGATACGTGAGTACTTTTTGGGGTCGGATTAGATTGCCAAAGATCAGCACACGCAGCGCTTGTGCTGGGTGACTGAATAGGATATAATTGCTCTATTACTCACACTCAGAGAGTATCTCTCCCGCAAGGGCACTGAGTGGAGGATGGAAGAGATACGCAGCTTATAGAACGCCGCGTATTGCGGCTTTTTTAACGCATATGCAGGATATTACACTTCAAGCATTACTCGAAGCAGGGTGCCATTTCGGGCACAAGGCGGAGCGGTGGCATCCGAAGGCTTCCTCGTTTATCTATACTGAAAAGGACGGCATCCATATCATCGATCTTGTCAAAACGAAATCAGGTCTTGAAGCCGCAGCCCAATTCGTGAGAGACACGGTGGCAAAGGGCGGTGAAGTCGTTTTCGTTGGTACCAAGCGTCAGGCAAGCGGCATCGTCAAATCCGAGGCTGAAGCAGTGGGAGCTCCGTATTTTTCCGAGCGATGGATCGGTGGATTTCTCACGAACTGGGATCAGATAAAGAAGAATATCGAAAAGATTAACCGGATGGAAGAAGAGCAAAAGAGCGGCGCCTGGAAGAAATTCCCCAAGCACGAGCAGGTGAAGATGGCGCGCTATCTGGGGAGAATAAAAGTCTACTACGGCGGCGTCTTGAAACTTACCCGCGTTCCGGAAGCGCTTTTCGTTATCGACGTGAAGAAAGAAGTCGCGGCAGTGCGGGAAGCGGCTCGTCGGGGTATGCCGTTAGTTGGCGTTGTCGATACCAATTCCGATCCGACCGGAATTCAATATGTCATTCCCGCCAACGATGACGCGGTGGGATCGGTATCCTACATCGTACACGTTATGGCTGCAGCGTATCAGGAAGGCAAAGACGCGCGGGCAAAGGAAGAAGAAGTGAAAGCAAAAGAAGAAGCCAAGAAACAGGAAGCCAAAGCTCAAGAAGTGAAAGTCGAACCGAAAGAAGTCAAGTAACGTATGGACATTTCCCTCGATTTACTCAAGAAATTGCGTGCCGAGACCTCCGCCGGAGTTTCTGATTGCCGTCAGGCTCTGGAAGATGCCGCTGGAGACTACGAGAAAGCCAAGAAGCTGGTCATGGAGCGAAGCACGGCGAAGGCGGAGAAAAAAGCTGACCGCCAGACAGGGTCGGGACTCGTCGAGTCCTACGTTCACGGCGGCCGTGTGGGTGTCGTTGTGGAACTTCGGTGCGAGACGGATTTCGTTGCCCGCACGGACGAGTTTAAACATCTTGCCCATGAAGTCGCGCTTCAGGTTGCCGCAATGAATCCGAAGGACGCCAAGGAACTCCTGGAAAGCGCCTATATCCGTGACCCCAAACTCACGATCGGAGCGCTCGTTAAGCAGACGATCGGCAAATTAGGAGAGAACATCACCCTCGGCCGTTTTTCCCGCCTGGCTCTAGGCGAATAACCTCGTTGCGTAAGCAGCGCAGCAAACAATTTTCAAAGACAACTGAGCGTTTGCGCTCGCAAAGTGAGGATTTCTTGAGTATGCAAACGCTCATTTAGCGAGCAATGGGTACGATTTCACGGTCAAAAATGTCATACGGTGAGCGGGTCTTTGGAAAATTTGTTTGCAAAGCTGCTTTTGCTTGACCAATTCTGATTCATAGCGTAATATGTTCCCACTGATGGTAGACTCGATTCTCCAAACCGCGCGTGACCACATGAAGAAAGCCCTCGAGGTCACAAGCGCAGACGTAGCATCTATCCGGTCCGGGCGCGCGACGCCCGCTCTCGTCGAAAATATTGTTATCACCGCCTATGGCGGGTCACAGAAGCTGCGTGTCCTCGAGATGGCTACGATCACGACAATGGACGCCAAGACGATTGTGATTGCTCCGTATGATCCGTCCACGCTCGCGGATATAGAGAAGGGCATTACCGCGGCCAATACGGGTCTCACGCCTGTGGTGGACGGCGAGATAATCAGGATTTCTATTCCGCCCTTGTCTCAAGAGCGCCGAATGGAATACATCAAACTCGCTAAAGCGAAACTCGAGTCCGGTCGCGTTATGGTCCGGCAGATTCGTCACGAAGCCATGAAAGATCTCAAAACCGAGGCGGATGAGAAAACGATATCAGGAGACCAGAAGAAAATCGGTGAGAAGATGGTACAGGAATTAACGGATGAAATGATTGCAGAAATAGACGCCATCGGCGCGAAAAAAGAAGCAGAACTCCTCCAGATCTAGAATTTCCTCTTGCATCATGCTCTGAATCATTGATACAGTGAATTGTTGGCTGTTTTCCCTATGATACTTACTGCCATCGTTTTTTTCGTCATTTTAAGCATACTTATTTTTATCCACGAGCTGGGTCATTTTTCGGTTGCCCGGTGGATTGGCGTTCATGTGGAAGAATTCGGATTCGGACTTCCGCCCAGGATATGGGGGAGGAAAGTCGGAAAGACCATATATTCTCTCAATTGGTTGCCTATAGGCGGATTCGTCAAATTAGCCGGAGAAGATGAGGACCAGCGGGATACCTCCAAACACAAAGGTGCAGTTTTGAAAGAGTATTTCTTCGCGCGTAGCAAAAAAGAACGGGCCTCGATTCTTCTGGCCGGCGTGACGATGAATTTTCTCCTTGCCGTTGCGATCACGGCGTTTTTACTGACCCAGGGAATTTTCGAGCCGGCTGGGCGTGTACATGTTAAGCGGGTAATCGCCAACAGTCCTGCCGAGGCCGTTGGCATCAAGGCCTCCGACATCGTGAAAAGCATCAGTTTTACGACCCCGGATGGGACAGTTGAGACGCGGGCAATTGTGGTGCCCAAGGATCTTATCGATACGACGAAGGCGCACGCGGGGGAGACTGTGACGGTAACGATTCTTCGGGGAGATGCGTTACAATCAGTAACGCTTGTTCCGCGCAAAGATCCGCCACCCGGAGAAGGAGCCATGGGAGTCTCCATCACCGATTTGGAGGAAAGGAAATATCCATGGATAACTGCACCATTTCAGGCGTTTATGATGAACGTTGCGCGTGCCCGCGATATGCTCGTGGGCATCGCAACGACTCTGTGGCGTCTGGTTCGTCTCGAACCGGTCGGCGCAGATATCGCAGGCCCGATTGGGATCGCCCAGGTGACGGGTCAGGCAGTGCGGTTCGGGTGGCGGGCGGTTTTGGAATTTATGAGTATTCTTTCTCTCAACCTCGCGGTACTTAACGTGCTACCCATTCCGGCGCTCGACGGCGGTCGGCTTCTTTTCGTATTCCTTGAGAAGGTGTTAGGGAAGAGGGTTCGGCCCGCATTCGAGCATTCCGCGCACCAGGTGGGCATGATAGTGTTGCTGTTTCTGGTGTTTCTTGTTTCCATAAACGATATTTTGCGGCTTGCGCGAGGTTGACAGCGGCACATCGGTGCCGTACTGTTTAACTATGCTGTCACGATACGGTGAATGGTTAGATAACGCAGTGTGGGGTATACTCATCCTTCTTTTGGTTCCGGCAGGATTTGCCATCACCTCGTGGAACAGTTTGCCCGGATCGGGACTGTATGGCATCCGTCAGGTGATGGAGAAGGTATTGGTTGCCATTGCGCCCGGAAGTCAGGCGAAGGGGCAATTGTACGTCTCGTTTACGACCAGGGGAGCTCGGGATGCGGTTCAGGTCTTAAGCGATAACGGATCAACGGCGGGACTCACATACCTCAACGCGCATGTTACCGCAGCGAAAGAAAATATCGAGAAAACTTCGGATGCGAAAGTCCGGGCCAAGCTTGCCCGGCAATACATCGCGACCCTGAGGGAAGCAAACTCGACACTTGAACAGCAGAAGCAGATTATGTCAGGCACAACCCCCCGCCGTGCCACCACTCCAAGGACGACTGCTGCGCCCACATCGCGTCCGAATAACGCAACATCAACGCCTGCGCCAAATTCCGGTAATCCGCCCCCACCTGATCCGGTTGATCAGATTGAGGATACGCAAAACCAAATTGAGGATACGATTGAAGACCTGGAAGAAGAGGCCGCTCTGGATATTCCTCAAATGGAGGGCTTAACCGGGGATGTACCCCCTACGAGTACCAGTACTCCTATCCCGACATTCACACCTACGCCCACTTCGCTCCAACAAATGAACAGTTTTGGCGCCGACCAGAATGAAGAGAATGATGACAATAGAGGTGGGAATAATAATCGCGGAAACGATGACAACGATGGAAACAACAGTGGAGGCGAGGGGAACAGCGGCGGCGGCAATAGCGGTTCAGGACGGTCGGGAAACCACTAATGGGTTTTGTTGAATCTTAGAGAGAACAGGTGTATACTGACAAGTGACATGTGTCCCGAGTACCGACCGGGACGATACAGTCCCGCTAAAAACGGGAACGGGTATGCCCGTAACAGCTGCCAATGAGAAGTAAATAAGGTGGTACCACGAGTAACCGCTCGTCCTTATAGGGAAGGAGGCGGTTTTTTTATGGCAACATATGATGATTTTTTGAAACTTGATATTCGGGTCGGGAAGATAATCACAGTTGACGATTTTCCAGAGGCGCGAAAGCCCGCCTACAAAATCACGATCGACTTCGGATCAGAGATTGGCACGAAGCGAAGTAGTGTCCAGATAGTCAAGCACTATAAGAAGGAGGATCTGCTTGGGAAAAAAGTCCTGGGTGTGGTCAATTTCCCTCCACGGCAAATCGGTCCTTTTCTATCAGAAGTACTTACGTTGGGTGTTCCCGATACTGATCATGAGTGTATACTGATAGTGCCGGACATGGACGATGCTGTTGTGGGCGGTAAATTATATTAAGGAGCAGTATGAAACAATCATTTGAAAAAAAGGAACTAAAAAAACGAAGCGAGAATCTTTCGGACTGGTATACGGACGTGATTCTCAAAGCGGAACTAGCTGACTACGCGCCGGTGAAAGGCACGATGGTTATCAGGCCTTATGGGTACGCAATCTGGGAACATGTCCAAGAGATTATGAACGGCTTCATGAAGGCGGCCGGTATAGAAAACGCATATTTTCCGCTCTTTATTCCGCATTCGCTTCTTGAGAAGGAAAAGGAACATGTCGAAGGGTTTTCTCCTGAACTCGCCATCGTGACGATCGGTGGAGGGGAGAAGCTGAAAGACCCCCTGGTTGTGCGTCCCACAAGCGAGACGATCATGTACGAGATGTATAAGAAGTGGATCCAAAGCTGGCGTGATCTGCCGCTTCTTATTAACCAATGGAATAACGTTATCCGGTGGGAGAAGCGTACGTACCTTTTTATGCGCACGATGGAATTTCTGTGGCATGAGGGACACACGGCTCACGAAACGGAGAAAGACGCAGTCGACCTCATCATGAAGACCCTGAACTGGTACAAAACGATCTACGAAGAATATTACGCAATTCCCGTTATCATCGGGTATAAGAGTCAAGCGGAAAAATTTGCGGGTGCGAAGGATACCTACACGGTGGAAATGCTTATGCCGGACGGCAAGGCGCTCCAGGGCGCCACATCTCACAATCTGGGTCAGAATTTTTCCGTCCCCTTTGAGATTAAATTCCAAAACCGGGAGGGAAAAGAGGATTTCGTCTGGCAGACCTCCTGGGCGATTACCACGCGGTCGATAGGGGCGCTCGTACTGACGCACGGAGACGATTCTGGGCTTATCATTCCTCCGAAGATCGCACCTATTCAGGTGGTTATCATGCCCATAACCAGGAAAGATTCGGCCAAGACGAAAGAGCTTCTTGCCTACTGCGGGGAGATGAAAGAAGCACTGAATAACGGTGGTATCAGAAGCAGGTTTGACGAGCGTACCGAGCCAAGCGTCGGACGAAGGTTTAACGAATGGGAGCTCAAGGGGGTACCACTCCGGTTTGAAGTCGGGGAGAAAGAGCTTGCCAATCGCAGTGTGACCATAGCCCGCCGGGATACCGGAGAAAAAACAACGGTTGACCGTCAGGACATGCTTACGACGACCGAGAAGCTTCTCAAGGAAATTCAGCAGTTCCGATTTGGGGTCGCGAAGCGTTTCTTGGAGACAAACACGCATGACGCATCCACCTACGAAGCATTTAAGAAGATTATGAGCTCGACCCGCGGTTTTATCCGTGCCCTCTGGTGTGAGGAAAGAAGTTGTGAGGCGGCGATAAAAGAAGAAACCAAGGCTACGACGAGGTGCCTGCCGCTTGACGAAAAAGAAGTAAACGGTGTATGCGTCCACTGCGGTAAGCCTGCAAAACATCGTTGGATCTTCGCCCAAGCATACTAATGGTATACTCAAAGGCATGAAAACTATCGTAACCCATATCGGTCCTGACTGTGACGCGATTACGAGCGTGTGGCTCGTGAAAACGTTTCTTCCCGGTTGGGAAGAAGCGGGATACGCCTTTGTGCCAGCCGGCAAGACACTTGGCGATTTGCCGCCCGATGACAACCCGGAGATTCTCCATGTGGATACCGGCTTCGGTAAATTCGATCACCACCAGACGAATGCAGACACCTGCGCCGCTAAACTCGTTTACGAAGCGGTGAGAGCTGAGCATGGCCCTGATCCCGCGCTTGAGCGGATGGTAACACTCGTCAACGACATCGACCACTTCCGGGAGGTTTTCTATCCCAATCCTACCGCGGATTTCTGGCAATTTGGACTCGAAGCGCAAATTGATGGGTGGCGACTTTTGCACGCTGACAATCCCATGAAAATTGTCGATCTGGGTATGGAAGCGCTCGACGGCATCTATAAATCGTTCCAGAATAAAATCTGGGCGGAGAAGGAATTGAAGGAAAAAGGTATCGAGTTTGAGACGAAATGGGGGAAGGGCATCGGTGTTGAGACCACGAATGACGACGTCGTCCACCTCGCCCAGAAGATGGGGTATGCAATTGCCATACGCAAGGATCCCAAGAAGGGATATTTGCGCGTGAAGTCGCTCCCGAAGGACGAGATTGATCTGGAGCCTGTCTATGAGAGATTGAGGGGAGACGAACCGGGGGCCACGTGGTTTTTGCACGCCAGCCACCATATGGTGTTAAACGGCAGCAGCAAGAATCCGGATATGAAACCGACCCAAAAAACGCTCACAGAAATTCTGGCTGTCATAAAGGAGGTTACGCATGGATGACTGCATTTTTTGTGGGATTGCGCAGGGGAAGATTCCCGGAAATTTCGTCTATCAGGATGATGCGTTTATGGTCATTCGGGATATTCATCCGCAGGCTCCGGTGCACCTTTTGGTGATCCCCAAGAAACACGTTTCCGATTTTATGGAGGCCGACGAGAAAACGGTGTCTCAGCTTTTTTCAATTGCCCGGCAGATGATCAAAAGTCAGAACATTACTGATTATCGGTTGGTAAACAATGGACAGGGTGCTGCAATGATCGGACATATGCATCTTCATATTCTCGGAAAGGTTGATAAGACGCGCTCGTTATAGGCTCACTTTCAGTCTCTCATTTGCCCTTTTTCGTGATATAATACGACCAGAAAGCGAGGTGTTTTTCTTTCTATGGTATTTGTGAAAGCCCAACCTGGTGACTCATCAGATTCTCTTATTCGCAAGTTTTCCCGCAAAGTTTTAGCGGAAGGAATTCTCCAGGATCTCAAAAAGCGCGAGTTTTATCAGAAACCCGCCGAGGTCCGCAAGGAAAAGAAACGTGAACTTGCCCGTCGACTACGGCATCCGAACAGAGGATAATATTTATACCATGACGCTCTCGGATTTGCAGACCGATCTCAACGCTTCTCTCAAAGCAGGGAAGGTGTCCCGTGTGGCTACGCTGCGCCTCCTTATATCTGCGGTGCGCAATGTGGCGATAGCCAAATACGGTGCTTCGTGGGAGACGTCACTTACTCCGGCAGACATAGAGGACGTCGTCAAAAAGCAGATTAAAACGCATAAAGAATCAATCGACGCCTTCACTGCTGCAGGACGAGGAGAGTTGGCTGCCAAAGAACAGGAAGAGCTCAATGTGCTCTCTGAATTTGCGCCGAAAGAAATGAGCGATGATGAACTTGAGGCAATTCTTCGTCCCATCGCCGCAAGCGGTGAGGCAAATTTCGGACTTATGATGAAGTCGGCCATGGCCGCCGTAGCCGGGAAAGCCGATGGCGCACGAGTTTCTTCTGCCCTTAAGCGACTGACATCTTCCAAATGACGTGAAGTTGGTATATTGTGAATGGCATGATTACAGTCCTGTTTCAGACGGAATCGCATTTCCCGGTGAATCGGAAGAAAATTATCGAAGCGGTGAACGGGACGCTCGCCTCGCGCGTAAAGGGAGATACTGAGGTAAGCATTACAATCGTCGGAAACCGGCGCATGCGCGCTCTCAACCGCCGGTACCGTCAGATAGATGCAACCACGGACGTCTTATCTTTTCCGCAAAACGATCCTTCCCAGCCGGGCCACGCGTTTGTTGAAGCGCCTGACGGGATATTGCGTATGGGAGACATCATCGTATCGTACCCGCAGGCAGTGGAAGAGGCGGCAGCAGAAAACAAGTTAGTCGATGACCAGATTACCTTTCTGGTTCTTCATGGGCTTGACCATCTGATGGGGATCCATCACCCGGAATAACCTATGTCATTTTACCGAAGATACCGCCCGATGGTGATTGACGAGATAGACAATGTCTCGGTGAGGAATGCGCTTCTCTCGCTTCTTACGAAGCCGAGGAAGGATCTGCCGCATGCATATTTTTTTAGCGGCCCCCGGGGTGCCGGGAAAACAACGGCTGCCCGTGTGGTCGCCAAACTCTTTAACTGTGAAAAACCGGGGAAAAAGGGGGCATGCGGTGTTTGTGACCAGTGTGTTGCTATCGCAGACGGCCGGAATCTAGACGTCCTTGAGCTTGATGCCGCAAGCAATCGTGGTATTGACGAAATTCGGGCATTGAGAGACGGCATAGCTCTGGCTCCCGTCGCGGGCAAATACAAAATCTATATCATTGACGAAGTGCACATGTTGACGACGGAAGCGTTCAACGCGCTTCTTAAGACCCTCGAAGAACCTCCCGCTCACGCGGTGTTTATTCTCGCTACCACGGATCCTCAGAAAGTTCCCGGTACGATTGTGTCCCGGTGCGTTCCGTTTATTTTTGCGAAGGCGAGCCCCAAGGAACTGCGAAGCGCCCTGTCCCGTATCGTCGAGGTGGAAAAGTTGACCATCAGTGACGATGCGCTTGAACGGATCGCCGAAGCGGCTGACGGATCGTTTCGCGACGCGGTCAAATATCTTGAGCAGGTGTCCTTTCATTCAGGCGCGATTGACCTTGTTGCCGTTGAGCGGATTTTGTCCTTGACGGCTGCCGGTTCGGCAGGTGAGTTTCTTGCAGCGGTATTTGCCCGCGATGCCAAGAAGGCACTATCGCATATCCAGACGATGGAATCCGCTGGTGTCGACATCAAATCTTTCATAACGCAGTGCTTGCGGGTCATGGAGCAGGCCCTTGTTGCCATGGCCAAAGGTGTTAAATCACCGCTTGACGTGGATGCGGATTTTCTCAGGCGCGTGATCCGTACGTTTGCCCTTGCGCACGCGGAGATGAAGACTACGGCAATCGCCCAGTTGCCGCTTGAGCTTGCTGTCATTGAGCTGTGTGAAGAAGATAGGCCGCACGAGGCCGTACCGCCGAAAGAAGTGCCGCAGACTCCCGCAACCAGCACGGTTAAAAAAGAGCCGAAGCCCGACGTTACGACACTCACCGTTGAGAAGCTTGCTGACCACTGGCCGGACCTCATTGCCGCGCTTAAGCCATATAACCATTCGGTAGCGGGCGTCATGCGCTCTACTAGACCGAAAGCCGTTGAAGGTGGTATAGTGGTGATCGAAGCATATTATACCTTCCACAAAGATAAGCTGTCCGAATCCAAAACCCGTGATATATTATGCGAGGTTTTGAAGAAACTCTTTGGCGAGAAAGTAAAAGTAGAAGTCGTATTGGGAAAAAAGTAAAAGGAGGCTCATATGATGAATCCATTTAAGATGCTCGGTGACATAAACGCCATGCGTAAACAAGCCATGGCAATCCAGCAGGCACTCGAGAAGGAAGAGTTTGAAGTAGTGCAGGGCAATGTCCGCATCCTTATAAGCGGCAACCAGAACGTGAAGATCGTCGAGATCGACGGTGTAGCCGACGAAAACATACGCCGCGCGATTAACGACGCCATTAAACGCTCCCAGCAGGCGGCTGCAGGCAAGCTTGCCGAATTATCCAAGTCCATGGGTCAGTAAGCCTCTATGGGTGTTGTCGTCACCGGTACGCTTGGATTTGACTATATCATGAATTTCTCCGGGCGGTTTGCCGACCGGATCATGCCGGACAAGATTCACCAGCTTTCTTTGAGTTTCCTTGTCGATACCCTTCACAAACAGTTTGGTGGCACCGCAGGAAACATCGCCTACACGCTCAAGCTGTTGGGGGTTGAACCGGAGCTTCTGGCGCCGGCGGGATATGATTTTGCGCCCTATGAGGATTTTTTGCGCAAGCACAAGATTCGCATTTCGGGCATTCCGGTCCATGGCGATGTCGCCACAAGCGCCTATTTCGTGATGACGGATCAGGAGGATAATCAGATCGGATCCTTCTATGTGGGCGCGACGAAATACGCGAAAGATCTGAAGATCGCCTCAGTGAAACCCAAAGCAACCTTTGCCATCCTCGCGCCGACGGACCCATTGGCTATGAAGCGCTACATAACAGAGTGTAAGAAATTACGCATCCCATACCTTTACGATCCCGCATTTCAGATCGGTAATTTCTCGGCTGATGAATTGAAAGACGGCATTGTCCATGCGCGGATTCTCATCGGGAACGATTATGAGATTGCGCTTATCGAACGCAAACTTGCGATTTCCCATGAAGAGCTTGTCCTTATGGTACCGATACTGGTTACCACGTTGGGAAGCCGCGGTTCAGTTATCGAGACACGGTACGATGCGATTCATGTGAAGGCGGCCAAACCCGCAAATACGAGCGATCCGACCGGGGCCGGAGACGCGTATCGCGCGGGATTTGTGGCAGGATATCTTAAGGATTTTGACCTTGCCGTATGCGGACAGATGGGGGCCACCGCGGCTGTCTATACAGTGGAGAAATACGGAACCCAGACGCACGAGTTCACGAAAAAGGAATTCATCAAACGATACCAGGCGAATTTTGCCGGTTCTCTCAAATTGTGATATATACTAACTATCTGCCCGCCGGATTTCGGCGGGAATTTTTGTAAGGAGGAATAGTATGGCCAAAAAATCGTCCTATGACGTGAAAGATCTTTCGCTTGCGGGTGTCGGGAAGAAACGCATTGAATGGGCCGGCTTCTCCATGCCGGTCCTTAAGCTCATCGAGAAACGGTTTTTGAAAGAAAAACCGCTTCGGGGCATCCGTTTGGGCGCCTGCCTTCATGTGACTGCAGAAACCGCCAATCTGATGATCGCCCTGAAAGCCGGAGGGGCTGAGCTTGCGCTGTGTGCCAGTAATCCTCTTTCCACGCAGGACGACGTGGCAGCCTCGCTGGTGAAAGATTACGGCATCGATACCTACGCCATCAAAGGTGAAGACACGAAAACCTATTACAAACACCTCAACGCCGTTCTGGATACCCATCCTGCAATCACCATGGACGATGGCGCTGATTTGGTTTCGCTTCTTCACAAAGAACGTCCAAATCAGATTTCAGAACTGATCGGCTCCAGTGAGGAGACGACTACGGGGGTGATTCGTCTGAAAGCTATGGCCGCCGACGGAGCCCTGAAAATTCCGGTCTACGCGGTCAACGACAGTGATACCAAGCACATGTTTGATAACCGCTACGGCACCGGTCAGTCGACACTGGACGGCATCATGCGGGCGACAAATATCCTTTTGGCGGGCAAGAAATTCGTGGTTGCCGGATACGGATGGTGCGGGAGAGGTCTGGCATCCCGGGCGCGCGGCATGGGCGCGCACGTGGTCGTGACGGAGGTTGATCCGGTGAAGGCGCTTGAAGCCGTCATGGACGGATACGAGGTGATGCGTATTGCCGATGCAGCCCGCACCGGCGACATTTTCGTTACGGTGACGGGTGACAAGAACGTGATAGCCATCGAGCACATCATGAAGATGAAAGACGGCGCGATTATCGCCAATTCCGGGCATTTCAATGTCGAGGTGGCCGTCGACGAGCTTGAGAAAAAGGCAAAAACCAAACGGGTTATCCGGCAGTTTGTTGACGAGTATACGATGAAAGACGGTTCCAGACGCTACGTTCTGGGCGAGGGCCGTCTTATTAATCTCGCTGCCGCAGAGGGGCATCCGGCGGAAGTTATGGACATGAGTTTTGCCAACCAGGCGCTTGCCGCGGAGTTTTTCGTACAGCGCAAGGGGAAACTTGATGTTCAGGTATACACCATTTCGCCTGAGATGGACAGAGAGATTGCGAAACTCAAACTTGTCGCAATGGGCGTCAAATTTGACACCTTAACACGGGAGCAGAAGAAATATCTCGGCAGCTGGGAAGAGGGGACCTAAATAATTTACCCTTTGACAACCGAAGCGCCGGTCCGTATACTCTCCCGCTAGGATGTATTACGATTCAATTCTGGACCTTATTGGTCAGACGCCGCTTCTTCGCATCCGTAGTTTTCACAAAAACCCCGACGTTACCCTGTTGGCCAAGCTTGAATTTATGAATCCCGGCGGATCGGTGAAGGACCGTATTGGTCCTGCCATGATCAACCGCGCGGAGAAAATGGGAAAACTGAAAAAAGGCGGTACGATCGTCGAGCCCACAAGCGGCAACACCGGAACCGGACTTGCGATGGTTGCGGCGGTGCGCGGATATAAGACGGTTTTTGTGATGCCGGACAAGATGAGCGACGAGAAGCGAAATCTTCTGCGAGCCTACGGAGCCAAGGTCGTGATCACTCCGACCGCAGTTCTGGCGCGCGACGAGCGAAGTTACTACAAAGTATCGGACCGTCTGGCTCAGGAGATACCCGGAGCCTACAAACCCGATCAATACCACAATCCGGCCAACCCCCAGGTTCACTATGAAACGACTGGGCCTGAGATCTGGAAACAGACCGAAGGCAAAATTACTCATTTCGTCTGCGGCATGGGAACAGGCGGAACCATAACAGGAGTTGGGAAGTTTTTGAAAGAGAAAAACCCCAATATCAAGATCATCGGCGTTGATCCTGAAGGATCGGTGTTTACCCAATACAAGAAAACAGGCAAGTTCCCGGATGTGATGAAAACGTACAAGGTCGAGGGAGTCGGAGAAGATTTCATCCCGTCGACAATCGACTTCCGGTATATCGATGACGTTATCCAGGTTGGCGATCGCGAATGCTTCACGACGGCCAGACGGCTTGCTCGCGAAGAAGGAGTTCTGGCAGGCGGATCATCGGGGATGGCGCTTTATGCGGCTTCGCGCGTATGTAATGCGCTGAGAAAAGGTCTTGTTGTTGTGCTGTTTCCCGATTCCGGCAAATCGTATCTTTCCAAGATGTACTCGGATGACTGGATGCGGGAAAACGGATTTCTCGCGCCGGACGGGAAACTGGGGAAGATCGGGGATGTGCTTGGTGCCAAGCGTGGTGCACGTATGGTGAGCATATCGTCGCGTGATACGGTGAAGAAAGCTATCCAGATTATGAAGAAAAAAGATATTTCCCAGATGCCCGTTATTGACGGAAATAAGGTCCTGGGGAAGGTTACCGAACGGCACCTTCTGACCGGGTTGTACAAAAAAAGTATCGGTCCTTCCAATCACATCGCCGCTACTTTGGATCCCAATGTAATGAAAGTAAGCGCCGAGGAGTCGATCGATCACGTATCGCAGCTTCTGGAGCTGGAGAATTTGGTCGTAGTGGTGGACGGTTCGGGCAGGCCGCTTGGTGTCGTGACACGCATTGATCTTATTGATTATTATACCTAGTTTCTCTACAATACCCCTATCGTGGGAGAGCAAGTGTTTATCCAGCTCATTGCAGACTACGGCATCGGCGACCCCTCATTTGGGGAGGTTATTCAGAAGCTGGCTTTTTTGGATCCAACCGCACGCGTCGTTCGCACCTCCGTGCCTCCGTTTAGCACCCTTTCCACTGGGTTTTGGACCGCCCAGTACGCGCTTGTCAATCCCGTGCCCCGAATGATGATATACACCAACACAGCGCCCCGGAAGGACAACAAGGAATCCCGCGACAAGAATGAAGGCGAGCACCTGGTATACGCTGAATTGAAAAACGGCGTGAAGGTTGTCGGGGTAAACGCAGGTTTTTGTTTTTCTTTTGTCAAGCAGCACGTCAGGGGTTTGTATAAGGTTAATGTAGCAAACAAAGGCTCGCAATTCCGTTCCCGGGATTTCTACCCGGAAGCAGTCATAGGGATTGCGAAAGGAGAGAAAAAATTCGTGGGAGAGAAGATAAATCTCTCCTCGGTTCCCGATGTGCCGCCGCGGCGGGTAGCATGGATAGACGGATACGGTAATATGAAAACAACTATGCGTGCAAGCGAGACGAAGTCATTTACGCCGGGTCAGCCGCTTCTGGTTATGATCGGGAATATGAAAAGGACCGCATGGTTTTCAGACGGTTCATTCAGCGTCCGGGAAGGGGAGCTCGCGTTTGCACCAGGCTCTTCGGGCGGTGAAGACCGGTTCATGGAGTTGTTTTTACGCGGTTTGTCTGCCTGGAAAGAGCTCGGAAAGCCGGAAATAGAATCAGAGTTTACCATCGAAGCGATGGAATAAACTATGGCGACAGTTTCACAGCGACTTTTAGAGGTTCCCGCATCTCCCATCCGGAAACTTGTTCCCCTTGCCACTGCTGCCAAAAAAGAAGGGGTGAAAGTCTATCACCTGAATATCGGGGATCCGGATATAGAAACCCCACCGCCCATGATGAAGGTTTTGTCGGACTGGAAAGCTAACCCGATCGGCTATAGCCAGTCTCAGGGTGAGCCTGTATTCCTTGAGGCTCTCAAGACGTATTACCACAAACTCGGTGCGACATTTCTGGATATTCCCAATATCCAGGTAACGAGCGGGGGATCGGAAGGAATTTCGTATGCGATGTTTGCCACTTGCGAGTCAGGCGACGAGGTCATTGTCTTTGAACCATTCTATGCCAACTACAACGGATACGCAGTGGTTAACGGCGTGAAGCTGGTTCCCATAAAAACATCGATTGAACAGGGGTTTCACCTGCCGTCTGCCGCCGAAATCGAGAAGCACATAACTGCCAAAACGAAGGCAATTCTTATCTGTACTCCGAACAACCCCACCGGTACCGTGTACACCAAAGATGAAATGGATATGCTTGTCAGCCTGGTGAAGAAACATGGATTGTTTCTCTTGTCTGATGAGGTGTATCGGGAGTATGCCTATGACGGCAAGAAACAGACGTCACTTTTGGGATACATGCAGGAGATTCCTTCCCAGGCGATCGTACTTGATAGTATGTCTAAGCGATACAACCTCTGCGGCGTTCGGCTGGGTGTCCTTCTGTCTCTCAACGCCGACATCATGGCAGGCGTCCTTCGCATTTCTCAGGGCAGGCTTTCCTGCGGCATTATCGATCAGTCCATCGCGGCGAAATTGACGGATGTTTCTGAAGACTGGATGAGAAAAACGCATGATGAGTGGGAGAAGCGGCGAGATGTCCTGTATGAAGGGCTAAAGAACATTCCGGGAGTAACAATTCCGAGGCCTGAGGGTGCTTTTTACACCATTGTCGGGCTTCCGGTTTCCGACTCGGAAGATTTCGCGCGTTGGCTTCTGACCGATTTTCGCGATCCTTCGGCAAGCTCAGGACAACCTGAGACGGTAATGGTCGCGCCCGCCGCTGGCTTCTATGCGACGAAGGGCCTGGGGAAAAACGAAGTCCGGATCGCCTACGTTATAAACACCCGCGACCTGGCCAGATGCGTCGAGCTTCTCCAAAAGGCCCTCATAGCGTATAATAAAAAGAGTAAATAACCCCTAGAAGGCAGCGCGAGAAACCATTTTGAAGACAACTGCGCGTTTGCTCGGATTATTGAAGTTTCGCTGAATATGCAAACGCGCATTTAGTGAACAATGGGGCTGCGCCTCATGATATATTCCAGCATGAGTGAACGTGTCTTCATAAATGCGTTTCACGCGATGCCACGTGGTTATGAATAGAATTCTTTGGCTTCGCACAGGAGATGTTGCACGCGATGCATTTGATTTAAATTATGAACAAAAAACTTGTTTTATTCGATATCGACGGAACGCTCACCTACCACGTGGGCGCGCGCCGCTGGGAAGAACAGTACGCTCATGGTATGAAGGCGGCTTGGGGCATCACAACGCCGTATGAATACAGTTTGTATAACGGTTCGATCGAGCGCCACATGGCCTGGGATATCGTGCAGAAACATAATGTCTCGCGGGAAGACTTTTTCGCCAAATTTCCTACCTACGTGCAGGCTATGCTTGAACATTTGGAGGAGTGGGGGGAGAAGGGTAAGGTATTTGAGCCAATCTCCGAGGCGGTTGCACTTGTTTCGAAGTTAAGGAACCAGAATGTTCATGTTCTGGGAATACTTACCGGAAATGCCAAACGTATCGCGGATTGGAAGCTCACTCATGTCGGGTTGTCGCCAGCGTTTTTCCCATTCGGACTGTACGGAGAAGAAGCAGACGATCGCGTATCGCTGGCCCGGCTCGTATTTGCCCGCGCGAAGACGGAGTTAGGTTGGGACATCGCGCCTTCCGATATCGTCGTTATCGGTGATACGGTGCATGACATCCGCTGCGGCAGAGCAATCGGCGCACGTACAATAGCCGTGACGACCGGCATGCACGGCAACAAGGATATTCTGAAAAAAGAAAAGCCTGACCTCCTTGTCTCTTCGCTTGCCGACAAACGGGTTTTGACTCTTTTCGGACTTTCATAAGTGCCCCTCTTTTCAGAATCGGGAAAGTGGAGTAGTATACGGTATATAACGATGAAGGACTATATCCTTTATTCAGGTTCCAGCAATTTGCCCCTGGCTCAGGAGGTCGCCAAAATCCTCAATATTACCCTCGGAAACGTCGATTTGACCCGTTTTGCTGACGGAGAGCTTCGCCCTTGGATTCAGGACGATATCCGCGATAAGACGGTCATTGTCCTTGAGTCTCTCTCATATCCCATGGATGAATACGTCATGGAGTTGGTGTTGATGGGCGACGCCATCCGCCGCTGCGCCCCCAAGCGCACGATTGCCGTTATCCCGTATCTGGGCTACGCCAGACAAGACAAGCTGCATCGCCTGGGTGAGCCGGTATCGGCACGGGTCATGGTGAAATTTTTGGAAGTCAGCCAGTTTGCCGAGATTATCGGTGTGGATTTCCACAATAACGCGATTGTCGGATTTTTTGAGATTCCGGTCACACACGTGACTGCCATGGATGTGGTGGCGGAGGAAGTCAAAAAGTTAAATATTAAAGACGGCATCGTCGTCTCACCGGATGTCGGCGGATCCAAGCGTGCCCGCAACATGGCGTATTACCTCGATATGCCGCTTGCGGTGATGGAGAAGAAGCGCTTCCTTGACCGCCACGACACGACTGAGACATATGAGATTATCGGTGAAGTCGCCGGGAAAACGGCCATTATCTGTGACGACGTTATCTCAACCGGCGGCACGACCGTAAATGCGGCGTATTCCCTGAAAGCGGCAGGAGCCACGCGCATCATCGCAACGACGACCCACGGAATATTTGCAAAAGATGCGGTTGCCAAACTCATGGAATCTCCGATCGAGCAGGTTTTCAGCACGAACACCATTCTCATCCCGAAGGAAAAACAGTTCGAGAAATTGAAAACAGTGTCCGTTGCCCCGCTTCTGGCCAATGCAATTTCCACCCTGGTACGGTAAAATGGCCGGGTATGCCACTTCTCCCGAAAGCCGTTTCGAAAGTTATTGAATCATTTGAGCGTTTGCCCGGGATCGGCCCCAAGACGGCGACGCGTTTAGCTTTTTACCTTCTCCATGTGCCGCAAGAGGAGCTTGACGGGTTTGCCGGGAGCCTCGCGGGGCTGAAAGCCAACACCGTGTTGTGCTCCGTCTGCAAAAACGTCGCCGAGGCAGACCCCTGCGGCATTTGCAGCAACCCGGCCCGAGATCATAGCGTCATCTGCGTGGTAGAAAGTTCCACGGACGTTCTTTCGCTTGAGCGGACCGGGAAATTTCAGGGAGTGTATCACGTGCTTCACGGAGCGATTGATCCCCTCAATAACATCGGGCCGGATGAGATTTATATCGCGGATCTGGTCAAACGGGTGAGAAACGACAGCGCGATTGCAGAAATAATTCTTGCCACCAATCCGAATATGGAAGGGGAGGCAACAGCGATGTACATAACCAAACAGGTAAAAGCAGTCAACGACGCGCTTCGGATTACCCGGCTCGCGCACGGTCTTCCTGTAGGAGCGGATATCGAATATGCAGATGAGGTTACTCTGACGCGGGCGCTCGAAGGCAGAAGAGAGTATTAAATTGCTACAAAAATAGCGCCCATCCAGAATTCTTTATAGTACCACGGTATGTCCGTGAGACAGGAACCCCTTCAAGAGCGCTATTTAATGGTGACGTACGTTACGTCGGACGATGATCACAGGCTGGCTGTTCGTGCCCTAGTTTTTCTTGGGCGGGTGCATCTTGAGATTTACGTTCTGATTGATTTGACGGCGTCGCTCGTTAGCGGTTTGTCGATCTAAGGGGCCGACCATCTTTCGCGGTTCGTACTTGCGCCGTTCACCCAGTGACACGTGCATGTCTTCCACTCGGAGACCGAGCGTTTTGCATATCTCGATTTCCAGTTGTTGGATGTCGGGTTCGGTCGAAAGGACGATATAGTGCCCCCGTCCTTTTTCTCGTGTTGTGTACTCGCCATTTCTTGAAGCCATTTCTAATTACCTCCGGTGTGTGAGTTGTAGTGCTATTTTTAGACTTTGCCATTGCCTGTGTCCCTGTTGGGATATCCGGCCTCGGAAAGAGGCAAAATATTCCAACAGGGCGTAACGTCCGTTTTTAAAGTGCGTTCTGTCTATACAATTTCTGAGTGGCGTTCACCTGAATTGAAGATAGACAGAGGAAGAAGTATACCAGAATTGTTTTTGGAGGTCAATTACTATAGGGCTATTGCTTCGGGATACCGCATTGGGCATAATGCCCCTATGGTCACCAAAAAACAGGTAGAAGCGGTACTTGATACCATTCCGGATCCGGAAATCGGCGTATCCATCGTCCAGCTCGGTCTTATCTATAAGGTGGAGGTGGATAAAGATGGAAATGTGCATATCCTTATGACCCTTACGACCATCGGTTGCCCGCTGTTTGAGCAGATCGAAGGGCCGATTAAGGATGAAGTTGCCAAACTTGATGGCGTGAAGGATATCACGGTGGAGCTTACCTTTGAACCGCCCTGGACTCCTGATACAATGAGTGAAGAAGCCAAAATGCAATTAGGATTCATGTAACGTATGCCCAACGGTGTTCCCAGTCAGATTATAAGCGAATTAGGCGAACTAGGGAAAAAGGTCGGCGGCGAAGTGGCCAAGATTCCCAAGGACATCGCCGGCAAGGCCCTTGAAAGCATGGGTACGGCAAGCGGTAAAGCAGGAACCACTACCCCCAAAGCGCCTCCAAGTGAGGCGAAAAGCGACTCCATGTGGGATAGAATCGGTCTCGAGAAAGATAAGAAGATCAAGCGCGCGATTGCAAGGAAGGCGCTTGAGGATCTTATAAATAAGCAGCCCCAACGAAGAGAGCCCTCCATCTGGGAGCGGCTCCAGATGGAGCAGGAACAGAAGAAACAAGCTCAGCAACAGGCCGGTGCAGGCTCACCGCTTCCCATGCCCGCAAGCAAGCGTCCGCGCGGAGACCTCTACGGCGCGAAGGCGAAAAAGACCGCCACCGAAAACAAAAACGTCCGGCAAGATTGAGATGAAAGGCATTAGACTTCGGGTGACGCGCGAAATTCCAAACAAGCGGCGAAGTGACTCTATCAAAGACAACTGAGCGTTAACCCGACCTGGTAGTGAGTTTCCTGAATATGTGAATATTCATTGAGCGAACGATGGGAATGTCCGTATGATACACAAAAAGCCATCCGGTAAGCGCGCCTTTGAAATTCGTCGACGAGCCGATTGGAAAGTCGTTATTCCATTTTCGAAGCGTCTTCTTCTTGCATCGCTTCTCCTTCCCCTCTGGATTTTCCTTCGCTCCGCCTACCGAGACAGGATCGGCGCGTTCGGGTGCTTCGATGACTGCTTCAACATTATGGGCGGCCATTTCCTCCTTCGGGGGAAGCGTTTGTTTTCCGAAATATTTTTCAACCACATGCCCGCAATGGCGCATCTAAGCGCCTGGATTCAGGCTGCTACGAAGCCCGATTCCATCTATATGCTTATCTACCAGCACCGGATGTTTATGATCTATTTTTCCCTCATTGCTGACGTACTTTTGGTATTGCGGTTTGGCCTTCCCGCGCTTGCATTTGCGTTTCTCTATGAGTCGACGAAAGGATTTATCTTTGGTGAGCGGTTTCTTGCGGAAGGCCTTATCGTCTATCCGCTTGTTTATGCGCTGGGCGTTTCATGGGAAGCCTTGCGCAAGGGGACGGTGCGGACGGTGGAAGTATGGATTATGACTCTGCTCACTCTCGGCGTGGTATTTTCCCGCGAGCCGTATATACCGCTTGCGCTTTTCTTGTGGGGAACGGTTCTTTGGAAAGCCAAACGGGTACCGGGCATTGTCGCTATCGCGGCTTTTGTAGCGGCTGCAGGCGTGCTCGTCGTTTCATACGGTCCCAGAGATTTCTTCTTTAATGTTGTGACTGTGAGTAGGCGCGTTATCGATGTCGAAAGCCAATTGACGTCTTCGGGAGCTGGCGGGCTGGCGGCAGTGGTCCTGTATCCGATTCTTCTTTTCTTCAAAGGCGAGTGGAATCTCTTCCATCAGGTCGAGGCGATTATGAGCGCTTTTTTCCTTCTTGGGGTAGTATGGTTTGCCAAACGCGGGGAGTGGGGCAAGGCGATATGGTGGGTGGGCGTTCTGACGCTTGCCAACATCCGCACCATTGCGCCCGGATCCCTTTATTACGGTACGTTTCATCATCTTCCATGGTATGCACTTATCGTTGCGGGATCAGGGGTGATGATGCGCCAGGTATGGCCGAAACTCTTTGTTCTCGCCTTCGCCGCGACGTCGCTGTATGCCATTGTGTCTCCGGCATCATACCTTCACGAGAAGGTTGATCGGCAGACGGAATTTACGACAAACTACGGACATTACTATGTTGTCGGTGAAGTCGTGAGAAGACTATCGGATGAGGGCAGCACGCTTTTTCTTGACGGTCAGGATGATCTTATTTACTGGCAGGCGAAACGGTATTCATCATATCCGTACAGCTGGTATACCTCACTGATGCCGTATTTTCCCCGGTATACGGATGCCAGAAGCAGCATGTTTAAGAATAATCCCCCGGAGTATTACTACGGCAGCTGCAGTGAAAACAAAGCGCCTGAGGTCGTCCTTCCCACGCCGGAAGCATATGTGCGGCTCTCTCAAAACGGCAAGCCGTCCTGCCTCTGGATTCGGCGTGACACTTTGACCTCAATACCCGCCGACGCGTGGCAGTCCGTGTCTGAATTCAGATACACACCCCCCCCGACGGTCCTACCGGAATCGGCGTTGAAAAGTTAAAGATTTGATAGTAAGCTAAGCGAATGTTGAAGCTCTATAACACGCTGACTCGTAAGACGGAAGAATTCGTACCCCTTAATCCTCCCAAGGTTGGCCTTTATACCTGCGGCATGACGGTGTATGACTTTGCCCACATCGGCCACGGGAGGAAATACGTCGGGGACGATGTTTTGCGCCGTGTGTTATCCCGATTCGGATATGACGTCACGCACGTGCAGAACGTCACCGATGTGGGACACCTTGTCTCGGATGCCGATGATGGTGAAGATAAGATGGAGAAAGGGGCCAAGAAATCCGGGAAGACCGTTTGGGAAGTCGCCGAATTCTACACCCGTCACTTTTACGACACGATGGACAAACTGAACATTCTTCGGCCTTCCATTGTGTGCAAGGCGACAGAGCACATCAAAGAACAAATCGCACTCGTTTCGAAATTGGTCGAGAAAGGGTATGCCTACGACACGCCGGAAGCCGTCTACTTCGACGTTTCCCGCTTTGAGGATTATGGGAAATTGCTCGGCCAGAGTCTGGAGGAGAAAAAGACGGCAGTCAGGGAAGAGGTGAAAACAGGCGAGCACAAACGGAATCCCGCGGATTTTGCCCTGTGGTTTAAAAGGGTGGGTCGCTTCGCCGATCACGCGATGCACTGGGAGAGCCCGTGGGGAGACGGGTTTCCGGGGTGGCATATAGAATGTTCCGCCATGAGCATGAAATATCTGGGAGATACGATCGACATTCACACCGGCGGCATTGATCACATCCCGGTTCATCACCCGAACGAGATTGCTCAGAGTGAAGGTGCAACGGGCAAACAGTTTGTCCGCTTCTGGGTGCATTACGCATTTCTCATGGTAGACGGCAGGAAGATGAGTAAAAGTCTCGGCAATTACTACACGATCGAAGACGTGCTTGGGGAAGGCATTGATCCCATTGCGCTTCGGTATTTCTATCTGACGGCGCATTACAGGAAGCCTTTGAATTTCACCTGGGACGCGCTCACAGCATCAGCTCACGCCCTGGAAGAATTACGGGAAAAGGTGGGCAGCCTGAATCATCAGAAAGCCGCCATCTCCGGAGAAGGCATGAAATATAAAGCTTCGTTTGACGCAGCGCTTTCGGGCGATCTCAATACTCCGAAAGCGTTGGCCGTGGTTTGGGAGGTCATACGCTCTTCTCTCAACGACAGTGAAAAATATTCACTTCTTGTTGATTTCGACGAAGTTCTCGGTCTTCGGTTGTCGCATGTGCCGGTGACGCGGGTGTTCTCGGCAAGCGCGAAGGCAAACATCGCCGCAAGCGAAATTCCGGATGAAGTGAAATCACTTGTCGATAAACGTCAGGCGTTGCGGGAAGCGAAGAAGTTTAAGGATGCAGACGTAGTGCGTGCCGAGCTTGAATCATTCGGATATGTGATTGAAGATACGCCCTCTGGCATCCGCGTAAAAAAAAAGACCAGTTAACCGCCAACCGCCCCATGCGTAGCACTCCCGGTCTTATAGTGCTATTTGGATCCGGCGAGATGTCTCCGACCGGTCGCAAGATTCACGAGGCGATCTTTCAAAGACTCGGATTTAAGCCACCGGTTCGTGTGGGAATCCTCGAGACGCCGACCGGGTTTGAGGTTAATGCGATTCACGGGTGGCCCGAGCGCATGGAAAAGTTTTTTGAGAAGAGTCTTCGTAATTTCAAGCCCGCGGTAACGCGCATCCGCGCCTGGAGACGGGACGGCCTTCACAGCACAAATGACGAGATGACGACCCAGCCGATTCTGTCTTCAGACTACCTGTACTGCGGCGCCGGATCACCGGGCTACACCATCAGACACCTCAGAGACACCAAGGCATATGAGAAGCTCAAACGTCTCCAGCGGCAAGGCGGTGTCCTGTGTCTGGGATCCGCAACAGCAGTTGCCATAAGCAGATTTGCCATACCGGTATATGAGATTTTCAAGGCCGGGGAAGACCTCCACTGGCTGGACGGTCTGGATATGCTTTCAGAATGGCTTCCCAATCTGGCAATCGTTCCGCACTGGAATAATAGAGAAGGAGAAGATTTCGATACGACGCGCTGCTGGATGGGGGAGGCGCGGTTCGACAAGCTCGTAAGCCTGCTGCCGCCCGAGGCAGGCATCCTGGGCATCGATGAGCAGACGGCATGCGTTCTTGACGTGACGGGAAAATCAGTAGAAGTAACGGGTATAGGAAATGCGTACGTACTGCGTGCAGGAAAAAGGATTACATTCAAAAGCGGGAGCACGTTTCCGTTTTCTTTCCTTACTTCACCGGGGTGATGGCAAGCGCAGTCACGGAATGACTGGAGATAAGAAACGTCTTGGAGTCGATATTGACTTTCACCATTTGTCCCGGGGTGACGGAAGCCATATTGAAGGCAGCGGGAACAGTCACGGTCCACCTCCCCAAATCTTGGGGGCTTCCTTCGCGGTTTTCATCCGAGAGAAACACGCGATCAAGCGTGAGTGTTCCGTCTGCTTCGTTGACGGCGCTGACGGTGCCATTGAGTTCAAGCGTTTTGACGACGGCCGCGCGGGCCCGGACGTCCGTTGATGAAGAGGAGGATGTTCGCGAGAGAAGTGAGACCATCGCGATAGCAAGGATGATGAGAAGGACGCTTCCCAGAAGAAGGACGTTTTTGCTCATACCGGGTTGTGAAATTTTGACCTTTGCCTTAACGCGTTTGTTCTGAACATGCAGCTTCCTTTCCTGTCGAATGAACTTTTTTCCTGACCAGAGAGTCTCTCCACGCGCAGGCAAAGAACAAAGCGCGTGTCGAAATTCTACTTAGCATATCTACATTGTTCCATTCCCATAACACCATGTCAAGCTGTTTCAGGTTGTCCGACGTACTTGTATACGATACAATCAGTAAATGAAGTCGCTTACTGCCAACAGGAATCTTCTTATCATTGCCCTTATCGCCATCGTCAATGCGTTGGGGTACGGCATTATCATTCCTGTTTTATACTCGTATTCGCAGCGGTTCGGGCTTTCCGATTTTCAGAACGGACTTCTGTTTTCCACGTTTTCGCTTTTTCAATTTTTCTCAACGCCGGTTATCGGGAGGCTCTCTGATATGTACGGCAGGAAGCCGCTTCTGGTTCTGTCCATTCTCGGTACGGCGGTGTCTTTTTTCCTTATGGCGTTTGCGCCGTCTTCCATATTCCTTTTCCTTGCCCGCGCGCTTGACGGAATTACGGCCGGCAACATTCCCGTTGCGTCTGCCGTTATCTCAGATACCACCGAACCGAAAGACAGGGCAAAGGGATTTGGGATCATCGGCGCCTCATTCGGATTCGGATTTGTCTTCGGTCCTGCCATCTCAGCACTCACCCTGGGCTTGGGAGCCAATGTGCCGTTTATTATCGCGGGTCTTGTGGCCCTGATTGCCGCAGGTGTGACGGCCGCAGCACTTCCTGAGACAAACAAGCACATAGGCCTGGTGAAACACGAGAAACTCTTCGATCTGTCGCATCTTGTTTCGGCGCTCTTCGATAAAAACATCGGGACGACGCTTCTTGTTTCATTCATATACACGATGGCGTTTGGGTTGGTCATATACGCCTATCAACCTCTTGCCGTACGGGTTCTCGGGATGAGCCCCGCCCAGGTATCATTGAACTTCACACTCATCGGTATTGTTGGGCTTCTCTCTCAAGTTCTTATTATCCCGAGGGTTGTTCGCAGATTCGGAGATACCGGCACGCTTTCGAAGGCTCTTATCCTTGAGACCCTCGTCCTTCTGGGATTTTTCTTTACCCGGTCGATCGGCGTCATGATGGTGGTGACGGTTTTCCACGCGCTTGCCAATGCGTTTGTCAACCCGCTGATCGGGGCGCTTTTATCCAAAGAAGTCGATGAACACTCTCAGGGCGCCATTCAGGGGGTGAATGCGGCGTACATGAGCATCGGACTTATCCTGGGGCCTATTGTTGGAGGAACGCTTGCGTCACTTCTGGTGCCGCTTCCGTTTCTGGCAGGAAGTATCGGTGTATTTGGCTGTGTCTGGCTTGCCCTCCAGATTCAAAAACGTGTCCACGTGCGGGCGACGCTTTAACCTACTTTTCCCGGGAGTTTTGGAAGACGGCAAGCGCAAGTCCGATAAGAAGCGCCACCACGAGCATATTGGATAGCCCCGCGATGGTGATAATCCCGAAAATTGACAGAAGCCAGAGAATAACCAGCACAAACGCTACCTGCCTTAGAGGATCAGGAAGCGACTCCATCGCCCAGGCAATCACAAGAAACAGAAGAATCTCCCACAACGTCACGCGGTGACCGAGGATCGTGAAAAGTACGCGGTTATGGAATATCAGCCAGGGAATCTGCACAAATCCCAGAAGCCAGAGAAGAAGCAGGATGACGAGAATCGTTCCTACCATACCCCTAGTATACAGGAAAATATTATTGCACGTTTCTCTCAGCGAGTTGTTCGAGGAATTTCATGAGGACGGCGTATAAATCCACGACGGATTGGACATTGACTCGCTCTGTCGTTTTGTGCGGATTTTCAATGGTCGGTCCGATGGAGACGGAAATCAAGTGAGGATACAGAAGCGCTATGGTGCCACATTCGAGTCCGGCGTGGGTACCCGTCAGTTTAAACGGGAGACCGAGAGATTCGTACGTCTCTTTGAGGATATGAATAAGTTCGCTCTCATCGTCTGCGACCCAGCCTTTGAAGTCATTGGATTGCTCCACTGCGGCGCCGTATTTTTCCCCGATTCGGGCGATTACTTCCCGGATTTGTTCCCGGTGATCTTCGCTGATACTCCGGGACATGGAGGTGACTTCAATGGCTTCCTCGGTTTGCCGTACGAGCGCCATGTTCGTCGAGGTATCGATGACACCAGGGAATTCTTCGCTCATGTGCCGGACACCATGCGGCACATCAGTGAGAAGCTCAAGGAGCGTATGTGCTGATGCGTCTGTGAGCGCCTCGGTATACGTGCCTTGCTCAATTGTTGTAGCTTTCATTGTGATGCCGGGTTCGTAATGCATATTTCTGCGGAAGAAAAGCTGCCACTGGTCGATGAATTGTTCAAACGCTTCTTCATATTGCGGGTCGTAGGCGATAATTGCGCGGGAGCGGGGAGGGATAGCATTTTTGGCGGTGCCACCCTCCACCAATATGAATTTAGCCGAGAGTTCGCCTTGCGCGGTCTTAAGGACGCTTGTCAGGAGTTTCAGAGCATTTTCGCGGGTCTGTGCGATATCAAGTCCAGAGTGTCCTCCGAGAAGTCCGTCAAGATCGATTTGTGCGACGCGAAGGTTCGGGTCGAGCGTTTCTTTCTCGATTGCGAGAGTCATCTTCGTATCGCCGCCGCAGGCGCTTGAGATAGCTGCCTCATTTTCCCGTTCCCAGTCAAGATTCACGAGATACGTATATTGGGAAAGATCGAATGCGAGCGCTTTGGCGCCGTCCATACTCGTTTCTTCTTGGGTGGTGAAGAGAAATGCCATGTCGCCATGCGGTGCCTCGGTTTTCATGAGGGTGAGCATGGTTGCAATCGCAATACCGTTATCGGCTCCGAGGGTTGAGTCTATGGACGTCAGCCATTCTCCTGTAGCGTCAAGTCCAGGAACGACCCCTTCCGTTTCCGGATGTGTGAGCGCCTTTTTGCCGGCGTCACACACCATGTCCATATGCCCTTGAAAGACTATGCCCGGCAGGTGGTCATAGCCTTCGGTTGCCCTGACGCGCACAAGGAGATTGCCGATGTCATCATGTTCTACGGCGAAACCTTCGGCCAGAGCTTTCTCGGAGATATACTCCGCCATGAATTCTTCCTGCTCGCTTTTTCGGGGGATGGGGCATACGCCCAGGATAAATTCGCGGAATATCGCCTCCGCTTCGGGCGGTAATTCTTTGCGCTCGGCAAGCTCGGCAAACGTTCGCTCCCGAATTTCAGTTGCGCTTGGTGCTCCCGTGTTCATAGGGTACGAAAAAGCCGCTTTCCGGCGGCAGTTGAGAAGGAGTATACGGCGGAAAGCAGGTGCTGTCAACGAAGGAGAACGGTTAGTTGTCAGGCAAAAGTGAAGCAAGGGAAAAATCCGGTCGTACCCACTCTGGGGGTGGGGCAATTTCAACTCGACGCAGTTGGTTAGCCACGCGGTGAACGAATTCATAAATAAGTTCGCCGTTTCTAGCACCGTGGCGGAACGCTTCGGCTACAACCGCTGCATGATCGACATCTGCACTTCCGCTTCCGACGATGTCCGTGGGAAGGGCAATAAGAAGGAGCGGGAAATCCGGTTCGAAGTAATGATCGTCTCCGTTTACGTGATGTCTTGCGATAGTCTGCCTGATAACATCCGCTTCGAATGACAGGCCCATATCGTAGAAAAGCGATGTGACGAGGAGAGATTCAAACATTTCTTTCGCCTGCGCATCCAAGTGATGGGCTACGTGCGAGAAAGCTGCCAGCGCAAATCCGCGGTCAAGTTCTCCCTGATATGAGGTAGTGCCGACGGTTCCCAGTGCTGCGGCGGGTCCGACCCTGATGTCCCTATTTGACGCAAGCTTAAAGAAAAGTTTTGCAAGGGAGCCGTCGGAGGCACGGCCCAATTTGGGCTGGAATCGTTCGCCGATAAGTGGATCCAGAAGATTTCTGGGTCCCGCTCCAGCGCTCAGGCCGGCTCTTCCACCGGCTGCTTCAGTATGATCGATGACGATACCAAGATCGCCGGGTCTGAGCGGTGATTCTTCATCAACGCCGATCAAGTATGTGCATACAATCGCGCACTCCTGGCCTCGCTCCCGCTGCCGTCGCGCGAGTTCTTTTATGACATTAAACGGCCTGGCATAATTGAGTTCCGCAAATGCCTGGCCGATACCGGAGTACGGGTGCGCACGACCGAAGAACAGAAGCGCGCTTTGCTTTTCATCGATGGGAAGCGATTTAGCCTGCCCCGCATGGCCACCTATGTCCGCCGGCTGGAAATAAGGGAGTGGTCCTTTTTTGTCTCCATATGTCCCCAAGTAGACTGCATCCTCCGGTCCGTCAAAGCCCGCAGTATAGTACACAAACACAGTCGGCAGGGGGATGCCAAGTCGATTGTGTTCTTCTTCTATCATGTCTGCCTGAGTTTTGATGAGAAACAGTTCCTGGACTTGAGCGGCCTGCGAGAGTTCCCAGAGGTTCCTTGCATCCAGTTCAGGCGCTATACGATGGAGAAATTCAGGACGCAGAGGATTGCCGTCTTCTTCTTTGCGCCCGGTAACGGCAGCAGTAAATGCTGCTGATGGAATAAGTGTTTCCTCTGGCATCGTTGTGGTAGAGCAGGCCACTGGCATCCTACGCCAACGTTATCAATCAAGTCAAGGGCCTGCTTGACAGGGTGATGGTCCTGTGCCAGAATCCGCTCAGTATTCATTCTGCCCCATAGTTTTTATGGCATCAGAACAGGTTATAGAAGCGTTAGGTTCGCGACCGGATGGCGCTAAATACGTTGATGCGTGGGGCCGAAAACCTCAAGCGATTCGATGCCGTTGAGAGAGACTCCATTGCCGGCCTTCTGGAAGTAGACAGGATTACGAACGAAATATTTGCCCAGGACGCTGCGTTTGGAGCCCTGCGTGATACGCTTGGAGAAACTGACGAGATGCACGCTCTCGTTGTTCGCGCGGTGACGACGCATAATTTCCCTTCCCAGTCGGAGTACGAAGATAAGTACGACACGCTTCTTCTTGCTTCGCATGTGAAGGAACAGTTAAGCCGCGCATATATAAGCCGTCTTGTGGAAACCGGCGCAACGTTTGGGCTGGAAGAGTGGGAGCGCGATGTGCTCGTGACCGCCTGCCAGGTTGGCGGTTTCTACGACGAGCTGTGTGACAGGTGGCGCCGCGACGTCCAGAAAAATCCCCTCAATGAACAGGCCAAAGAGCTCGGATTCACCAATCCGTATACCGTTATACTGAATCGCGTAGTCGGTGGGCCCGAAGAAGTTCCATGGTCGAAGGCATATCCTCAAGAGATTGAAAAAATTACGGATCAATGGATGCTCCTTATTGAGAGGCTTCTGGAAGGGGAGCCTTCAGGGGAGCAGCGTGCCATGGCGAACTTTCTTCGGACGTATGTCACGGCGCTGGGAAGTACCGACGAGGCAAATCTTCCCGAGCTTTGGCGTGAAGTTGATAGAAGTTGGATGAAAGTCACGGGTCGCGTGCAACCCATCCCTTCCCGCGAATTTGATTATTACGACAAAAACAAGCTTCGCGTATTTCCCGATTTCCGATTGGCTATCCTGGTCGACGATTCGTTGACACAGGCGTGCCGTCCGACGCAAGCTGCACAGGTGAAATACCTGTCGCGTCTTTTCCGCCAGTCAAGGGTATTCCAGCAGACGCTTGATGGCATGTCACGCGTCCAGTTATTGCCGAATATGTATGACATCGTCTTTTCGGGATCCCTTGATTTCCAACCGGCCGGACAGTCGCTCCCCAATGAGCAAAAAGTCCGTGACCAGGAGGGGACGAAAGTATTTCTCAATGAGAGCGCGATGAAAAGCAGGTGGGCCGTCGCGCTTGAGGCGGCAGCCAAAACATTTGGAGAGGATATGCCGCTTTTTGAACGAGTCGACGTGCGGTTTGACGGACTTGTCATTATGACGGCAGGGCATGAATACGGTGAGCCGCTGTTTAATGCAGAGTGGGTGACGGAAGCTCTGGGATCGGAGACGGTTGCCATGCTCAATGAGGATCTGGCGACACAAACGATCACGGCAATTCTTCCCATGTGGGAGAATGATACGAGCGATATTTCGAGACGCGATTTGCAAATGCACGCGATGTATCTTCTCGGAAATTACCTTCGTTACATTGCCCTGGCTCGGGGATCAGAACACCTGCGCCCGTACTATGAGGGCATGGGGCTCTTGGGACTGCGGCGTATGATAGAGTCTGGGTTTATCTTCCAGGATGCGAGAAAGAATTGGCACGTCGACATGAGTAAGTTGGACGAGTTCTATGAGGCATCGCTTCGTGATCTGCAAACGCAGGTTGAGATCGCGGAAAACGGCGATCAGATGCTTGCGACCCGATACCTTGCGCCCGCCGAATACATGGAGAAGCTTCCCGCGATTGCCGATCTGATAGCAAAAATTTCCGCCAAACCCGCAACTGTCTGATACAATAATTCGTGATGCGTCACCTCACCTACGACTGGGACCTGTCTGCTAGAGAAATTCTTTCGCTTTTCCGTGCCGCAGCCGATCTGAAAGCCAAGCAAAAAAAAGGAATGTTCCCGACACTTCTTCAGGGTAAATCGCTTGCGATGATTTTCGCCAAACCCTCCACGCGTACCCGCGTGAGTTTCGAAGTCGGCATGACCCAGTTGGGCGGACATGCGCTATACCTTGGCCCGAATGATCTTCAGCTTTCCCGCGGGGAGACGATCGCCGATACCGCGCGCGTACTGTCGCGGTATGTTGACGGCATCATGGCCCGCGTGTTTGCCCAGAGCGATATAGAGGACCTTGCTGCACATTCGACAGTGCCCGTTATCAACGGATTGTCAGATGCCTATCATCCCTGCCAGGGACTGACTGACATGTTTACCATCTGGGAAAGGAAAAAGTCCCTTAAGGGCGTGCGAATCGCGTTTGTGGGCGACGGGGACAACAACGTCACCAATTCACTTCTTCTTTTATCCGCGCGGCTCGGTATCCCAATGACGGTTTCCTCACCCAAACAATATCAGGTGAGCAGTGCGGTTCTTGCTAGGGCACGAAAAGAAGCACGGAAAACCGGCGCGGACATATCGCTTGTTTCTGATCCCCGAGAAGCGGTTGACGGCGCCAATGTCGTGGTAACGGATGTGTGGGTGAGCATGGGAAGGTCAGATGCCAACAAGCGGAAAAAAGCACTTTCTCCCTATCAACTTAATGGAAAACTTCTTTCGTATGCCGCACGTGATGCCGTCGTCATGCATTGCCTTCCCGCTCACAGGGGAGAAGAGATTACCGATGGGGTCATAGACGGCCCGCAGTCGCTCGTATGGGAAGAAGCGGAAAACAGACTCCATGTCCAAAAAGCTCTCCTCGTAAAGCTCCTCGGCTAGTATTTCCCATAACTTGACGGTGAGATAGATTACCGATATGCTGAACCCCTAAGGAGGTAGCTTTATGTTATCGTTCAATTCACTTCTTCTTTTCTCTGAGAATCCCAAGAAGCTCGGCGAGTTTTATGAGAAAGTGTTTAACGTAGATGCATCGTGGGAGGATGGGGACTGGGTGGGATTTCAGGTAGGGAGTGGTTTTGTTTCCATCGGTTCCCATAGCGAGGTCAAGGGAAAAAACAAGAACCCCGCGCGCATGATGTTTAATCTGGAAACCGAGAACGTGCAGGAAGAATTCGACCGCATAAAAGGCTACGGCACCAAAGTGGTGGCAGAACCGTATCATCCTAACGAAGCTCCTGATATGCTGGTTGCCACGTTTGAGGATCCGGACGGCAACTATTTCCAGCTCATGAGCCCCATGACTGTTTAGTGTACAATGAGCCGTAGTCGGAGCTCATCCACACCAGGTGTGTAAACATAGTCAGTCGGCCGAAGAAGCGTTTTTGGAAAAGCACTATAAATCCATGCCCCGCACCATGCTTCGCTACGCCATCGAGAAGTTTTCTCCCGAAAAAAGAGCTTTCTACTTAAAGAAATAGCCTTCCAGGTCGCAGGCCCCGCACTGCTATAATACACAAATGAATATCTGGCAGAAGCTTCCCAAACCCATACTTGCGCTTGCCCCCATGGAGGACGTGACGGACACCGTCTTTCGACGCATCGTGGCCTCCTGCGCCCGGCCGGACATATTTTTCACGGAATTTACGAACGTTGATGGACTCGTATCCCAGGGTCGTGACGCGATTATTCATCGCCTCCGGTTTACTGATGAGGAACGGCCCATTATCGCTCAGCTTTGGGGTATGAAGCCGGATAACTACCGGACTGTTGCTTCGCAATTAGTTGATATGGGATTTGACGGCATTGACATAAATATGGGTTGTCCGGAACGTTCAGTTGTAGGTCACGGTGCATGTGCAGCGCTCATAAACACGCCAGACCTTGCAAGTGAGATTATAAAGGCAGTAAAGGAAGGAGCAGCAGGGAAGATTCCGGTAAGCGTAAAGACCAGAATCGGATACAAAAACATCTCAAATGAATGGATACCATTTTTACTCGAACAACACTTAGATGCACTTACCGTACATGGGCGCACTGCCGCGGAAATGTCGAAATTTCCGGTTCACTGGGACGAGATTGCCCGGGCAGTTACGCTTCGAAACGCGAAGAAGGTGGGCACCTTGATTCTTGGGAACGGAGACGTGAAAAGTGCTGAAGAGTCACTGGCGAAAATACAGACGTACGGACTGGACGGCATGATGATGGGGCGAGCGGTTTTTGACGATCTGTACGCATTTGCGCGCGGACAAAAGCCGGTACGTACGGTTTTTTCGTATTTGACCATCATGAGAAGGCACGTTGAACTGTTTGAAGAAACATGGGGTGACACGAAAAACTATGCCATCCTTCGGAAGTTTTTTAAGATTTACGTCAGGGGCTTTGAGGGCGCGGGAGAGTGGCGAGAGCGCGTGATGGCGACCCGATCGCCCAGTGAGGTCTATCCGCTTATAGATGAGATGATGCGGATGGTACAATAAAAAAATGGACAGGATGTATCTGTGGGTTATCAAGCATCGCAATCCGCTCGTTTCCGCGCTTGTCGTTATCAACTGCCTTCTTGCCGTTCTTTGGTATTTCGCGTTTCAGGCAATCGTCCTGGGAGTCGGCGATGCGTCGTGGTTTTTCCTAAACGGTAAGACATTCGGGCAGACTGCGCTCGTTTTGTACGTCCTCACAACCATTCCCGGGATAGCCAGGCGCTTCGGGAAATTCTATAAACCGGTATCGATTCTCATGATTTTCCGCCGGTATATCGGCATTATGACCTTCATGTTTGTTTTTATTCACGCGTCTATCGTACGCTTCTTCTGGGTTCTCAAGGGCAAGATGGGAATAATCCCGACGGAATTTTTCCAACTCTTTGGGTTTATCGCATTTGTTCTGCTTCTGTCTCTTTTCGTCACGTCCAACGATTGGAGCGTGAAGAGGTTGGGGAAGTGGTGGGAATGGATTCATAACCTTACTTACATTGTCGTGTGGCTTATATTTCTCCATGTTGCTCTTCAGCGCCTGAGTATCTGGTCTGTCCTCGTTGGTGTTGCGTCGGCGGCTCAGGTTGCATCACATCTCTACGCCAGGAGAAAGGGCGTGAAATGAATTGGCTCTCGTACTCGGTTATCGCACTGGTAACTTTCAGCGGATACGACCTTCTGAGCCGCAGACTCGGTGTCGAAAGCAAGAACCCGCGCGCATTCGGGGCAGTCTATTATTTCGTCGCGGCGTTCCTTTGTCCGCTTCTGCTTTTTGCAGAACCGCTCGTAACACCTTCACTTTCCGGAGTCACGCTTGTTTTGACAGCATTAGGACTTTTTGCGTGGATACTGTTTGGCCGAATCGAGTATATGACGCACAAATACGTCGAGGCATCGACGTTAACCATCCTTCTTCGGCTCGGGCCGATTATCACATTCGCATTGTCAGCACTTTTTTTAGCGGAAGCGGTGACTGTGCCGAAGCTTATCGGCCTTCTTCTTACGGTTTTCGCGAGCATTCTCGTTATCGGCGTCCCCTCGGTTTCTTTGTTTAGGAAAAATAAGGACTTGCGGTATGGCGTACTTCTGGCGGGTATTTTGGGTGTCGCGTGGACATTCGACAAGGTGCTTTCTCCGATTTACGGTGTTGTTGTGTTTGGCTTCCTCACGTTTTTCGTGCCGGCACTCGCCAATACATTCGTGCCGCCGCTTCCTCTGGCTGCGATGCGCAGTGAACTGCAGCATGCCTCGTGGAAGTTAATTGTCTTGGGACTTCTCAATATCATCGGGTACGGCGCCATGACGAAAGCACTCATTATAGGAGACGCCACAAACGTCATACCAATCGCAACCTCCACGCCGCCGCTGGTTGTCTTGGGAGGCGTCTTGTTTCTGGGCGAGCGAACAGACGTGGGGAAGAAAATACTTGCGGTACTTCTCGTTCTTGTTGCTATCTACCTGATGCGTTAAAGAGTCGTGAGGCTTCCATCACGTACCGCAGAAATACCGTAGCAGACAGCATTTCCAACCCTTCTTCTATGCCAACCATCAGAACGTAAATCGGGTGGCCGTAGGTTGCTCCACCAACGATTTCAAATACGAGTATGGCGCCGTACATGAGAAGCCCCGTCCAGAGAAGCTGTTGCCGTTGCCGATGTGTTTCCCGTCGGGCAATCGCCGCGAACGACATGAAGACGAAGATGATAAAGACAAGTAACGGAAATATCCAGGAGAAATAAACAAAAGATCCGAGGAATGATTGTGCGGAAACGAGCCCCTTGAGCGTGGTGCTTACATATTCGTGAATTTCGAAGTATTCGTCGAGTGACAGCATGAGGAAAAAGGAGGCCATCCCGGCGTATGAAAGAATGGTACCGATCCTTTTTTGGGCGCCGAGGGTAAGAAAACCGATGACTGCAGCCAGAAGATATACACCGGAGGTGAACCACGCGGCCAGAGTGACTTTCTCATCCATGTAAAAGATGCTGGTATCCATGCCCAGGATTCGGTAGGGATGAAACAGGAAATGAAGAAGCGTAATGCCGAGGCTAACGGCGAAGAGTCCGCGGAATGCTCGGGTCGGAATATCCATCTGTAATGTAGTATACACTGATTGGAACACCTCCTGTATAATGAAGTTCATGCCGGGTTGTAGAATTTCGACACGGCTTTCTCTTGTTTGCCCGTATATCTACGTGACTCGCCATATGACAATCGGTATCTATAACGAAAGGAGTCTGGAATTTCGAAAGCCGTAAAGGCAAACGTCGAAATTTCACTACCCGGCATGTTTCGTATAGAAAAGACAGACCTTCTCGTCTCCGTCTATATCTTCTGCATTCTGGTCAGCGAACTTATGGGGGGCAAGACATTTCCTGTTTTGACGTGGCCCGTCAGGCTCAATGCATCGGTAGCTATTTTCGTTCTTCCCCTCGTCTATTCCATAAACGATATCGTAATTGAGGTTCTGGGAATTGAGCGTGCCAGAAGTATCGTCAGAAGCGGACTTATAACTGTTGCACTCGTATTGGGCTTTTCACTTCTTGCCACAAGTTTGCCGCCTTCGGGCAGATTTGCGGCAACCGAATCTGCGTACGATACCATTTTCGGATTGTCAGCGCGGATTGCAGCGGCCTCTCTCACTGCATTTTTGCTTGCTGAGTTTACCGATTTACTCGTGTTCCAGAAAATCCGTGCCCGACTGGGGAAGAAATCCCTCTGGCTCAGAAGTAACGCGTCCAATATCGTTTCACACTTCCTGGATACGGTTATCTTTATAACGCTTGCGTTTTACGGGGTCAACCGTCCGTTTGCCGATAACATTTCGTTTCTCTGGAGTCTCATTTTGCCGTACTGGCTTCTTAAGTGCAGCATGTCTGTTGTTACCACTCCGCTTGTGTATGCGGGAGTCAGGTGGCTGAAAGGAAAACAATGAAGGTAATACTCGTCATGGTCTCCTCTATAAACGGGAAGATCACGAAGGGGGATAATCCCGACGTTTCTGCGTTCGCTTCCAAGGAAGACGCCGCGCTGTTTCTGAGCATCAAGGATCGTTTTCGCTGTTACATTTTGGGCTCGGCCACCTATGAAGCGTCACGGAAAAAGATTATTCTCCGGAAAGGCAAGCTTCGCATCGTCCTTACGAGGAACCCTGAGAAATACAAAGCCGAAACCGTTCCCGGTAGGCTCGAATTTACCAGTGAATCTCCCGAGACTCTTGTGAGGCGGCTTTCGCGGGATGGATACAAAAGTGCGCTTCTCTTGGGAGGATCACAAATAAACAGACATTTCCTCGCAGCCGGACTGGTCGATGAAGTGTATCTGACAATCGAGCCTGCGTTGTTTGGCAGGGGGAAGGATCTCGTGGCTGAGTCGGATGTGGATGTGCCCCTGAAGCTCATACGTTTTGAGAAACTCAACAAAATAGGGACGCTTCACGTGCGGTATAAGGTGATCAAATGAATATCACGCCGATACAAACGGAGATTATCCGTGCAGGCCAGACAGACCTGTTTTCTTTGTTGGACACGTATGTTTCCGTTTTTGCCGAACATTCGATCTTGGCAATTACTTCAAAAATCGTTTCGTTGTGTGAGGGCAGAGTTGTCCCCAAAAGCGCAGACAAGCTCGAACTTGTTAAGAAAGAAGCAGACCTGTTTCTTCCGCCTTCCGAAAACACGTACGGTATCGCCATGACGGTTGCTCACGATCTTCTTATTCCTGCCTCAGGCATCGATGAATCCAATGCCGACGGTGGATACGTCCTCTGGCCACGCGATGCCCAAAAAACGGCAAATGATGTGAGGGGCTACCTGATGCAGCGGTTTAGTGTTCAGGAAATCGGTGTTCTTATTACCGATAGCAAAACGGCGCCCCTGAGATGGGGGACCACGGGTGTGGCTCTGGCGCATAGCGGTTTTGTGGGGGTGAATGATTTTATTGGTAAGCCTGACCTCTTCGGACGCCGCCTGGAGGTGACGAAAGTAAATGTCCGCGATGGATTGGCAGCAGGTGCCGTATTGGCGATGGGCGAATCTGTCGAGAAGACGCCCCTTACCGTTATTTCCGATGTTCCGTTTGTTGTATTTCAGGACCGCAATCCCACAAAGGAAGAACTAGCAGACCTTCACATCGATATGGATGCGGATGTGTATGGAGCTATTTTACGAAGGGCGCCCTGGCAGAAGGGCGGAAGGCGCAAGTGAGGCCGAGATGAAACGGATTTTTATCATCGTCACTATCTGTCTTGTTTTTTTCGGTACCTACTTCATGCGGTCAAACCTGGATGCCTCCCTGCCGCCGGTTTCTGTGCCCACGCCCACGCCGATGCCGTTTGTTGAGATGACGATACCGTATTTGGCAAATCGGACGTATGAAAGTGTGTTAGGAGAGCGGCAGTTTCTTTCCGAAAACGCATCGTACACATCGTATCTGACGAGCTATACGTCAGACGGGCTGAAGATCAATGCATTATTAACGGTTCCCAAGGGAGACAAGCCGTTCCCTGCAATTGTTTTTGTCCACGGTTACATCGCACCGACCATATATCGCACGACCGAGCGGTACGGCGACTATGTGGACTATTTGGCCAGAAACGGCTTTGTGGTGATGAAAATAGATTTGCGTGGTCACGGACAGTCCGAAGGGAATCCGGGGGGCGCATATTATTCCTCCGATTACATAATAGATACGCTGAACGCCCGGGCGGCGCTCGCATCCTTTGACGTCGTCAACCCCAAAGCAATCGGTTTATGGGGACACAGCATGGCGGGTAATGTGCTCATGCGAGCGTTTTCAGCCAAGCCTGACATTCCTGCTGTCGTAATCTGGGCAGGAGCCGGGTACACATACACGGATCTGGTAACCTACAGAATTTCTGAGATGAGTTACCGCCCGCCGTCCATAAGCTCAGAGCGGCAAAGGAGAAGGCAGGCATTGCGGGACGCATACGGTGAATTTGATCCTGATCATCCGTTCTGGAGTCAGGTCGCCGTCACCAAGTATCTTTCGAATTTACAGGGCGCTCTTCAAGTGCACCATGCCGTTGACGATGCGGTCGTGAATATCGAGTACAGTAGAAATCTCATGAAACTGCTTGACCAAACGTCCGTCGACCACGAACTGTTCGAATATCCCGCAGGTGGCCATAATATCTCGGGTTCATCATTTTCTCTCGCCATGGCTCGTACGGTTGAATTTTTCCGGAAGCATCTTTCAGACTGATTTTTCTTTGAGGTTTTCTTCGAGGAAAAGAAGCGTTTTGGCCCAGGCGTCTTTCGTTTCTTGGGGGGCGTAATTAGTACCGGTCGGATTGGCAAACGCATGTCCGACACCGGGATAAATCGTGATACTTTGGGTGATATTGAGTGTTTTAAGCGCGCTTTCAAATTCGCGTACGCGAGCGGGTGGGATGGAGGTGTCCGTCTCGCCGAAGATTCCCAGGACGGGCCAGGTGATTGACCGCAGTTTTGACGGGTCGGTTACCAAATTTCCATAGTATATGACAGTTGCATCCAGTCTCTCGCCGGAGATGGCCAGTTGCAATGATTGTCCACCGCCGAAGCACCACCCCAGGGAAGCGATCTTTACCGCGTTTTTGTCTCTGAGAAATGCCGCGGCTGCCCGGAGGTTTGACAGCGCCTCATCCTGCTTGAGGGTAGCCGTCTGCGTGCGGGCTTCATCCGAATTCTTGGCGACCGACCCTTTGAAAAGATCGACTGCCAGCACTTGATATCCCTCTTTGGCAAGCGTATCTGCCATGGATTTGATTTGATCATTGAGTCCCCACCACTCGTGAATCATGACGATTCCTGGATATCCGTGGATGGGGGCTTTTGGCTCGTCGGGGACGGCGTAATATCCCTTGATTCCCTGAAAATACGTTACCGTTTCTGATTTGATCTTCGTCTGCTTATCACTCGTAAGCGCTTGGGAGTTGGTGGGAGTTGGAGTCGTGGAGGCGGCAATGTGAGGGGATTTCTGCCAGAAGTACGCACCGTAGGCAATAGCGGCAGCCAGGACGACTATGATGGGCAAAAACCACACCTGTTTCATAGAAGTCCACTTGGTATTGTATCACACAGTTTAAGGTGTATGAATCTCTACTCGTTTCAGTTTCGTTTTATCGCCAGTGACGATTTCGACCTGGCGTTTTTTTGACGAGGAAGTGCTGTGCAATCGCTTCGATAGCTGCGGCGTAGGCTTTACTCTCCAGTGGAGGGTTGTCACATAAACATGGAGCGTTCCCGTAAGTCCGGCTCCACACGCGGCTTCTTGCTGTTTGGGTAAACAATGATTGACAACCATGGATGTTACTTGGCGAGAATTTCCGGCAGGGGGGTTTCTTTGGGGATAAACCGGATGGAGAGCGAATTGACGCAGTGACGGGTGTCTTTCTCAGTCATGCGTTCACCCTCGAAGACATGTCCCAAATGTCCGTCGCACCTGCTGCAGCGGATTTCGGTTCGTCGCCCGTCAGGATCGGTAAGCCGCTTCACGGCATCGGGGAAATGCTCGTCAAATGCCGGCCAGCCGCATCCCGCATCGAATTTTGCTTTCGAGGAAAAAAGCGGACTATTACACCGGCGGCAAATGAATGTACCTTCTTTATAGAAATCGTCATATTCACCCGTAAACGGCGGCTCGGTGCCATGACTGACGATGACGGCTGATTCTTCGCTTGTTAACGGATTGTATGGCATGTGCGGAAATTCTCTATACTATTATTCTAACACCAAAGTCGCCGGTTCTGTGCGGATTGAAACCTCGCAGTACGATCATATATTCGAAATCGAGCGTACTGCGAGGTTGGTTGACACAATGCTTTTTAGATATAGGGTATGGTATAGTCAGGCTATAAAAAACGAGCACATAGGCGATTGCAAACAAGTTATGAAAAGGCAGAAAAATAAGGAAGCAATTCAGTGTGGCAGGCTTTGAGTGTTGCTGCCGTAATAATTCTTTTTTTGAGTATCACACTTAGATTGCACCGTAAGTTAAGGTATTGAGCAATCAAATCGATCAAATTCGAATATATGAACTTGAAAGTTGGCATCGTCGGTCTTCCAAATGCAGGAAAAAGCACACTCTTTAACGCGCTTCTGAAAAAGCAGGTGGCATTTGCTGCCAATTATCCGTTCGCAACCATTGAGCCAAACGTCGGCGTCGTACCGGTTCCGGACAAGCGGCTCACCAAACTTGCTGAGATTACGAAGGCGGAAGAAAAGATGGATGCACTTCCTCCCATAATTCCTGCGACTGTTGAATTTGTGGACATTGCGGGACTGGTTAAAGGAGCATCAGGGGGTCAAGGGTTGGGGAACAAATTTCTCTCGCATATCCGAGAAGTGCATCTTATTTGTCATGTGATCCGTTATTTTGAGGATGCATCGGTTGTGCATGTTGCGGGTGATGTGAATCCCGACCGGGATCGGGAGATTATTGAAACCGAGCTTATCTTGGCGGATCTTCAGACCCTCGCCAAACAACAGGAGCCCCGCGGGCTGAAAGAGCGGGGAGCCGTCGAGCGCTGGATGGTGATCCAGAAACTGAAGAACGGCATGGACGGGGGCAAACTCGCCTGTGACGTCGTCACGGATCCGGATGAGCGTGCGTTCGTTTCCGATCTCCAACTTCTGACCATGAAGCCGTTTCTGTCCGTTGCCAACGTATCGGAGACCCAGATGGCAACCTCTGCTAAAGGTGAGGGAGCCGCAATCGGCATGCCGGGGGTGACACTTGAGGATATGGTTTTGATTTCCGCCAAGATAGAGGCAGAACTTGCGGGGTTGTCCGAGTCAGACCAGAAAGCGTATCTTTATGAGCTTGGTCTTGCGTCATCTGGACTCGACCGACTCATTCAGAAAGCGTACGGGCTTCTGGGGCTCATTTCGTTCTTAACCTGCGGAGTGAAAGAGGTGCGGGCGTGGACCATCGAGAAAGGCTCGAAGGCTCCTGCCGCAGCAGGAGCAATCCATACGGATTTTGAGAAGAAATTCATAAAAGCAGAAGTCGTGTCTTTCGACCAATTTGTCGTCAATAACGGATGGAAGGGTTCCCGCGAGGCGGGGAAGGCGCGAAGCGAGGGCAAGGAGTATGAAATAGCGGACGGGGACGTGGTTGAGTTTAAGATCGGTTCATGATATTATTCCCTCTATGATACGAAGCTACGAACTTATGCTTGTCCTCGACCCCAAGGTCGAAGTGACAGAGAAATCAGCACTCGAAATTGTGGAGAAACTCCTGGGAGCCCAGACAAATGTGGCAGAAATTTCCCTCCTGGGCAAAAAAGATTTAGCCTATCCGCTCAAGAAACAAACACAGGGTGTATACGTTCTTGCGAAACTCAAGGGGCATGTGAACGTACACGAGGTTGAGAAGAAAATGCAGATGGGTGAAGCGGTTTTGCGGTATTTGCTTACATCGGTGAACTAACTATGGCATCCAGAAGCTTAAATAAGGTTCAGCTCATCGGCAACTTGACGCGTGATCCTGAGCTTCGTTACACCCCCACCGGGGCCGCAGTTTGCACGTTGGGTTTGGCCACGAATAGAACCTGGACGACGGAGTCAGGAGAGAAGAAAGAAGAAACGGAATTTCACCGCGTCGTTGCGTGGAACAAGCTTGCAGAGCTTTGCAGCCAGCTTCTCACCAAAGGCAGAAAGATTTACGTGGAAGGCCGCTTGCGAACCAACGCATGGCAGGCACAGGACGGCACGCAAAGAAGCACGACCGAAGTAGTCATAGAGGATATGATCATCCTTGATTCTCGAAAGCCGCCTACGGCTGGCGAAGGTGCAAGTGATGACAACGGGGCGAGTCAGCAGGTCGCAGCAAGCGTACCGCCGGCACCCAAGAAAGCACAAAACGACAAGGAGGACGATAAGAATATCCCCGGAAATGAAGAAGTTAATCCGGATGATATTCCATTCTAATATTTATGGCACCACAACGACGATTTACGAAAAGAGTACGACCGGTTGCTCGCAACTGCCAATTTTGTGCATCGAAGACAGCACCCGACTATAAGGATGCAGCGACACTTATGAAGTACATGTCAGAGCGGGGGAAGGTATTGGGTCAGGCCAGAAGCGGTGTGTGCAGCAAGCATCAGAGAGCCTTGACAGTCGCCATCAAGCGCGCCCGGCACGTAGCTATACTTCCGTACATCGTGCGGGCTTAAGCACGATTTGACCCCTTTGATAGTACGCGTCCGTTTGGTACAGTGGAACCTATGACGAATTTGCCGTTTTCGAAAATCCGCACGATTGTCCTCGTCATTGCTTTCTGTATTTTGTCGGCCGGCATCGGGTATCGCCTGGGAGAGAAGAAAACATCCATAACAGTTTCACGCTCATCCGGCATCGTGGTAAACAGGGAACAACCGGGAACGGTACAGGTCGACTTTTCACTTTTCTGGGAGGTGTGGCAGCGTTTATTTGCCTCCTACATCGATCGAGCGAGCATGGACACGCAGAAAATGGTCTGGGGCGCAATCTCAGGGATGGTGAATTCGCTTGACGATCCATACACCGTATTTCTTCCGCCGAAAGACAATAAAGAATTTTGGCAGGACCTTCAGGGACAGATAGAAGGAATCGGTGTCCAACTGGGAACGAAAGAGGGGCGCATCGTTGTGATTGCGCCATTGTCTGACACCCCGGCTGCGAAAGCAGGCATGCGTGCCGGTGACTACATTCTTGAGGTCAACGACGAGGACACGACCGGGTGGACGGTCCCTCAGGCGGTTACGAAAATTCGGGGACCGAAAGGGACATCGGTGAATCTGCGCATTCTGCACGACAAAGACATCGATCCCATCGATCTGACGATTACCCGGGACACGATTATCGTCGCCTCAGTCAAGACATGGGTCAAGCCGGTATCAGAGATTTTGGAAATTTCCGGTGTTGAGGATAAACCGACTTCGTCCTCCCAGGTTGCCTATATTCAGCTTTCCCGTTTCGGAGATCACACGAATGATGAATGGGGGAAAGCAGTTGATGCCGTTCTGGCAGCCCAGAAAGTAAACAAGAACCTCAAAGGACTTGTCTTGGATCTTCGTAACAATCCGGGAGGGTATCTCGACGGCGCGGTCTACATCGCAAGCGAATTTATCAAAAGCGGCACTGTGGTAAGCCAAGTGAATAACAACGGCACCAAAGAGGATTATCCCGTGGTTCGTGCGGGCAAACTACTTACCATTCCATTGGTCGTTCTCGTGAATAAAGGCAGTGCGTCCGCTGCTGAAATTGTCGCAGGCGCCATCCGTGATCACAAGAGAGGGACACTTGTTGGCGACACCACGTTTGGAAAAGGATCGGTCCAGACACCTGAGGATTTGCCCGACGGCTCCGGGCTCCATATCACGACGGGCAAATGGCTCCTTCCGAACGGCGATTCTATTCATAAGACGGGTGTCACGCCAGCAGTCCCTGTCGAGATGAAAAGTTTCGAAGCAACCATGGATGCCCAGCTTGCAAAAGCAATCGAATTGTTATTAAAATAATAATCACATTCTTCAGGAAGTTTTCAGGATTGCAATGCATAGTACGAATCTATGACAAAGGAAGCCACCAGAAAAAGTAAATCTCCAATACTCGTTGTTGCAATTGTTATTCTATTGATCGGTTCTATCGTTTCTTCCGGATTGTGGGGCCTTAACTGGGATTTCCTGGGTAAATTCCTGAAGCTGCCGTCCTTTAAGAAAGCAGAGACGCTCCTACCTCTGGGTGACAAGGTGCGTGTGACGAGTGAAGAGTCAGTGATTATCGATGTTGTCGATAGCGTATCACCTTCAGTCGTGACGGTCGGCATAAATAAGACGCGCCGAGTCGGGGATATCTTTGAATTCGACCCGTTTGACCCGTTTTCCCCGTTTCAGAGGCGACCCGGTAAAAGCGAGCAAATCGAGCAGGATATCGGAAGCGGATTTATTGTGGGAGCCGATGGGCTTATCGTGACGAACAAACATGTCGTTGCCGACACGGATGCCAAGTACCGCGTCATTACGAAAGACGATAAGACGTACGATGTGGTTCGTATCTACCGCGATCCCTCAAACGACATGGCAATTCTGAAAATTAATGCATCAGGCCTGCCGGTTGTCCAGATGGGCGACTCGGACAGGATAAAGGTAGGTCAACTCGCCATCGCAATCGGTACGGCCTTGGGTGAATTCAGAAACACGGTAACGACCGGTGTTGTCTCGGGGGTTGGCCGGGGCATTACGGCCGGCAGTCCCTTTGAGAACACGGGAGAGCGCCTTGAAAACGTGATTCAGACGGATGCGGCAATCAATCCCGGAAATTCAGGCGGCCCGCTTCTTAATTCTTCCGGGCAGGTGATCGGCGTTAATGTTGCCGTGTCAGCGGCCGGCCAAAACATTGGTTTTGCGCTACCCATAAATGTTGTGAAAGACGCTCTTGCTAACTTCAATCAGACCGGACAATTCAACCGACCGTATCTTGGTGTTCAGTATCGCATGATCGGCAGGCAGATGGCCATTCTCAATGACCTTCCCGAAGGGGCGTATGTCATGGACGTGGTCTCCGACACGCCGGCTGCGAAAGCGGGCGTAAAGGCAGAGGACATCATTACGAAAGTAAATGGCGAGAAACTGACCGAATCCAACGATCTTGCGAAAGTCGTAGGCAAAAAGAAAGTCGGTGATATCGTGACTTTAACCATCTGGCGAAATGAGAAAGAAGTGACGATTTCCCTCACGCTTGGGAATCAGGCAGAACAATAATTTAAATGACGAGATTTACTTAGAAGTGACGGTAAGCGCTTCGGTTACTTTTTGCAATTTGCCTTCCACGATATCTTCAAGATTGTGCCAGCTTTTATTGATACGGTGATCGGTGACTCGGTTTTGCGGATAGTTGTAAGTTCTGATTTTCTCAGCCCTCATGCCGCGGCCGATGACGCTTCGCTGCTCTGAGACCACCTTCTCTCGTTCCATAAGCGAGCGCTCCCACAATTTTCCCCGTAACATGGAGAGGGCCATTTGCCGGTTTTGATACTGATCTCTCTCTGTTTGACAGGAGACGACGATGCCGGTCGGCTTGTGGCGTGCGCGGACGGCAGAGCTTACTTTGTTGACGTTTTGGCCCCCTTTGCCGCCGCTTCTGTAGAATTCCCATTCAATATCCTCAGGGCGGATTGCAATTTCCGTCTCGGGAATTTCAGGGAGTACGGCGACCGTCGATGTGGACGTGTGAATGCGCCCTTGTCGTTCCGTGGTGGGGACGCGCTGAACGCGGTGGGTCCCTGCTTCGTACTGGAGTTTGGTGAACGCTTGTGGTCCGCGGATGCGGATTGCGCTGTCACTGAGTTCTTCTACTTTCCATCCCATGATATTGGCGTACCGTGTATACATGCGCATGAGGTCTCTGGCCCAGATTTTGGCTTCCTCACCACCAGGACCCGGACGGAATTCCAGAATTGCGATATCGGGGTTCATACTCGGGGTTTACTTTAAACCCATAAGCATTTCCTTGAGGGATTTCTGATTACGAAGAGATGCGACCCGTTCTTCTTTCTTTTTCTTCTTCTCCGCAAGCATGCTCGCCTTTGCCGCTGCTTGTTTTTGTTTTTCCTGGAATTTTTCGACTCTTCCCTGGGTATCGACAAATTTCATTTCTCCGGTGAAAAAGGGATGGCATTTGTTGCAGATTTCCACGCGAATTTCCGGCTTGGACGCGCCGGTTGTGAACGTATTGCCGCAGGCACAGACGACCTTGGCATCATTAAACCATTGAGGGTGAATGTTTGCTTTCATATGGATACCGATTGGGAAATTATATCACCTTTGGGGAGTCACGTCCAGGATCAGTCGGAGCTTTTTGGAAGATTTTTTTGAGAACCTCGCGTTTGTCTGCTGCGTGGTGACGCTCTTGCGGTTTATCTTCTTCTTTTGGGTGCGAAGGGATGGTTCCATCGTGCGGTTTGGCTTTTTTGGGTGCGAAGGAAACAACGGGGTGATGAAGTCTTCCTTCTGCCACCCAAATGCCGCTAAAGATAAGAACCGCCCCCAGAAGAAAAAGTCTCGTGATGGGTTCGTTAAGAAGTACTGCGCCGAGGACTGTCCCAACGATGGGATCAAGATACGTGAAAAGTGAGGAATCCGTGGCGCTTATTTTCGCCAGCCCCCACGCGTAAAGCGAGTAGGCTGCGGCACTTGAGAGAAAGGCCCCGAAGCCCAGACCCATATACCCGCGCCAGTCAAGCATGGTATAGAGCGTCGGCGTGTTCACATATTCGTACACTGCAAGGGGGAGGAAGCTTGCCGCTCCCACGAGGAACGCCCAGAAGGTGAAGGGCACGGCGGGGAATTTCGTAAGCGCTTTTTTTCCGATAATCGTCTGGACGACGGCAGCGCCCACGGCAATAACGAGGAAGAGATTTCCCACCACAGATCCGTCTACACCCTCTTTTGCGAGAGGTTCCAGAACGATGGTGAGAATACCCGCCGTCCCAAGAAGCATGCCCACGAGTTTCCTGATACTAAAGCGCTCTCCCAGAAAAAGAAGCGCGAGTATGAGCGTAAGCACTGGAGCGCCGGATGCGATAACCGGTGCGTTTATGGAATGTGTCAGTTTGAGACCCCAGAAGAAGAAAATGATGTTTATCGTGATGCCGGTAAGGGCATAGCCGGCAAGGAGAAATAAATCACTTCGTCCCGATAGATGGATGACCGCCTTTTTTTTGAGGTACAGAAGAAGGACGAGAGCGCCTACGAAAAACCGCCAAAATGCCAGGGTAAACGGCGGGATATTCGTGAGGCTTATTTTAAATATACTTGCTGCTGATCCCCATATGATGTTTGCAGCGATCACGGCAAGTATTGCCTTGTGTGTGGTGGTAAATCTCATGGATCGTCAGAGTGCGCGCGTCAGTTTATCGATGAGTGCATCAAGGGTCAGTTCTTCCTGTTTTTTCTCAGTCATCGTTTTGAGTTTGACGACGTTTCTAGCCGCCTCTTCGGGTCCCTGGATAAGAACGTACGGGATGCCTTTTTTGTCCGCGTACTTGAGTTGCCGGTCCAGTTTGGCGTCCACGTCCATATATATTTCAGTTGCGATGCCATGGTTTCGAAGCGTCGAGGTAATGGTAAGCGATGCGCTGAGCCCTTCGGGGCCAAACACGCAGACGAGTACATTCGTGACGGTGTGTGTGGACGGAAGAAGCGAGAGCGCGTCCAGCGCTTCCATAATGCGGTCAAATCCAAACGCGATGCCTACGGCGGGTGACGGCGTGCCTGTGAATGTTCCGATGAGCGAGTCATATCTGCCGCCTCCTGCGAGCGATCCTGCATGATATTCGCCTGATTTGAGTTCGAAAATCGTACTGGTGTAGTACTCAAGTCCGCGTGCGAGAAAAGGATCGAAGCGGAAATCGACCTCTTCTTTATATCCCAGGCGTTTGAGCGCCTCAAAGACTTTCCCGAGGCGTTCCGGTGGGCGGCTACTTTTCAGTGTCTCAAAGAGTTTCCCCGCGTCTTTGCGGCCGTTTTCCTCGAGAAGACCTATGACGGCGTCGCGTCCAATCTTATCGAGCTTATCGATGATGATAATTTCCTCTTTGGTGAGAGCAAGATCGTCAAATATGGTGCGGTCGTTGACGAGCATAGTTAGTCCCGTGAGTCCCAGCTCGCGATATGAAAGAAGTGTGCAGTCGATAATTTCCGCATCAGAGAGAGGCGAAGTCGTCCCCACCGTATCGATATCGCATTGGAGAAACTCGCGAAAACGCCCTTTCTGCGTGTTTTCAGCTCGCCACACCGGTTGGATTTGATAGCGCTTGAACGGATTGGGAAGTGAGTGGCCGTATTGGGCAATCACTCGCGAGAGGGGAACCGTCTGGTCATATCGAAGCCCGACTTTCCTTCCTCCGTTATCCTCAAAAAGGTACAGAAGCTTATCTGCTTCCGATCCGTATTTTCCCATAAGGGTTTCCGCGTACTCGAGGGCAGGTGTTTCCAAGGGGTCAAAGCCGAAACGCTCAAAGCTAGCACGCAGCTTGTCGATCACATATTTTCGCCTCGCCGCATCCTGAGGAAGGAAGTCGCGAAAGCCTTTCAGCGTCTGAGTTTTTATCATAGAATAGTAAGCGCCTTGGGCGCTTTGGACAAAAGTTCGATACCGCCTTTCTTCAAGAGTACCAAATCTTCGATGCGTATGCCATATTCACCCTCTTTATAGATAGCAGGCTCGAGGGTGACGACCATGCCATCAGTAAGCATGCTCTCATTCCGTATGCTCAGTCTCGGCGACTCGTGGATATCCAGCCCGACTGCGTGCCCGAGGCTATGGGGATAGACGGGAAAGCCAGCCTTGGAAATCACATCCTGTGCGGTCTGATCGAGCATCTTGCCGCTTCTTTCTCCTGACGCAAGAAGAGCGATCGCTTTTGCTTGTGCGTCCAAAACCACCGCATAGGCGGCTTTCCATTCAGCAGAAGGATTTCCCACGAAAACGACGCGCGTCATATCCGCGCAATATCCGTTGACCCGGGCACCGAAATCAAGAAGCACAAGTGATCCCCGGCGAAGGGGCGTATTGCCGCGTCCGGTGTAGTGCGGCTGTGAACTGTGACTGCCGAAGGCCACGATCGGACTGAATGCGATGTCGCCCGCTTTCGCGCGCAGGAATCCTTCTATTTCCCAGGCCAGGCGCGCCTCCGTGATGCCGGGCCGTATGCGGGTTGTGGCAAATTTGAAACACCCATCGGTGATGGCAGCGGCTTTCTTGATAGCTGAGAGTTCGTCGGCCCCTTTCACCATTCTTCGCCTTTCAAGTTCACCTTTGGCCGGGCGCAGAGTGACGTCAGTGAGTGTCTTTTTGAGGGTCGAATACTCGGCGACGGTCAGGTGATCTGCTTCAAACGTAAGCCGTTTTATGTGTTCTTTGGAGAGAACCGATTTGAGTTGCTTGGAAAAGGGCGTATCCGCGGATACCTCAATCACAGTAACCCTGTCTGCCAACTGCTTGGCCTGTTCAAGAAGCAGGCTGTTGGTGAAAAGATACGTACGGGTACCGATCACGAGCAAGGAGACGTCTCCTTTTTCCACACCAACGAATCCGGTGAGGTACCGGATATTCGTTGGGTTGGTGACCAGAAGCGGTTCACGCATAGGATTTCCCAATGCTAACAGATTCCCGGAGGGAATTCACCGAGCCAGCCTGCCTGATCAAGCGGGGTTACGGGAATGTCGCCTGCGGTGAAAAGTTCATTTGCCCTTTTCTCAATGGGCGCAAGAAAACGGGCTATCGAGGCGGCGAGTTGTTTTGTGTCCCCGCGTTTAAGATACTCCCGCACGTCTTTGACTTCCTCTCCGAGAAACGGGCTCATGAGTCCGACGATAAGAGACGGCGTCGTCGGATCAAGTTTGCGCGCGGCGACGAGCTTGCGTTCGATCGTCGTTTCGGAGTCAGAGAGAAACGGAACGCTTTGGTAGGAGAGTACTTTCCCGAGTTTGCGCACATACATCCAGGAGATAAACGGCGTCGTATTCATGGCGACACTCAGCTGATCGTTTACCTTATTCCATGCCGCTTCCGCAGTCGGCGACAGAATGCCTCGAACTTTGAGTTTTTCACCGATGAAGATCGTCTCGGCGGCTGCAAGTGGTGTCACCCATGGACTGTAGGGCATGTACCGTTCATAGGCCACCGGACGCAGGACCGACCAGGTGTTTTTTGTGCTCTTTTGACAGAACACCGTCAAAGCCTTGGAAAGAAACGGGAGAAATTCCGGATCGAACCACACGTCCCTGAGAC
>CAYUKU010000006.1:0-80144 GCA_964445435.1 uncultured Gammaproteobacteria bacterium
GATAAGGAGAGGTGCCGATAAAATAGCCCCCTGGGCGAAGTGATGTTTTAATGTTTGCCAGAGCAGGATGAATGTCCGGAACATGCTCAAGCACTTCAAATCCCATTATCACATCGAATTTCTTCTTCAGGGGAATTGGTTTCTGAATGTCACACAATACAAACGGCACCGAGGGGACAAGTTCACCCGCCTTTTTCACCATAAACGGTGATATATCGCTCCCGACGACCTCGTGACCCCTTTGGGCAAGCATGTTTACAACTGCTCCTACCGCGCTGCCTATCTCAAAAATTCTCGCCTTCTTTCGAAGCACGGGACACCGCTTCTCAAGGTAATTGATCCACGAAAAATACCATAGTTCATATCTTAGGATATCCCTTTGTCCCCACGCCTTTCCCAGGGGATGATAATGCGTATGAAAATAACGGTCCCATTTATTCGGTTTCATGCTTGTAGACGGCGACTGTTGAATTATCCATGGGAATAACGATATTTGCAATCAATCGGAACGACTCTCCGTACTCCCCTTTGGCAAACTCATCACCCGCTGGGTCGTTACTTTTTGTGAGAACGAAGTCGGCGGCACTGTAATCAAACGGCGGCTTCTTGTATTCCATGAAATTCCTGGACGTATAGGATGCGATGGACCTAAGCGCGTTATCGATTGGTTCAGATATAAACGCGCCTACGACGACCGGTCTGTCGACGGATGTGGTTGTCATGATAATCTGGGCGATAAGATGCGCGTTAAGGTATTCTTTCGTTGGCGGCCAAACAAGTGAAGTCAAATAAATCCGTCTCGGATGGTGAATATAGGAAGGAAGTACGATATCGGCAAGACCCCGTTTTCCTAGAATCCCTATTCCCCACGCGCCCCCAAGGTATGTCAAGACTGAAACGCACACGAGCGCGGCTGCCAAAATCCATTTCACTATGGGCCGGCGGGCAAAGTACACAACGGATGATGTGATCACGGCAAATATGGGATAGAGAGGCACGAGGAACCGGTCTTCTTTCCACACGGCAACGAATGTCAAAAATGCGTACGGCACGAAAAGTCCCAGGAGAAGGTGTACTGTTTTTTGGATCCTTGTCACACACAGAGCCACACCCGAAAGAAACAGAAGAAATATATACACCGTATTCTGCGAAAGAATATTGAAATAATACATCACGGACCTAGTCGAGAAGGTGTTTGCCATCTCTGCGAACCGATATTCCCGCACCCACGCAGCTCCGTTTTGCTGGTTTCTTGCGATATACGCGACAAATTCACCCCAATTAGGCAGGAAATACAATAATAAGGGCAAAACAAATGCCAATCCGAAAAAGAGCGCGAGCGTACGAATACGCTCTGCGCGTTTCCGTGAACGAGCAACTTGCCAAAAGGCCGTACTCACAATGGCAAGAAGCGGTCCAGCCAGAAAAACGACTGCAATCCAACGGGTAAGGACTGCCAGAGCACAAAAAATTCCCGCCAAAACGGCATCCCGTCGTTTTCGAAGCGCATCTGAACGCACGAGAAACACTGTCGACCAGATGATAAAAGTCGTGACAGCGGTTTCGGTGTATGTAAAGTGGGAGTAAAACAAAGCATTACCAAGACCCGCAAACACGACAGCTGCGACGATTGCAGTCTTCTCGTCAAACGCCTGCCGTGCAAGCGCGTATGTTCCTGCAGCTGATCCTGCAAAAAATAGTCCGTTCAATAAGAGCGCAACGGTATAGGTATATGAAGTACCCAAAACAAGCATTAGAAGCGCAATCAAGAGACTATAGACAGGCTGAAGATACCCCGTTGCCTCTAACATGTTTGCATATGTCGCGAGTGATGGAGATCTGAGGAGATCATGGTATTTGAGAGCCAATGACAGGTAATTGTGCTCGTCCCACTGAGGATATTGGCGACTTTTCAACACATAGAGCGTATGCCCTATAACCAAGAGAATTACCAGAAGAAAGAGTGCATACCTGATAACCCGTGCGTTTGGCCTCATAAATACGTTCCTGTATAATTGGGCAAATGAAACGGACTCGCCGCGCGTTGCCAAAAGTCAGCTTCATTATACCAACCTTAAACGCCCAGCACATCCTTCCCCGATGCCTCCAGGCTATCCGAAATCAAAGCTACCCTTACGAAAAAGTCGAAGTTATCGTCGCCGACGGAGGATCGAAAGACAAAACGGTCCAGATCGCAAAAAAATACGGCGCGATTGTTATCAATAATCCGGAGGTCCTCCACGAGCCGGGGAAATCGCGGGCTTCCCAAATCGCCTCAGGGGATATCATTTTTTATACTGATGCCGATAACATCCTTTCCCATGACCGATGGATTCAGCTTATGGTTTCCGCGTTTCAGAATGGTGAAAAGGTCACCGGCTTTCTCCCGCAGACAATTCCTGCTCCCGACAGTAACCCGATCGATCGTTATTTAGGATACTTATTCACCGATCCGTTCACCTGGTTTGTGTACTATCCGTCTGCAAGTCCGACGGACTTCAGCCTTACCTATACACCAATAAAAGAAACCAAAGACTATGTACTGTATCGGTTTGAGACACATAATCCACCGCTTTTTGGCCTCTCTCAAGGGGTCGGAACGCTAAAAACGTTCAGCCGAACGGCAATTGCCCACGCGGATGACATGATGGCCGGTATCAAGTTAATACGTGAGGGCGGCATAGTTGCGTATGTACCAAACGCAGGCGTGTATCACTATCATGTATCCGGACTTATAAATTTCCTCCATAAATACGCCTGGCGGCTCAGAAACAATTTCACGCAACAGGTCCGGGGGATGGGTCTTATACATAGAACGAAATATTTCCCACTGATCCGGAAAGTAAGGATAGTATTTTTTATTCCATACGCGTTGTCCATAGTCGGCCCGCTCGTCCACAGCATCAAGCTTACACTCAAACACCGGGATCCTGTTATGCTTCTTCATGTTCCGATGACTATGATTATGGCTCTTATCATTATCTGGGAAGGGGTACGTCATATCGCGGGTATACGTACAAAACTCGGTGACTATGCGTAAGAAACAGTCCATTCTCTATGTGAATTTCTCACCGTATGAAAACGCCGGGAATATCCTGGATTATCTCCTCGAAACATTTGATACTGTCGTACTTTTCTCTTTCCGCTTCCATACCCTGAAAGAAAATACAACATCAGATACCATAACCCTTTATAAGAAGGGGGAAGTCATGTGGCAACGCCGCATGCTCGCGCCACCGGTGATTTCTTCCATGACCTTTTACCTTCTGCCCATCCGATCCTTTGTTATTCTCATACAGCTTTTCATATACGCAGTTTGGCTACGAAGAGCGCTAGGAATGTTCGATATCTTTTTCACGGTCAATGCATACACGGCGTGGCTTGGCAATATACTTCGCTTCTTTGGAATTGTTCGGAAAACTATTTTTTGGGTCTGGGATTACTATCCTCCTGTTCACAAAGATCCTATCGTTCGAGTCATGCGATTTTTGTATTGGCAGTTTGATAAACCCGCAAGTCTGCATGCTGATAAGACCGTATTTCTCAACAAACGCCTCGCGGTCCTTCGAAACCGAATGGGTATACGCACCGCTTCCCAAACCACCCACATCATACCCATAGGCACGAATCCCGTACATCGTTTACCTAAAACCGGTCAGACGCTGCGGCTGGTGTTTTTCGGGGTGCTCAAAACGAGTCAGGGACTTGATAGTGTTTTTGCGGCCTCGTCTCTCATTTACCGAAAGTATCCAAATGCCGAGCTTCATATCATCGGTGATGGGCCGGACAGGGAACGTTTTCAGACACTCGCTCACGGTTGTCCCATCAAAACTATTTTTTACGGGTACGTTCAGGCTGATCGTGACATACGAAAGATAATTTCTTCCTGCGATATTGGTCTTGCGCCTTATATGCCCGACATCAGCAATGTCTCCTATTACACTGATCCATCCAAAATAAAGACGTATCTTTCGCTTGGTGTCCCTACAATAATGACCGACTTTCTTACCTTCTCACAAGAGATTACTTCCTATCGCGCTGGAGTCGTCCTTAAAAACGTCTCGCCGAAATCACTTGTTGCTGCTATCAGTCAAATAGTATCAAAGAGAGAATCCTTCAGGAGAAATGCGCTCTCCCTCGCGCGACGGTTTTCATACAAAAAGCTCTACCCCAAGCTTTTTTCGTAGGGTGATATAATACCCCACGATGAAACAGAATCGTAAACTCCTTGTCGCAGTAACGGGCGCTTCAGGTTTCCTGGGAAGCCGCATGGTTCCTTTTTTGAAAGAGAAAGGTCATACAGTTCGCGCAATCCTGCGCAAACACAACCCTCAAACGAAAGAATACTATTCACAGTCAGATAAAATCGTCTACGCTGACCTTTCAGACATGCAGGCGACCCGCCGCGCGCTTCGGGGTGCCCACTTCGTGTTTCATTTCGCAGCTGATATGGGCGGAGTCGGATATTTTTCCAAGGAGCAGTACGTTCCGTTCGTCACAAACATGCGCATGGATCTCAATATCCTTGCTGCGTGCGAGCAAAACGGCGTAAAGCGTCTCTTTTACCCCTCCAGTGCGTGTGCGTATCCCACCGACGCGGCCACCCGCCTCAGGAAAATCCCAAAACTGGAGGAAACCATGTTTTTGCCCGCAAATCCCGATCAAATGTACGGATGGGAAAAGCTTACCATGCTGCTTTTATCCTCGCATGCACCGGTAGAAACACGCGTGGGAGTTCTCCATACGATTTTTGGTCCAGGACAGGAATGGTCAGGAGCACGAGCGAAATTTCCACCCGCCATAACATACAAGGTCATCCAGGCCGCGCGAACGAAATCACCCATCCGCATTTGGGGAGACGGCAAACAGCTCCGAACGTTTCTCTATATCTCGGATGCGCTTGAGAAAATCTATGAAGTCATGATGGCTAAAGACTACTGGGGCCCCGTGAATATATCCGGCGACCAGCAGGTGACGGTGAAAGAATGTGCAGACTGGCTCGCCAAACTCGCCGGCATTAAGCCGGTATATATATATGAAAAAGATAAACCAACCGGCGTGATGCTACGGGGAGTAAATAACGATAAGTATAAGAAGCACTACGCATATCGAAACAAGGTATCGACGAAGAAAGGGTTTTCGCTTCTGTATGAGTACATGCGCGAAAGAATAAAGGAACCTTAGGTTCGTGCTTCCGCTTCCTTTAGCATTTCTTCGACTTCTCTTCGGAACGGAAAATTTACTGGCATTTTCTTAAGCAGAAATTCAATATCTTCCCAGGAATTCTCCCGTTTCGCATTATTATACAAATCGCGTGCTTTTACGAAGTTTCTGTAGTATTCGATATGATATCGGGCTTTCGTCAGTTTATTCCAAAACCGTGAACCCGCAAACGGCGGGTTAACTTGAGTTCTGTCATACAGACGATTTGCCGTCTCGTAATCCCCCCTCGCGAGTGCCGTTTCGATTGAAGCGACGATCTGGTCTTCTTTTGCCGAGGGGATCCAAAACCCGATGAGTAGCGCCAATAACGCTGCGATGGAAACAACACTCAATTCCCTGACAGTAAGTTCCTTGAACCGCTTACCCCATAGAAGCCATCCCAAACCCAACCCCAAGAAAACTATCTGCCAGGACAAACCAAACATTTGCCGATCCATCCGGATTCCTATAAAAGGCACATAGTAGTCGCCTCCGCTCATAACAAGCAGCATAAACAGGGTTTGCAGTACCACGAAAAACGAAAAAAATATGTTTGGGGATTGCGAAAGAAGCGGCAGTGTGAGAACGAAGTACTGTTCGGAAATCGCAGGCGAAAATAAAACCAGAATACATCCGTACCAGGCCGCCGATTGTGCCAGAGAAATCCTGCGGGCGAATACCCCCCCCAATGTAAGCGCCAAAACGAACAGAAACATTGGCGATACGTAACGGCTTAAAAAATCAGGTACGAAAACATGCCAGAACGGCGCGTTATTAAATGAGGTATATAAAAAAACGTTTTGTATAATCCCGGCAAAGCCATCCCGCAAAAACGGAAGGAAACTCAGAAAAAATATTCCCGTAGGGAGACCTACTGTTACAAGTTTCCATTTCCACGTTTTTTCGCGTATCGCAAGCCAAACCGGAAAAAAGAAAAAAATATGTTTGATGATAAGGGAAACACCAAGGAGCGCCAAGCCAGATATTTTCCTTTTTCGCGCAAGAAGCCATACTGCCGTCAAACCTGCCAAAAGCGCAAGATTATCAAACTGGCTATAATAACCGGTCACGAGTATAGAAATCGGATTCAAGTAGTAGAGATATGCAGTGGTCCGGGAAAACAGTGAGGATAGAAGAAAAAACAATCCGATATCCACAAGCGCAAGAACTCCTGCGGTAAAATACCGTAACGCGAAAAACGGATCCGGAAAAAGGAGTGCTAACTTATAAAGAATCGCAAGGACATAAAACCAAAACGGTCCGTAGTTATATCGGGCGGTTTCTGCGTACACGTTTTTGTGTTCAAGAATCGCCCGAGCAGCAATCTGGTATGATTCCATGTCATAGGTGAAACCTGCCGTTGCGGCCAGAAACCGAACCAAGACGCCAACACCCAAAAAAACAAAAAGCAGGGAAACGCGATACTTGTTAACGAATGCCTTCATGAACGAGTTTCTTTTCTCCCGATACGTACCGGAGTCGTATTACACGATCGCTCGGGATATCCGGGCGCTGTGCGAGAAACGCAGCGAGCGTTTTTTCGTCCCAAAAATATCCAAATCCTCCACCTCCCGCCTCTTTATAGCCTTGGGCGTTGATGTTCCACAGGAACATGGAAGCCAAAAGCTCTTTTGGTATCTTTCCGGTTTTATAAAACCACACCATGACGGTATAGCCCATCCCCTGCTGAAACGGAACTGAAAGATCACCGATTCCGTAGTACCCCGGACTGTCTCCCGAAATGAGAAATATCGGATTATCAGGAAGCTTCGAAACTACGGCATCCATTTGACGAAGAAAGTTTTTCCGTTCATCTGCCAAAATCTTATCAAATTGTATCCCACGCCGAATATAGACAGCATTCTTATAAAGATACGCCGCGAACGACATCCAGATCAGTACGGCAAAAAGTACACCAAGCCATCTTCTTTGTATTTTTTGCAGGAGGACCATACATCCTGACAATAATCCGGCAACCAGAAATGCCGCACCGACTGCAGATAAGTAATAATAACGGGACTCGAGAAACGCGCTTGCCGGACGGTCCAAAACGATAAACGGCAAAAAGCTTAGTAACACAAATACTATGCCGACGTGAAATTGCCGGCGAAGCGCTTTTTGCTTCAAGGAGACTGTCATGACAAAAACGAGTAACACAATCGAGGCGTACAGAGAAACGAGATCACCGACCAGAATAAGGCTGACTGCCTGTTTGAGGGGGTGAGCATCCAGAAATTCGTATGCCGTATGAGAAACGGATTGAGAGACGGGAAACAGAATTTCTTTCGGGATAAATACCTGGGAAATCCCAAGAACCGGATAGAAAAACGCGTGTACCAGCATCCGAGAACCCGTATCAGATCCTCGGGTCACATAGACGCCACCCTGCCCTTCTGCACCGTTGAGTCCCCACAATCGAACTGCGATCGCAAACACCAGAAACGCGACGACCGGCCAAAATTTCCTTGCAAGCTCGCGCAGTGACGCGCTGGTCTTTGTGAAATACAGAAACGGAAGAAATACAAACAGAAACAGGCTTGATTCTTTAAACAGGAAGGATATGTACACAAACACAAGCGACAATGTCAGATACAGCTCTTTTTTCTTTTCGGTATAAGAAATGATCGCGTGGAGCGACAGGAGCGCAAACAAGGCATTCGGAAGTGTTGTCGTGTTTGCTGAAATCCAGGAGACTGCCTGGCTTGGCGTTGAAGCAGCAGCAAAAAAAAGTGCACCTGCAAATGAGGCAAATGGCCGCCTCGTAAATCGATCCAGAAGTCGAAAAACCAGAAATGAATTTACCAGGTGCACAAAAATCGCAAAAAGCGAAAAGGCATATACACGCAAGGGAAACAGAAAATGAAAAGCGTTGTTCAGCAGGCTTCCCGCAATGCGCTCTTTTCCGGTAAAAAGTTCCGGAAGCGAATACGAGCCAATGTTTCCCAAAAGACCGTTCACCTGAACGAATCCCAAACTCGCCCACTCGTCCTGCTGGAAGAACGTATCCCACAGTCCCCAGTAGGCATAGAGAATAGCCGCAAGAAGAAAGACGATGATAAAAAAATTACGCTTCATCTGACGGTTTCCCTTGTGATAGGGCTATGTAATACGACAGGCTTGGCTTTCTCACAATACGCGGGAGAAACGCACTGTCATCAATGACGCGGATGTGTGTCTGAACGTACTGCCTCTTCTTGAGCGTATTGCCTATGTGCAGCACATTCCACAACAAACTATTCTGGATCGCCAGTGATAATGCGAACTTTCCCCTGATAAACGACGTGAACGCAAAAAATTCACACATCGCAAGGTGGATTGGGAGAAGTTTCGCAAGCTCCCACGTGCTTAAGTTCTTCATGTATGTACAGATGCGATTCTTGAACGAATGATACTGTATAAACGCGTTATCCATACCCGTACTCGTGCCTCCCATCTTGTGATACACCACTGATTGCGGAGCATAGACCACGCGCTTTCCGGCCAGCCATATTCTGTGACACAAATCTGTCTCCTCGAAGTATGCGAAATAGGACGGATCAAACATGCTGCCGTCAACCTCTACCTTCTTAAGTACATCCCGCCGAAACATCACGGCCGCTCCTTTGGCGGTATACATATCGTCCGTTTCATCGTACTTTTTCGCATCCTTTTTGCCGAACCCCCAGTGAAGAAGAAACCCGGTGGGAGTGAGAAACGCTCCTGCCGCGTCCAGGCGTGTCTTATCGTCCATAAGAAGCAGTTTGCTCTGTACGCAGCCGATATCGGGTGCTGATTTCATCTTTTCCACGAGCTTACTGATGAAATCAGGTTCCACACGGGTATCGTTGTTAAGAAGAAGAATATACTCACCGCGGGCACTTCTATATCCGGCGTTGTTGCCCTCGGCAAATCCTTCGTTTTTCCTGTTTTGAACGATTTTTACCTTCGGATATTGTTTTCTCGTCCATGCAACCGATTCATCGGTGGAAGCGTTATCAACGAGGATAATTTCGGTTCCCGAATATGTTTGCTTGGCAAGCGACGGCAATGACATTTTCAACCACCGCAACCCGTTCCAGTTCACGATGATGATTGAAACCGTACCACTCATTTGGTTTTCAGAAAGTCCGTGATGTTCTCGGCTATATAATCAATCTCACGATCACCCAATCCGGGATAGACGCCCACGAAAAACGTGTTGTGAAGAATCCTGTCCGCATTCGGAAGCTCTTCCGCTACCCGATATTTCACGTTACGATACGCCGCCTGCCTGGTGATATTTCCTGCAAACAACGGACGGGTCTGGATCATCCGTTCCTCAAGATACATCGTAATCTCATGTCTGGTAAACGGCGCATCGTCGCGGATAGTCAGAGGCATCGCAAACCAGCACGGGTTGGCCTTCGGAAGTGCTTTGGGAAGGATAAAATACTTTTCCCATGCCGCGGCGTATTTACTCATACGGGAGAAATTATGCGCCCGGGCCTTCATGAATGACGGCATTCTTTTGAGTTGTTCGACACCCATGGCCGCCTGAGGCTCAATGGGCTTGAGGTTGTACCCGATTTGATTAAACATATACTTATGATCATAGGGTTTGCCGTCTACCCGATAGTTAAACCGTGCGTTGCATGCTCCGTGGGTAGTCTTGTCATCTCCCCGGCACCAGCACGATCGGCCCCAATCCCGCAATGATCTGGTAATTCTCTCGAACCGAAGATCATTGTAGTACACAGCTCCCCCTTCTCCCATCGTCATATGGTGCGGAGGATAAAACGACTGCGTGGCAAGAATGCCGAATCCGCCGGTCCGTTTCCCGTCGTATTCACTGCCCAAAGCATCACAATTATCCTCTATGAGAAAAAGATCGTGCTCCTTTGCAAATTCAACGATCACATCCATCTCGTTGGGATTTCCAAGGGTATGGGCGACCATGATCGCGCGGGTTTTTCGGGATAAGGCCTTCTCAAGTTTTTTCGCGTCGATATTATAGGTTTCGGGGTTCACATCAAGAAATACGGGCACCATTTCATGATTGATAATGGGGTTGACTGTCGTAGGAAATCCGCACGCAGCGGTAATAATTTCGTCGCCGGGCTCCAAATGCCGCGGAAAAAAGTATGACCGAAGTGACGCAACTGCCAGAAAATTCGAACTTGAACCTGAATTCGTAAGAATGCTGCCCTTTGCTCCCACAAACGCGGCCAAACCCTTTTCGAGTTCTTCTGCCTTCTTCCCTAACCCAAACCACCCGTCAATGAGAACTGATACGCTTGCGTTTATCTCATGATCGTCGAAGACGCCGCCGGCGTATTGCACCCATGTCTTGCCCGGGATGAATTTTTTGTTTCGCTTGCGGCCATCGAAAATTTTGGTAATTCTTGCCGCAATTTCCTTTCGAAGCTTGGTTTCCCCGTCCATAATCGGTTAATGAGTCTTATAAAATTCAATAGTCTTGACCAGGCCGTTTTTTATGCTCGTCTCCGGCTTCCACCCGAGAATAGTTGCCGCTTTCTGATTGTCCAGAAGCCATTCATCCGATTCTCCGATTCTATCGGGAATAGCCCCAAGGCGCAACACGGATGAACTTCCTATCAGCTGGACAATCCTATCTGCGAGCTCCTGTAGCGTAATTGGCTCTCCGCCGCCGATATTGATAATCTCATATCCGACGGGTTTTTCCCGGGACATTGCCCGCGCAATAGCATCAACGACATCTCCAACGAACACATAGTCCCGTTTTTTTGTGCCAGAAGTAAGGGGGATTTCCTCGTTCCTGAGGGCTTTTTTTATAATCTGACTGATCAGGCGATGATCGGGAAGGTAAGGCCCGTACATCGTGCCAATTCGAAACACGTAGCAACCTGCATATGCACTATCTTTATAGAGCCGTAACAAGTGTTCGCACGTTCGCTTAGTCGCTGCATAAGGAGAGGGCGGATACGTGATTGCATTTTCCCGGTATGGAATGACTCCCTGCCCGTATACTTCCTCCGTGCTTGCGAAGATAAATTTCTTAGCAGGTCTATCTTTGAGGGCCAGTAAAAGGTGTGTCGTTCCTATGATATTTACCTCTGCCGTTTTTCTGGCGACTTCGAAATTGCGGGAAAGATCGACCAACGCGCCGACATGACAAACGATATCCGGCGCAAATGAGGTAACCTCCTTATAAACCGCCTTTTCGTCGGTAAGATCAAGAGATCGAATACCCAAATTGTCATCTTCGTGTCCTGCCGTAGCCAGAATTTCGTACTCACCGCCTCCCCGAAGGTGCGAGAGCAGATTTTTCCCCAAAAAACCAGTTGCGCCCGTCATGAAAACTTTTTGTTTCATATCATCTTGCTCCATCGCCGCAATGACGCCGTGCCGTATGCCAATAGATACACCCAACACACCACCGGGTGTAAAAACCACGCCGGATCTTGAAGATAAACAAAACCCCTTACCCCGTCCAGAAATGGTTTGATAAAAGTCACCGTATATATAATGTAAAGAAGAAGCTTCAAACGATGATGTGAATTGGTTGGATCATAAATAAAATACCGCCTCTTCGTATTGTTCTTCAGGTAATAACTCGAAAGGAACGCAATGCGCTTTTTCATGAGAAACGAAAGGCTTATCGCAGTATCATGCAACACATCGGTATCAACGATAGCAAATCGGTTATATCCGCTTTTAATGAGGTCAGCAAATACATCAATGTGAAGGAAATGCGTCGGGTCACTCTGGGCATATTTCAGAAGAAGATCTTTCCTGTAGACGACACCGTTACAGCCCACGGTCGGAAGGGTTTGGGACGTAAATTCAACGGTGGTGTATGAAGCAGTTTTTTTTATGACGGTTCCGCCCTTCCATTCCCGGACGTACTGCGGAACCCGATCAGGTATGCCGACATAAAACACAATCGGATCGATTGCGCCAAACAACGCATTATACCGGTTAAACAGTGCGTCGGATTTTTGGTAATGGTAATGGAGCGTTCCGGCGTGAACGACCCGAGGGTCGTCGATAAACGGCTGGACCATTTTTGTAAGCCACTTCCTGTCTAGCACATAATTATCAGCGTCAAGTGAAACAACAAGGTTATGTTTCGCGAGGGCAACTCCCACCCCTCGCTGTGCTTCTGCATTCTTTGGGATAGGGCTTCTGATACTTCTGAATCCGTATTTCTTCAGGATATGCACGGTTGAATCAGTTGACCCTCCGTCAACATTCAGATATTCAATTTTCTCTTTAGGATACTCTTGAGCGGCAACGCAGGCCAGGCATCTTTCAAGCGAACGCTCGTTATTGAGCGTCACGATAAGAATGGTTATGTTTGGGAGTCCTTTGCCTTCGGACATACAACTGGCTCCCCCATTTGGGGAGGTATGTCTTGTATTATATGCTTTTGGCTGTCCCACGAAAATGCGAAAATATTTTCCTCTTTCAGACCGTATTGACAGGCGATGTTAATAGCGCTTCTATACGAACGGACATACCCAAATCCCACACCTTTGGTTGTTTCACGATATCCTTCATCATAAATCGGAAACAAAAATCCGGTCCGAAGAAGTTCACTATAATTCCACTCCTGGTGAAACTTCACCATGAGAATCTGACCAACGCCTGATTGAAACGGCATGTCGTCACCGAGGTGAACAAAAAGAACCCTGGACGGCAAACGATTAGAATACGATGCCATTTGATTGAGAATATCTTTTCGAATCTGACTTACCGCCTTAAGCGACAATAGGTCCTGCCTGATCATAAAAACGTTTAATCCGACATACAATGTAGCAATCGCGGCAACGATGAATTTGTCGGATCTTTCCTTTGCTTTATCCCACTTCTGAACGATAAGCCAAGCCAAGAGCCCTGACGCTCCTGCCATGATGAAGTAAAAATGCCTCGACTCGAGAAACACCTGTTTCGGCAAGGCGATAAATGGGATTACTCCAAGAATCGTAAATAATCCAAGCCTCGCTGCCACCGTTCGCCAGGCGACGTCCGTTTTCCTTTTCCAGGCTATGAAAAGTCCCGTGGAAGCAATGATAAGGTACACGAGATTCCGGAACGCGTCTTCGACGAAATAAAACAATCCCTTCTCGCCGATGCCGGCGAAACCAAACAGAAATTTCCCAATAGACGTAAGCCTGTCCGGAGAAATGATAATCTGCGGCAATCCGACAAAGATGAGCCTCGCAAGATATGATGCGTTTGAAACAAAAACGTCGAGGAAACCTTCGAAATGAGTGGAGGTTGCCAAAGCTGAAGTGCCGGGAATCAGTCGAAACAATAGATATCCGCCGGCGGCAACGAATACTGCCAAACGCAAACGGGGCGCCAACAAGGCATAGTACGCAAACAAAAAAAGAAGGTGTTCTCGAAACATTAACCCCACGACAAGAAAAACAAGTGACCACACCAGTAGCACGGGGCGACCTGACTTCAGATATTCAGTGAAGCGAAGCATACTTAACAGCCCGAACGTGGCGGACGGAAGAAAACTCATCGACGCTGCATACCAGTGAACCGCCTGGGCAGATGTATGGGCGGTCAAGAAAAGCGCCATGGCTAGCCACGAAACACGAATGTCAGAAAGCATAGATCTTATCAGGGCGAAAACAAGAAACCCGTTCAGGGCATGAAGAAGAAGACTCACTATCGCGTAATAGTGGGATGTAAGACCAAAAAAAAGATAATGCAATGCCATAAAAAGTGTTGTTGCAGGAGTAAAATGCCACCCGGAAAGCCGAAAAAGTGTTGATAATCCGAGTTTGCCCGCTGCTATCACGCGTCCGAACCCGCTCCACTCATCCTGTTGGAAAAAAACTGACCACAGGTCCCAAAAAGTACCAAGACTTACAAGAAGTGAAATAACAAATACGTTGAGATATCTCTGTTTTAGATTCATTTCGTATTTCTGTTCTCTGCAATCGTTCGGATAACACCCATACCCATACAAATATACGACACGACTGCCAGTTGCTGCGCACTGGCAGGCTTTCCGGCTAAAAGGACAATAAGTGAGATGAAAAGTGTTACGAAAGAAGCGGTAAACTGAATTCGTGCCCTTAGCGCAAAGAGTACTGACGCGCTTATCCACAGGGAAAGAAACGCGTTTGTCGGATTTATGATGAGATTGAAATACGGAAGTTTCCAAAGCACTAATAGCATAATACCCATGACAGTGAGAAGAATAATCCTTGAGGTTACAGTATGCTGTGCTTTGAAAAATCTATGCATGACGTCTGATAAAAAGATACCTGCCCAAAGCAAGCCAGCTGACTACTGAAATCACGAAGCCCACCCACACAAGCTGCTGTGGCCGATACGAAATTTCTATATCATAATCGCCGGGTGCGTCTATATACCATCCGTTTGCATATCCGTTTACTTGAACGTGGTCGTGTTTTGGGAGTTCTTTCATTTTCGTGCCATCGGCGGACAATATGTATGCCGTCCATCCAGGGTCAAACGTTTGATTAAATATCAGTATATAGGGATCAGACGCTTGACGAACACTCACTCTGAACTTCGTCATGGAATCCGCCTCAAACTGTACCGTTGGAGGTGACAGCCGAGGAGACGGTTCACTACGAAACGCGTACACTCCCTGGCTTTCGGAGGTGCGGACTCTATGAAGCCCTGCGGAGAGCTCAACGCTCGTTTCCGAAAGCCGCTTTCCGTCCAAAACAGGGGAAGTACGACGACCATTTTGACCACGTACGATAAGATCGTACGTGCCGGCTGACGGAATTTCTAAAATATACTCCTGTGAATCTGGATTTATTTCTAGGGCGTACTCTTGTAGCAGTCGTCTCTTCTGACTTTCAAATAGTTCTTCAATAGGACGAAAATCGGAACCGGTCATGTCAGTTTTCTTAAGTGATTTGACCGCCTGCCTGAATCCGTCAAGAAGAAAGATGAGTTCTGATTGCATCACCGCCCTTTGGGTCGGGGTAAGTTTACCCAACTCCCTGTTGGAATCTGAAAAAAGAAGACCTATGTCGCGTGATATTTCCTTTGCTACCGATTGAATTTTCAAGTTTGATGTCCGTACATATTCATGGATCTCACTCATTCTCATTTGAACAAGTGCATACTGATAACGGATCAGATCCTGTGGGGAGCGGGACTTTTTTCTCATAGTTTGACCCTCGGCGAATTGCTTCATCCAGTAGAGCCTACTGTGCGGAAGCACATAGACAGGCACGAAGCCGAATTTACCTTCCAGACGCTTCCTTTCGTGCGGATCACACAAGAGACATGTTGCCGAGACAATTCCCCCCTGAATGTACGGCTTCTCAACATTAATGAGTGCGGGTGATCTATCAAATAAATCTGCGCCAGCTGTGTCCGTGGCAGTAAGGAAATCCGCATAACCTGTATTGGAAGTAACATAGATACCTGTCGAAGTAAACAAACTTACGGGTTTCTCGGATTGAACCGTATAAAGCCGCCACTTTTCAAACGAAGCTATTTGCCGTATCCCCGGCAACGCCTTCAAATCTGCTTCCTGTGACTCAAGATTCTCCCCTGTTGTTTTTTTGTCCGAATAAAGGGCATCGGACCGCCAAAGAATCGTCCGAATCCCGGAGACCTTTAGAAGTATTTTAAAGTCGTCAAATCTCCTGTCTGAAAGAGCCCGGTACAGTGCGTCAACAATCGCAGGAGGATTGTTGGCGTCCGATACGATCGGCCTATGCATGACCATACGCGGTAGCGGATCAGGACTCCAATACCCCCACGTGTATCCGTCCATTTTACTCTCATCAAATCTCGGCAGAAGCAATATTTTGTCATTGAAATCAGTCGTGCGATGGACGTAGTTCGCAGTTTCCACCACATAACTCGGGAGTTTCACCTTGTTGGTAAACGGCAGATTGTAATCGAAAAAATTTCCCTGGATAAACGGCGCATGGTACGCGAGAATTCCGAGTATCGATCCGGCGACCAAAAGTGGTTTCAGCAATTGTTTTCTGAAATGTCTCGCCGTCATCTCCGCGAGCCGCGAAAACGTGAAACCGGCTAACACGCTTGTAGCCAACAGCGGGAGAATTCCGAATTTATAGAACGCGGTTCTAAAAATACCGAACCCGGGAATGAATTCAACCATAAGCGAAAAAAGAAATCCCGTTGGCGCATGAGAGCCGGCTGTGAAAAACATACCCACAAAAAGAAGGGCGAGAAATAAACCGACAAAACGCTTCTCATGGGAGTTTTTGGATAAAAAGTAAGCCCCGATAGACGCCAGAGGCCACACGAAGCTGGCAATGATAAGAAAGGGACTGTTTATATACTTGAGCATGAACGGGAATTGTGTGTCACGATCCCACGCGGGAAGTCCCTGCATACGGAAAATGTTGAGTATGCTCGCATTTTTGCTGACTGCGTCGACAATCCCAAGGATACTTTCTGTTCCGCCCTGCAAATTCAATTGAGTAGCGTATGATGTCGCCGCATAGTAGATGTACGGTATGAGCCAAAATGAAGAAAAAAGAGAAAATAACAAGATAAATGCTGTGGTAATTTTCAAAAACAAGAAAAAGGTTTTTGTTCTTCGCGCAGAAATTCCCAGCACGTACGCTGCGGTCACCACCCATCCAACCATTAGGGGCCCGTACAAGGGCGGAGATCCTCCGCCGTTAAACAACGCCGCCGTCATGGAGATAAGAATAAGTTTTTTCCAGTTTACGGCACCCTCAAAGAGCGTTTTGTATAGAAAGAAGATAAGAAGCGGCAGAAGAAACTGCACTGAGAATTTCGTCCTCCATATCACGCTCCATGCATGGAGATTAAGAAAATTAATTGCGTACAGTACGGACGAAATAACGACGGTGCCATAGGAAATTTTCCAACTCTTAATGTTTCCTATGTACAACCATGCCACAAGGATAGAGACGAGATTGATCGTGTGCCAAAAAATAAAAACTACGCGTTGCGTTATCTGGATGTCGCGAGTCAGAATCCAAGCCAACACTTCTGGAATATGAATAGTAAGAACTGCCGGATTTGATAAAACACTCGAGCCGAAATTCAAAACAGGTGCCCATGTGGAAAAAAGTGACTTCCAAAATTCCGTAATCGGCAGCCGATAGCCACTGTCATGTCCCAAGATAAGTGTATCTCCAGGTAACCAGACTTGCACAATAAATGCGGACAGAAACGCAGCAAAGAGGAAATAAATTATGCTGCGTCTTGTTCTTTTCATACGTTGCATTATACAAACTTTTCATTTGATGTCGCAGGGTGTATCATCTAGATCACCGTATACATCAACGATGGCCAACAAATTTCCTTTTTTAAGAAGCCAATACCTTGTCATCAAACCCCTGGAAGCAGGGCATCTGGAAAACTTCCGCGCGCTTCGCAATGATCCTCAGACTTCCTACTATCTCACTTCGGTCGTTCCGATAAACCCAGTTAAACAGAAAAAGTGGTTTGAGGCGGTAAGTGCTGATGATTCGCGGATGTTCTTCGCAATCGAAACGCACGGGAAAGAATTTCTAGGGCTCATCCGGTGCGACGAGTGGGATAAAATAAACAGAAGCATACGCATCGGAGTGGATATAGTACCATCGCACAGACGGAGAGGATTCGCCACACAGGCGTACCGAATCCTTCTGGATTTTCTTTTCTTCCAGTTAAATATTCATCGCGTTTGGCTTCTGGTTGCTTCTTTCAACGATGCGGCCATACCGTTGTATAAAAAGCTCGGATTTCGGAAGGAAGGAAAACAGCGGGACGCCATATTCCGAAACGGCACATATCACGACTACATTATGATGAGCATGCTTTCGCATGAATATGAAAAAACCGGATAAACTCATCCCGCTTTTTAAGGTTTTCATGAGTAAGCGGGTTATCCGCCCGCTTGAGAAGACACTGCTATCCGGCTATATCGGGCAGGGGGTGAAAGTTGACGAATTTGAAGAAAAACTAAAAGCATTTCTGGGGAACCCATACCTTCTCACCGTCAACAGCGGCACATCAGCACTGCATCTTGCTTTAAGACTTGCAGGCGTTAAAAACGGAGACGAAGTCATAAGCACTCCGATGACCTGCACCGCCTCCAACTGGCCAATCCTTGCAAACGGCGGCAAAATTGTTTGGGCAGACATCAACCCAAAAACCGGAAACATCGCGCCTGATAGTATAGAGAGGAAAATAACCCCAAAAACAAAAGCGATCCTCGTCGTGGACTGGGGCGGATATCCGTGCGATATCGCGGCCATAAAAAAAATTGCGGGCGATATTCCCATTATCGAAGACGCTGCACATGCTTTCGGAACAGTTTATAACGGAACGCTTGTGGGAAATTCTTCTGATTTCACCTGTTTTTCCTTTCAGGCAATCAAGCATCTTACAACCGGCGACGGCGGACTGCTCGCGGTAAAAAGAAAAAAGGACTACGAGCGCGGCAAACTTCTTCGGTGGTACGGAATCGATCGGGAAACGAGAACACAACACGAACGGATCGAAATCGATGTACTCGAGTGGGGATACAAATTCCACATGAATGATATCAATGCAACAATCGGTCTTGAAAATCTCAAATTCACCCCGTCAATTCTTAAAAAACACCGCGACAACGCATCGTATTATAAGAAAGCCCTTCTGGGACTTACCAATGTTACCCTTCTTCAGGAACGAAAGGAAGATCTGTCAAGCTACTGGCTGTTTACCATCAGAGTAAAACACGTTCACGCTTTCATAGAGTTTATGAATGACCATAACGTAATGGTTTCTCAGGTACACCGAAGAAATGACACGCACCCAACGGTCGCCCCGTTTCGCGCCAAGCTTCCGGGAGTCGATGAATTTACATCAGAAATGGTTTGTATTCCTGTGGGCTGGTGGGTAACTGCTCGGGAACGCCGGTATATTGGCGATTGTATACGAACGTATGACAAAATCGCCGGAACGCTTCCCAATAAGACGTATCGGTCATCCGACAGCTGCGTTTACTGCTAACCCGTTAACGATTGGTGTATCTGAAATATGCCCGTAAAAATTTCCACTGTAGTGCCAATGGCAACCTACTCCTTTTCTTTTTCACTTGTCCTGCTGTAGCGTATCCCACTGCGTATCCTGCAATTGCCCAAAACAAGGCAAGTAGGGTTCTTTTGTACAAGGCAAAGGACGCGATCCAAACCAGATCCCGCAGCGTTATCAATGGAAATAAACCGCACGAAAAATATTTCGCATTCAGCCATGCCTTGTTGCGAAAAATCGTGTACGACTGGAAGGGACGAAAATGCAATTCCTGATCGTGGTGAAGCACTCGAACGGCCGGATCAAATAGTATTTGGTGCCCCTTTCCAAGAAGCCGGAGCGCCAAATCATCTTCATGAAGCCACAGAAAAAAATCTTCGTCAAATCCGCCGACGGCACGAAATGATTCTTTGCGAAACGCGGTTGCCCCCCCTGGAAAAGTAAATAGGCTGTGCCCGGAAAGCCAGGGAACCCGCTTCCAGAAGTACGACTTCTGATTCATGTTGTACACGTTGCCCGCAATAGCCGCAACGTTCATCGGTTCTCGTTGGAATCTTTGTACCAGCATCTTCAATCCGTCTTTTTCTATCTCGCAGTCTTCATCAAGGAAAAAAACATACCTGCCCCTGCTCATATCGATGCCTTTGTTTAACCCAGATATTCCGGCATTTTTACCCATCGAGACGACTCGAGCTGCAGGGTGGCGGGCACGAAGATAAGAAAGATATGATCGAGAGGAAGAGTTTACGATAAGTAAAAGTTCATAAGGGCGATACGAAGAGCGCCTCACTGAACCAACACAAAGATCAAGGGTTGCCGACTTTTTTGGTCCGACCAATACGATAACAGAAACAATCGGGTGTGGCGTATGTTTCATGTACTATCACTGCTCGTTGTATAGCAAAACAGCCCATACAGACAGGAAAACAAGTATAGCAAACTGGGCAAATACATTCCGGCGGGCAAAAATCGCCATGCGCTTGCTGGAAACAAACTCAGGGAGGATACCCGTGGCAAACCAGAGGATAATCCCCCGGTACATCGGATAGGAAAATCCAAATACGACTGCCCACGTTTGCGAAAGCAATGACACTGAAACGCCAAGCATAACAAACGAAAGAACAGCGAATTTGTGTACATAGTCGCGGGCAAAAACGGCAAGAGCCGTAACGAGAAACGGGTAAAAAGGATACCGATACCACCCGTGACTGGGTTCATTCGGAATCGCTGCAATATAAACAAGAAAGTATCCCAAAAGGCCGAAGCAAAGGTATATATGCTTCTTCATATCCTTCACAAACAGCATAAACCACGCCAACCAACCGGCGTATATCCACCCGTCCACATAATACCGGTCAACAAGATACGGTTGAGTCAGGAGGGCATATATACTATTGAATGTCATGTCGTACCGGGCCAGTTGAAGCCGCCATAAGGAAAGAAAGAGCTTCTGATCCCACCAGAACCCGTACCCGATAAAAAGAAGGAAGAATCCGGTGACAACCCCTGTAAAAAACGCCGCATCACGATATTTTTTCCTGTATAGCAAAATTCCGACTGACGATACGGTTGCAGCAATCCAGGGAACCTTCGCAAGAATGGCAAATCCCGCCAAGACTGCAGCAAGGTACAGGAAACGCCTTTCCCCCTTCTCTATGTATGTATGTACACAAAGGAGAATTCCCAAAAACATGGGAATGAAGAAATTCTCATTTTGCAGTATGCGCGACCCGACAACAATGGTAGGAATAATTGCGTAAAGGAGCGAAGCAAGAAGCCCCACTTGTACGCCATACAAACGATAGGCAAACAGGTATACCATGACGATGCTCGCGACACCTAGAATAAGCGCTAATTGCCGCATGGAGGCAAATGACACGGTATACATATCAGAGGCGCCGGCGAGTCGTGCGTACGCGCCGGCTATAAGTCCAAAGACTGGAGGATGTTCCAAGTATGGCTCCACGAGCCAGAATCTCGCGCCACCTGAGGATATATAATGCGTCCGCTTCTGATACTGCGGATGAGGCGACCATGATATCGGAACGCCCGTCGTAAGAAGATTTACTCCTAACCATGTCCATGCGTACTCATCAAAGGTCGCTCCCTCGCGCGGCCAAGTTGTATACTTGTGAAACCGTAAAAGAAATCCAACGATAAGAATCGCCGCAAGAAAAAATAGTGCGTACTTTTTGAACATTGTTATGACGGGTTTGCTATTTCCTTTGAAAGAAGTGTTGTACTTTCATCAATAACGTTCTTCCACGAGAGACTCTTGACCCAGTTCACGCCTGCTTTCTGAAACTCCCGATAGCGCAGCATATCCCGCAAGAGAAGCAGAGCTTCCCGGGCCATTTCGCGGGGAGAATTCTCCCTAAGCACAATTCCCGTTTTGCCGTCTTTCACGACATCACACAATCCCGACACGTTATACACAACAGAGGGAGTCCATTGGCTTGCCGCTTCCAGAACGACAAGTCCCCACCCCTCCCGAACCGAAGCGTGCAGAAGTATATGAGCTCTCCCCATCCGCTCAAGTTTCTCTCTCTGGGAGATTTTTCCCAGAAATAATACGCTTTTTTCTATTCCATACTCCCGCAACATACCTTTCAACTTACCCATGTAAGAGACGTCTCCGCCTCCGACAATCCATAATTTCGCCTCCGGCTCTTCTTTAATGATAAATGAAAACGCCTTAATGACTTCTTCGATGCCCTTCATTTTTACCACGCGACTCACAAAAATAAACGTCGGCGTTTTTTCTTTTTTCACGGGTTTATCTGTGGGTTCATTGGTTATGGGACACGGGATGGCTGTGCAATGGGATTTTGGTATCCCTAACGCCTCCAAGTGCGGTATCGTCGAAGGCGCATCCGTCCAAAAAGGAATATTTCGGTACAGTCGAAAATATAGGCGTTCAAGCGTCTTGCCGATGTAGCTTATCGGAAACGGGACCATATAATCCCATATTTCCCCTGCAACCTCATGGATGAATGCTACTTTCGGTCCACGGACAAAAAGCGGCGTAAAGAAGGGGACGCCATGAATTTCATCGATCACAACATCAAATGAATTTCGGTTTCGAAGGTAATAGAAGGGCGCCACCAGATAAACTGTAAGTGATCCTGCGGCGCGAACTATGCTCACTCCGTCTATGATTTCATTTCTCCTGGCGCCTGAAAATGCAGCCGTAAACCATGTAACTGAATGGCCTCTTTGGACCCAGCCTTTCGCATGCTCGAGTGTCACTATTTCCGCTCCGCCTGCTTTCGGGTGGTTCGTGTCTCTCCAGTTAAAAATGAGAATTTTCATCTATCCGATGTTAACACGGAAATTCAAATCCGGATCATATCGCCATTTTCGCTTGCTCGCATCATCGTAGTATCTTCGAATTTTCAATCGATAAAATACCGCTAGGGTATCTTTCAGCATGTTAAGGATAATTTTCCAGAAGCTTTTTGATGTGATATTACTCTTCACTCCCTCAAAATTAAGCTCGACGGGCGCCTCAATGATCTTCGTGTATCCCAACCGGTGAGCAACCGCAAGAATTTCTATATCAAAAGCAAATTGTTTCACCAGCAGTCTTGGAAGCACGTCTTCTAAGACTTTGCGCTTATATAACTTCATCCCCACCTGGGTATCGCGAACGTCGATGCTAAAAAGAACACGCGTGAACATCTGATATCCCCATGAAAACATTCTTCGCACCACAGGATAGTGCACTTTTGACAAAGGGTGGCGCTTGCTGCCTACCACTATGTCTGCGTCCTCCCACAGGAGAGTATCGAGCATCAGTCGCAGCCCTTGCGGTTTCAGGTCACCTCCCGCGTCCATAAATCCGACGATATCCCCATGACTCTGGGCCATTCCGTAACGGACGGCGTATCCTTTCCCCTTGTTTACTTTGTATCCTACGACACTGACCCGTGAATCATTTACCTTTTTCGCCGCCTCCCGGCTGCCGTCCATATCTCCGTCTATGACGGCTATGACTTCAAAGGGAAACGGAAGCGTATCAAGGACCTTCAGAACTTGTCGAATATCACGGGCGATCGTATCCGCCTGTTTATACACCGGGATGATAATTGACAGTTTACTTTTTTCGTTCTGCATAGGGATAGAACAACAAAAGAATAATGAATAATCCACCGACCAAAATCGTGTTATTGACGATCACAGTCGTGAGATTTTCGTGTGCCAGCGATATGATGACCGCTTGGAGTATGGCCGCCCCCGCGCTAAATACCCAAATCTGCGTTCTGCCGAGGGCTATATACATCGTCGTAAACAGATTCACGAGCGTATAGAGGGAGATAAAAAGTCCGAATATGCCCAGGTATCCGCTTGCAGAAGCGAATGCCGGTCCGAAAAGCAGATTCACAACCATTTCCGGAAAAAGGGAATATACTGCAGTCAATCCGAATGATATGGCTGCGACGAGGACGAGAGCCGCAAAAATAATTTTCCCGTATGATTTTCCCAATTCCTTGCGCTCCGCGAGCATCGGGAATGCCACCTGACCGATGGAATAAGAAGCAAAAAAAATTATTTTCCCTAAAACGGAAAGCGACGAGTACACTCCTGCATCAACGGGATTGAAAAAATGCTTCACCAGAACTACATCCAGACTGTACAATGCGTTTACAGAAAATACAGCCACAAATGTGGGTATCGAATAATACAACGCGTGAGCTGGTGAGAGCGAAATAACCCGCTCTTTGTGGGCAAGAAAAGGCCTCAAGGGTACGAATGACGACACATACCCGACAAGCGATGCGATGACGTTTGCCCCGAGCGTCCATCCTACGCCAAAAACAGCGGCAACGGCACCGAAAACCAAACGAAGCACTCCCCCCAGTGCGTTCACCACGGAAATCGCGACGAACTGTTGGTACGCCTGAAGGACGCTTATGTTAACGATGGTAAAAAGAAATGCCCCGAACATGAGATACAAAAAGATGAGGTTTATCTTCGCCTCAATATTCAAAAACGATGCGAGTGCGCCCACAAACGGAAGAAGCAAAACAAGAGCAATACCTTCTGCAAAAAGAAGTAGTCTTGAAATGCGCACAAACAGACGCCTCCCCTGTCCGTGATCATCCTTTGCCCGTAGCTGGGAAAAGAATTTGACAAGAATATTCTGAGCAATAACAGAGGGGGAATTTAAGATGTAAAAAATAGACAAGAGTGCAGCCAATTCCCCATAGCCCGCCGGACCAAGCGTGCGCCCGACCACCAGGTGATATATATACGCAAGCACGTTCGTAAGCATCGTACCTGCAAACATAACTGCGCTGTTTCGAAAAAACGGGTGATGTACGATTTTTTTCAGCATATGTTCTAGTGGAAAAATCTCAATCTTATCAGCGTTACGAGCGCAGCAAGGCCGTCCTTCCATGTGAGCTTCTTCCCTTCATGAAACTTGCGTCCGAAATACGAAATCGGTACCTCATAAATCTGGTGCCCTGAGAGCAGAACCTTCGCCGTAAATTCCGGCTCGAAATCAAACCGTCTCGCCTGTATAGTCATCCCGTCTGTCACGCTTTTACGGAACACTTTGTAGCCGGTCTCCATGTCGGTAATGTTGGTGTTAAAAAGGAGATTCGTTACGAGCGTCACAAATTTATTCCCAAGCGCATACACAAACATGGTCGACAGATGCGGACCGAGAAACCTCGACCCGTATACGACAGTCACCCGGGGATTTTTAAAAGGAAGAAGAAGCGTTTTATAGTCGCTGGGGCTATACTCAAGATCAGCATCCTGAATGATAATAATGTCTCCGGTCGCACGGGCAATTCCCGCCGTTACCGCGGATCCCTTACCGCCGTTTGTCTTCTTATAGAGAACAGTTGCCTCTTTTTCCCAGGATTTGAGCACGGTTCTGGTCCCGTCTGTCGACCCGTCGTCGATGACGATTATCTCCTTCCTCCAGCCGGGGAGATTTTCATCCCGCACACGGTTGAGAATCGTTTCGATTGTTGCCTGTTCGTTATAAACCGGAATGATTATTGAGAGTTTTTTCATATACGTTTGCCGTACCTACGGCTACTTTCTTCCAGGTAAACTGTTTTGCCCAGTCAAGTCCTTTTTGAACCAGTTCTTTTCTTTTGGAAGCCGATAGCGAAACTGCCGTCTTAAGACCACGAAGAATATCATCAGGACGAGTCGGATTTATGCGTATTGACGGCCCGGAAATCTCATTCAGACTCGCTACATCGCTTGTTACGACCGGGCAGCCGCACGAAAGAGCCTCAAGCACCGGAAATCCAAAACCCTCGGCAAATGACGGAAAAACACACGCCGTCGCAAGCGAGTAAAAAGCGGCAAGGTCACTATCAGAAATAAACCCAGGAGTGATGACCTCCCCATTGAGGTTATGCTCCGCCACAAAACGGCGAATTTCGGCTGTCTGTTCCAGATCTGCATCAAGAAACGCTCTCCCCACCAGTATGACCTGAAAGTCGCTCTTGGTTTCCCTTTTATATAGATCAATCGCCGCAAGAAGACCCATGACGTTCTTATTCCAATTTACGTCACCGACATAGAGAAAAAACTTCTCCCTTATCGAATATCTCTTTTTGAGAGAAAGAAGCATCCTTTTGTCCGTTACCTGACGCAGTGTGCTTCGTGGGGCAAGCGGCACCGGGAAAATTCGGCCCGACGGAATTCCAAAGAAGCGCTTGATATCCTCTTTTGACGCCCGGGAGTCTGTTATCACCGCATTGGCGACTGCCCTGACTGCCTGTTTTTGTACCTGCCACTTGATCTCACCCCGGATACCACGGGGAAAGTGTTCGGGATACGCAATGGGAATAAGATCATGAATTGTCACCACGATGGGTTTGGAACTTCTCCACGGCATCGTCAGGAAAAACGGATCGAAGAAAGGATAGTGGATGACATCAACTGAGGAATCCACGGACGATATATCCGAAAATTGGCTCACCGTAATATCGGACGCATATGCTCCCAGCGCTCGAATGAGTTCTTTTGTATACAGTCCAATTCCCCTCCCACTGTGACCACCCGAAAGCGGTATCGTATTTATGGCGATATGCATAATAAAGTTCGAGTCTCTTTTTGATTAAGAAATCCTCGTTTTGATGACTTTTAGTATAGCCCATACGGATAGCCATAACAAACTTAAAAAGGATATACTATCGGCCATTTTCCGAAACGGCGTCTCGCCGAAAGCGATAGTAATTTTATGCGTTCCGTCCGGTACCGTAAAACGAAGTATTCCTGTTTTCGTATTCTCAAACTCCCGCGGTATCGCATCGATCGAAAGTTTCCAGCCAGGATAGAAAAGTGTGTTCATTGAAATTGTGGACGGGCCGTCAGATTCAACGGTGAATGATGAATCTATGGCCCGGATCCGCTCATCCCGTATCGTAGCTGTTCCCGCCACGACGTCTATTTTTGTCTCTGGACGGTCTTTTTTCCATGGCGTCCATACAGTTGAAAAGGTATTGCCTATGGATGACGTACCGTCGGTGAATTCGGGTCTCGTGAAATAATAGGAATCAGACCGTGACGCATATACAACCGGACGCATGTATGACTTCGATGCAAAAACACTAAGGACAGCGAGACTTACGCCGACCCATCCCGGATATGAAGCCGCTACACGCGCGGCCAAAAACGCCGTCACCGGAAGCATGACGGCAAGCAATCTCCACGGATATTGAATAAATGGAAGAAAAGGAAGCCCTTCCCAAAGCGGTTTTGAAATTTCGAGCATGAGCAATAAACCGATCGCTGCGACCAGAAGAAACAATCGGTGTACCGGCAGCGCCTCTTTTGAAGCGCGTCTCAGAAGCGAAAGAGTCACAACGATAAGCGGAACCAGTCCGATCTGAAATGACATTTCATCGCTCGTAAGCTGCCGCACCGAAAATCCGGTACCCCATGAAGGAAGAAGAAGCTGCACAAGAAGCGGAAAATGATCTGCGAAATTAACACTATTGAGTCCGGTGACAAATACGCGCTCCACGAGTGCGGGAATCCAAAAATAGGCGGATAGTAACAGTCCGACGAAAAGAAATCCGATGAGTCGCCTACCTCTCACCATCGTATAGCACAACAGTATTGGCGCAAGTACCATCGCCATAATATTGTGGCTTAGAACAAGAAACGCAAAGGCCGCGGAAACGACAAGCGGCAGGGAGTGCTCCACGGCAGACAGAGCAACGAAAAACCACGCAATTGCCCAAACCTCTCCGATCGAACCGCGAACGTATATATCCACGAACCAATACGGGATGGTTGCAAAAATTATGGTCGCTACGGCAGCATGCCTCCGTAAAACCCATCGGGATAGCCAGAGGTAACACGCGCCGATTGCAAGAAAATACCCGAGTGCTAAGGCAACTTTGAAAGAATCAACAAAGCTCAGTCCTGCTACATGAAGAAGAAATCCGATATAGTTGGGAAACGGATAATGGAAAATAAATAACGGAATTCCATACCCGCTGTTAAGATCAGGTGCCCACCTCGGAAATACATGTCCTTCGCTCAATACACGGGCGAATTGCCAGAATCTGATTATGTGATACTCTCCGTCATGGGTCGGTATGAAACCCGGACCAAACAGCGGAAACGCCGCGAAAAGCGCAATTACTCCCACGATGCCCAGCCAAAACACCTCAATCTTTGATAGTTTTCCCATAAAACGCAGTCGCAATAAGGGTACGCAGTCCGTACGTTTTCACATACCAACCGCAGTAAAGAAGTACCGGAATAACGGTGAAGAGTATTCGCAACATGGGACCCGCCCCTGCGTACTCTCTAGTAAGGATGTAGGGCAGGTGCCGAAAGGAAAGACCGATGCTCAAAGCCAGAGAGAATCCGTGCAAGAATGACTTCTTTGTTATGGGAATAAGTGCCACAAACGCCAAAAACCAAACCGCATACCACGGATACAGCTCTTCGCGGATAGGAGCGAAAATCACAAACACGCCAAACAGCAACCAATACGCGGCTGTGTAGCGCCTCGCCGCATCCCAGGTCCTCAAAAATAGGATAGGCAAAAGCACAATCGTCGCTCCTTTTATGCCTACTGACAATGCCCAGACGGTAACCCTGTCGATCAGATTCTCTTTGCGAAGGCCGAATGCTCCTATTGCCAGAACTGCCAAAACCATCATGACGATATCATTGTGAGCAGAAACAAGTATTTCAATAAGAACGAGTGGGTTAAGCCCGAAAAAAAGAACCTGCCGCATACTGCCCGTATTCTTCCAGATCAGAAAAAGCATGAGAAGGTATCCCATGCTCATAACCGCCTTGAATGAAATCATCGTCAGCCATACGTTTCCACGGCCTATCATATAAGGCACATAGGACACTGCAAGCCATACGGGACCGTACAGAGCAACTTTGTTGGCGGCCCGGGTGTACGCGAGGGCGGGTTCGTTGGGTATTTCGATCGGCATAACGATGTAGGGGTTTTCCTTATGCGCGTACAAGACACGGGCAGTCGTCATGTAATTGAAAATATCGTACGTAAATGCAGGAAATGAAAACAGCAACAATCCGGCAACAGCAAAGAAAAAAAGTTTCACTTTCGCGGGCGAGACGGATTCCAACCGGGATTTTGTGAAGCGCATAACGGTCGCATAATATCCATAGAGCGCCAACAGAATCGCAACGTACAACACGCCGGCGATCTTCATGTGTTCGTACACGAGCCGTGAAAGGGGCTGCTGAACAACGGTAAACCAGTTCGCATTCGTAAGATGCAAGTTAAGATCCACAAAGGCCCAGGAATATACAAACAGAAGGAAAAGAACGATAAAATATCCCAGAAGCATCATAGGGCATCCACGAGAGTCAAAACGGTTTCCCGCATCTGAATTGCTTCACGGATGTTTCGTCCAAGAGGAAGTTCGGTAGTGTTGGATTTTTCCGGCTGCCAGAGGAATGTTTCCGGCGCCTTCCAGGAAATGCTTTCCAACACACCTCTATGAACTTCAACTGCTTCCTGCACGGTCTTCTTCATAACCGTTATATCCTTCTTCTGTCTTTGTGCGTCTTTCACATACATGGGAATACTCTGGAATTGGACTGTACTGCGCTTGAGCGCATCGTCAGCCAGTAAATACTGTTTATATTCAAAGAGTGTTTTCGCCTCAACTAAATACTTGTCCGAAAGTCCGAGATGATAGCGAAATGAAGCGATATTACCCCAATACCAATAGCCTTTCAGCGTGTCCATCATCCGCGAAACACGATAGAGCTTGTTGCCGGGCATGTATGACGGATAGGGCAGCACATACTCAGCCTGCACGCGGGGCACCAAAGACAACACCAGAATCATAAATACGAATACTTTCTTCATGCCTTATCGCAACTTTAGATACTTCCTATACGCGATTGCCCAATGAAGGGCTGAGTACACTGCAAACTCAAGCCCTGCAAGTCCGTCCACGAACCCCTTATGCCTAACGTAAAGAGTAAGAAACGTCATCATCGGTTTACAATAATTGTAGTAAAGATAGAAAAAGGGTGTTTTTGGAGTCTTCTTCCGGAGAAATTCGCCCGCAGTTAGTGTCGTATAGCTGTCTGCTTTTCTCCAATAGTCCTGACGCGTCCTGTATGAATAATGAAGAAGCGGCTGGGTCAAATATCCGACTGTCCCTTCCACCTCAATCTGTTCATGCACGCTTTTCGAAGGAAACCGCCCCTTTCCCCTTCGTATCAGGCGAATAACGTAGTCTGGGTACTGACCGCCTTTCCTCATAAAGTGGCCCCAGAAATAATTTTTCCGGGGGATAAAAAATCCGTTCTCTTTTGGCAATGCTGCAATTGTATCTCTTATTTCTTCTTTCAGCTGGGCAGTTACAATCTCGTCGGCGTCCAGCTGAAGAATCCAGTCGCTTGTACATGCTTGCAGCGCTTTCTGTTTGTTGATGTGAAATATCGACGGGTTGTCGGTCGTGATAACGTTTTTGGTAAACTGTCTGGCAATCGTACGTGTTTTATCGCTTGACCCGCCATCAACCACAACGATTTCATCTGCCCAATCATCCACCGCAGAAAGGCATGCTTCAATATTTTTCTCTTCGTTGAATACCGCTATTGCAACTGAGAGTGTCGGCGTTTTTTTGCTGGCCATAGGCGTATTGTACCCGCAAGAAACACGGCAAACAAACCGACAAAGGAAATAAGATTGGCAGTTTTGCGCAATTTCGTGTCAGTAAACTCAATGCGGACCGAATGCGTTCCACGCGGCACACGAAACGTCATAAGCCCACGGAATCGTGGATCCTGGAATTCGATCTGCGAGGGAACACCATCGACGAAAACACGCCAGCCCGGGAAATACAGGGTATTTTCTACCACACGGACGTCTGATCCTGCGTCAATCTGGTATTCATGAAGCGTTGTTGTCCTTGATTTTTGGGTAACTGTTGCATTTCCTTCGGTGACTTCTATCGGCTTTTCGGGACGATGCTCCATGAATCGCACGGACCAAATAGGACTGCTTTCCCCCGTGTCCGTCGTACTATCATAAACGCCGGAATAATAGCTTTCATGCCGGAAACTATAAGATTTTGCCCGCCACATGTGGGTTGACGTCAGAAGTGCTATAAAAACGAGCATCCACCCTACTACCAACTTCCCACGGGAAACCGACATGATAAGTACGCTCCCCAATACGGAAGACAAAAGAACACTCACCGTCAAAAACCGCCACGGAAACTGAAACTTCTGCAAAATGGAGACGGAATTCCAAATACCTCGTGAAAACGGAGTTTGAATAAGAAGTGATAACCCGAACACAACGACACCTCCCCACAGAAACACCTGCAAACGCTTGCGGGCGTGCAGCCCATACATAGATGTCAAAAATACAGCAACCCATCCGGCAATTCCTACTTCCTTTGTCAGGAGGTTGGTGCCGCCATAATTCCATGGAGAATAGAAAAATTGTGAGAACTCGACGAACCGATTGGCGAAATCCCCTTTCGTGACGATATCCCGAAGTGTATATTTACCCTCAAAAAAGGCGGGAATCCAAAAAAACGCAGAGAGGGCAAAACCTACACCGATAGAAAGGAGTGTTTCCACCCAAAAACAACGGGAACGCTTCGACTCAAATACGAAAAGATACCAAGCATACAAAAACACAAGCGGGAAAGCCATGAGGCTCACGGCGTTATGTGACAAGAGAAGGCCTGAGGTTCCTCCGATTATAAGAAGTCTGGATCGCACAATGTTTCCACGGGCAAGAAGCAACAGTCCCAGAAATATAAGAGGAGGAAATATAAACGCTACGTGCTCTCCTATAGCTCCCCGCACGTACAGATCGACGAACCGGTATGGCGCAAAACCGTATAGGACCGCACCGACAAATCCGGCAAACGGTCCCCACGAAGTCCCCGCCCACAAAAAAAATGCAAGAACGCTTAAAGTATACGAAACCGCAAAAACAAGTTTCACGCTATCCACAAGTCCGACTCCAAGCACGTGAAAGAAGGAGGCAATGTATGACGGCAACGGGTACAAAAACATGAGTATCGGATGTCCGTAACCCCAGTTGAGGTTAGCTGCCCATCGGGGTATAACGATTCCCTCAGCCAGTGATTGGTAAAAATTGGCAATCCTCGCGACATGATCGGGCGCATCGTGCGCATCCATAATGCCCGGTGTCAAAAGGTTTAGAAGTGGGAGAAGTGATAGGACGAAAAGAATGAAACCGAACCGTTTCATGGAAGTATTGCCGCCTTTACAGCAATTGTACCATCCAGATTGGCGAATCTGGCAACTTCCATCGCTCCAGGCGCAAAATCATCGGAATTTCCCACGTACAGAACTCCTTTTGTGAGAGCCTCGTTCTTCTGAATCGGGCGGAATTCGTATTTTCCGAACCTGTGCGTTTGCGCGTATCCACCGGAATCAGTCCCGCCTTCTTTCCTGTAGATGGCCGGATCATATCTGCTGTAATACAGAAAAAGCATATAGGACTGGTACAAATTCTCCTCGTTTGAAAAAACTATTTTTTCATAGGAATCTTCTTCTCTCAGGACATACCCGATTGCACGGGAGAACGCATAATGAAATGAGCCCGATTGTTCGTACGGAAAATTGACGAAGTAATTTCTTATAAATCCCCCCAATCCGAACAAGGAAAGAAACAGGATAGCTCCTGTTAAATATACGTTCCCCGATTTGGCAAAAGCTATGGCGTTCATAATCCCAAACGCCGTGAATACCTCCCATGCAAAAAGAGCCGGATAGGTTCTCATCGCGTGTGGAGCGCCTGTTGCTATGCCTCCCGGAAGGTTCGCCAAAAGGAGCCACAAGAAAACGCTTCTTTTCACCTTCGGATGTACGTCTTTTTTGAAGAGAAATGCAAAAAGTCCAATCAGTATAAATGGCAACTGCCAAAGGTACAAAAGTCCCGAGTTTGGGGCTTTGAACGGTTCTCCCCCTGAGTTGAAAAAAAGCCACTTCGGTCGGAAATGAGATGAATACGCCTGGACAAAAACTTCCACGGGAAATATGTACATGCTGTTTGCAATTCTTCCGATCACATCACCCTCCAAAACAGCCTTCTGCCGGCGCTCCATGCGCTTGGTGTACTCCTGCCAGTGAGCCTCGGGTTTGAAGGTACTCGTCCCGCTGAAACGTACTATCGCGCTTGGAGAAAACGTCAGTGCCGCGATCCATATGCATACCACAAAAACGGGCAGAAAAACGATGAGAAATCTTCTATTTTTCAGGAAAACAGGTGTGATATCACGGTAATATAAAAGAAAAAGTCCTAATCCGAAAATCGGGATGAAAACCTGGCCCGCGTAATAACTGATAACGGCGACCGTAAAAAAAACAAGTGCCGGAATGAAGGAATACACGTGTCGTGCTCCCCGCAGGAAAAAATAAAACCCAAACAGAGCCGCTGAGACATATGCGTTCGTTTCATGTCCGATCCGAGAAAGATATATATGCCATGGACTTGTAGCCCACAGGCAGGCAACCAGAAGCGATACGACATGTGCGGACTTGCCGTGTCTGCCAAACAACTCCATGGAAATCCCATACACGGCCCAAGTAGTTAAGACGGCAAGAAGCACTGCCGGCATTCTGATCGCAACGCTTGTGAGACCCAGAGAGCCGACGAATGGAGCAACGAGAAAAAGGTATGTGCTTCTACGCCAATCGTCATACCCCCTTTGGGATATAAAGGGAAAATCACCGAATTCGTCAACTCCTGTTTTCACAACGCTGTACGCGTTGTAGCCGATTGAGGCCTCGTCCATGGAGGTTGACGGAGGAACGCCGCCAAGATTCCATAATCGCAGCGATGCCGCCGCAAGAAGTATACCGGCAAGTACAATATTTGAGATGACACGCATCTTCACGATAATGCCTTCAGCAGTTTAAATGCACCCATTTTTGGCAGGCTTCTGTTTGCAGACAGGTTGCTCTTCCCCATGACTTTAAACGTTTTCTTGCGGTGGAGATACCAACGATAATTCTCGATGAATGATTCCAGATTCGTTTTTCGGGGACGCCATTTCAGTTTCGTTTTCAGTTTGGTCGTGTCTGCGTAAATTGAGCGGCTCATCATAGTGTATTGGTATACCCCGACGGGTGAAATATTTAACCTATCAAGGACCGCAAGCGCCCATACAGCCGGCCCCTGTGGAAGAGGCACGATGGCAGATGAGCTTCCGGCAAATTCTATAACCCCTTCGTAAAGCTTACGAAGGGGCATGTATCCGTCACCCCCGATGACATAAATATCAAACCCTTTTTGCCTGCTTGCTCTTATCAGGGCGTCACAGACGTCTGACGCGTCCACGAACTGATAGATATTTGAACCGTCACCGAGAAGATACACATTTTTATTTTCGGATATAAACTCATACAGGATACTTTGCAGACCTAACCTCCCGACGCCGGTAATGACCGGACAACGGAATATTTGGATATTCATCTTGGTTTTGTACTTCGCTAGTTCACTCTCTGCGGCCAGCTTACTCTTCCCGTATGCTTCCAAAGGGCGCGGCGGCGTTTCCTCGGTCACCGGAAGTTCGCTTGGAATCCCATACGTAACGTTGCTGGAGGTAAACACGAACGATTTCACACCGCTCCCAACCGCTTCTTTCGCAATATGAGCAGTACCTTCCACGTTGGTCTTCCACGTCATTTCATCTGATAAGGCCTTATTGGGCATCGCTGCGGCAAGATGATATACGACGTCGAACGGCCCTTCCGTCTCAAATAACCGCTTCACGGAATCGGCATCTAGCACGTTTCCCTTCGCCCAACGCACGAATCGCGAGTAATTCACGGGCGAATGATTGCTAAGCCGGTCGAAGACTACAATGTCCTTCTCTCCCTTCTCAAGGAGGAGTCGAATAAGGTAGCTGCCCAAAAAACCCGCTCCTCCGGTGATAAGAATTCTTTTAGTTTTTGTGCTGCGCATATATATAGTAAAGATAGGATTTCGGATCTCCTTCGGTGAAATTGATCGCCCTTCCCTTTTCTATTTCCTTCAACACATCCTCCCGCAATTGTGGAAGATGATTTCCGAAATTGTTGCGGAAAAAAACATTCATATTGTACGTGAGAGCGTACCCCCAAAACAAGATCAAAAGCCCCTGAATCCACACCCTCTTCAGACGCCAAAGAGTTACGGTAAGGTATGCATACATCAAAACAGCAATCGGCCTCGTTACGACGAAATAGTAATCCGATATTTCTCCGCGATACAATGAAAGAATAACAAGCGGTACCGCAAACCACATAACGACCAAGAAACACACCCTAAGCGCAGCAGCACGGCCGTGTTCCTTAAAATAAACGGACAAAAACACGGGCAAAATGAGAAATGCAACCATCCGCAGCTCTTTAATCCCCAGAATCGCGATGAATTCGATAAGCGAATCTGATAAAAGCTGTGCAACTCTCACAAAATGAAACCCGTGATAATAGTCTTGAAAATACGAAACTACGTTTCCTTGTATAGGTCCTTTTTGCGCCCACGCAGCTATGATCGGAATAAGCCACACGGAAAAAAATACGAAACCCAGCACGCCGTGTTTGAACACTTCTTTTTGCCGGATTATGAAAGGTGTGCAAAGGAACAGATAAAGAAAAAGGAAGACGGCCGTGAAATGTATATGGAGTGAAAATCCTAAGGCAGCACCCAGGAGAAGCAGATATTTCGTCTTACCCTCCATGATGCGAACGAGCGAGAAAAACACAACCAGGGAAAGTGCAGGGAGAAAGATAACCGGCCAGGCGATACGATCTTGAACAATTATTCTTGAAGAAAACGTGTATATGGCAAAGGAGACGACTGCCACATCGCTTCCGAATAATCTGCGGGCAACCGCGAACAAAACGCCCGCCGTGCCCAGCGAAACGACAGCTGCAAACACGCCCGCTGCGACAGGATCCAATCCGAAAACCCAATAAAACGGAACGAGAAGATAATAGTACAGCGGCCCTATATGAATCGGGCTATTGAGCTTCGCGACCATTCCCTCCAGGGGCAGCTTGCCGTCAACAAGCATATCCTTCATAACCCAGGCGTTTGAAACCTGATCCCAGGTAAACTGCATACGGTTTTCTATGTCCCAAAAACGAAGAAATACGAAACTCAAAATGATAAGGACCAGAACGAGTTTTTTCATGAGGTTATTGATCGGATATTCTGATTGCTTCCGTTCCATCGAGGTAATCGATTGTCTTTTGGGCTTTGGGAATTTCCAGGGGCGTCCCGACATACAGGATGCTGCCGTCTTTAATTTCGTTCTCCCACTCAATCGGCCGGAACTCATAGATATCAAACTTATTTCTTACTTCCTGAAACCCGCCTGAGGCGGTACCTCCCTCTTTCAGATATCTGACAGGGTCGTACCTGAGAAAAAAGAGGAAAAACATATGCGGTTGCTCAAGGTCGGTAGAAACCACAATCTTTTTGTACCTGTTTCGGACGGCGGTTGTGTATTCTACCGCCTCTTTATATCCGTACTGCCAGTATTTGGAGTACTCGTGATTCGTGTGTCCGAAATACATGTGTGAATAGTACATGATATTCCCGAGAACAAACACTGACCCGATTGCGGCGATGCACACGATAAAGGGGTTACTCCGTTTCTCAATCAGGATTCTGACTGCGCGCGCCACTCCAAACGCCGTAAAAATCTGAAAAACGGGCAGAAAAACGAGCGTCCTGATTCCATGGGGAAGTTCAGTTGTGGGAGCAGCTGCGACAGGTGCAATAAAAAGCCAACCCCATAAAATGGGGGCGAGTTTCCCACCGGTTTTGGCTACACGAAACATTCCCCAGAGAAGGAACGGAAGCTCCCACAGATACAGCATGCCCATATCGGGCGCATGGTGCCTTGCGTTATCTCCTGTCAGAAAAAGCCACTTGGGAGAAAAGTGAGACAGATACCCCGAGAGGACAGTTGTGCCCCACACGATGCGGCGGTTTTCAAAAAGCGCCCCGACTCTATCACCCTCGTTCACGTCATATTCAAGTTTAGCGACACTGCGCTTCAGAAGCCCGGTTTGATCGGCAAGCGAGCTGGTTCCCCGAAGCCGCATAAGCGTTGTCGGGTTCAAGAATACGGGCAAAAGCGGTAAGACGACCAGAAAACCCGAAACAAAAAATAAAACCAGGTCGCGCCTGTTCGTGAGCAGTGACTTGCGAAACACCACCAAAAGGATAAGTACCAATAACGGCAAAAATATTCGCTCACTGTGATAGGCGTATAACCCGAGTCCGAACAAGACGCCGCTTACCCACAGGTGCCTCCCCAACCGAATAGACCGCAAAAACAGCCCAACCGCCCAGATATTAATCGCAACACCGATATTTGCCTCAAATGCGATACGGGAAAACTGTATATGCCAGGGGGAAATAGAAAGAAGAAGAGCACTAAACAATGCAATGGTTCGCCTGCGATTCGCATCCGGCGATTTCTCATTCCACTGTACTGCCCCCAGAAGCTCAAGCACTAAAAAATATACGCCAACGACTGCCAGTGTCCCCACGACCGCTGCCGGCACCCGCACTGACCACGTCGATAATCCAAACAATCCTACCGCGGGAACGGTGAGATACATATACAATGGAGGCTTGTAATCATCAAACGACCGAAGGGAAAGCGGAAACTTTGTCCCATATTCATCGCGCCCTGTTTTCAGAATCGAATACGCATTGTATCCCAGGGCTACCTCATCCCAGTCGGGGCTCGGGGGGACACTCCCCAGCTGCCAAAACCGCACAAATACGGCTATCCCCATGATAAAAAGGATCGCGAAATGCTTGATAAAAAACTGTCTCATAGATCGAAAATTTCAAGCACCGGTTCTCCGTTTAGTTTATATATTGTTGTAAGTGTCCGCGCCCCCTGGGGTTTGACGCCCGGCGGAAGAACATAGAGTGAACCTTTCTCAAACTTCGGAAGTTCGTTGCCGACAAACTTCCACGAACCGAATCCGGATACGTGATAAAAACCTGCTGCGTCAAAATATGATTCTTTCATACTGAGAAAAAAAGAAGGATCAGTTCGCTCGTAGAACAGAACATAGGCATACGGCCTGCCGATACTTTCCGTTAGATAAACGCGTTGGTAGTTCTCTTTTATGGGAGACACGAAACGGATTGCCTCTCTATATCCATATTGCCATTCCCCGGAAAACTCCCGCGGATAATGCACATGGTAATTATGAAGGTAATACGAGAACGCAAATACATACGCGACCACCGTCACAGCAGTAAACGTCCTCCTTACAACAGCGCCTTTCAACACCGTGAAGAACCACATAATGCCACCCGCTATAAATATGTGCCACACCGGTAGACTGTTTTCTATCCGAAGCGCGTGGGGCGTTTCACGGGCAACGGCGGCGGGCAACATGGAGGCCAGCAACCAAAAGAGTAGAAGTAATCCTTCCCGCCTGAACCGCGAAAGAACGAAGTATACCCCGGCTACAAGAAACGGAAATTCAATGCTATAGAGCTGACCGACATCCTGGATCGAGAATTTCGGATTTCCGTCACCTCGCACAAAAAGAAACTGCGGGTCGAAGTGGTCGAAAAAATGCAAAAGATAACTTCGCAGGTACCCTATTCTTCGGTTATGCAGAATCTTTCCTAACAAAGCCTGATTATCAAATTCTATACGGCTATTTGCAGTCAAAACTATACCGGAATCCGAAAATATGTTCACCTCTTCAAATCGCAGTCTTGCTTCCTTTGACATCAGATGAGGGGCAATAGGCAAAAGAAACACGGCCGCAATCACAATCCCGCCCATGAGCCATCGAGCCTGTTTTTGCAGATTGCCGCCAAGCCAGACAAGCACTCCTACCCCCAAAATTGGAGAAAAATACCGTGCGCTGTTAAACGTATATATACTCGCCACGAAAGGCAGAAGCGCAATAAGCCAATATCTCGGTCGTGTGCGCGTACGGCAAACCAAATACATACCCAATACGACAAAAAACACCGCAATGTTCGCCTCAAACCCGGCGCGCGAGAGTTGGATATGCCAGGGAGATATCGCAAGGAGGGCACTTGCAAGAAGGGACAATGCTCCCACACGGAATAATTCAGAAGCGAGAAAGTATACCAGCGCAACTGTGAGGGTACCTGCGAGCCCCGAAGGCAGGCGTACCGCCTCTTCTGTCAATCCTAGCAGTGAGACGAACGGAACGGTCGCGTATATCGATAACGGTGGTTTATAGTCTCCGTACGCAGTGAAAGTATCGAGCGGAAAAAATTTTCCGTGCTCGTCCCGACCGGTTTTGGCGATACTGTACGCGTTGTAGCCGATCGACACCTCATCCCAGGATAACGAGGGCGGGTTCACTCCTATGCCCCAAAGACGAAGAAATCCCCCAAATAAAACGATAAGTATGAGGGTGGCATCCATCCATTTACGCTTGATCATAGAGGCATTCATCCCAATCTTTCAGACCTCCTAATAGGAGGAGCGTCCCGATGTACGTTACGTGACTGTTGTTGAAATACCGGCTTACATACCAAACGACAAGGAGGGTAACGGCGTACGAAACAAACAATCGTGAAATCCGAAGCTTTCTTGCCATAAATCGAAGTGCCGCAATCATAACCGGAATTCCCAAAACCGCCTGCCACAAAACGAACGGGTAGTACTCATGGATATCACGAATAACACCGGCGTTATAAAGAACCATACCTAACCCGTATCCCGATACGGGATATCCTGTAGGCGTTCCTCCGCTTAGGTATAAGATGACGCTTTGGACAAACGCTTTTGCGTCCCATACGAGAAACGGAGCGACGAAAACAAGGGCGGTAACGAAGGCGACTAAACCGTATTTGAGTACCGTCAACGCGCTTTTATTTACACTGCGAAACATATAATAAAAATAAAATGGCAAGGAAAACCATATCGTTTGTTTGGAAATGAAACTTAACCCGAAAAGTACAGACGACCAGAACCACGATTTTTTATCAAGAAGGTAGACTGCCCACACAAACCAAAACAGCGCGAAGGCGTCACTTCTCCCTTCGATAAAATAATGGGCAATTCCAGGCGCGAGCGCAAAAAGGGTTGCAGCGATCCTGCCCACTTGGCGATTCTTAAACCATCGAAGAATGATATACACCGTCCCCGCAAGACAAAAAAGAAGCACCATCCGCCCGTCGAAATACCCCAACAACGGGGTAGCGGTGAAATAAAACAGAAACGGAAACAAAAGATACCAGGGAGGCATCACGAAGTGGTAGAGCGCCGGATTGACAGCGTCGCGCCCCAGTTCAGCATAATGCCAATCCTTCATCGGCGTCTCGAAATAGGTCTCCTTGTACGGATTTTTCCCTACGAGGAGAAATCTCATCGCCGCTTCCTGCTGAAGAATAATGTCGTGCACCCCATATATGGGTGCTGTCTTATGCCTATCGACGATTGACGTTACCGTAATCCCTCCCAGCACCAAAACAAGCGTCAGGCAGAAGAGCGCTGTCTTCACCCGTTCGATAAGCGCATCCTTCCACCTGGGCGGATAAAGGGAAAAAAGAACATGGAAGGCAAGCACTGCAAATATGACGCCAAACAACCAGTACGGCGTGCCTACTACCGGTAAAATTCTATACTGCATGATAAGGGGAACGGAAAGTACAAACAGGAGAATGGCATCGAGCGCCAATACGTTCATGGAATCATTGTATCACGGCCTCTGTTATAATCCGTATCAGAACTCTTATGAGACTCCGAACGCATGTGTTGATCGTGCTTATCGCAAGCATCATCCCGTTTTTGATCATATTTGTCAGTCCAAACCTCCCCCATACGAGTGACGGAGGGGTTCATCTCCCCAGAATGGGTGCGTATTTCAGGGCGATTGCTGATGGTCATCTACCCGTGCGATGGGCGGGTGACCTCAACTTCGGGTACGGCTTGCCGCTTTTTAATTTCATGTACCATACGCCGTACATCCTTTCTTCGGCGCTTATCGCGGCAGGCTTTTCCCTTGTCACGTCGTTCAAACTTACGCTTGCTTTGAGTTTCGTTTTCTCGGGGCTGTTCATGTACCTGTTCGTTTCTGAATGGCAGAAAGACAAAAAACTCGCCCTCTGGGTGACTCTGTTTTACCAGTTTGCCCCATTCCGGCTCGTGGAAATCCTTGTCAGGGGTGCTATAGGCGGAATATACAGCTACACGTTTCTCCCGCTTGTTTTGTGGAGCATCGTCAGAATCGCAAAAAAACCATCACCCGCACGCGTCGCGGGGGTAGCAATCGCAATGGGCCTGCTTATCATCTCGCATAACTCCCTAAGCCTTATTTTTTTTGGCGTCATCGTATTGTTCGCATCCTGGTTCTATCCGAAAAAAAGCATACTCATACCGGTTGTGACGGGACTGTTTTTGGGACTTCTTCTGTCTGCCTTCTATTGGATTCCGGCACTTGCGGAACACAAATACACATACGGCGACCTGTTCATGACTGATCTCTACAAAACACACTTCCCGCCGCTTGTCCGATTCTTCCTGCCAAACCTCACCAATTCACAAACCTTGAGAACCGCAGAGATATCGGTACAACTGGGCATGTTTCATGTGATAGGAATCGCCGTGGCGCTTTTCGGACTGTTTCGCGGAGTATTCGACCGAAAAACGAAGCACATACTTTGGTTTGGACTCATCGTAACGGCCGTATCTCTTTTTTTTATGCAACCTGTCTCGCTTTTCCTTTGGGAACGGGTAACATTTTTACGGCAATTTCAGTTCCCCTGGCGGTTTTTGGCGCTATCGAGTTTCGGATCGGCACTTATCAGCATATCTATTGTGAAAGTCGTTCAATCACGAACCGCCCAAGCGATTCTGTTGTTTTTGACTGTGATTACAACTGCTTATTACTGGTATCCCCCGCAGGGCTTCGATACAGTGCGTGAGAGTGATTTCTGGAATTACCCTCTCAACACAACGTACTTCGGGGAAACGGACGTCATCTGGTCGGCGGGTCCGGCGAAAGGATATCCCAAAGCACGTGTTGAGTTTATTGAAGGAACAGGATCGATTTCCGATCTTGCGAAAAAGACACAACTTCACACATTCACGGTGACGTCCAGCGTGTCTGCGAAACTTGTCGATCATACCCAGTACTTCCCCGGCTGGCGGGTGTATGTGGATGGTCAGAAAACTCCGGTGGAATTTCAGGATCAGAATTGGCGGGGAGAAATTACATTCGCGGTCCCCCAAGGAACGCACAACGTAAAGGTCGCGTTCGAAGAAAGCCGAATCCGGTTCATAAGCAATACTGTTTCCGTTTTGGCTGTGGGCATCATATTGCTTACACTCATATCGAAATATATACGCTTATGAAACCGCGCGAGCTTGTTGTCTCAATTATTTTTCTTGCAGTCATAGCCGTCGTATTTTTTTACAAGTCGGTGTTTCTGGGGCGAATTCCCTTTCCGGGAGACCTTCTTATCGCCCAGTACAAACCGTGGAGGACATACTCATATCTCGGGTACGCTCCCGGGTCATATCCTCAGAAAAACCAGTACTTCGACACATTACGGCAGCTGTATCCCTGGAAAACGCTCAGTCTGAAAGAACTTTCATCAGGCAGGATTCCGCTATGGAACCCGCATAACTTTTCGGGCAGTCCGCTTCTTGCCAACAACCAGTCGGCTGTCTTCTATCCGCTCAATATCCTCTACGGCATCTTCACCCAGCCGGTCGCCTGGACCATCATCATGGCAGCAGCGCTTTTTTTGGCATCAGTGGGAATGTATCTGTTTAGCCGGTCACTTTCCGTCTCTCCCATGGGCTCGTCGCTTGCGGCGGTGGCATATAGCTATAGCCTCTTTATGACGACATTTCTCGAGTATAACTCGATCCATCAGACAGCGATGTGGTTGCCGTTTGTACTTCTTTCAATAGAGCTTCTTCTTAAAAAAGGCATTTCCCGCCTGCGCGCCATTCTGTTTGTCGTTACAGTAACAAGCGCAGCTCTTGCCGGCCACCTTCAGATTTTCGTGTATATACTTCTTTTTTCTCTGGCATATCTGATATTGCGCGCCAGAAGTTTATCGACGAAAATTCACCATTCTCTCATTTTTTTGTTTCTCGTGCCGCTCGGAATTTCTTCGATACAGCTTATTCCGACGTTCGAGCTCATCATGCATTCGGCGCGATCGGCGCAGGAATACCAGTTTCTGGTTGAAAACCTTCTTCTTCAACCGCATCAGCTCGCCCTTTTTCTAGGCGCCGATCTCTTCGGAAATCCAGCAAGCGGTAACTACCTCTTAAAAGACAGCTATCCGGGGAACGCCGTCTATCTGGGCATCGTGCCCTTACTGTTTAGCTTCTTTGCGCTCAAAAACTGGCGGCGCAGCTGGACGGTGCGAACGTTTGGCTTCGCGGCACTTGTTCTGCTTGTTCTCATGACGCGGTCGTTCGTATCAGAAATCATCTATAGAATTCCCCTTCCGTTTATCAGTACCGCATCGCCAACAAACGGCATATTTCTCCTCAGTTTCTGCCTTTCGGTCCTCGCCGCCTTAGGCAGCGACACGTGGCGCACAAAAACGGAAAAGCGGACGAGACGGATTATACTCGCAACCGGTGTTGCTTTCGTTCTTTTCTGGGTGGCAGCTCGCGTAGACCCGAAATTGATTAGCGTCAAAAATCTCATCTATTCCACGCTCTTGTATGTGGCAAGCGCGGCACTTCTTATCGCTGGTACGTTTTGGGCAAAGGCAAAAAACTACGCGTTTATCATGCTTCTGGCGATCGCCATCCTCGACAGTTTTTATTTCTTCCAAAAATTCAACCCGTTCGTACCTTCCCAGCTTGTGTTTCCGCAGGCATCGGTATTCCAATGGCTAGCCCAAAACTCGCCCCTCGACCGGTTCTGGGGTTTGGGGAATGCCAATATAGAGGCAAATTTCGCCACACAGTACGGTCTTTACTCGCCCGAGGGATATGATCCATTATATCCGAAGGCCTACGGTGAGTTCATCGGTCTTGCCGCAAACGGTAAGCTTGCAAACTCGTTTAGCAACGCAACGCGATCCGATGCAGTCATCCCCGCAAACACAACAGATACCCTTACCGACCCGGTGAAGAAAAAAACGCTTAACCTTCTGGGGGTACGCTATATCCTGGATCGTGCGGAAAACGCAAATACCGAAAATATATTCCCGCCGAACTCCTATCGGCTCGTCTATGAAAAGGACGGGTGGAAAATATTTGAAAATCTTGACGCCCTTCCGAGAGCATTTCTGACACAGTCTACCCGGACGTACCAGAGCCGGGTCGACTTTCAGGAAAAATTTGCCGACAGCAAGTTTAATCCGAAGGAAGCGGTGCTTCTGGCCGAGCCGACAAATTTACCACCGGGCGAACCCAAACAGGCGGGAACGGCGACCATTTCCTCCTATATGAATAATCGGGTCGAGATTATCACGTCAGCCCCGGCAACACAGATGCTGATACTTACTGATACATACTTCCCTGGGTGGACCGCCACCGTTGACGGTCGGAAAGAAAAAATCCTCAAGGCCGACTGGACGTTTCGCGCGGTGAGCGTTCCCGCAGGAAAGCATATGGTTGTCTTTTCGTACGAACCATCCTCCTTTTCCTGGGGCCTCAAAAGCTCTATGATGAGCGTACTTATATTTATAGGATTTATTCTCACCCTAAAAAGAAAAAACGCATATGACTAAATCGTCCACATTCGTACTATTCGTTGCCATTTTCCTCATCGGAGCGATTCTGAGATTTTATGCTTTAGGGTCCGTCCCAAACGGGTTATATCAGGATGAAACCGCAATCGGTTACAACGCGTACTCTATTCTCAAAACGGGAAAAGACGAATACGGAAAACCGTATCCCCTGTATTTCAAGTCATTTGGAGACTACAAGCTTCCCGTCTATATATACAGCACGGTAGCAAGCATCAAACTCTTCGGGCTCACGCCGTTTGCCGTTCGTTTCCCGTCGGCACTTTTCGGTACGCTGACCCTGATTATGATGTACGTTCTCGTCCGCAAACTTACCCGTAGCGAATCGTTCGCACTCTTGTCCGTACTATTTCTCTCGTTTAATCCCTGGCACCTCCATTACAGTCGGGCGACGTTTGAGGTATCGCAGGGGTTATTCTTCTTTCTTCTCGGAACCTGGTGTATCGCCAAATCCAGCGAAAAAAGACACGGGTTTTTCCTTATGGGCGTGCTATCGTTTCTCGCCGCTTTCTATACGTATAACCTCACCCGGCTTCTTTCACCACTTCTGTTTCTTATCGTGCTTTGTTATTTCCATCGTAAACAAACACTTCCCCGGCGCCGGGAACTAATCGCCTCGCTTGTCGTCGGCACTCTTGGTCTTCTGCCGTTTTTCAGGACATTTTTTTCCCAGGGAGGATTTGCGTCTTCAGCCGGAACGCTTATCTTCACCAGTGCTTCTGTCCAGGCGCCTCTTCTGGAAATTCGAAGTTACATGATTGGACATCCGATCCTGGCGAAACTCTTTTTCAATACTGCCATCCTCACGTTCTGGCAATATCTCGCAAACGTATACGCATACCTTTCGACGGATTTCTTCTTTATTCATGGTTCACCGCACGGGAATCATGGAATCGGCAATGTCGGATTATTTTATGCATTTGAACTGCCTCTTATGGTTGTCGGTTTTCTGACCTATTTCCGTGATAAAGCAAAACCCTTCACATTACTCACATCCTGGGCGCTGGCGGTCGTCATAGTTTCTTCTTTAACCCGGGAAGCTCCGCACGCCACGCGAAGTTTTTTCCTCCTCTTTCCACTGGTCATATTTTCTGCGAAAGGCTTTTTTACCATCGTTTCCCAGATTCGAAAAACTGGCCGTACGCATCAAGTCATCCTGTTTTCGGCAATCTCGGTTGCGGTCCTGATAAACATTGTGTACTACATGGCTTCGTACTACATCCGCTTTCCGATCGCGTACGCCAAAGCCTGGCGTACGGCGGACGCTCAACTGTCTCTCTACATAAAGGCCCATGAGAAAAACTACGAGCGGATTGTCATCGACGATGCAGCAGGATTCATCTATAGCTCGCTTTTGTTTTATAACGAGTTTTCACCAAGCGAATTTCAAGAGACGGTAAAAAGACTTCCTGACGATTCGGAAGGATTTAGCAAAGTATCATCGTTTGGCAAATACGAAATACGCAACATCTCCGATGCCGATTTCCGAAAACCAAAAACGCTCATCATCACTACGCCCGACAAAAAGCCGGCATTCGTACCACCCCTTGAGACATTCTATTACCCTAAAAGACCAGTGGTGTTTGCGGTAAAGCAGGAGATCATGCGCTTCCCGATTGAAGACATTGCCTATGTCGCGGTAGCCGGAGTGCCTCAGTAAATTGCTATATCCCGGTCTTTCTTTTTCCAGAGCGATCCGACGCGTTTTCTTTTTTCCAACACCCGGGGAATTTTCCCGACTGCCATACACCATCCTATCAGCAGTGACGTCTTCCCGCGCAATAACTGCTGAACGATCCGCACCGGTGTCCAAACCACATGAGAAAACCATATATCGAGATCGGTAAGATTTTTCCAGGTGAATATGAATTGGTTCCTGAAAGCGATACGCTCTATTCTTTCTTTTGCGAATTGCGTCTGAATCGCCCCCTTCTGATGATAGTGCCAAACGACTGCACGCGGTTCGAAGATGACACGGAATCCTGCCTTCATCGCCCGATACGAAAGATCAATATCCTCCCAATAAAACGGATTGTATAGTTCATCCATTCCCCCGAAACGTTCCCAGAGCGCTTTTCTGAATGCGGAACTTCCGCCTGAGGCCCACGCAGTGTCGTTTTTATCCGTCTGACCGCGACTATGGACATACAACCCTCTCCTCCAGTGAGCAACTCCCCGACCCCGAAGAACGACGCCTTCCTTCTCCGGATTTTTCTCAAGACACCCTACCGCAAATACCGCCGGATCAGAAAAATGAGAAAGAAGCGGTTTGAGAAACCCTTTCTGGGGAACCACATCGCTGTTGAGAAGCACCACAATTTCTCCCTTTGCGTGAGTCACCCCCACGTTTACCGATTGCGCGAATCCCGAATTACTTTCTTTTACTATCGTGCGAATGCTGGGAAAGGTACGATGAAGAAGCGTAACTGAATCGTCAGTCGAATGGTCATCCACGACGATCACTTCGCAATCTCCGACGGCATCAAGAACCTTCGGCAAATGCTGCGCCAGAAGTTTCGCACCGTTCCAATTCGGAATGATAATCGATACGGTCAACTGTTTCATGAGCCCAAAAGAATACCACGAAACGGATGGTAATACAAACGCACCGTATGTGTGCCGGCTGGCACAACGACACCCATAAATATTCCGTCCGTTTTCACGACCGGAGCTTCTTTATTATCAATAGTCGCAATCCATGACGGGTGATAACTATTATATATAACAAGAAGGCGGGGATTTGATGCCATGGTTTTGATCTCAATCGAGTTAGGAGTATAGGAAGTTATCCGTGTTCCTTCTCCGAGTCGAAGAGGCACGGGCAAGAGGGAAACCGTTTTATCTACGATCGCCAGGGTACCTGCTTCTGACTGGGCGAGAGCCCGGAGCGCTTCCTGCGGATCCTGAACCGATATAACGCGCTCAGCAAACCCGACTCTGTCAAGAGATTTTTTGTATTCATACACCCGCGTCTCACCTTCCTGGTACACCTTCACCAGGTACGGCCGGCTTACCTCTTCAAGCGTCAGAACGTATTTGACGTTCAGAAACGGCAACAGCGGGGAGTCAATGTTTTTCGAGGTTAAGATGCGGTTGAACCCGTACGGCTTGGCGATGCTCATATCGGCGCGGGTCATGGCAGCGAAAAATGTTTCATACGCAGATGAATAGAGAGGGTCGTATCCTTCTGTGGTTTCGATCCCGAAGTAGGATGAAGCATTCGGCGGAAGAATCCGGTCATCAAGACTCATGACGCGAAAAGGCCCGGTCTGGTTTTTGAGGAATCGTATAACCGAAGTTTCCGGGAATAAGTAATCGCTTGGGGTAAACGGAGTAAACTTCCACGCAAATCTGAGAAGATCACCCACCGAAATGGCGATAAGAAGAAAAACTACGACTTTTCTCAACTGCCTGAGCCTGCTCGATACGTATATGCCAAGTGCGCCGATAGAAAAAAGTGCGGTTGGCAAGATCAGGTTTCGCCTGGCAACCAAAGCATGAGAGATGGCTTCTGGGCTTTTCTGCTTCATCAAAACAAAAACTACAATCCACAGAATGACATACACGCCCGCCATAGCCAGAAGCGGAAATTTCACGCGAAGTGATTTTTTGAGAAATCCGCTGAATCCGATCGATGAAAGCACGGCAAGTGCAAAGTCGATAAGAATCATAAGTCGAGTCGGCTGAAGAGACGAAATGACAGGAATGTTTGTCTGGTAGGGCAACTTCGCCACAATGGTCGGCAAAGAAAATAGCAAGGATATAAGTGCTGTCCACACCCAAAATTTCCCCTCTTTCCAAAACGGTATCGAAGCGATCAGCGCAAACAGGAGCGGTATCGTGCCGATATACCCAGCAAATTCCGCCCAATTCCAGGTTCCCCAATAATTGAGCGTTGCGGGATTCCCGAAAAAATCCGGAGCGAAAAAGCCGGAAAGATGCTTCCAGGGAAGGAAAAATCCTGCCTCATGCCAACCGGTTCCCTGCGTTCTTGCAGACCGGGTAACAGACTCTATGAACGGCACCCACTGTGCTGCTGTTACCGTCAAAAGAATACCCATAAGCATGACAAATTTCCATGGCATTGCCTTTAATCGCCGTATTGCTTCAGTTCCTCGCGCCAGAAAGTACGCCAAGGAAAGCAGATATACATAGAGCGCTACCTGGATGTGTCCTGCCAGAAACGTCATGGTGATTCCCACAAAAATGGATATAAACCATAATTTTTTTCCTGCAACAAGATCATCTATTCCCATGAGGATGAGCGGAAGCCAGATCGCAGTTTGTACGATGGTTCCCCACGTCAGCCACGAAACTGAGAATCCGGAGAAACTCCATGAAACTGCCCCCAGAAACGCTGCCCAGGGATGAATCGCCATTCGCGTAAGAAAAATATACAGTAATATTCCTCCCAGAAGGGGTTGTAGTACGATAAGGATCGTCCAGGCAACGGAGAATGGAAAGAAAATGAAAAGTACGTTCAGCGGATAAAACACACCGGCCTGTATATTGCCGGCAAGCGGACTACCGGAAAATGTATACGGATTCCACCAGGGAATTTCACCGTGTTTCCAGCTTTCAACGGCAAGTTTCCTCCAGGGAATTTGCTGACGAACCGGATCGGTTATGAGAAAATTCTTAAAAGGCACGCCCCGGGGATAGTCACTGGCGTAATAATCCCTCCAGGGATGATACAGGCCTACCAACGAATCTGCGGGAATCGGCAATTTCCCCAAAAATAGCTGCCAGAAAAATACGGCAACTACCAAAACAAACGCGCCGATCGGCAGAATGCTTAAAAGAAATCGTTTCATACGATGAGCGTATGCAGTCGTTTGCAAAACCCGTCATATCTGAAATCGGCCGCTCTCGACCGTGCCGCTTTTGAGATATGCGTCCACATTTTGGTATTCGCGGCGAGTTTCCCGGTGATGTCCATGAGTTCTTTTTTCGTGTTCCACAAAAATCCGCTCACCCAATTTCCTACCACTTCCTTTTGCCCTCCCGCGGCATACACTACAGGTACTGCTCCTCCCGCCATTGCCTCTATTGTAGTAAGTCCGAAATGCTCCGCTTTCTCAGGGTGATTTGAAACATCTTCTCCGAAGCCCGCGGCGTGCCAATATATTTTCGCCCGACCGTAAAGGGAGACTAAATCATTGAAAGGAATATTGGGAAGGATATCTATCCGATAGCCGTGAGCCAGTTTTTTGAGTTTATCGACAAACGGCTGGTCTTCGGGAAGCATACCCCCTGCCAACACAAGACGCCAGTCGGGAAGCTGCCTTTCATTTAGTTTCTTAAACGTCTCGATGAGAACTTCCTGTTTTTTCGTATTCATACCCGTGGTAAAGCGGCCAACGGAAAGAATAAGTGATTCCTTCTTTTTCGGTCCGAATGCGTCGATATCTATAGCAGGAGCAAGTACGGATGCGCGGATACCGAATTTTTTGTCAATGTGATCTTTTACAAACTGTGAGTAGCAGAGAAAATGAGTTACCCTTCTTACTTTGAGCTGGGTCAACAGACTCTTCTCGTTCACCCACCCTGTCGGAAACTGAAAAATAAGGATTACTTTTTTCGAAAAAACGAACGGAATGCTTCCGTCACTTACGAAAAAAATTGCATCGTATCGCCTCGTAATGTTTGCCTTCTCAAACAGATTTCCGCTCTTCCAAATATTTCGTACGAGTCGTACGCCGGACAACGGCATGTGAAAACGCTCTTTGGCGGCGCCCAGAATTCCCGGATCGTCCCAGAAAATGTCAACCTCGTGTTCGGGCGTCAGACAAGAGGCGATGTCAAAACAATACCGCTCTCCCCCACCAAGCGTATTGAGATAAGGATTATAAATGCCTATCTTCATAGCGCACCCGCAGCGAAACCATAATAAGAAGCGCAAGCGAGAAAACCGAAATCGGTAAGCCTATTGTAACCGATCGAGGACGATAGATCATTCGTACTTCGTGTGCGCCAGGGGCCAAAGCAACCGCGCGAAATGCGTAATTAGCCCGAAGAACGGGAGTTTTGGTGCCATCAACAGATGCCTGCCAACCCTGCTCATGCACGTCGGAAAGGAAAAGGAGCTTACTTGCGGCGGAATCTGTCTCGAATACGATTTCATTCGGAGTATAGCGGATAAGACGCACAGACCCTTCACCGGGAGCAGGTTCAAGTGAGGGCGTTTGCTCTAAGACAACTTTCCCCTCCCCAATTGTATTATCGAAGTAAAGCAGTTTGAGGATGTCCTCCTTTTCTCTGGCTATCTCATAACCGGAGGCGAGGAAATATCGGGGAAGCGCATGGGTGTTTTCCAGTATCTCGTAATGGTCATCCTTATATACGGAAACATAAAAGGGATACTTCCAATACGGATATGCCCACACGTTCGTCCCGTCACTCAACCGTTGGAGCACAAAACGTACCCCCAAAAGATCAAGAGCTCTCTGGGCATATGCTCCACCCCGGGCAAGCGTCACTACCGAGCGATCCGGATTTTTAAGAGTTCCTTCATCCGCGTACCTGACAAATTCACCGTATCGCCTCTGGTACAACGCATCGTATCCCTCAATGGACGAAATCCCGAAGCTCGATCCCAGTTCGTTGCCGAAATTTCCGAAAACCCGATCGATGCCGGTCTTCTGGGTAAGATACGCAATGACGTCCATCTTCGGGTATACATACTCCCGCGGGTCAAATGGCATCCACTTGATCGCAAATCGCAGGCTATCAAATGAGCCCACCAGAATAAACGCCGCGAGAATAAGAAGCCTTCCTGTGTGCCACCAAAATCCTATCAGCGCGCCCGTTACCCCAAGAAAGAATACAAGCGTCGGAAGTAAACTATTTCTAATGGCTATTGCGCTTTTGTCTGCGGGTACGAACGATCCCATAAAAACTGCCATCCACAGAAGTACTACCATCAGTACGGTCGTGATGACGAAACCGATAAACGGTTTGTGTTTGCGCGTTGTCCAATCACGTCTGAGCGCATCAATGCCAAATGCGCTACAAGCAGCGAGTGAAAAACTAAAAAGAAAAATAATCCTGCTGGCCGCACTCGTCGACAAAACGGGAATCCGAAGGGAAAAAAGCAGGTCGGTTAGTGGCGTGGGGGTTGCCAAAAGAAGTGCGCCTAAGCCCAAACCTGCAAAAAACCAAACGATCCTCCGCCGCACACGTACAGTTGCCCATACTGCAAAAAAGAGTGCCACTACGCCAGCAAAACTTGCCCACTCAGCGTAATGGCCAAACCAGTCGTTTCGGGTAACCGGATTTCCATAGAAATCCGGTGAAAACACCGTAACGAGATACTGCCAGGGAATAATTTCTCCCTTGATGAAACTGGCCATACGCACAGACTGGCTGTATGCGTCATAAGAGGCAAGAAGCTGAGGGAACGCAAAAGTCAACCCAAGAGCAACAAGCGCCAAAGTGAGTAGTGTTCGGCGTACCCTTTTTGCCCGTGCCCCCCAAAAAACGGCAAATATCACTGAAGTAGCAATCACGTAAATGCTCATCTGAAAATGACCCGAGAGAAGGGAAAACGACGTTCCTAATGCTATGCCAAGTGTTGAAAGAGCCCCCGGTCTGGTATGGAATTTCACTATGCTCGACAAGATAAGCGGCAAAATCAAAACGGCATACGCTAGTGTCCCGTACGCCATCCATACAACGATAAACCCACAGAACATAAACGAGATGCTTCCTAAAACGCTTCCCGTTTTTGAAGCGCCCACAGTCCGCAAAAATCCGAACATAAATAATCCCGCGAGAAGAGGCTGAAGAAGAATGCTGACCGACCACGCATCAATGGTCTTAAGGAAAAGAAATAGTGCAATCACAGGGGAAAAAACAGCTGTCTGGTAGTTCCCTGCGTGCGGGGTACCCGCGAAACTATAAGGATTCCAGAGCGGAATTTGGCCCATCTTCCAGGAATCAACCGTCAGTTTCTTCCAAGGATAAATTTGGGTTATCACATCCGGCATGGCGTTATTTTTTACCGACATCCCAAAGGATGCGCTCCAGGGAGGAAAAAAGCTTACCAAATATGTGGACGGAAACGGCACGCGCCCTCTTGAGAAAAAAGGCCACGAAAAAACCGCAACCAGAAGGATAATAAGAAATATGGGCCAGCGATTAACGAGTATTTTTTTCATGCGACGTGACCTGAAGTTCCCACAATTTAGCGTACGTAATAAATAAACTAAACCCCTGATAAACACTCTCTATGATTCCGACCGTGCCCGCCTTCCACCCTCCTCCCGAGAAATACATTCGGAAAAACCCGGTAAGAAACACCCGTATAAGCCGCCATCCGACAATCTGGGGATGGTGCGCCTCATAGCGTAGTACTGCTTCGGTCTTTGACCATTCGTTTGTTTTGGAAACCATTTCCTCAAGTGTCCGATGCGTCTGGTGGAGAATCGGATCAACAATCGTTTCCACTCTCCCTTCCACGACCGCAGTTTCATGGAGTTTCCCCCTCCAACCTTTCAGAGCATCCTTTCGAAAAAGCCTGTGCATTTTATCGGTGTGCGGCCAAAGGTGTCCGAGGTAATAGTTTTTGCGGGTGATATAGTATCCGTTGGGTGATGAGGACCCGTACTCCTTCATAATTTTTTGTATCGTCCGTGCAAGCGAAGGTGTTATTCGCTCATCTGCGTCCACATAGAGTATCCAGTCCCCGTGGGCGCTCGTAAGACCCACGTTACGAATTTCAGAGAAGTCATCTGAAGAAGTAGTCACAACGCTGACGTTCATCGAGCGGGCAATGTCTCGTGTCCTATCGGTTGAATTGTTGTCAACGAGGATAATTTCCGAAACCCAGTCCAGGCTTTTTATGCATTCGCCGATCCGCAACTCTTCATTTTTAGCGATAATGATAGCAGAGATAGTATTTTTCATCGCTTCCATGTATATCTGTTTCCAAATCTTCCTGTAATGAAATCAAAAACTGCCCTGCGCAAAACGGGCGAGGATGAAAAAACGAAACGGACCGCCTCTCTCAGAAGCGCAATTTTCGTACGAAGTGGCGCATATCTCATGCCGATAAGCAGCCTGTTCCTCGTAAGATAGTATTGATGGAGTCCATGACCCGGCTTCCCGGTCGACCCTGCGTTTATATGCCAAACGATTGAGGAAGGGGCGTAAACGCAGCGAAATCCGGCTTTTTTCGCCCGCAGGGAGTAATCCAGATCTTCAAGGTAGAGGAAAAATCGATCATCCAGATAGCCGATGCGGGAGACAACGTCTTTTCTGATCATAAGCGAGCAACCGGTGATGAAATCCGTATCCTCCTGTCTTTCAAATTGGCCCGTATCCACCTCGTCCACTCCTCTATGTGACGCATACATATTTGCCCAATCAACGAGTCCGCCCGCATACCAGATAACCCGCCCGCGATCTTTCTTACTGTAGCGGTCATGATGAAACTCATATCCGGGTGCAAAATAAATCTTCGATCCTGCCAGACCTACTGCACTATCATCAAACGCATCCAGAAGCCCTTTCAAGGCATCCTTGTCGACCTTCGTATCGTTATTCAGGAGCCACACGAAATCAGCGCCTTTTGAAACTGCGTACCGCATTCCCCTATTATTTCCGCCGGTGAATCCCTCGTTTACAGGGCTTTCCAATACAGTCACGGAAGGAAAATTTTTGCGTATCGATGCGACCGAATCGTCGGTGGAAGCATTATCAACGACAACCGTAGCTACGTTGTTCCTCGCGTTGTCCATGTCGGCAAGCGAAGAAAGACAGTTTAGGGTATCCGCCTTCCCGTTCCAGTTTACAACGATTATGAATACATTTTTCATTACAGAAGCTTCTTTTGGACTTTCAGAAAGAATGAGCGTACCGGTGAAGCCGACTCCCGTATCCTTGCAGTCAGAAGCCAAAATCGAACCTCTCTCGCGTTTCGTTTTAACTCATCATTTGCAGCTTCAAGAGTGATACTTCGCTGTGCGAACGCATTCTTCTCCCACAATTTTGCAAAAACGACGAAGGAATAAAACGCCTGGAGCAGAGCAAGAACCAATCCATGGAGGCCGTCTTTGTATCCGCTTTGAGCGAAATAAATTTTTACGAAATCCGAGACCGGAAATCTGATCGCGTCATACCAGGCCAGCTGATAATTCGTGGCCTGAAGATTTGCCACTTCATTCTCCGTATAGAGCTTGTCCATTTTTCGAATAAACTGACCCACTGTTTCATAATTATGGTGAACGAACGGTTCAGTAAGCGTATCGGTCGGACCGTGCACTTCTATGTATTCGTGCACGTGCTTCTCCTGGAATCTGCCCTTGTCCTTTCTGAACAGTCTTAGGTGCCTATCCGGCCACCAGAGGCCATGTTCTATCCATTTGCCGAAAATGATGTTTTTGCGGGCAATCCAGTATCCGACGATATCTGAGTCCGGTTTCTGCGTCACTTTTTTGATTTCTGAGGCTAACGCCTGCGGAATCTCTTCGTCAGCATCAAGGTTGAGTATCCAATCGCCTGTCGCCTGAGTGAATCCGAAATTCTTATTTACGTTAAGCATCGGATTATTGGGTCGGACGAAAACCTTTGCGCCGAACTTCTTCGCCACGGCAGCAGTCTTATCAACGGAGCTATTATCCACTACGATTATCTCTGACGCCCAACGAACCGACGCCAGGCACGCTGCGAGCTTATCTTCCTCATTATAGGCCGAAATAACAACGCTTACTGACATAAGCTAGACGTGAAAACGTGAAATAATTGAGACAACTTCAGGTTTGGCCCTCCACCAAACACAGCCTGCGTACAGTATAACACTTGCCGCTGCAACTGCCGCCAAACTCACGGGACTCGCTGGAACCACCGAAAGCGCCCCTGCAGTGAACAAGCTCTGCGCTACTGCTGCCGCAAGAGGAACGCCGATACTCCGGGTAAACGAAAACGGCGCCGCTCTCTTCACCAGATGAACAACGACGCCGACGGTAAGACTCACGGCGAAAATAGCTGCCGCGTATCCGTGAAATCCGAATACCGAAATAAGAAGGACAGTCAAAATCCACGTGGCTGTCGTCCACATGACCATCAGGGCAAGTGTTACTTTAATTCTCCCTACTGCGTTAAGCGCATTTGTAAGAGGAGTTGAAAGAGAAGACACGAGTGTGGCAAGGGCGAATAAGTAAAACGATGGCAGGGCCGGCATCCATTTACCATATTTGGGAATGTAGGAAATAAGAGGCTCAATGAAAAAAATAAGTCCGACAGTTACCGGGAATACGGCCAACGATATCCCGAAAAGTGTCTTTTCGATTGCTTTTGTAAGATGCTCTTTTGAGGTCTGAAGGCGGGAAAAGGCAGGGAAGGTAACGCGGATAATGCTATCCATGATAAGCCGCAGCGGCACGTCTGCCCATTTTTTCGCCCACCCTATGTACCCGATCTCGGAAAACGGCAGCATTTTCCCAAGAAAAACCGTCATAAGATCATCTTTCAAAAGCGCCAGGAACGAGTTCAGTTGGAACGGAACGCCGAATTTAAGAAGCTTCGCTGCAACGGGTCTTTGTATTCCAATGGCAATTCTCCACGGTGATACGACATACATCGCAACCAACCCCAAAAGAGCACGGATAACGACGGCCCAGGTGAAACTTTCGATGCCTCTTCCCTGCCAAGCCAACCAAACCGCAACAACGTAAAAACCTACCGTCTCCAGAATCTGAGGAATGATAAGCTTCTGAAACTCGAGCGACCGCTCAAGCAAGACGGATGGAATTGTTTTGAGTGATGAAATGAAAAAAGACGCGATAAGACTGCGCAGGAGCCACAATCCGGACGAATCCAGTTTATAAAACTGGGCAATCTGAGAGGAAAAAAGGAAAGAAACGACCGTAAGAGCTCCCACAAGGATCTGTTGGATCGTGAAGGTAGTCGCAAGATCGCTTTTTGTAACCTCATCCTTTTTTTGAATGAGCGCAGCCGCAAGACCAATGTCTGAGAAATAATTAAGAAACGCTATAACTGCCGACACGACGTAGAAAATTCCGAAGACTTGGGGCGTGAGAAAAACGGTAAGAAGAAAGGTCGCTCCAAAAGCAATAATTTGCAAAAGAAACGTCCGAGAAGTAAGCGCAAGAATTCCTGCAAATGATTTCTTCTTTATGTGTTCTATTTCGGTCAAGTGCGCTGCGTCTGCCATGGTTTGGTGACGAATAACCTCCACAATCCTTCCAGATCTCCCTGTGCGGTTTTCAAAACCCGTACCGTCGATCCCGGGTTATCTATCCAGGTTACCGGCTCCTCGTAGATGGCGCATCCGCTTTTCTCGGCCATTACAAGAAGCTCGGTATCGAAAAACCACTCATTATCGATAACCCTCGGAATAATTTCATCGACGACCCGCTTCGAAACTGCCTTAAATCCGCACTGAGCGTCGCTAAAATGCACCCAAAAGAATACTTTGATAAGGAAGATATACACCTTCGACGTTACGGTTCGAAGCAAGCTTCTGCCTTTCACATTGGCGCCCCGGGCATTTCTGCTGCCTATGGCTACATCAAAACCCTTAAGAATCGACCTGGACAAGGCGGGGAAGTGTTTGAGGTCGGTCGAAAGGTCAACATCCATATAGGCATTTACGTCTGACTTATACTTTCGCCAGACGGACTTCACTGCTCTCCCGCGGCCCTTTTCATCCAAATGTTCGACTTTCACCCGGGGATATTTTTTTGTAAGGGATTTGGCTATGGCATGCGTGTTATCTGTCGATGCATTATCGGCAATTACAACCATCCAGTCGAAATCCGCACAATTGCCCGCGAGGTAGGCCACAAGCTTCCCCACGCTATCGGCTAGTTCCTTCTCTTCGTTGTAAACCGGGATGACGACGTTAAGTGTTGGTTTTTTCATATTTTCTGCCCAAAAGAAAGAAAAGCCCCAAAACGGCTATAACGCTTATTATATTACCTAGCGTACGCACAGGGGTATCGGCAAAACGAATTTCAACGACATTCTGTCCCTTGGGAATCAAGATAGTCGGAAGAGATTGAGCGACTGTCGGCACCACCGGTTTTCCGTTTACAAGATACTTCCACCCTGGAAAGACGGTTTTGTTGAGGGTTATCTTTTCGTCTTTATTCGTTGTGACGGTAAATCGTTCATATGTATCGCTTTGAACTATGTGCTCGACTATCATCCCTTCCCTGGGAACAATGGTCGTACGCGCATACGCGTCCGGGCTTGCCGGACGAACGAAATCGGGAGGTAAATATTCATATGAGATATTCGATACATCAAAGCGCAGCGCTTTTTCCGATTCGAATTCACGGGCTTCCTTTGTAAACAGATACTGCGGCTGAAACCATTTGCCGTAATATGGAATCGCAAGAAGGACCACGATGGTGGTCAATATAAACCGCAACGCCTTCGCGCGCATATGAACGAAAAGCGTACCGATGAGCACGCTTAGCCCGAGCTCAGCGTATGCCAGGAATCTCCAAGGATACTGAAGGTAAGAAAAAAACGGAATGTTTTCCCATAAAAATATGCTTATCGGAAGCGTAAAAAATATCCCAACTCCGGTGATAACCATTCCTGTCAGACCGAGATACCGTTCGGGAAAGAATCGTCCTTTGAGAAGAACCAATGCTCCTGCTGCAAGTCCAATAATGATATGGAGCTTACCCAGCATAAACGACATACCGTCTACACATCCTGCCGTAGAGCCCCCGAATCCCCAGGGTGAACTCCATAGTTGTGGTGCGCACACCAAATGATCATGAAAGTCAGAGGAGCTCGATATTTGTCCTGCCACATTTGTGTATTTCATCTCAACAAGAGCAGGAAGCCAAAAAAATGCAGAAAGCCCAAGTCCCAACACCAATATCAATATATAGTTTTTCAAGGGAGAAAGGGACTGCGCGCTCATCCGACGCACGAAAAACGTGATTACCGCTGCCATTGCCAGGAGGAAGCTTGTGGCGTACCCCAACAATGTATGGGAGAGAATAACCCCAGCAAGGCCGATTCCTCCGATAAGAAAACCGAGCTTATGCGGGTTTTTCTTATGTATGTCAACCAGAGACCACAAGAGTAACGGAAAAAAAACAAGTGTCCAGAGTTCGCCTACCGCTCCCCGTACGTACAGCTGCACGGCATGATACGGTGCATAGGCATAAAAAATTCCTGCTATCAGCCCTCCAAGCACACCTATAAAAGGAACCAAGGCCACATAGAGTATACCCCCTGCAAGAATCATGCCCAAAATCATCATCACTTTGGTCGCTGACAGGCCAGAAGTGCCAAGGGCATAGAGAAACCCGCCCACATAATACGGGAGCGGGCCATAAAAATTATAGAGGGGATATCCGTACCCGTATCCCAGATCAGTTACCCAACGGACCGGAAACTGTCCACCCCGAAGAGCTTTACCCATGGAAACAACTCTGCCAATTTGCGTGTCATCGTGCATTGGGAAATATCCGTCGCCCAAAAGCGGTGACACAGTCCCCAGTGAAACCATGAGAACCAGCAGAAATCCGATTATTTTACCTGTCATAGGGCTTTGAGTTTCTTTTTCCCTGTTTTCCTGATGAGCTGAAAAAGAAAAAGTAACAAGAAAAACAGGCTCACACTGTCTGCGATAAACCGAAATACCGTCTCACGAAAACCCGCCACGATTCTATGTTCGCCTTTCGGCACTTCTATGCGCATCACCCCAAGGGGGTTTGCGTGATCAACAGGTGTCAGTTTTCCGTCGAGCGTTACTCCCCAGCCGGGATAATATGCCGTATTGATTTGCACGACACTGTCTTCTGACGCCGTCACTGTGACGTCGATATATTGCGTCGTTACTCTATTCTCTGTAATGGTTCCACCTCCCGAATGGAATTCAAGTTTTTCATTCGCCCGCGCCGTCGGCTTCTGGGTCACCCATATTGGAAGGTATTCGTCGTGGACGGTTGTTGTTGCTTCATTCGTCGTATAGTACCCTTCCGGAAATGACTCATAGGCGATAAATCTGCTTGCCATAGCAAACTGTAGCGCACATGCGATCATCAGTACGCCACCAAAAACGTATTGTCGCTTCGCATTGGCATGAACGGCACACGCAACAAGGAAGCTCCCGGCAAACACGCTCATACTCAAAAACCGAAACGGAAACTGAAAAAGCGTCGCAAGAACATCGAAGCGCCATATAAACGCGCTCACGGGCAGCGCCATGCACGTTGCGCCAACAAAAATCCAGAAAAAGAGAGATCGAATCGAGTGTCTCTGTTGGGAAAAGACGCTCACGATGGCTGCAAAAAGACCCGGAATTCCGACAAGCCACCAAAGACTGCGCTCAAACAAATACTGCCTGGGATCAGAAACTACGATACGATCAAACACAACGAACCTTCGCTCATAAAGCGCCGGCAACCAAAAAAACGCAGCCATCCCCATAGCGAACGTAAGGGGCCACAAGTACCGCGAGAATTTCCGAAGCGCAATAATATAGAGCATATTCGTGCCGATAAATAGAACGGCAAGCGAATTATGGCTCAGAATTAACATAAATGCGGAAATCATAAAAAGCCATTTCTTATCGCGGGCGATCGAATAGAATGAAAGCGCCGCCCAAAGAAACGCAAATATCTCTCCCACCGAGCCGCGCTTATATATATCAAAAAGCAAATACGGCGCGGCAAGGAAGCTTATTGCGCCCATCGTGGCAGCAAATGAATGAAAATAGGTCTGAAGCCACAGTCTTACGACTACCCCGGCCCCCACTACGGAAAGAATAATAATCAGCTTTACGGAATCGACGAACGAAAAACCCAGGAATTTGAAAATCGATCCGACGTACATAAACCCCGGGTAAAGGAAGTTCGCCACCGGATACCCGTAGCTGTAATTGAGTCTCCCCAAAAATCGGACCGGGAACTGCCCCTCACGCAGACTCTGGTAAAACGCACTCAACCGAACGATCATCCAGCTTCCGTCGTCCGTCAGGATAAATCCCGGCCGAAAAAGCGGGAAAAGCACAATAAGACCGACTAGAATGACAACGCCAAACGGCCATAATTTTTGGAAGAGGGGCGACTTCATAGAGGCGTAATTTTATACATCCGCATCCACACATCCTCCCTGTTTCCTTTCTGGTAACTTGAAACCAATTCCATTGGCCAGTCGGGAATCGTCTGCGTCTGATTGAAAACGATATATGTTGTATGATCTTTTGCGTCTTTGAGCATTTCTTGGGTAGGTGCGTCATAGGGCACCGGCCACACTCCCTTCACTTTTACGTTCGGGTTGTCCACCTGGTACATTTCTATCGCGTACGGGAACAGTCCGAAGGTGCCCTCCGTATAGATACTCACTTTTCCTTTTTGTGCTTCTTTTGTCACGATTTCGTTAATCTCTTTGACTCCCCAACCGCTCGGCCAATCGTCGATGAGTTGGCTCTTATCCGAAAACGGTATCGGGGCATATTTCGGATTTGTCAGAATGAAATAATCAGTCCACAGGGAGGGGAAAACGATAAGGCCGAACAAAAAAATCGTCAGGGCGTTCTTTCTTCGTATGAGATCCGTCAGCGTTCGGGCCGCAAGGATAAGAAGAGGCATAACCATAAAGAGAATAAAACGAGGATAGAGAACTCTGCCAAACATCGAAAGCGCAAAAAACGGTGCAAACCACCAAACGAAAAGGAGCAGAGACTCCCGCCACTTCCCCCCGAAACGGAATAGTCCGATAATCGACGCGACAAACACGGGCCACGTCAGATAATGAATTGCCCAGTCAAACAAACCTCTCAAGTTACCCGATACGAACTTGAACGGATGGACGACCCACTCGTGAAATGAATAGATAAATACCATATCTTTCTGAGCGACCATGTGGAAAAGCGGTGAGAGCCGAAGCGTGGCATACATTGCCTGCGAGATAAACGCAGCCACGAGCACGAACCCGGTCCACCGAAAAAAATTCCTATTTCTCTTCGGGTTTTTCCAGTCAAAAAGAAGAAGCGTCGCAGGCAACATGTAGAGACTTAAGAAGCCCGAGGATTTATTGAGCATTCCTGCTCCCAGTACCATCCCCAAAATAAGGGCGATATCAAGCCGCAGGTTTCGTACAAGAAGAACGGAAAGGAATGCACTCCAGATGAAGAACGTAGCCACAAGCGAATCATAGACGGCAAGACGATCATACATGAGCGTAAAGGGTACGATAAGATAAAGAACACATGTGAGAAAGCTTATTTTTTTCCTCTGGAACAGTTCGAAACTCAAAAACCACAAGCCAACCATGCTCACGGCTCCGGCTATAACGGAAACGAGTCGGCCGGCAACCAGAGGATCACGGATAAATTTCAAAAAGACCATCATAACCCACGTAAACATGGGTTGTTTTCCGTCTACCAGAGAAATAAACCGCCACGCCGCATCCCGCGAGCCTATTTGCGACCAACGGATATAGATAGCCTCATCTGTGAATATGGGTAAAATCGTCAAATGGAACAGCCTCGTGGCGAAAAAAGCCGCGGTCAATAAGAGCAAGGCAAACACGAACGTACGCACGCTGGCAAGCTTACGAGCCATAGGGAAATTATACCTACTTTTTGGCCAGAAGAACAATTCCTGCCAGACCAAGAGGTACAATCATCCCCCAAAACTTGATAAGGGGAACAGGGTCATTCCAATGACCGAAATAGAAATACGGCGCATAGATAAGAAGAAGCCCGAGTGAAGCAGCGCCAGTGACGAGGGTAATCCGCCGGTTTCGAGGTAAAAGTCCGACAAAAGGCACGATCCATACCAAATACCAGGGAAGAATCTCACGCTGAGTGATAACGGCAAGAAGACCCATGCACATGGCAATGAGAAACCACAGTGGTCTGTACCCGAACAGCACAACCGGGAGCGCGAATAATGTCATTAATTTCGTACCTGTCGCCAGAGCCATCAGGGCAAACGATTGGAGCGTCTGGCCCGAAACAGAAGCCCAAATGGACCATACCGCAAACAGCATCATGACGATATCGTTATGTCCGCTCACCAGCGTCTCAAAAATGATAAGCGGGTTTAATGCCACAATAGCCATGCCCACGTTTATCTGTTTCGGGTCAGTTTTCGCCAAAATTTTTTGCGTCAGCCAAACAACCCCAAGATATGAAAAAACCGCAATTCCCTTCATGCTCCATAATGTGGGAAGAAAATATCCCAACCCCAGCAAGTAAAACGGAAGACTGAGAATAATCCAAAACGGCGTGTACGCGCTTGGCAAATGAGTCCAACGCATAAAAGAAAGCCACGGCTCTACGCCGCGAAAGTCAAGCGGGACGACCGTATACGGATTCTTGTGGTACACGAGCACTGTTTTGGCCGTGAACATGTAGTTAAAAATGTCGTAAGAAAACGCCGGATAGGAAAAAAGGAGGAGGACTGATAGGATGATTGCGATGCGCCAAACGGTTTCTTGCGCAAGTCTACCTTTCCGTGCCTGAGAAATGGCAAACGCATACAAACTGAAATAAACGATAAGTAGTCCAACATACCATGCCGTGGCCCACGGTCGAGCATAGAACCCTACATACTGAAACAGTTTCTCGATGGATTGGAGGATTCCGACCTGTGAAATCGTTAAACTAAGATCAACCTGAGTAAACGAAAAGAGAAACAATAAAACCGCAGCTGCACTATAGGCGAAAATCATGAATAATATCCTTTAAACGCGTTGACCCGGATCCTTACGATATCCAAGAATCCCTGCCACGAATCTTTTATGGGATTCACCCTTCTTGTTTCCACATAGTGCCATTCGACCGGCACCTCTTTTATCTTATATCCGCGATTCTTCGCCAGAAATATCACTTCTATGTCAAATCCTGCCGTTACCATGGATCCGCTTACTTCCTTTTTCGTGCCGTAGAGCTTAAGACTTTTGAAAATATTCTCGGCTGCGTTTTTACGAAATGCCTTAAATCCGCACTGGGTGTCTACGATACCCTTCAGTCCCAAGAGCGTACTTCGCAAAAACATAAATCCCCGCGCCATCATGATGCGAAAGACCGGCGCGCCTTCCCGGACGCCGTTTCTTGACCCGATGACCACGTCATATCCCTTGGAGAACCACGGCAGAAGCTTCTCTACCTCCCGGATCGGCGTTGCTTGATCCAGATCGGTAAACAACACAATGTCTCCCCGTGAAGCCGCGACTCCCGTGGCGACGGTTCCCGCTTTCCCCAAATGGATATTGTGAATCACTCGAAATCCCCGATTGTTTTTCACGAATTCGTCCAGGAGTATTTTTGTCTTGTCTGATGATCCGTCGTTTACGATAATCGCTTCCCAGGTATATGACTGTCGCTCCAAGTAGAGCGAAACCTTGTCGAGGGCTCCAAGCCGAATATTCGTCTCTTCGTTATACGCGGGGATGATAACCGACAAAAAAGGCATACGTATCTTACTCTTCATACGGGACGAGTTTATAGATTTTCACGAAGGGCGCGTCCCACGTTCCTGCGATTTGCGCCCTGCCGAATCCAGCCACCTCCCACAGTGGATGGCCAAGCGGCTGACAATTTATTGTCTCACAAATTACGATAAGTTGCTTCGTAACGCTTTTGCGGGCGGGATCAATATCGGTATTTTCAATGACAACCGGCGCATTTCCCCATATCTCAAAAAAGTACCGATACGCGTGATCGGAATTTCCGTCTGTGAGAAGTGCGAAGTTAAATGGCTCTCCGTTCGTCTGCTCAAACGCCGTACGGGCGATTGTCTTTACCTGTTCCAACTGGTTATTTGGAGGGTAGACGAAAGGACGACCCTGCCAATTAAAGATAATAAGCCCGGCCCATAGCAGAATCACGGGCAGGCGTGCGTTTTTGTTACTCCACACCCATTGGGCCATCATCCCGAGAAACAGGAAGGGGAATGCAAACAGAATGGTGAAATAGTAATCGTAGATGGCTCGCTGGTAAAACCCAAAAAGCCCAATGACGATGCCCACCCACACACAAAGAAGCAGTATTTCTTTTTTTCGCGTCCGGGCAATGATCACAAATCCGAGAAAGAACGCCAATACCCATCGGGCAGTCTGCGACAAGACCGTCAAGGCTGTGATGTACCAGTCAGGATAACTATTCCACAATTCTTTGGGCGGCATCCGGAAAACCACTCTGCTAAAAATCCGAAACGACACGTCAGCGATCGTTTTCCCGTAAGAAGACGGTGTAAATCCCGTTTCTTTACCCGCGGAAAGAAACTGTACGATGGTACGTGTATTTGCAAACTGGTGTCGCAACTCAAACGCGATAAACGGACTTGCCCCGATAAGAAATCCTACTGCAGTCAAAAGCATCGTCTTTACAAACGGAAGTGTATGTCGGTGAAGGAGATACCATACAAACACAACCACGAATAAAAAGAGGAAAAGATAGTGAAGCTGTATACCGATTCCCAACACGATACCGATAAGAAGCTCGTTGGCGCGAATTCTCCTTGTGACCAACCGCCACAGAAGGTAGATAAGCATTATCGCGAAAAACGGCACGACGTTCGGATTCCACGATGACCGGGAATACGCGATAACGAGCGGGGAAAAGGCATACAGACTCGCTGCCACAAGACCCGCTACCGTACCAAATAAGGATCGTCCGGTTACGTACACCATAAACACGGTAGCAATACCGAACAAGCCGACCATGACCGCAGGTCCCACGGGATCGAGTTTCCACGCCCACAGAAACGGCAGCATGAAATAATAGTAAATAGGCCCCAGAAAAAATCCCCCCACCGAAGCCGTTGGCCCCAAAAGGGTAAATTTATGATCAACGATCATTCGCTTCACGATGAGAACGTCGCGACCTTCGTCACCAAGAAACGTAAGGTAGTTCCCGATCTTATAAAGCCTTAAATATGCCGAAAAAAGAAGTATGATAACAAGAAGAATGGTCGGGAAATATCGATGCAGTTGATTGACGCTTCGTTTCATTGAAACGATTTACTCCTTTTTCCAGATTACTCTCGAATACATGATGTAATTCCAGGCAAGACTGGTACATACCCCAAACACGTAAAATATTCGGTACGAGTCGACTCCGTACGAATGCGTACCCAGAAAGACGATGCCAGCCTGCAATGCGATTGCACCCAGCGAGGTGCCGTTAAACTGCAGGAATTTCCCAAACCGCCGGGCCCGTTCAATCTTCCGGTCTTTAAATGTCCAGTGATTGTTCAGTAAAAAATTCGAAACGATCGCACCCTCTGCTCCCAGCGCGCTTGCGGCCGCGGGATGGAAACCAAGCCACACCAGGAGTTCGAGGGCAATCGTGTTGATGATAAATCCCCATCCGCCAACGATAAGAAATTTGACTATCTTTTTCACCCTGGGTGATTGCCGCAGCGCAGTGAGTACATACAAGATGACGTTGCGGATATACTCGGATGGTGCAATTTTTGACCGTCCGAATCTCCTGTCCGTAAAATGAATCGGAACTTCTGCCACTTTCGCGCCACGCAGAACCGCTTTATGAAGGAATGCGATTTGGAACACATAACCTCCGTACCGCGTTAATTCGTCTTTCACCAGTTCGAAATATTTCTTTTTATACGCGCGAAAACCGCCCGTCCAGTCATGCACCCGGGAAAAACCTAACCCGAAACGGACAAGCGCGTTCCCAACGACACTGAATATCTTCCGATGAATTCCCCAGTTATGCGGGATTGATCCGCCGGGAATATACCTGCTGCCCACCACGAAATCGGCGCCACTGTCAAGTTTTTTAAGAAATTGCGGAATAACCGCCGGGTCGTGCGACAAATCTGCGTCCATCTGAAGAAGTATATCGGCGCCGAGCACATTTGTCGCATGAGTAAGGCCGCGTAGGAGCGCTTTCCCCAGGCCTTCCTTCTTCCCTGAAATCAGAAACACATCTTCGTGCTTCTTCTGATAGGCACTTACCGCATCCCTCGTGCCATCGGGTGAATTATCATCAACCACCAGGTATGTGACGGTGAAACCAGAGACTTTCTGCATCACGCCACGCAAAGCATCAAGAAGTGAAACAATGTTCTCACGCTCGTTATACGTGGGAAGCACAATAACCAATTTCATAGGAAGACTTATACGCGCTCGCGCCAGTAGTTCAGAAGGTCCTCCATCGTTGTGGTAAACGGGATTTCCGCTTTCCAGCCCGTTTTGGCGACAAATTTCGAATTGTCACCCAGAAGAACCGGCACGTCCGAAGGGCGCATACGGGACGGATCCGGTTTTACCTCTATCCTGGTTTTCGACATGGAGAGAAGCATCTTGAGCATGTCACCAATGACGATTGCGTTGCCCGTGCAGATGTTATAGACGTCACCCGGATCGCACTTCTCGACTGCCAGGAGGTACCCTTTTACCATATCCCGAACATCGGTATAGTCACGGCTGGCTTCAAGGTTTCCTACGTGAACCACGGGATCCTGCTTGCCCTTCTCAATGAGGGCAATTTGTTTGGCGAAATTACTCTCGGCAAACGTATCACCCCGCCGTGGACCTGTATGATTAAAGCCACGGGTTCGTACAATTCGTACCTTGTAGGACTGGTAATACTGATACCCGAGATAATCCATAGCGAGTTTGCTTACCGCGTAGGGTGACAAAGGCCTCAGCGGATTGGATTCCTTAATGGGAACCTCACTTTCATGCACCAGGCCGTACTCTTCGGACGAACAGGCAATCTGAATAACCGGATCGATCCCAGACATCCGAACCGCCTCGAAAAGATTCGCCGAACCGACTACGTTGACCTCAAGCGTCACTGAGGGAGAAACCCAACTCGTCGGCACGAAAGACTGTGCGGCCAGGTGAAAAATGTAATCCGGCTTGATCCGAGAAATCGTAGCGTACAAGCTATGGGTGTCCATGAGGTCGGCATCTTCCAGATGCAGCTTCCTGATGATGGATTCTATGTGTCCGGTGTTACTTCGCGGCCGAAGGAGTCCGTACACTTCATACCCTTTCGACAGCAGAAGTTCCGCCAGGTGACTCCCGACGAAGCCTGCGATACCTGTGATAAATGCTTTTTTTGCCATATGCCTCCTTTTACATTCTGCCTACGCCATAATAGAGAAAACCGAGTTCTTTCACTCGAAGTGGTTCGTATATGTTTCGGCCATCAAATAAGACTCTCTGTTTGAGTCCTTTTGCTAATTGTACCAGATCAAGGTGTCGGAATTCATTCCACTCCGTTAAAATGCACACCGCATCGGCATCCTGAGCGGCTTCATAGGCGTTTTTTGCGTAGGTAACGCCTGAGGGAAGAACGTGTTTGGCGTTTTCCATCGCCACAGGATCATAGGCAGTCACCCTGGCTCCCCTTTTCAGAAGCTCGCTTACGATATATATGGAGGGAGCCTCCCGCATGTCATCCGTGTTCGGCTTGAAAGAAAGGCCTAATATCGCAAGCCTTCTGCCATCCAGTTTGCCTGCAAAATGGTGCACAATCTTCTCAACGAAATTGTGTTTGGCCTCTTTGTTGACCTCATCGACGGCTTTCAGAAGCGAAAAATCATATCCGTACTGCCCCGCGATGGCGATAAGCGCCTTCACGTCTTTAGGGAAACACGACCCGCCGTAGCCGACTCCTGGGTAAAGAAAGCTTCTTCCGAGTCTTCCATCCAGACCGACACCCTCAAGGACCTGTTCTGCGTCGGCACCCACTTTTTCCGCAAGAAGGGCAATCGCATTGGCAAAGGATATTTTCGTCGAAAGAAGCGAATTGCTCGCGTACTTAATGAGTTCTGCAGTCTCAACGTTGGTCAGGACCATTTTGCCGTTAATAGGCTTGTGGAGATCCAGAAGCATCTCACGAGCCCGATCGCTTGTTGTTCCTATGACTACCCGATCGGGCGACTGCGTATCTCCGATTGCGGTACCCTCTCTCAAAAACTCAGGCACGGAAGCAATAGCAAACGTCGAACCTTCCGGTTTGAACTTCGTGAGGATTTCTGAAACTTTTCTGTTCGTCCCGGGCGGAACGGTGCTTTTCGTTACTACGACTTTATATCCGACGAGATTTTTCGCTATGCTTTCGGTCGCTTCAAATACGCTTGAGAGGTCGGCTTCACCGTTTTCTTTCGGAGGCGTACCCACGCAAATAAACACGATCGAGGATGGCTGGACGGCTTCTTTGTAATCAAGGGTAAAAATAAGCCTCCCTGCATCAACATTACGCTTCACAAGCTCAGATAGACCCGGTTCATAAAAGGTCGCTATGCCCTTTTTAAGTCTCTCGATTTTTTCTTTCGTTCTGCCTACCACCCAAACCGTATTCCCCAAATCCGCGAAAACGGCCGCAGTAACAAGTCCTACGTATCCATGTCCGATGAATGCAATCGTCATGCTTTTTTCTCCCGTAAAAGAACTATTTTAGCAAGTCCCTCGTCAAACGTCGACATGGCAACACCCAGTGAGCGTATCTTATCATTATTCAAAACGGCATAGCGCGGGCGCGGAGCGCGCCCTGCAAAAAACGTGGTAAATGTTGTTGGGGAAACCAGCGATTGATCAAATCCGAACGCAGCGGCGATCTTTTGGGCCACGGAAAAGGGAGACAGTCCTCCCGATCCAACCACGTGATATACGCCCCCTGCACCTCTATCTATCAGTGTTGAGATAGCATGCGCGATATCATCAACAAATGTGGGAATAAACAGTTGATCATCAGGAGCGCTCACCGGAAGTCCGGCTGACAACCGGTCTATTATCTTGTGAACGAAATCCGGCCGCACTGCACTCTGGGCGACGTATGGGTTGGATATTCTGATGATGAGATTATCGGGATTACCCGAAACAATCTTCTCTCCTTCGTATTTGGTAATTGCATACCAACCCAAGGGACGTGGAAGATCTTCTTCTTTATACTCCTTTTTCGTTCCGTCAAAAACAAAATCAGTTGAAATATAGAGAACCCTCTTCCCGGACTCTTTTGCGGCATCGGCGACATATCTCGTCGCATCGACGTTCACCTGCCAACTTTTGGATTTTTCTCCCAATTCGCGTTCTTTCTCTGCTCCATCGACGTCTGTCACTGCCGCAAAGTGGAAAACCCAAGGGGCATCCGAAGCAGTTATATATTGATGGGTAATTTGTTCATTGGTGATATCTACTCCCGTCTCGAGGCTAAGATTGGCAAACGCATGTCGCTCGGAAAGAAGCTCAACAACGCGTGACCCGACGAGGCCTGATAATCCGGTTCCTATAATGTTCATGATTTCTTATACTGTTTCTTGTAGTACGTCGCATATTCTCCGGACTTTATCTGTTTCCACCAGACCTCATGGTCCTTATACCAGGCGATCGTCTTCTCAAGATACGTGTCGAAATCGGCCTGGGGTTTCCAGCCCAATTCGTTTTGTATTTTCGTCCAGTCGATTGCATAGCGACGGTCATGACCCGGACGGTCGGAAACGAATTCAATGAACGATTCGTCTTTCCCCATGTGATTAAGAATTTTTTCCACCACGGTAATATTGTCTATATCCTGCGTTAACCCGCCTACCGCATACGTTTCGCCGATTTTTCCGCGCTCCAAAATCATATCAATGGCGCGGCAATGATCTTCTACATATAACCAGTCCCGAACGTTTTTCCCATCACCGTAAACTGGCACTTTTTTGCCCTCCAGAATGTTCGTAATGGCAAGAGGAATGAGTTTTTCCGGAAACTGATACGGACCGAAGTTATTGGAACAATTCGTTATAGTAACGGGCAATCCGTAGGTGTGAAAATAACTTCTCACAAGGTGATCTGAGGATGCTTTACTGGCGGAATACGGGCTTCTGGGATCATACGCGGTCGTTTCACTAAACTTCTCGTTCGTTCCAAGCTCAAGCGATCCGAAAACTTCGTCAGTAGAAATATGGTGAAATCGCTTCACCTTATGTTTGCGCGCCGCTTCGAGTAGAACATGCGTGCCCACGATGTTCGTCATGATGAAAGGGGATGGCTCTGAAATAGACCGGTCAACATGACTCTCGGCAGCAAAATGGACGACAATATCAACCCCCTCCATAATCCGGGTAACACACGATTCATCCGTTATGTCTCCGTGAACGAACGTATTCCTCTGGGCCGGGAGTCCTTCCAAGTTTGCAAGGTTTCCTGCGTACGTTAACTTGTCCAGAGTCACGATATCATCGCCCGGATAATGCGCTGCCCAATAATGTACGAAGTTTGCTCCGATAAAACCGGCTCCGCCGGTCACCAGAAGTTTCATGTGATATGTTTATTTGTAATAGGTATTCCCGCTACCCAATCGTACCCTATATCGGGATCATCGTAAGCAATTCGTCCTTCTTCCTCTTTTGCATAAATTCCACTCGTAACGTACACCAGATGCGCAGGGCCTTTGATGACTTTCAGCCCGTGCGCAACGCCTGCGGGAATCTTGAGAACTTGGTTTGGCTTTCCTTCCTCTCCTAGAAGAAACTCATTGAGCTGTCGATATGTGGGAGAATCCTTACGCATGTCAAACAACGCTGCCTTCACAACTCCGCTTACGATGTACCACCAGTCAATCTGTGTCTTGTGGATATGCCATGCTTTCACCACGCCTTCATACATGAACGAATGGGAGGCCTGTCCGAATCCCTCCGAAAAAAAGTCATCCGTTTTTCGTATGATTTCCTCGAAATATCCGCGCTCATCGGGATGCCTTGTAAGTTCTTTTATTTTTACCCCATCGATCATACCTGGTTGTGAAATTTCGTCATAACTTGCCCTCCGATACGAGTTGTGCTGCCTGTTGATTTGCTTTCAGAAGCTCGTCGTGGGATGTGCCGGCGTCAATCCACCAGTCGATAATCTGACACGAAAGCGTGCCCTCTTTCAGATAACAATTATTAAGATCCGTTACTTCGAGTTCTCCGCGGGCAGACGGCTTAAGGCTTTTAATATACGAGAAAACGTTCTTGTCATACATATAGATACCCGTTTGCGCAATATCGGACTTGGGATTCTCCGGCTTTTCCTCTATAGAACGCACCCGGCCTTCGATATCCATCTCAATCACCCCGTATTGCTTGGATTCGGTGTTGCGGTGGACTCCGAAAATCATAGCCCCTTTCCCTTGTGCTTCGAGCTTGCGCGCGGCGCTACGAAGGTCAAAGTTAAATATATTATCGCCGAGAATAACGAGGACGAATTCGTCTTTCGCAAACTCCTGTGCAAGGGCAATCGCCTGAGCAATGCCGCCCTTGGGATTCTTTTGGATTGAATAATACAGCTTCAGGTCAAAATCCTCTCCTGCTTTCAGAAGATTGGCAAAGTGTCCGGCATGATCCGGCGACGTCGTAAGCAGCACTTCACTAATGCCTGCCTTTCTCATCGCTTCAAGCGGGTAGTAAATCATGGGCTTGTTGTACACGGGCAACAAATGCTTGTTTGTTACAAGCGTCAAGGGATGAAGTCTGGTAGCAAGACCGCCGGCTAAAATGACACCTTTCATAGAAATGTTTTCTTTCTTAATTCCACAACACGGTCGCAAGCAGAACCACTGCAATTGCACCGACAAGAACGTATTCTACCATAACCTTCAGATGAAGATCTTTCTTCATAAGATGATAAATGGCGCCCCACAAAACATAGGCTGCTGATGTCACGAAGGCTACCGTAAATTGCATCAGGGTATTTGGGGCAGCATAAAAAAACGCGGCTACCCCCCCACCCAAAATTAAGACAAGTATCAAGTAATGAAGCACAAACATCGATTTCATAACAATGCTCCGCGCCCCACAGAACCTATAAGTATCATGATGCTACTCAAAAACAAGAAATGCGCGATGTTATGACCGGCTACGCGAACAATCTTCTTGCGTGACACCACCCACGCATCCAGAAGCAATACTCCCAATAATACTCCGGCGAATATGAAAACAATGTCACGAGTGAGTGTCGGGATACTAATGGCGGGTTTTTTGGTCACCCCGAGAAACATGCTGTTAAATGATACCTGCGGACTTTCTGCAATCGGAGCGTTTACTTCTACCGGTTTTGCAGCATCTTTCGGCTTCTCTTCCGTCGCAAACGCCTGTTTAGGAATGGTTGCGGGCTTGGATGGCGCTTGGGCAACTGCGACAGAGCCGCTGGGAGCCCCAAACATTTGAACGACCAGCGTGGTTTCCTCTCCCTGAAGTACACCATTGACGACGGCAAACCCAATCTCCCGATAACTCGATTTGAGAATGTTGTCTCTGTGCGTCGGCGAGGCCATCCAGGCATCAATGACTCCCTGACTCGTTGAAAAATTCTTCGCTAGATTCTCCCCGGCAACAGAATACCGGTAACCTGCATCAGTTATGAAATTCCACGGTGTAGCACCTGTAGGACTGTTATGTGCCCAATACCCCTTCTCGAACATGTCGCGTGCTTTATTTGCCGCTGCCTGGGATAGTGCGGCGTTCAGCGTAAGGGCGCCAAGACCTGCAGCCTGGCGCTGACTGTTGGTACCGGCCAGGAGTTGTTCTACATGGATATCCGTTGCGTAACCCAACACATCGGGCATCTCTCTATGAAGCAGGCGAAACCCCAAGTTAAACACGGCAAACACGAGTACATAAAAAAGGAGTGCATCAGTGTGAAGCACCTTCGAACGGTGGTTATTGGTGTAGTGGGGAACGAACAGGTGACGAATCGTGCCAAGAAAAGTCATACACATCCATCATACGCATAGGAACGCCAAAAATTCCAGTCCCGGCGTTACCTTTACTTGGCTTCCTCACCCAAAACTATGACAATCTGCGTCTCACCTCCGTCTCCACCCTTCATGATGGAAAGACTGCCTGAAAGATCACCCTTCTTCACAGTTTGTGTGGAGCTGTTTTCCGTGAACATGGCCGTAGCCTCAACACTCCATCCGTTTCCGGTTAGCGCATTTTTGTAGTATGAAACGACGGTCTCAAAGGAATCTTTGGTTGTCAAAGTAAGCCAGAATCCTTTCCCCTGATCTTTTCCTCCCGAAAGTGAACTGGTAACTTGTGCACTCGGATATAACGGGAAATCCTTCGGGAAATTCTGAGGAACCTCGCCGCTTCCGATGTTGACAGTCGCGCCTGTCTTATCGTCGGTAAATGTCATTTTTCCCTTTTCCAGATCCTGAATGTTGGTTTTTACACCTGTTTTGTTTTCTATGACCTTCCCAAGCATACCCCCGGTGATTTTGGAGGCCACAAACTTACCTATGGCCGTAGCAGCGAGACCCAAAACGACAAGAAGCACAAGACACCCGATGCCAACATAGACGAGCGGGTTCGTTTTCTTTTTTTCTTCATGTTTGTGTTCTTCCATTGAGCTCCTTTCTTACAGACTGCTCTTTTTGTAGTGTAGTTCGTGTTCAGCTGGAAACGCAAGTCCCACCCTACCATTCACGGGAATATGAAGGAAACTCCCAAGAGCATTGGCGATAGCAAATCCTACGCGTACACCCGTATATGATCCGTTTCCCTCCTTTACGAAAATCTCATCAAGATCATGACCCCTAATACCCGCGTCTTTCATCAACGCTTCCGCAAGCGGGAGAGCCGTCTGGGCACGGGCAATGCGCGATGGAAGCCGTTTTTCGTACATCCGGCCCTTATGAGAAAGCACTACGCTCACGTGGTCAGTTTCGGATGTATCGATGGTGAGCGTTGTTCTCATATGCCTTCGATCATCACTGCGCCCTGACGAAGAATAACATACGGCTCTTTCGTGCAATCCACTACCGTCGAGGGCTGCATCAGGGCACATGAACCGGGCACGACGAAATCGACGAGTTTCATAAGCTGAGGGTCCAAATCTTTCATATGATACGGGGTAGTCTGCCCGTGAAAATTAGCCGACGGACCCACGATAGGCACTCCGACGCCACGAATGATAGCCAGAGCTGTCTCATGATTCGGCATGCGTAGTCCGACCGACTCGGTGTCACCGCGGATAGGGGAGTAAAGCTTATCTTTGTAACACTTCCATACAATGGTCAACGCACCAGGCCAATATTTGTCTATTAAACGTCGTACAATTTCAGAAGGGGAATCGAAGTAGGCGAATGCCATGGATGCGCTGGCAACCAAAACCGGCATTGCCTTCGTAAGCGGCCGTTTCCGTAACGCAAATAAGCGTTCAACCGTGTCGGGTCGGTCAATTCGACACCCTATGCCAAATGCCGTATCCGTCGGATAAATGATTATTCCTCCGTCCCTGACAATGTTTACCGCGTGTTGTATGTCATTCATACGTTACCTCGTGTGTTCCGTCGGCAAGCGCGACACACCTCACGATACTCGATGCTCTCGGCTTGATCTCGTTCAAGCGTTCCGGCCATTCAATAGCCACATAGTTATGCGTATCTGAAAATATTTCATCCAGGCCCAGCGCCGCTAACTGATTTTTTTCATGTACGCGGTACAAATCGATATGATAGAAGAAATTCTCTGAACTTGGCACCAAGTAACGTCGCACAATGATAAAGGTCGGGGAGAGAAGGCGAGTCTTGCGAAATCCAAGTCCGCGGGCAAATCCCTGTACGAATGTTGTTTTTCCGCTTCCTAATTCACCGTACAAACACACGATACGGGGACTGACTCCCCTCTTCACAGAATCTGCCAACGCTTCGCCCAATCTTTGAGTTTCTTGGGGGCTTTGGGTAATATGTTTGAGACGGTGTACCATGCAAGAATCGTGCCTGTGGTGTCAATTATAACATCACGAAAGCGTCCCTCGCGGGTCGGAACCAATGTCTGGTGTATCTCATCCGACGCCGCAAACGCAAGAGTAAGGGGAAAAGCCCACGCCAATGCAATAATCCGCCTTTTCTTCTCTCCCGCTCCAAGAGCCCGAACATTAAGAACATACAGGACGGCGTATTCCAGTACGTGAAGTGTCTTGAAGACGAAAAAATTTACGAAGAAATCTTCTGATACTGAAACGCGCTGCCTTCCCGATAATACAAAAATGAACGTCATCCAGATAATCGAAGGAATCCAGAGCAAAAATCGTTTCATGGTGATCTAGTATACCGTATCCTACGAAGTGCCCTTCCGTTTCTGCCAAATCAAGACTGCCGCAAGCATGCCCAATCCGCTGGCAACCAAAGCAAATGCAACGGCAAATGCCCGAATGTGCGAGGCACTACGTGAGCTCGTCTGATCGCTTGACGGTTTGGACACGTCTCCCAAAACCGAAACGTCACGCGCAGATGTCGGTGAGGTCGTGGACTCGGCCTTTTCTGGCGTCGGCGTTGGGGTTTTCGTCCTCGTTGGAGTCGGCGTTCTCGTAGACGTCGAGGTAGGGGTGTAAACGGGCGAATTAGTGGGGGTGGCAGAAGGCGCAGGCGTAGGCGTTGAGGTGGTTCCAGTGATGGATACGGGAACCTCATTTGACCAAGTCGGCGAGCCACACCCGCCCGTATATCTACCAACTTTCAGTGTATACTGACCCGGCCCCTGATAATATGAACTGGCACCATCGGGCTTCAGTTTGAGTTTGCCGCTCCAACTTCCTTCTGAAAGTTGATCGACGCGCACTTTGTAATACTCAGTGCAATTAGTTCCCGATGCGTTCGTCCAGGCTCCGGAATTGTTCTGCGTGAATCCGAAATAATTGGTACCTGACCCGACGAAAGCGCCCCTCAAATACGAATCACTTGTGCATCCGTCACATGTAAGACGTATATCAATTTCTATTTCCTGATCCTTATCAATACTCTCCGGAACATTTGCGATCGTAACACCGGTAGCAGCCAAAACGGCTGGCAAAAAGAAGGAAAACACCAACCCCAAAATTCCGGCATGGGCAGCCAATTTCATGTTTCAGCGAAAATTACTGCACGTGCAAATAGAAACTCACAACTCCGTCTCCGTGATCGATATACTTGATTTTTATGACGCTACTTGTTCCGCAGTTCTGAGAAGACGAGTAGAGCGTACCGTCTTTCGGTGCGCGGATGACGTTACTTGATGTCGATACCATATCAAACCCTGTATGAATCCCGCCGGAATAGGCATATCGCCAGGAATATGGAGTGTGACCGTAATATTGGGTAATGCGTATCGTGTCTTCAAGCGGCCACGGCCAACTTCCGCGTCCAACCGTTGCATTCCCACCATTCTGGTCATCAGACACTCCCTTCGACGAAAGAAACTCGGCAGGGTCAGTCCATGAATTGTTTCGACGGATTTCGAAATGAAGATGTGCCCCAGTCGAACAGCCGGGATATCCGGTGTTTCCGACAAGCGCAATAGGATCTCCCTGTTTTATCGGACCCAAAGATACCGCATCAATAAGGGCGCGCTCAAGGGCCGTTTTCTCTGCCAACGCTTGGGCAAGGAGCTTCTGGTAGGTAACCTCGTTATTTTGTGTCTGAGTCAGAAGTGCCTGTTTCTCCCTCTTCTGGCGATCAAGCTCCCGTGACTGCTGTTCAAGCTGAATTTTTAAGGATTCGTGTTGCTTTCTTTTCTGTTCACGCAGGTCTTTACGTTCTCCGTAGGTGTCCTGCGTATTTTGGAGTTGCTTGTAGAGTTCTGCGTCTTCCGCCTGTACGTGCGCCAAATACTTAATCCTTGTAAGAAAATCTGAAACGTTCTTGCTGAAGAAAACTATACCGAATTGCGGCGATCGGTATCGTTTGTAGGTTTCGGGAATCCGGTGAAGCACGAGCTCAAGTCTTTTCGTTTTCAGCCCTTCCAGACGGTCTATCTCATCATTCAATTCTTCTATTTCAGACGATAATTTTTCAATATTGCCTTTTATACTTTCGATTCTCAGCGTCGTGAGCGAAATCTGGGAGTTAATAAGATTAATCTGCTTGGAAAGTGAACTTTCCTGACTTTGAAGTTCTGCAATCTTTTTCTGCAATTCCTCTATCTTGTTTTGTACGCTTCCGACATCCTGAGCGCGTACAGTGAGGGTCCCCAGGAGAAAGACGCACACGAAAATCGCGATGAAGCGCAATAGTCTCATGAAACTTCGCAGATTAAAATTTAAGATACCGCCGTAATCCGATCATGCTTCCGATGCTACCCAGAAGAAATCCAACGAGCATAAGTGAGAATAGTAAGGATACGGCAAACACCAGAAACGGCGTGGCAGTCAGCGAATTGAAAATCGCAGAAAATATGGGAATAATGCCTAAGAAACCGACAATGACAGGCTGAGCCCAGAAGATGATTCCCATAAGAAGAATCCATGATACGAATGATCCGACGGTACCGTAAAGTCCACCCTCCAGAATAAACGGCATCCGTATGTACCATGGCGATGCGCCCACGAGGGTCAAAATTTCTATCTCCTCTTTCTTGAGCGCGATTTTCATACCGATCACCGTCATGATGACCAGGAGTGAATTCAGTGCAAATGTTCCAACAAGCGCTATGCCAACGACACGAATGACTCTCGCCCAACCGATAAGCGCATCGACCACGTCTTTTTGGAACACTACTTCCTCAACGCCCTGCGCGCTTTTGATAACCGGTTCCAACTCACGCAAATATGAGGGGTCTATCGCTGAAACCTCAAGTGACGCAGGCAGTATATCTGCAGTAACCATCTCCAAAAGGAGCGGGTCGTCCTTGTTCTGCTCCCTATAAATGGCAAGCGCTTCATCCTTGGACACATACTTGATAGCGCTTACTTTCCCCGTTTGCATGAGCGTGTTTTGGAGTATCTGGGCTTCTGAAGTAGCGGCGTTGTCGGCGAAAAACACCGTTATCTGAGGCTTACTCTCGAAGTATTTGAGAACCAGTGACAACCCGACAGAGGAAAGAGCAAACAGTCCGATCAGAAACATGGTAAGAAACAGCGTGAGCACAGCTGCGGTCGACTGATACGGACTGCGTCGAATATGCTTCCAGGTGTCTTCAAGCATTTGCATGGGCCTTTTTTCCCTTTCCTCTAGGAGAGACGTGATATTTTCCCTTTTCCTCATCGCGGGCGATCTTGCCCTGTTCGATGGTGATGGTTCGTTTGCGAAGATCGTTCACAATCGTTGCGTTGTGTGTCGCCATAATCACGGTTGTGCCTATGGCGTTAATTTCTTTCAGAATATCCAAGATATCCCACGATGTCTGCGGATCCAGATTCCCGGTAGGCTCGTCTGCAAGAAGTATATTCGGGCCGCCCACAATCGCCCTCGCGATACCGGTTCGCTGCATCTCCCCTGCCGACAACTGCACCGGGAAATACTCCCGCTTATCCGCCAATCCCACCAAGTCGAGCACGTCCATGACCCGCGACGTTATCTCCCTTTGACCTTTCCCGAGAATTTCCAAGCCGAGCGCAACGTTTTCAAAAACCGTCCGGTCGGTAAGAAGTTTGAAATCCTGAAATACCGTTCCTATTTTTCTTCTGAGCTTGTAGACCTCGGTAGTCGGCAGACTTCCCAGGTTCCAATCATCAACCGTTATCGTCCCTGAAGAAGGAACAATATCTCGGATAAGGAGCCGTAAAAACGTCGTTTTGCCTGCTCCTGAAGGACCAATAAGGAACACAAATTCCCCATCCCCGATCTGAAGGGTTACCTCGGACAAAGCACTCTTGTGTCCGGCAAAATTCTTGGAAACATGGTCAAATCGGATCATTCCAGTCGTTCTATTTTCCCTACATCCATAAGCCAGGAAACCTTTTTCGCTGCCATTGTCTGACCCCAGACGCGAACCCGCTTACCGACATACTCATCCAGATCAATAACCGAGGAAACAAGATACGCAGTCTGCGATGGTCCGCCTTCACGGATAAGCTTGTGGGAACCTTCCCCTTCAAGTCCGCCTGCCTCAACGACTCCCTCTGCGGAATCCTTGAATGTTTTGGCGTCTGTGATACCTTCCACTTTATCCGTTTTTACTGCGGACGGAGTATTTGCTATAAACCCTCCCCCACCGCCGCGGGCGGCAAGCATATACCCGGTAGCAACACCCAGTATCACAACGACGACGTACACCACGAGAATGATCCGCTTATCTGTTTTCATAACCTCCCTCTCCTCGAGTTCTTCTTGATCGATTTCATCGACATTACGCACAACGGGGTCAGCGCTTTCTTCTACTCGACTCGGCGACTTTTGCATACGACCTCCCATTCGATTCATTATCGGGGCTTAGGATATTTTTTTCAAGTATTGCACGATGAAGTCTTCAATATCTCCGTCAAGGACCCGTTCAGTGTCGCCAGTCTCATGCTGGGTCCGCAAATCCTTCACCATGTGATACGGATGAAGAACGTATGATCGAATCTGATTGCCCCATCCGGGTGTCTTATACTGACCCTTCAATTTACTCTGCTCTTCTTTCACCTTTGTCTCTTCCAGTGCCCAGAGTTTTGCCTGAAGAATTTTCAGTGCATACTCCCTGTTTTGACCCTGGTATCTCTGCGCCTGACTCGTGACAACAATACCTGTCGGCTTATGGATGAGACGAACCGCGGTTGAGACTTTATTGACGTTTTGACCGCCTTTGCCTCCGCTTCGGTAAAAGTCCCACTCCAAATCCTCTTCCTTCAATTCTACGCTCGCACCCTCGTCAAGAACCGGCAGTACTTCAAGCATCGCAAACGAGGTCTGACGTAAATTATCAGCATTAAACGGTGATTGACGCACGAGTCTGTGCACCCCTGCTTCAGCCTTGAGAAATCCATATGCGTAGGCGCCATTCACCGTAAATGTTACGCTTTTTATCCCCGCCTCTTCACCCGGAGTCTGGTCAAGCTCTTCGTATTCCCAACCCTTGCGCTCCACATATCATGTCTACATACGATACAGAATGCCTGTCCAATCAATCGCATCGGTACAACC
>CAYUKU010000007.1:0-68856 GCA_964445435.1 uncultured Gammaproteobacteria bacterium
GTCCCTACCGTGACAAGGCAATGCGCCTTTTACCGAACGAATTACGCCTATTAGCATACGGGCACAGAATGCGTGTATATGTAAAGACGCCGGAATATTTCACAGAAATTGCCGAGCAGTCGTCGGATTTGGATAGGTTTGATAGATTAGTTGATATATTGAGGGGGTCTGGTAAACGGCAGGTTTCCTATGAAACGGCGCGGGCTATTTTTTTTCAGATCCTCAATCTGTCATTCCTGAGTGGTGAACATGGTGCATTCCGGCAAAAGGATCCTGCACTGCGGCAGTTTGAAGAACCTATTCACTGGTCACTCTTATTTCTTTTGCGCGCAACTGAAGATATCGGACTGGAAAATGCAGAGCACTTGGTGCGATTTATCGGCTCGCTCCACTTGAAGGGCCGTGCGGAGATGGGTGCTATTCCTGCCGCGATGCATGAAACGTTTGAACGGGTTGTCGGGAAGCGTGCCATGCGCGACCGCGAAGAGTATGATCGAGTGCGGGAGCGTATGTATGACAGGTCAAATCATATCGGGTAGGAATAAAGTTGCATTGTGCGCCAGGAGTGCTATAATCCCCCCTAACCTTCATGTGGATATGAAGGTTTTGCTTTCTTATGAGCCAGGTTGCTCAAGAAACACTTACTGCTGAACCTGTTGGCGATGAGCGGGTGGTTCCATTTTTGTCGCCTGCAAAACCAGATATTGATACACATGTTGCTATCGTTGGCCGCATGCAGCAGGATAGGCTTCTTCCTCCTGTTTTTCCTCCGTTTCACGAGAGACAGGAGTGGTTAAAACCCCTTCCAAAAGTATTAGTCGTAGGCACCGATGAGTCCGCGCTCGAGGCGGGAGAGCGTCTCATGAACGCAGGATGCGCTGTGGTTTTTGCCGAAGAGGACTCCCGTCCGCGGAGCCTTGCGGCACTCGGGCAGAAGCGGGCTGAGTGGGGTTTGGGCGTTCTTTCCAATCCTCAGGCGATTGTACTGACCAACTGCCGATTGAGCGGTGCGGAAATTGCGGGTGCCGGATTTTCCGGTGTCGTTCTAAGCCATGAAATAGAAAAAGACACTGTGCACACCGAGGTTGATATGTCCCTTCCGCTGGTTGTACCCGCGCGATCGCTTCTATATCCGGGGTTGAAGGCATTGGATTTGGACAGAAAAATTCCGAATCCAGATGATATTAGGGGTGGAAAACGGTTTGGAAGATTGCACGGTGGACAGATGGGGCGGATTGGCGTCTATGGGTACGATCCGTTGGAGGCTGTCGCGGCAGCCCAAAAAGTTGCCCTCATGCACGTTGCTGATGCTGCACAGCGCAAGCATAGGATTGGCCTTGATCGGCTTGCACACGACGCGCTGGTTTCCTCAGACGTAAGGCACGCCGCAGGGCGTCTTGGTCTTGCGCCCGGGGACGTGGGCACAACGACACTCATTCTACCGCGTGAAGGGGATTTGGATGACGTCGGAGTTTCGGAAGAGCTACTGGAACGAAACCACATAACAGTACTTCACCATGCGGACGTTTTGAGTGTCGCCGCGTCGCCATCACCAGATATTGTGCATGTGAATCTTCGTCACCGTGTAAGCGAACTGAATGTCGTTGATCGGGTGGTTGGATTCAGCGGTCTGGTCGTGGCTGACGGCACCCGGGTTGATTATGACACCAACAGTTTGACCGTTCCGGTTCTTCGTGTCGGTCTGGCCGCCGGATCGGTTGATGATATGCGCGACGAAGCGGCCACGGCCCAATTTGCGCATGCGGTGAAGACTCAGGGTGTCAATAATCATGAGCAGGTATTCCAGTTTGTGGACCACAAGACAACCGGCGACGCCCAAAGGATGAATTATGTGGCCGACTGGCTCATCTCAGAGATGCCGATTTTCTGGAACGGGCATGTCCCCCAAAAACTCCTCGAAGAAGAGTCTGTCACAAAAATTTCCACGTCTCAGGATGAACACAAACAGCCTGAAGTGCGAAAGAAACCCGACATGAAAGAGCTCGTGGGTCACGAGATCCCGCCGCACGTTCTGCCGTTTCTGGCAGACCCCGAAGAACGCCGCTCCCACTGGATGAGTATTCATGAGGCGGCCCGTGAATTCTGGGCCCGCTACGGCAAGCCATATAAGGATGTTCCGGTGAAATCGTTTGAAGATTGGGTAGCAGCAAAAAGGGATTTCCACTCGGAGTCCGGCCATGTGGAAATTGCCATATTCGGAGGCGGCGCTGGCGCATATATCGCCGCTCTTCAGATTCGGGCCCGATACAAAAACGCGCATGTCGTAATTTTTGAAAAAGAAGGCCATATGGGCGGCATGGCATTAAGCGCCATTTCGCCGTTTGTTGATAATCATGAGGAAACGAAGATAAGCGCCGCGCGCACCGCCATGCAGGCTATGATGGATCCCGGTGTGGATGTCATTACAGGATTTGAAGTGGCGGACAAGGATATCCCCTGGATGGCTAAAAATTTCGGATTTAAGGTCATGATTGATGCGCGGGGCGCTGAACCAAACAGGCTCAAGCAGCTTCCGTATGACGGCGAACAGATCATGACCGTGACCGATTTTCTGGGGAAAGTCAACGTGCCCTACGATCGTGACGGTCATTTCGGGCAGGTTCATTTGCCCGCGACGTACACGCAAGGGGGACCTGCGCACCGGGGATTTATCGTTGGCGGCGGGCTGGCCGGTCTGGATGTATTGGTGGCCACAGAGTTGGTGCGGACGGTTGATGATATCGAAAGAAAATGGGGCATTCCGCGTCATCTTATTAACGTCGAAGCGCTTTTGAGCGGTGGACTTCTTCAAAACAGAACTGCTGATCCACAGCCGAAATCCGGTGATCCTGGATTGGGTTTCCGATATTTGGCACACGGGGAGACGACGGTGTTATATCACGGGAATCTCGGTGACGTCCGGATGGAGAAGTTATTGAAAGGTGCAAACGGATTGACCCGCGGCGATCGCGAGTTGCGCAAGATGATGCTTGCCGAATTAGCCCGTCGACAAAAAATGTATGGAGGAGTTTTTGTCGGTTATTCGGCGATTCGCTCGGTGCGCCGCGAGCCCGATGGAAGTCTGCTTCTTACCATCGAAGATCCGCGCAATCATGGGACGCATTACGCTTCAGCCAGCTTCATCGCTTCGGCAATAGGATTCACACGTCGGTATCCAATTCCCGATTCGATCATCACTGCTGCTGATAAATCGCAAACACCGGTTCCCGGTACCGTTGTCATTGGGATCGGCAAATCCGGAGCAGGTGATCTGTCAGCCACAGGCGCAACTATTCGGGACGTAATGCCACAGGTCGAAGCGGTCATGAAGTCTGCCCGCCCCTCTGATGCATCACAGGCTCGTATGTTTGTCCAGATGATCGTTTCCCATCAGGTGAGCAAAGGTCAAAGGTGGACGAATGAAGATCCGGTAGATCCGATTGTCCATTTTATGCAACATGCTCCCGAAGCCCTTATCGCGAAAGGGTTCCGCACCCGGGCCGAGGAAGAAGTGGTTGTGCCGTCCGTAGAGAAAGTTCAGTCTCAACCGGCCGTACGATTGTCTTCAACTGTTGAAGTACCGCGGGAGCGAAACGAACTTCTCGATATCCTCGCCCGCGCCCATGAACGCCAGAGGATGGAGAGGGCGGAACTTTTCAACCGCGTGGCAGAGCTCGGACTGCCCGTTGATCGGCGAAGCGGCATCGTTCTTCCCGAGGTGCCGCCGGTAGAGGCGCCGATTGGTTCTCTTGATGAACTTCGTGACGCGGTAACAACCCGAAGGCAAATTCAGGCGAAAGCGATGGTTCTTGCCCACCTGCGTGATCCGCTCGTCATTCAGGCAAAGGAAGGCGGCTACAACGATCCCAAAGATGTTGGTCTTCCCGATGCGGATACCCTCAACATACTCATGAATCTGACAGAAGAGGATATCGTGCTTCGCCATTATTATACTGGCGGTAAGGACAGGGTAAACAAGAATGACGAAGAATGGCACACGGCAGATTACATTTCTATTCGTATCCACGACAAGAGGCGTGGGATTGACGAAGAACGCGATCTTCGTATCCGCATGTTGAGAAACGGTGACTTCCAATATCAGCGGGGCGGCCGATGGTATACGGTCCGCAGCGTCAATTCGCTGCGTCAGGCCTTGGGAAGACCGTTTGGAGCTCATACAGCGGCATACGAACACGACGGATACGCCTACATGGATATGTTTCGGGATCGGCTCGCCCATGAGCGCGGCCGTGCAGGACTCATTTATGTTCTCGGCCAGCTCGAACGATTAGGGGTGAAGGACAAAACGACAGTTGATCAATTCACTTTTCTCGTCCGTCAGCTCATCGTAAGCCCGGAGGGGAATCTTTTCCTGCGCCGCTATGAGAGCAAGACGCGCGAAGAAACCCTGGAATGGCTTCTGACGAACGCAAAGACGCGCAAGGCCATCTCACGGCTCCTCACGACCCAGGAAACGATGCTTTCGCTCCGTGAACAGATGAAGGAAGACGCGCTGGAATTCATAACCCGATATCAGTACGCCGCGTCTCTTACGCTCGGGCTTTTTGCGAAAGCAGGACTGACCCATCTCATGCGCGATCCGGATTCCCTCACGAGTCTTGTCGGTTTGGGTGTCGGATGGGGTCTGCTTATGAACCGACTCATGGCCCGCGTCAAGCATGGTTACCTTGTCGGATCAGTGGATCATACGATGGTTCAGCTTATGGAGCGCATCACGGGCCACGTTGCCGCCTTTGGCATGGGAGTATTGCTCTCTGAACCGACGCATGCATTGTTTGAACGGTTCACGGAGCATGCCGATGCTTCAGGTGTGTCAGTGACCCATGAACCGACCGCAACCCTCGACGCGCCGGGAGGTCAAACAGTGACTCAGCCTCACTCAGACGGTTCGGGTGTGCCCGTACAGCCGGACGCAGGTGTAGCAGGCACACCTCTGCCGTCCGACGCCACTCCTCAGTCCGTCACACCATCACAACCCGCGTTTGATGCCTCGATATACCATGGTGACTGGCAGACGCACATGGTGGAGATGGTGAATAAATTAGGTGGCACTCAGGGGTGGATGAACACGATCGACAACAACGGCGTTTCCCAGGCAGAAGTAATGACTCACTGGCAAATTTTGCTGGATGGCAGGATTCCCTCAGAGGACCTTTCCCGAATCCTGGACCAGATCGCGCAGACGAAAGACTTTTTTGAGTATATGAACCTCCGCGAAACGCTCCTAAGAGATCTTCAAGTTCTCCTGGCTCAGTAATTCCAAGCTTCACGTCTATGACAGGTTTTGCTGAAACTGATGAAGGGTATTTTTCCCTTCGAACGATGTTAGACCATCCTGAACGTGCTGATAGGCAGTGCTCCCAAGAGGGGGCAATCGTTGCTGCGGCAATGCTTTGGATGTCGTCAGTTGAGAGGGATATAGTTTTGCAGTACGCCCAAGGGTCGCATGCATGTTCCGCTTGGGACGCAACGGTCATCATCGCCAGAAGCATGGAGCGTACAGTCCAAAAGCTCGCATCAGTCGGGCTTACGTTTGATGAATATATCACTTCATATCAGGGGCTTATGACTGGCGACAATGAAGTGCTACACTTGATAAGTGAAACCGCATTGGCCCGTTTGGGTGAGACGCTCAAGAATCCTGACACGAAAGCGTTTCATTGGGACAGTCGGTACGGGCGATACACACACGAGCGGCAAAGGATTCATGAGCAGATTGTCCTGCCCCCCCTGGAGAATTTACGTTCTGCGCGTGTTCCGCGATTTACTATAGTTTTTGGCCCGTTTAGTGCCGGAAAGTCAGAGCAATTTCGCCACCGCGTCGTGACTGATACAAATACGCTTGTGATCGATCCGGACGCATTTCGTCCCGAACTCATTGACCATTTTGATCCGGCGAATCACGCGCACGTGCGCGCAACCAACCGTGAAGTCGCAGATGTCTGTGATATGCAATTTTCAGAAGCGGTAAAGCGAGGTATTTCACTTGTGAGTGAAACATCCCTCCGCGATCTTCCATGGTGGATGCATGCAGTAACGGATTTAAAAGGCCGGGGATATACCGTTGATGCATATATGGTGCATCGGTCTCTGGCGGAATGTCTCCAGCGGACGATTGCCTATCGCGATCGGCCTGCTATGATTGCAGATTACCTAGCGCTGATAGAAAGATACCGCACATTTGAGCGTTTTATCGATCAGGCGCCTGTTGATAACATCTATTTTACCGACATGACGGGTGTTGGGAGCATATTTGAGCCAGTTCCGTGCCCCTTGACGCGAGACACTGTTGAAAGAATCACTGCCAACCCGCGCGTTGTCGCGTTGGATTAGCTTTCAAAGAAAAATTCAAAGCTAAGCTTTGATTGTCTAGAGACTGTTGGAACGCTCTAGAAAATTGATGAGGATGGCCTTTAACGAATATTTATATTTCACCATCGCTTTACGTATCTGCGAATTCCTTTATAATCAGCTTCATGGATCAGTCTCATATTCGTAATTTCGCTATCATCGCGCACATCGATCACGGTAAATCCACCCTTGCTGACCGTTTGTTGGAGCTTACCGGCACTGTGGCCAAACGGGAGATGCAGGAGCAGCTTCTTGATAGTAACCCGATCGAGCGCGAACGGGGCATTACCATCAAGCTCGCTCCCGTGCGGATGGCATACCAGGGGTACGTCCTCAATCTCATCGACACGCCGGGCCATGTAGACTTTGGGTACGAGGTGAGCCGCAGTCTCGCTGCGTGCGAAGGGGCTATTCTCGTCGTGGATGCCACGCAGGGAGTGCAGGCGCAGACGCTCGCCAATCTTTACCAGGCCCGCGCACACAATCTCAGAATTATTCCCGTCATTAACAAAATCGACATGCCCCACGCACGTATCGATGAAACCAGACGGGAGCTGCGCGAGCTTGGCTTCAAAAACGAAGAGATGATCGAGATTTCCGCAAAAGTTGGCACTAATGTCGATCAAGTGCTAGATGCTATTATTCGGATTGTTCCGGAGCCCAAAGGCAATTTTGGCAAACCCCTACGCGCGCTTATTTTTTCCTCGCAATACGACCCACATAAAGGCGTCGTCGTTTTTGTCCGTGTTGTTGACGGACGAATTGATTTCTCGCCCAATCTTCGGCTCAAGTTCTTCGCCACATCATCAGAAGTCACTCCGATCGAGACTGGCTATTTCATCCCGAAGATGACCGAATCCAAGTCACTGGCAACAGGGGAAGTCGGATATATCGCAACAGGCCTCAAAGACGTACGATTTGCGAAAGTGGGGGACACGATCACGATGGGCAAAGCGGTGAATCCGAAAGAAAGCGCACCTCAGGCAAGCGAGCCGCTTCCCGGCTACAAAGAACCCAAGCCTATGGTTTTTTTGAGCCTGTTTCCCATTTCCGCCGATGAGTTGAGCGCCGCACGCGAGGCTATGGAGAAATTGCGCCTGAGCGACAGTGCATTCACGTTCCGGCCCATCTCCTCGCTTGCCCTGGGAAACGGCTTCCACTGCGGATTTCTGGGCCTTCTTCATGCCGAGATCGTTCAGGAGCGCCTGAGTCGTGAATTTGACCTCAATATGATTGCAACCGCCCCGTCCGTCGAGTATCACCTGAGACTCAAACCGGGTGTCTCCCTCTCCAAGCTTGGGTTTACTGCGTCTTCGCTCCTTGATGCTGATGAGCAGGTGACGGACGCGGGGGGAAAGCCCGCAGCAAGACCCGGTCAGGATGTGTTAATTCAATCCGCCGCAGAATTTCCTGACCCCACGTACATCGATGGAGTGAAAGAGCCGATCATGGAAGTGACGATCTTCACGCCCAAGAAATACGTCGGCGCCATCATGCAGCTTGCTCAGGAGAAGCGGGGAGAATATATCGATCTTAAATACCTGGGAGAGCAGGCGGAATTTACCTACCTTATACCGCTGTCAGAAATGATTATTGATTTTTTTGACCGGCTCAAGAGTATTTCCGAGGGGTATGCGAGTCTGGATTATGAATTTTTTGAGTTTCAGGCTGTCGATGTAGTGAAAATTGATATTTTGGTGAATAAAGAAAAAGTTGACGCGCTGGCATTTCTTGCCGTGCGCGATCAGGCACACCATCGGGGAATAGCGATTGTGGATCGGTTGGCTGAGGTCATCCCCAGGCAGCAATTTGAGATCCCCATACAGGCTGCAATCGGCGGGCAGATCGTCGCCCGCTCAGATGTGAAAGCATTTCGAAAAGACGTAATCCAGAAGCTCTACGGGGGCGACAGAACGAGGAAAGACAAGCTCCTCAAAAAGCAGGCCAAAGGCAAGGCGAAGATGAAGATGATCGGCCGCGTAGAGATACCACAAACGGCATTTTTTGAGGTATTAAAACGCGAGTAATCGTGCCGCATCATCGAGGGGATGAAGCATCATGGTTTCGCCCCGACGATGCAATTCGTCTGGTTTTTGACCGTGATGGGTCAACTGATGGCGCTCATCTTCACCTACGTCTTGGGTCAGGGTAAGCCGGTGTTCGGCGAGACACTCGCGGTGCAGATGTACTTCCTGGCGAATCTCGCAAGCGCAGTGCTCGCACTAGTCGTGCTCTTTACGTTCTACGAGCACGGCTTGTCTGCCGGACTGGCTGGCGCGGGTGCACTTCTTGCACTCCCGATGGTGTGGATTCGGCAGATTCCCGATTCGCCGTGGACGATCACGGTGCCGCAGGTCACGGTCATCCTTCTGTTGATCGCGTGCTACGCGCACGGGTATCTCCACAGGGTGGATAAAAAGCAGTGACCTGCCAAATGATGACATCTGCCCGCCTGGGTTTGAGAAATTGTTCCGCGTGCGGTTGTTATCATTTGACAACTTGCAAATTCGACCCAAAGACCATACGCTACGTATATGGCACCGCAAAAGCTGGCATCAGATGAATTAGAAGCCAAGAAAACACGCCTTCTTGTGAACCTGAAATCCATCCGTAAATACCTTCTTGCCAAGCAAAAACTTTCTTCAGCCTTGAAGGATCTTCAAAAAGATTTTAATAGCAAATAGCTATGCCAGAAGAAGCAGATGTCCGGTTGTTTGCTGAAGCCGTCGCAGATGCGGCGGCCAGCCAATTTCCTGACGCTAAGCCGAGGGGAGAGTGGAATACCAACCCGGATGAGGATTTAGCAGCTGCGTTGGGAAGTATTATCGAGCAAGAAGAGCCGGAGCAGGCACTCAAAATCGTCGAACAGGTGATTTCCTATGTTGAAAAAGGCGGTGAGCACCTGACGCTTCAGGATGTCGACCGGGCGCTGGATGTCAGCGATCAGCTCGTGAAGTTCCTGAAAAAAGAAGCCACCCGGGAAAAGCGTCAGAGCACGGTCGCTGAGGGTGAATTAACGTTCACCGACCGCGTGCAGCGATTTTTTGGTGGCGAGAACGAGCATATTAAAAAAGCGCGCATCGAGGCCAAGCAAGCGGAAAAAGCAGGCAAGAAGGTGGAAAAGAGCCGTGATCAGAATACGAGACTGGATGACGCGATAGATGACATGATCATCACCCAAGTCTGCGCCATTTCGCCCTCTTTTAAAATAATTGTAGAATCCCAGGATGAGTTAGTGGGAGTGCTGAAAGCAACCGACGGCGTGAAAGATGCCGCTGATTCGCTTGAGTCGGCAGGAGTGATAGATGTAGTAGATGCGGATATGGGAAATAGTGTAGTAAACATGGCCATGGAGATGAGCGATAATCTGATCGTTAGCGCCGCCCGCGATGAGGTAGAGGAAGCCGTGAAGCGCTTGAATGCCGCACTTCGTAAATTCAACGAGACGGATTTTGAAGCAACGCGAAGCGCATTCGCGGAATTCGTCGATTCCATAGATGCAACCATGGAGCTTTTGGATACAACCGACGGATTTGGAGCATTTGACGCACTTGATCTTATCGGAGCGCTCCAGACTATGGACGATGCGGCTGATATTCGTGGGAAAGCGTTGGAGATTGAAGCAGCTTTTGAACATCGTCTGGAAACGGCAGAGCGCTTTATCATGGGGGTAGTTGAGAATATTCGTGCAGAGTTGGGTATCCAATAATTCAAAGTTTTCAAAGCTAAGCTTTGAAATTCTTTAGAGCGTTTTGATGGGCCGGGAAAAAGGATACCCTGTCATTTTTTGCAGATGGTATACTCATTTTAGTGAAACGATTGGTATATATTCTCCTTCTGGTTAGTCTGTTTCTTAATGGCATATATACATTGCGTTCCTGGCGTTCCCAGATAGTCGCATCCGTTCCGGATGGAGATAGTCTCCAGTTGGCAGACGGCAGGCGGGTGCGGCTTTTGGGTGTTGATGCGCCGGAGCGCGGCAGGTGCATGAGCGACGAAGCGCGTCTTCTCTTGGATGCGATTGCCCGCGGCAAGCACGTCCGGCTGAAAAATGTCGTCCAGGACGATTACGGACGCGTCCTTGCCAATGTCATCATTGAGGACTTCCGCACTTGGACGGCATATCTCCACTATCGGTATTTCTCGGACGGGAAAAACACCGCCGACCCGTACCTCAACCGTGTTATGGTACGAAATGGTTTAGCACGGTTTGAGTCAGTTGAGGGAGAGTACAAGAAAACGTTAACCGAGGCCTCTCAAGAAGCAAAAGAACATCACCGCGGCATCTACTCAGGCGTCTGTCGCAAGCCGGCACCGTCCGACGGATGTGCGATCAAGGGAAACATACGGGAAGGCAAGCCGGTCTACTATATGCCAAACTGCAAATACTACGATCAGGTGATTGTGGATGAAGCTTTTGGTGACCGGTGGTTCTGCTCGGAGAAAGAAGCCAAAGACGCCGGATTTGCATTTGCCCCTTCGTGTGATTAGGCGGCATCATAACAATTGTCTCATCCGATATTCTATGCATCCGAATACCGGATGAGACATACGTTTTCGCACAGGCAGGTTAGACCAAGACGGCGACAGCGACTCCGAGAGTGGATGCGCCGCACGCGTGCATAAGCGCGAAGACAATATCGTACTCTCTGCTATACGGGTCATACCATTGCGTTGTGTTTCTGACGCCGCAGGCAAGAGCGAGCACGAGTTGCGCAGCCACAATCGCGACTGGCATGACGTCAAAAAGCAGAAACGCGCCAGTCAAAAGGGCCATAGCAAGCACAATATTCCACCGCTTGCCGAACGCGAGCTCGCGTTGCGCGGGCGAGAGTGTCACCATCGCGATGCCGGTTGCCACCAGTTGCAAGGCGGTCAAGATTCCTGCCCAAACACCAGGGTGTGAAACCATGAGGCTTCCTCCTTTCTCCCCAAAGATGTAGATGTGCGAAAGATTGGCTGTTCGTATCGAGAGAGTAAGCTGAAATTACACGCTTTTCTCAATCCAAACGCCGTTTGCGGGAGTATAACACGTGGAGGCTATGGCCTCAAACACGCTCGACTCTGATTCCTAAGAGCCGCGAGAGGCCGGTTTTGAGCCCCCAGGAGGCCACAAGAAGCACGATATTGACTCCCAGGACTATTCCCAGCGATTGGGTGAGCGTGGTGAGCGTGCGCACGGCGATCTCAAGCAGGGGCCCGGTGAGCGCGAGCCGGAAGCCGTAGAAGTAGGCAGCCGTGGCAAAGCCGCCCATCACGATGGCAAACGGGATGAATCCGGCGAGGTCCTCAGGAGAAGAAAACATGGAATTGGAGACGGCGAATATGGCGTACCCGGCAAGAAGAAGCAGGTAGAAATCCGTATTTTCAAAAAAAGGTATCCCGGACGAGAAAACAGACGCTACCAAGCCGGGCAGAAAATATGAAATCGCGGTCAGCACAATCATTCCCCAGAAAAGCGGAGCCAGACCAATGGCATACCGACGGAACGGATCGGATGCACCGATCATCACACTGCCGCTTCTGATGTTTCCTCCCCGCAGGTTTTCCGGTACCAGCGACAATTTTCCTGTCGCAACGCGCAGAATTTCGGCAGTGAACAAGTGGGACAATTCATGGACAACCGTGCCGGGGAACAGAAGAAACAACAGAATCGACAGCGACACTGTTTGTGAACGGAAGAGCATAAGAAGCACATCAAACATCGCCTTCGTCAGCCACTGGGAGAGAACATAGAGAAGAATAAGTTCGCCAACGAGGGTCCACGTCATAAGTGTGTATGATGTTCTTTATGGTTTGCCGCCCACAGAAACGCAAGCGGCAAGAGTGCAAATCCGAGAAATTCCAGAAGTTGCGGCCAGAACAGGAGATAGATCGTCTTGCCGGTTTCCTCCTGGGAAAGCGTCCAGCCGTTTGCCCAATTATTGATAAGCACATGCCGTCCGGCTGGTTTGACATAGGGGAATATGGGCGTTTTCGTAAACGCAATCCATCCGGCATCATACGACTGGGAGAGAATGAGTGTCTGGGTCGTCCCCGACGTGATTGGGGGTCCGTTTTCGTTTTGCAGCCTCACTTCATACCACGCCGGATTGGGATGGGAGACGGACGCAGGTTTCGTGGGTTCACTCGCGGTGGGTTGCTCTGCACGCACAAATCGCACTTGGGCGAGGAAATCATATGGAATCGGGTACACGCGGACACGTTTTAGATCGTTGACTGCCGGGTTTCTGCCGATACTTATATTGTCGAAGTTTACCGAATATCCGAGTCCGTATGCATCCATCGGCGGGATGATAAACCACGATGTCGTAAACGATTCCTTTTGTGCGGGCAAAAGCGTTTCCATAAAGGTTCGTCTCGTTTCCCGATTTGTGACGGAGAACGACAGCGATCTGCCGCGAACCGTACGATGTTCCACGCCGACCATGTACCCGTACCGCTGCGGCAAAAGCGGAAGATCGATGGACAGACAGTTGCTTGATCCGAGGCTTCTGAGGCGCAGATACTTTCCATTGGCGTCCTGTTTCATTTCATGTTGATAGAGACCGGTATTGAACCCGTCACAACTGCGCGGTGTTTGGGCGAGTCCGTTGGTAGGAAGTGAATCATAGCTCCATGCACCGCTGGTCTTCGGGATTGTGACGACGAGCGACGTATCGTTTGTCGATACGTTTGGAACAGGTGCTACCTTCGGGAGACCCGTTATCGCATCCAGTTGGGCGAATGTTTGAACCGAGACTGACGGATACGAGAGCCCATACAGCTCGGGTGATGGCGGAAGAGGGCCGGAAAGAAGGATGCTGGTGTTGTTTTCAGAAACGCTGAACCCAATTTCCTTCTGAGTCCTTCCAGTAAACAACGATCGGAAAGGATACCATACTGACGTTGGGGTTGTACTGTCGAACATGTACACACCGTAATGAGCAAATGCCATGTCCGTATCATTCCATGGGAGCGCAGGACCGACATTCGAAAGCGTTTTGGTTTGAGAAACGAATGATGATCCCGGATTGTTTGATGGGAAATAATACAGCGTGATCTTTCCTGACTGGAATGCTTTGACCGCCTGGGGGATGAGGGTGAGCATCATGCGGATATCCTCTGTGTACTGTGCCCGATCATAGCTGGCGTTGATGATATGTTCATCAAAAAGCACCCAGGAAACATTATGCTCCTGCAATACGGCCAAGAGTCGGGCGGGATTTTTGGTGTAAATAGCCTGCGAGAGCTGCCAGTAAAAGTTCTCATTAGTACGGCTCCATGGATCAAACGCCCGGTCGATAGTGGGCTGTTGGATGCCAAACCATTGAAACCCGCTTCCGATCACCCCCCAGTTGTACTGCGTCCAGGCCCAGAACCAGGGAGCCGGTAAGACGGCGATACGTTCAGACGGGCTTTTCGTATCGAGAAATGCGAAGGTGTCGAAGTATTCTTTGGGGATGGCAACGCGCAGGTTTTTGAAAAAGAAGTTTCCTTGAAATGACGGGAGCGTAGAGAATCCCAGAAGAACGACGAAACAAATCGTGAGTATAGAAATGTCTCTCTTTGACCCATGACTGGTTTTCAGAAGTTCGTGAATGGCGACTGCGATAAGGATGCTGTACGTCAGTGCATAGAGGGTGAAGAACTTGGTAAATACGAAACGAAACACGTTATGGAAAAGCGGAATCGTGCTTCTGAGCCACTCGGAAAACGCCGAGAGGACGGGCACATCGTTGCCGATGATGAGAAACGAGAAAACAAAAAGAATAAGATACGGGTACCACTCCTTGCGCTGGTCACGAATGACCAGAAATGCTCCGATGATAGCAAGGCTGAAGAATATCCCGGCGGCGATAGCAGCAAACGGCCTATCGATGTGGTTTTTCCAGGGCGCGAACATGAAGCTTTGCTGTCCCGTCGTATGGTCATACTGGACGTAGTCCAGGCTGAAACTCCGCATAAGCGCGGTTGCCGGCAGGTCGCCGTAGCGCTGGTTTTTGGCGAATATATCGTCTGTGGCCATCTGGTTGTTTTTGGAGTTGGCGATGTCCTTTGCATGGAAGAGGGTATTGTGGGCAAACGGCAAGCCCCAGAATGCGTTGGTGAGAAATGTGATGAGAAGAACTGCGATTGCCCGCTTCCAGGTGATCCATGAATGGTGGGTAACAACGTGGATAAGAAGCGTAGCGGCAAGGACCATGAGGTAAACGAGAAACACCGTAGGCACATGCGCCTGCGGCGTTGAGAGAAGTGAGAGAACGACGAGCCACATCGCGTAGCGTTTCCCTCCGTGGAGAAGATACGAAACGATAGCCCACAAAAGCCACGGGAGCGCCGCGAAATGCACCATGAACACCTCAAACGGAAGATAGAACATCTGAACGGTAGCGAAATTATATTGATAAAATAGCGCCGCAACGAAGGCTACGAGCGTATGGATGATGCTTCTTGTGTTGCGGACAAGTGTGGCATAGACGAGAACATACATCCCGATCCCGCCCAGAAGATGGGTAAGGAAGACAAACGCATACCTCAGGAGATTCTGCGGCAAGCCAAACGACAGAAGCCACAAGAGAAGATAATATGGAAGCTCAGAAGCGTGGGACAGGCCGTCCTCAAGGCCTAAACCTCGGTATTCCTGCCAGACGCCGAATATTGCGCGCTTGAAGTTTAGGCCGAAATTAAGCTCCGGATACATGTTGTCCCACCCGACCACATATGTTCCCGGAGTGTAATTGGTTACGAAGAGGGCGACTTCAAGAGCGAGAAGAACGAAGATAGGCCAATGATGGAGGATTTTTGCAAACAAACGTCTCATACGTACCCGGGTGGGTTACGTATAAGTATAGTATTTTTTGGCCAAAGCCGCGATCCGGGTTGAGACAGCGGATTTCTTCATCCACTTGGCAATCACCCGCTGGGGCTTATGCGTCATCCCGCGGAAAAACATATAGGTCGGCACGACGAGCTGTGACGGAATAAGAGAAACGACGATATATTGAAGAAGCATAAGCACCATAGCCATGGGTGACAGTTGATACCCAAGCTGCCTTACGGCCTCCAGACGGATATTGACCGAATTCTGAAATTTCTCCTTCGGATTGATAAGCGACAGGTTATTGCCGTGAATACGATATTTGAGCAGGTATTCAGGCAAATTGGCAAACTGGCCATGACTCAAAAGCTTGAAGAACGTATAGTAGTCATCGTTGACATCCCACTTCATCGCATAGATACGGTCCGGATTCGGAAGCAGACTTCGGCGGATCATGACGGACGGATGGATGATAGGGTGGAGCACCCCGAATTGCTTGTAGATAGCTTCATGGGTTGTAGGTATGTTTTTGACCCCGATCGTGCGGCCGTTTTTGTCGATGACCGTGGCTTGGGTGCCTACGAGAATCGTGCCGGGATTAGCAAGCATATACGCCACTTGTTTCTCGATGCGGGTAGGATAGCTGATATCATCAGAATCCATGCGTGCGGCGAATTCCCCGCGGGCTTTGGTGAGGCCGAAGTTCGTCGCGCCGTTGCCGGCAGAGTTGGTCTGCTTGGCGATGTGGTACGCGCGGATGAGCTTGGGGTAGCGCTTTTTATACGCTTGTATCGTTTTCCACGAGTCATCGGTGGACGCGTCGTCCACGATGATAAGCTCAATCCGTTTATAGGTCTGCGCCACGATGCTGTCGATAGCAGGTCCCAGAAACTTCCCCGCGTTATACACAGGCATGATGACTGAGACCAATGGTTGTTTGTTTCTCATATGCGTTGTCAACACACAAATTTCTTTGTGTGTCGGCTTCAGCCAGCAATCGATTGTCATAACAAACTCCTGCCGTAGTTTGTTAGACGGTTGCTGGCTAGAGCTAGCACAGTTCAACGAACACAATCTTTTCTCCTTACGGATGAAGATTTGACCTTGGGAGGTCGTGTGTCGTCGAGCTGTGCATCGCACATTCGAGTCGTAGGAGTCCCCGTTTGAGGAGGACTCCTACTCGGTTTGTTGGGGCGGGTGGCCATGGCGGGCCTCCGCTTCTTACTTGGGTTGCCAAGAAACTCCAGCGCTCAGGCGGTCCTCACCGTGATAGGTGTAGGTACCAGCTTCGACGTCGAAGTATTGGCACGAGCCGTCCGGGCTTTCGAGGTGGGCATCGCCATCCACATAGCCGTTGCAAAGCAGGATGCGACCCGCTTTCTTCGTGGTGAAGACGATGTTCTTCAGCGTGCCGAAGTCCTGCATCATGCTGACCATTGCGGGGGTCATCATGATTTCCACATCGTCAGGACCCACCCAGGTCGCCGTGTCGCCGGAGATTTCCCAGTATTTCGTGTATTGCACGATCTGAGACTCCGTCATGCCAGCCCAGCCGCTTGCCGAGAAGCGAACGCCGAATCCCGCAATCGGGCTATTGGCGTTGTCTTCGATGACGTGCCAGCCAGCCGAGAGAGCGACGCGTTTGCCGCATTCGCCTTCATCCACGCCGAGGATGTCGGTCAGGGGCTTGCCGTCCAACGTGCCGATGGCGCACATTTCGAGCTGCGCCTCTTTGCGCGTGTAGAAGATGACCTTCGTCACCTTCCCGGTCCGCATCAGTTCGAGGGGTCCCATCGAGCCGTCGCCGAAATCGGCATCGGACTCAGTGATATCCTCTTCACCGTTGTTTGGACCGTACCAGCGCATGACGCCGCGACTCTTGACCTTGGACGTATCCCAGCACAGCCCAGCGCAGTTGTCCGGGTAGCCCTCTTCGCCTTGGTGGGCGGAGTACATCTCGGGCTGGTTCGGGAGGTTTTCACCCCAGACTTCTTCAGCCAGGGCTTGACCATCACCAGCCGGCGCGTTGCCGGTGTCATTGGCGTTGTCGTTCGTATTGCCGGACGAACCATCAATCGGTCCTTGCGGGGCGCCTTCGTTATCGTTGGCATCGTTGTCGTTCGCGTTGGCGTTGTCATCCACCAGTTCGCAGGCGTCTTCGCCGTCTACCTCGCGGTATCCAGCATCTTCGTCACAGCCAGCGAACGTGACGTCTTTCTTGGCGTCGAATTCGCGGTTGGCGGGGCACTTCACATTCCAGACCGTGCCGTCTTTCAGCGTAACCAACTGCGACCCGCCGGGTTCGAGGGTGAACTCAAAACCTTTCTTGGCGAGTGCATCGGTTTGCATGCATCCAGCCGTTTCAGGGCCGGGTTCGGGCGCGGGCCGGTGAAGCCAGCCGTTAATCCCGAGGGTCAGGGCGATGCAGGCGAAAATTGCCAGCGGTACCCAGAGCCATGGGGACTTCCAGAACGGTTTGCGCGCAGGCGCAGGGTGCGAAGCGGGTGTCGGTGTGGGGGTCGGTGTTGAGGTCGGAGTGGGCGCCGGGGTCGGAGTGGGCAGGGGCGGAGTCACCGCGTTGACCACGAAAGTCTCCACGTTGCTCGCATTGCCGCCTGACGCATTCGTCACCTTGATTCCAACTCGACCAGCCCTCAGATTGCCGCGCATGGGGACAGTCAACTGCGTGTTGCTCACGAAGATGACGCCCGTCAGTTCGCGCGTGCCCATGAAGACTTTGTCGGTCCGGGCGAAGCCCGTACCGTTGATTTCCAGCGTGAAAGCTGGACCGCCAGCGTCTACCGCGGGCGGATTTAGGGAAGTGATTTGCTTAGCCATGATCTTTTCCTTTCATTGGCTTCGTACAAGATGGTCCTCAGCTTCTACTTACTTTGGGAGCTCATTCGTTATCACCGCAGTGACACGTGATGCGTACAGCTCGTTCAGTATTAGCTTTGGATAGGTTTGGGGTTTCGACTTTGATCATCCTCCACCGTTGGAGGGGTTTCCGCTGCGGTCCGTAGGACACGCCACTGGCGATCAAATACCAGGAATTTTCCGAGGAAAGACGTGCCCAGGATTCTATGGTTGGCGATCAACCACACAATCCCGGGACGGTTCCCCGAAATATCCTTCCCAAATTTCCTCAAATCACGTTCCCGTATCGTTCCAACATCAAACCACACTACCTCAAGTAAAATATCCAACAAACTCAATTTTTGAATGTGCCTGGGGAAAAGATGGTGGTAAGCGGTCTGTCGAAATATATTCAGCTTCGCAAGGCCTGGCCTTGCGAAGCTAACTTTTCAACATGAGGCTCGCCGTATCCAATCCCCGTATTCGACGTTGCGCGAGGTTGGGGCGCAATGCCCCTCCCGCGTAACGGGCGAATAGGTTCCGGTTTTCACCGGAAGCATCCAGACGCGCTAGATAATTTCAAAGCTTAGCTTTGAAATGACGCATCGGGATATTTCCATTGACAACCGTTATTTCACGCCGTAGAGTGGGGAAGTATGTTGACGAAAAAAGACCTTCAAAGTATCGGCGAGCTTATTGATACAAAGCTTGACGAGAAACTCGAATCTAAACTCGAACAAAAGCTCAAGCCTATTCGTAAGAGCCTCAAAGGCTTGGATAGTATAGAGAAAAAGCTCGATACTACGATCAGATTTTTCGACAATACCGCTATAAATCACGAAAAACGGATCAACCGCGTCGAAAAGCATCTTAATCTTCCCGCTTTGGCTGACTGACTATTTGTCTGTTAAAGAGCAAAAAACCGGCATCTCTGCCGGTTTTTTGAATTTATACTATTGGTTTTGTATTATTCCCCGGCAGAGGAGTCAGCATATGTCTATGCTGCTTAGCTTTTCTTTTTGCCTTTCAAAAGAGCTACTCCGCCAAGTCCCACTCCCGCAAACGGGAGGATGAGTGCAACGTCGTTGAAGCCGGCAACCGGCAGATTGCGTACGACCTCACCGTTTTGCAGACAAATTTGGGCACTGTCAGAATCGAACCGGTCTTCAGCACGCACTTCCGCGACGTTCGTCACACAAAACAGGCTCTTTCCAGTCGGGAATTTCGTGACGTCCACGATCTTGGCCTGGATTTCGATTGTGCGGGTTTCCCCGGCGGTCATGTTCTCCAGCTCAAAGGCGAGCGTTCGGGTGGCCGCATCATACGTGCCAGGGCCAGCCACAAATTCCAGGTAGGGAGGAAGCGTATCCTTCACCTTCACCGGGTTAAACGTCTTATTGGACGCGTTCGTGATAATGAGCCGGTAGAGGACGTCGGCACCAGGGGCAAACGTCGGATCCGTGGTCGTCAAATTTTCGACGAACGTGACAGTCTGGGTGCCGCCCTTGGTTTCGACTACGGGCTTAGCAACCTGCTTATTAATAGTAAGATCAGTGGGAACACACGTGGTCGTTCCGCCGTATTGCGTCGTACATGTATCAGCAGAAACAGACGGCGCAAACGTCGCCATCGCGGCGAGAACAAATGAAGTAACGAGAGCTTTATGGTTTGTTTTCATAAACATCCTTTCGTTCTAGTTTGATACTGTATCATACATTAAACCCTTTGTCAAGTATTATGGGATATATTAGATTTTCTGTCCCGTCTCTTCGATCAAATTTGAAAAAATGAGGAGTCGTTCGGTTGTGCTGCCGGGAGGCCAACAGGTTTGGAGGATGAGCTGGCGGCTCCCCACGATCGGATAGAGATAGGTCGTCGATTGGGGAGACACCACCTTCTTCTCCGTGATTTTGTAGGTGTAGCGCTTGCCTTTGTACATGACGACGACCACGTCGTCGGTATCCAGGTTTTTAAGAAGGTAGAAGACCGCATTGAGGTCTTTGACGAACCAGTCGTAATTAGTTGAGTGGGAGAACAGATATACCGTCCCGTCTTCGTCAGGGAAGAAGGAGGTGGACGCGTGGGCAATGCCGGTTTCGAGAACCGCCTTGTATTCATCAGGATTGGCCGGGTCTACGTTGGCGATGACTGGAGCGTTGATACCGACCTTCGGCACGATGAGGGCAAACTCCTCGTTCACCGGGTCGATGGTAGCCCCGTCGGGCGTGGCCAGAGGCTCGAAGACGACCGGCACTGAGGCAGGCAGGGCAGGCTCAGCTTTCTGCGTTTCCTGTTTGACGAGCGCATGTGCCTGATGAGTATAGAATCCAGCCTCAAGTCGAAGCGCAGGGAGCATGGGTCCGAGCATACCTCCGAGGCCAAGAGCCAGGAATGCCATGCCGGCAAGCTGCCGCAGGCTGACTGCGTAGGATGAATTGAGAGCCCGGGTAATCGGGTTTACGCGGCGGGCCTCCACGCGATAGTGGCCGTGGTCAGTACAGCCTGGGTGGTCCGTGCAGTATTGGTAAATGATGCCCCATTCGTTCATACCGGTTGCGAAATTTCACTCCTTTTTGTTAGGTAATTCGCTTCAAACTATTCGGATAGCCTCGTCACGCGCAGGCAAAGAGAAAAAGCATGTCGAAATTCTCCTACCCGGCATAGTCGCGGGAGTATACACTATAGGACTATATTTGTCAAGGGAGGGGATGCGGGGCTCCAGGGAGAAGTGAGATGGTTGACATGGGTCAATTGTTCTAACTTCACCCCGGAGCGGGTGCACCGGTAGTGAATGCAACGATGTGCTGGGTTTTCATGGTTTTCCTCAAAAGATCGAAACCCAGACGTCCGGACCGGCTAGGGCGACAATGATCAGTTCAAGCGCTATGATGAACAAAAGAAAAAGCTCGAACCTGAGAGACCTCAAATCTTTGTGGTCTGGGAATTTTAACCCTGTATACCACTTTATCGCCTCGCCGAGAAGAAAAATTACCACAGCGACGCCAACACTGAGAAGGCCAATGTAGCCGCTTATGGTAAGGCACCCCCCGACGATGATCAGGATCACCAAAAAAAATGTATTGACCGTTTTTTGGCGACCGATGATCTTCGTTTGCGTCGTGATCGCGTCGATCACTTTGCGGGGTATATCGAGCGTGTCATTTATGTCCATCGCTCTGTTGCTCCTTTCTCTTTTCGGATTCTGAAAGACAACGACAAAAAAATGAGGGCATCATTTCTTCATCGTTGCCTTTCAACAGAGTGCATTCACGTGGTAAGGTGCGAATATCAGTTCTGGCGCGCGTTGGCGAGCTAATTCGCAAAGTGCGCAATAACTGTACGCAGTGTACCATCGCATTATAGGATGCGTCAATCCGTGTTTTTTGAATTTGTATGATTACTTTATGGTTTGATATACTATGAGATTATTATGGGCGGGCAGGAGCTTGGTCTTTCATTTGGTTCCACAGAAGAGCGCGCAGAAGCGTTTGATGCCGCGCGAAGCATTCTCGAAGCGCCGGTAGATATTCCGCTGGAATTCCAATTGCGCCACCCCTGGCGGGAAATTCCACTTGAAGGCGTGCTTCGGATGCACAAGTCGCTTGATTTCCTCTTTGAGAGCGGCAACATGGCCGCTACCGGCTTGCCCGAGATGGGGAAAGCCGTTGATAAAAGCAGGCCGGAGAAATTCCGCCAGTTGGCAAACGAAAGCGCTGCGTATGACCGGTTTGGTTTTATCGCAAGCGTGCAGTTATGGACCGGCTTGGGAGAATTGTACGGTTCTTTTGCCGAACTTCCGGATACGCCTGCGTCGCGGCGGGCATGGTACCAGCGGGCCGCCCTAAGCATCAATCACGTGCCGTATCTTTCTGTCGGACAATTGTTTGAGCTTGCCAACATGGGGCCTCTTGGCTACTACCGCACCAATGGCGGCATCGGGCGCGTTTCTGCGGAAGGAGAGTTAACCTCCGCGTTTTCCACGCTCAATGAGAGCATTCCGGAATATCCCAGGGCCTATGCGCTTACAGTCGAGCAGGCCTACAAGAGACTTTCAGAGGTGCGGGAGTTTCGCCGCGATGATCCGTTTATGGTGTTCGTGTTCGGGGACGGGGAGGGAAAAATCGGTCAGGCCATCAAGCCGCTCGTCGAAGGCGGATTTCTGGGGGATTTCGTCCATATCGTCATGGTGGATTTATCCGGTAAACTTGTTGACGAGCAGGGGAAAGCAATCGGCAACGATGAGGTATTTCATCACATCAAGTGGGATGCGCGGCAGATTGGGGGTCTTCTGGGCAGACTGGGCAGGCCCGTCCGGGGTGTCATCATCGCGGGCGAAGAGCTTATCGATGTCTTCTCGCCCGTCGTGATTGGGAAGCACCAGGGCAAGCTCATGGAATTGGGATACGACCTTGCGAACCCAGAGCGCATACGAACCATGGGTATGCCGCTTGATGTGACGCCCTACGGACCGTTCATAGAGAAATTTCTTGCGCTGTTTCCCCGGTATCGGGATATGGTTATGAACGGTGATGTTCCGGAAAATCAGGGCGTGCCCATCAATATCGGATTTCTCCAAATGTTGCGGGGGATTGCCGAGAGCAAATTTGCAGGGTATTGGATGATGGGAGATTATTATGGTGGCGCGTTTGGCACATTCCGAAGAAGCGATTCGTACTTGAAGATGCTTCGTATGAATCCGCCAGTTCGTGGATATACACAGCTTTCTCCGTCTGCCGCGGTTCCGGTGCGGGTGGCGTTTGACGTCACGTGTGACCTGACGGGCGATGTCGACCCTGCGCTTCTTCAGGTCGGGTATGCCATGGGGATGCGAAAAGAGCTTCTGGCCAAGCCGTTCCAGTTTATCGACGCGGCGTACGGGAAAAGCGGATTTACTATCCCTGAGATGAAATTGTGGGTGCACAGGCTGCGCCAAAGAATTCAGCAAGGCCTGACGCCGGAGCAAACGGAATACGTGATGGCGCTCATGGGGCGGGTAGCCGATCTGACCGAGGGACGTATGAATTTCGTAGGCGCATTTGGTGATCCGAATCTCGTCCCCAGGCTCTACAATCAAACTCCCAAGGAGTGGTAACTATGACGGAAACATGCCCCGCACCACCGCCATGGCAGGAAGATTTGGATCTCGTCGTAGCACTTCAACCGCTCGTTTTCACAAAGCCATTTGAAGCCAACATGGTCTATAAATACGTATTTAGTTTCTTCACGAGAGAGCAGGTGGCGCAGACGGTAGAACATCTCGGATTAGAAGAGGTGCGAAGACAGTTCCGCTGGCATTATGTGAATCTCGCTGAAACATTGCTGGAAAAAGTCGGTGATCCGCGTGATGCCGATCTGACGCTTTCTGCGATACGGATCAATCTGACGAATTGGTTTCTGAAGGAGGAGTCGGAGACCCAGAGCCCATCCACGTGAGGCCGACATCGCGTGATGAGGCTTTTTTCGCAAGCGTTGCTGCGGCATCATACTGGCCCTGCTGGATGAGGTTGCGCACGTTTTCGAGGGCCTGGCTCGTGACGTTGGTCTCGTAGTCGCGCACATGTGGAAGCACGATGGGAGCAAGCTCCGGCATGGTGTCGTCCAGAAGCGGAATCGCTTTGTAGAGCTCCTCAAACGACATGCCGACTTTCAGGATATCCAGTGTCCGCTGGGCGATGGCTTTTGCCCGCACGTCATTAATCTCTCCGGCCTCCATCTTGGCCTGGAGAAACTCCACAACTTCCAGTTCTATCTGCTCTCGCAGTTCATCGGGGGTCATGGATCTAGTATGGCGCAAGGGGTGCCAGGGTTCAAGGGGAGTGAGAAAAGGAGGAAGCGCAGAGAACCAAAATACAACAAAAAACGTAGGCTCTCTGCGCCTCCAGGGTGAAATAAAAAGCGATGGTGCGGGTGGCTACTTGATAACGTAGCCGTTGCGCGGGCACAACTGGTCTTTGAGCACCTCGAGGTTGGTCGCGGTTTGAATAGACGCAACCCGGGTCGGGCCCAACATGGAAACATCAATCGGATTCAAGACGACTTGTTTTGGATCCTTACTGGTGTTTTCCTTGAATGTTTGGGCGCTTTCCTTGATCACCCGGATGAGTTCCGAGAGATCCATTGCCGAGGTGTTGTGAGTTGTGACTTCGCGCAGTTCTGTTGTTGACATGCTGTCCTCCAAAATAGGGTGTGATGACACAGTCCCGCATATATCGGGATAGTCACGGACATGAGGGTATCCGCGAGTATCCCGATATAGTTCAACGCTTGGTAATGTGCAACTCGATCTGGCCGCCCGGAGACGGGGATCGGGGTGAACCGAGAGGTAGTATAGATGATGCACTATAGGGTGTCAATATGGCCCATAGTCTTGACAAATGTGCCTTTTTGTGGTAATGTAGCGGTCTTGCCTAACTGCCGTAGGGGAGTTTTTTGTACTTTAATAAATCCGTGTCCTATGGATTATGGAGGAGATGAGGCGTCCCATTGCGGGGCGTTTTTTCGTCTCTTGCACATCCATAGTAATACGGCATAGGAAATTCTAAATGTATTCATGATCCGCACTTCGCGGTAGGGAAGAGGAGTGTCGCTCGTCTTCTGTAGCGCGAAGTGTGTTCGTTTATTTCGCGAAACGCGTTTCGAGAAAATTCAACCACCCAACTCACCAAGGAGGCAACGGCAAGAAATTAAGGTAAGGCACGACCCAGTAAGAAGAAGTAAGAAAATTCAACCCAAAAATCCTCGCAAGAGGCGCGTCTAAGGAGCGCGAAAAACATCATGAATACAATCAAACGCTTGGTTCGAAAGTCTGTGTATCTCGTCCTCGCCGCGGCCCTGCTCATTGGGGGCTTCTACGGCACTGTCAGCGGTGTGAAAGCCGCCAGTGGCACCGTGGACCTCGTCGCCGTCGGCACAGGCAACCACCAGTTGTACTACATCGGTCAGCCGGGCAATGGCTCGTGCTCGTCGGTCCGCATCCCCCTTGTGGACACGCTCTCTGATACCGCCACCTTCACCCTGCGCCCGCACACCATGGTCACCCTGATTGAGACCAACTGGGGCGACTACTGGAAGGTCGTCAATGGCGCGGCTGTCGCGAGCACGGATGTGACTGTGACCGGGTTGGAAGCCGATTTCACCGCCACCGGCACTGTCACCGTGACTTTGCCCCATGGCATGTCGCGCGACGTGAAGGTCTGCTACGAACACGTCGGCACCGATGCGGATGACTTGAACTGGCGCGCGTACGGACTCGGGTCTGACCCCACCGCCAACGTCGTAAAGTTGCCCTTCAAGGACGAAGGCGTGGCGTATAACCACACCCTCAACCTCGATGCGGGCGACCACAACTTCCCTGGCGGATTCATCGGGTACCTGATTGACCCGACCGCGACCGGTTTCAAGTTCGTGGTCTACGACCAGACCGCAGTGACCGTGACCGTCTACGGCTTGCCCGGCGTCAAAGTCTCGCTGACCCCGTCCTGCTCCGGCACCACCTGCGTCGTTAACTTCCCCGATGGGACGACCCGCGCTGATTGGAGCGCCCCTTCGGTCGTGTACGACTGGGACGGCTCGGGTGATGAACCTGAGACCACGGGCGTGAACGTCACCGACACGAACGCCTTGCCCTAGGCGCAAACAGACCATCTGCTAAGAGATCGCCCGCCCCAATGACGGGCGATCTTCTTCCCAGAAAAACAGCGGGGTTTCGTTCTGTCGTGAGACACAACAAAAACCTATAGATTTCCTATGCCGCTGTTCCCAGTTCAGGTATTTACCTGGGCTGAGAACAGCGAATCTTCAATTTTGGTACACTACCCCTATGAGTGATGAGGCCATCCTCGAAACGCATACCGATGCGCGCGCAGATATCCCGCTTGGCCCGGATCGTCCGCGACTTCTCTGGCCCCTGGACTGGGAACGGGATGACGTGCAGGCGAAAATCCTCATGTCTGTTTCCCAGGCCTATCCGCGCGGCGGGTGGCTTCACATGGACACCCAACCGCTTCAACTCTATGCCCGGCGGCTTGCCATGATTGATGAGCAAAGCTACCACCGGTCACTGCCCGAAGTCTATGAAGATATCTACTTGGAGGAAGGGAGTTCTCCCAAAGAGCGCGTCGACCGGCTCATGGCGACGGCAGAGCTCTCACTTCCGCTTCTTGGTAGATCAGCGCCGCTTCCCGATATCCCCATAAAAGGAGAAGCGCCCCTGTCATGGTATGTGCACATCGAGCGAAGCGTCTTTGAGGGCGCAGCGGAGCTGCGGTTTATGGCCAAGAAACCGGCACTCTTCAAACGGGGAGTGTTCCTGAAGCGGGATGACGACGGTCAACGATTGGGTGATCTCGTGGCAGATGACATACCCGTCTGGACACTGCGCTTTACCCCTGACGACAAAGATAACCCCGTGATTCTTTTTGGCGCTTCTCAGCGGGTTGCCGAATATGAACTCTTTCCCCTTCAGTCGAACCGCAACTGGTTCCGAAGTGCGTTTGGCGAAAAGCCATTTCCTCCGAATACCCCTATCGAGGAGCAGGTAGAGGAGCTCTTTACCCGGTTTGCAAAAGGCAGGGAACGTTTCGACCCGCACATAGCGGGAGCGCGGTATCTGTTTTCCTATTTTCCCAGCGAGTATGCGGCACGGAAGGTTGAATCTGCCACGGGTTTGTCTCTGGAGCAATTGACGCTGTATGCCGGTCTTCAGTATTTGCAATCATTGGGTTTCCGTCGGTTTGCCGGCGTCGACGCCGCGTCCCAGCCGTATCTTATCGGACACAGGGAGAAAGGTGATGTCCGCGTGCCGGTTGATTATGACAAGCTGTTTGGTGATGCGTTTGAGAAGTCAGGAAACCCGCCGTTTCCGTACCGCCTGGAGACCAACGCGGGCGAGTTTAATCTTCCTGATGCGGCGCGCAAAAATCTTCCGCTTGCGTATGTACCGTTTGGTGTGGCGTTTGCACGGAATTTGTCTCAGGTAAAAGAGCGCAGAGTTTAAAAACTAGCTTCGCAAGGCCAGGCCTTGCGAAGCTAAAATTCATCACTAGCAAGCAAGGACTTTGTTTGATAGGATAGAAACCTGTGAACATGACCCCATATAACAAAACAACTCTTCCCAATGGCGTGCGCCTCATAACTGTCCCCATGGAGGGGGTAAATAGCGTCGCCACATCGGTCATGGTGGCCGTAGGCAGCCGCTACGAGACGCCGAAGATCAACGGCATTTCCCATTTTCTCGAGCATATGGTGTTCAAAGGCACGACCAAATATCCGACGACCGAGGATGTGAACATGATAGAACGCGCCGGAGGGCTCCAGAATGCCTATACCGATATTGATATCACCAATTACCATAACAAGGTGTTAGCAGTCGATTGGGAGTTAGCGCTAGAGATCAACAAAGAGCTTGCTCTGGCGCCCAAATTGGAGCAGAAGTATGTGGACAAAGAGCGCGATGTCATCCTGGAGGAAATGAAGCGCTACGATGATGAACCGGCAAGCAAGGTGGGCGAGACGTTTCATACGATGATGTATCCGGGTACCCGTCTGGGCATGCGTATCATCGGTGAGGTCGATTCGCTCAAGTCGTCCGATGCCACAACGCTGCGGGACTACCATACCGCGTGGTACAAACCTTCTCAGATGGTGGTCGTGGTGGCCGGAAAAGTCGATGGTGTGGAACAGAAAATGAAGACGAAGGTGAACGAGTGGTTCGGCTCTCTGGCGGGCAAGCCGGCCGCCGATTTTGAGAAGGTCAAAGAAAAGCCGCAGACGTCACCCAGAGTCGAAGTCGTCACCAAACCGGACGCCCAGCAAGCACACTTGACGCTGGGTTTTCACACGTTTGCGCGGGGATCAGATGACCGCTTCGCTTGGGCGCTTTTTAACCTCATCATGGGCGTGTCGTTTACCTCGCGGCTCTTCAAAGAAGTGCGCGAGAAGCGGGGCCTGTGCTATCACGTGCGTTCAAGTTCCGACAACTGGGCGGATACCGGGTACTGGTCAATCTATGCGGGTGTGGCAACGGCGAAGGTTGGTGAGGCCGTGAAAGCCATCGTGCATGAGGTAGCGCTTGCCGCGGATAAGGGCGTGACTGATGAAGAGCTGCGGGTGGCCAAGAAGCGACTCAAGACGATGTTTGCCTTCAAAAGCGAAGACCCTGAGTTTATGGGCGAATGGTACGGGAGGCAGGAACTTTTCCATGAGCAGGTGATTACGCTCGATGACTATATCAAAACGATAGAAAAGATTACAAAAGAAGATATAAATGTATTAACGAAAAAATATTTCCTCGCCAAGAATCTCAACCTCGCCCTCGTGTGGAACAAGAAAGACGATCCCGCGCTCACCAAGCTCCTCACATTCTAGTTTCTTGTATTTTTATACCGGTTCGAGTCGTATGCCGTGTATATTGGCAACGCCATTATTATCCACGGGGATCGTAAGGACGGCTACGGAGTTTATCCGGTCTTCCACTTCCTTGCCGGCGTCGGGAGTTCTGCTTCTTGGATTTACTAATCTGGTTTTCGGTTGGCGCGTGCGTTTGTCCAGAATCGCCGCGAAATCAGCATTCGCGGCGATATCTTGGGCAAATTGAATCCAGTCAGGATCACTCTCATCGATGGGCGCGTCGGTTTCGATGATGAAGGGTTTGGAAAATTCTTCACCAATAGCAACTTGGTTCTGGCGCCGGATGCGGAAGGTATACGTGGCTTTACGCGGCGGGAATCGGTAGTCAGAGAGGATCGCTCCCATCGTGACGTGGAGCCAGTCTTCCTGGTCAAGCGCGCGCGGGAGCTGGGCGGCGACCCGGAGATCACTAAGAGAGCGGAACGGACTTGGCTTGGAATAAAATCGTTCGGAAACAAGCCGCTTCGTTTTCCCCAGGCCCGTGATGCGTCGCCAGAGGGGAGCGTCCAGTTGTGTCGGCCGCTTTTTCAGGCCCGTGAGGGCGCCGATGAGGGATGTTTCTTTCGTGGATGGGTCGGTCAGCTGCTTTTGCGCTTCCCGTATGTCTGCTGCTATCTGCCGGGCAAACCGGACAGTGCGCGGGACAATGAGGAATCCTGCCGCCGTATTTTCCGGTATGATTTCAAAAAAAGAGGAGTCGATGTTGTCTCCCCGCTGTAGTGGGATTTGACCGGCAGTTCCGCCGTAGTAGATATTCTCTTTCGGAATCTGCCGCGCGACTATCCGACCGTCTGAGCGTACCGGGTCGGTTGCGGAAATGACCGTTGGTGTCGGGATTGTGACCCGGGCGAAGCGTTCAAGCGCAAATACTTTTTTGGGGATGCTTTCTACTTCTTCCTCGCCATCATTGAGAGATACGGCGATTCTGATGTTGCGTTGACTTACGGATACGATTCGTGTTTTGACTACACCCAACCGGGATTCGAACACGCAGCCTGCCACGAGGTACTGTGGACGGATGGTTCCGTTGACGGTGTAGATATCCTCCTCATCGACGACACGTTTGGCAAACAGCCGCCGGTCAACGATTTGTGGAGAACGGTCCTGATATCCGGTTGCGAAAATGACGCGGTCTACCGTTTTTCTTTTGACGCCGTCTTCTGCTTCCCACTGCACGGTGATGCGACCGTTGTCTTCTTCCGATATGGTAAAGGCGCGGCCTTCTTCCGGTTTGATTCGAGAATAGGTATATTCAGGCCGCGGCATGTCCAAAGAAACGCGGGCGTATCGGGGGCGTAGTTTTTCCAGGAGTCCTTTTTTGTCCGTGGCGTCTTGCCCGACCCAGGTGATGTTCTGCGGCCAGTCGAGCTGATGGACGGATGCGCTTGCATCCGGTCCGTATCCGAGAAGATCTTCCAACACCGTATAGGCGCTGTCGCCTTCACCGATGACCATGATGTCTCCGGTGAAATCACGCCGTGGGAATTCGTTGCCGCCGTTTCCCGTTGCCTTCCAGTACCATGACGAGTGAAGTACTTTCGGGGTCATGCCGCGCGCAAGATCGAGTCGCGCACGGTCCAGAAGTTGCCGTGTGCGCGGCAATTGAGTGTCGATACCGGGGAACGCTTCTTCTCCCAGGCCGCTGAAGTTGATAACGCGGTTTGTGTAGACGATGAGTGCGCGTTCGCCGTCGGGTTCACGAATGGTGATGTTCACCGCATATTTGGCGCCGAATCGCCGTTGTGCGAGTTCACCTAAAGGCAGAATCCCAGTGACGGTTGAACGGATGAGTGTCGGAGCAGAGAGCAGGTCATTCGTCCGGATCGCTCGTGCGATGGTACGCTGCGGCGTATATGTATCACCAGTGAGATCAGGGACCTGGACGACGGCATGGGGCCCCAGGGAGTTAAGATTGCCTTTCCGGCCAGGGACACCTTCCTGCAGCCGGTTTTCCGGCCGCGTGCGGCTATTGAGGTAGTATTTCTCGGTTTCCGCCTCGGCAAACTGTCCACCCAGACGATCCGCTCCATCTACAAGAAGCATTTCCGCCTCAGGCATCAGGTGCCGCAATTCGCTGGCAAAGACGCTTGCATGAAGGCCGCTGCCCACAACAAGCGTATCTACGACGTTATACCCGCTTCGGATGAGCGATTCGATGCGGTTGCTTTCTCTGTCCGTTGCCCGGTCGAGTGATTTGTCCATAAGCCAGCCGAACCGAACGGATTTGTATATGCCGGAGAAAAGTGCCGCGAGCGTACGGTGCGTTTCGCGGACGTCTTGGGTACTTTTCGCAAACTCCTTGCGCCTTCCGAGGATCGGGGCGATTTCGTTCTTAAACTGCCGGATGCGGGAAGCGACAGCGAAAAACTCGCGTAAAAAAGGAATCCGCAGTCGCTGCATGCGGTATTCGTGACTTTTGATTTCCGGCGGCTTGTCGCCGGGATCGTATTCGACTCTGGGATACGTGCCGTATTTCACGATAATCTCACGCGATCTGGTTGCTGCGGTTACTATGGTTTTCGTCGTTTCTTTGTTGTTTCGGATGGCTCGGTCGGTAGCGTTTTTCAATGGGGCATTGGTGGAGTCGTCCTTGTTGTACGGCAGACCGATCACCATCTTGACCACGCGGGTAATTGCTTTTACACGTTCTGTGGTCGTGCCGTCGACGATACCGGTTCGTTCGTTGTCTGTCCAGAGACGTTTCGCATCAATGGTAAGATCCTCTGCCAGGAAATCCGCTCCATCGGTGATATTTCTGTTTAGGGGTGTCGCAAGGCGGGCGAGCGAGTCGACTGCGATGATCGTAACGAGTGTTTTCTCGCTTTTCGTGAGCGGCTTTTTCGTTATGCTTTCCAGTCCGTCTGTCGTAAAGGTGCCCACTTCGGGACCGGGTTTCAACTGCGCCGTTTTCTCAATAATTGCGCCTATATTGTCTCCCAAATCCGCAAGCGTTTGGGCAAACTCCTGCTTCGCGAACCCAGAGGCAACGCGCTGCTGTTTGTCATTGTAATCTCGGATAACGAGCGATACGAGTGCTTCAAACTGTCGCGTTTGCGTCCAGCGCGGAAGCTCACGGAGTGGTTGTATTTCACCCTCAGGCATAGATGTAACCAGTATTACAAAGCAGCTATATCTCTGGCAATACCCGTCCTTGACAAGCGGAATTGTTTTTATCACTATGGGTGTATATGGACACGAGAGCGGGGAACAAGAAGCACAACGACTGGAAGACCGTTTCGTTATTTCTGGCGGGATTGGCTGCAATTGTCGGGATGGTCGCGATGATTTCGTACTCCACGGGAAACGGCATCTTCGCCGCCAACCAGGACAGGATCCAGCAGATATGCGCGAAGGTCGGTGCGTCATCTCAGGCGTGCCAGAGACTCATGAATCGTGGCGGAACGCCGGAAGTACAGGCGTGGTGCAGCGAAAAATGTGCTCAGTATTCCGATCCCAAATACAACAAGGCATGTAAGCTGGTTTGCGCGGCAGTGAACACGAAGAACGAGAAAACCGGAAGAATGCGATCTTGCGAGTCAGTCTGTGACAACTTCGGGAACGATAATTTCAAAAAGCAGTGTTTCTCTGTCTGTCCGTCACTCATCAATCCGGCATTTGTATCGCCAAGCGCCACACCGTCGCCCAAATCTTGAAAAGACACTGATGGCGTGAAGGAAACGCTTGACAACGGGGTATATTCGTGACACGCTGAAGAAGAAATTATCGTATGCAACCGAAAACCTTATCTCCTTTGGTTTTTGCCATCCCCCTGGGAGCCGCAGCACTCCTCGTTGGATTTACCATCTTAGCTACCGGGGCGAATACGGATATCCGTGGACGCGCAAGCAACGACACGCAGAACGCGTGTGTGAAGAAGTGTAAACTCGTCGCCGGCAACAACAAAAACAAATGCGACAGTGCGTGTACGGAAGTTATCGCAGGAACAATGACCTGTTATGAGGCGAAAGACGAAGTTTCTGCCGGTTTTGTGAATGTATGTTGGGATTACAGCCCGGTAGGGAGAGCCTGCAATGCACAGTGTTCAGGAGTGGGCGATTCATTTAGCGCAGGCGGCGGAGCCGCAAAGGGATTGTGTACCAATGTCTGCCGAAGCGTGCTTTCCGGTGAGCAGACTTGCCGGCAGGCGTGTGATGCCAGAATGCAGGGAAATTTGGCTAAGTTCAAAACGCAGTGTATGACGAAGTGTCAATCGTTTAAGCTCCCCAATACACCGACTCCATCGTCACAGTCGATTCCTACGCCGACAGGAGAAGGGCCGACGCCGACGCCGGGCGGTGCAGTGAATTGTTCGCAGGTGTGCTCAGGAAACGGCGGATTCAGCGGCGTAAATGCACAAAAGTACCGTACGGAATGTACCAACATGTGTAATGAGATAAACGCCGGCACGAAAACCTGTCCCAGTGCATGTAACAAATATAGTAGCAACGACTATCTCAAAAACCTCTGCATGACGAAGCTCTGTTCGAGCAACTAGTTCTTCCGGCGATCAGATATACTATTTCTATGGGTGAAAATGTGATGGAGCTTTTCGCACCCAAAGACGTCAAGGAGGAGTTTCCCTGGTGGTTTTCTCTTCATCCGCTTGCCGAGGCCGGGGAGACCGGGAAAACGCTTCTTGAGGCAACCGGCGAGACGAAGGATTCGCTTCTCTGGGGCGGCCGGTGGATGGGTCCGGGCGACGGTGCGGCAGTGGGATCAGTCAGTAGCGGCACCGTTGCGATTGCTTCCAATGGCGATTATCACTGGGTGGAATTTCTCATGCCGACGAAAGAATTCCCCCGGGAATCCGTGCGGCAGATGGTATCCGCGTTCACCCAAACCGGATGCGACCTGGTCGTAATCGGCGGACCGGCGGACAAAGAGGACGCGTGGGCATACAGAAGCGCCATAGCCGGCCAGTTGGGCGAAGTAGGTCTTTCGGTATCCTCACTTCACTATCTTTCTCCGAAGCCGGGTGAATCGATTAATATGGTTGCTATTTGCGATCCTCAGGGCAAGCTCCATGTCTACGCTGCGCATGATCCCAGCGTGCCGGAGCCTTAAGTTTCCTGAGGTCGCGGGGGAGGGATGGGGAAGTCCCGGGTAACAAAGCCCTTGAGGTCATTTCTCGGTTTTACCCGTTGTCTGATGGCCCGCTGCGTTCGTAGGCTTGCTCCTTTTTCCGATTGCGTAAGATGGAAAACGAGTCTCAGGTGTTTCGGGGCGGTTGCTCCATTTTGGATCGGAATGATGCCATAGACGAGCGTTTTGAAGCGTGTCGCATAAGGCGTATCCATGTCGGACATCTCGCCTCCGTAGATTTCAGTTACGATCGCATCTGCATCATCGGCAGTGATGCCATCTGGAAGATCGATATGAGTCCAGCATGACACGGCGCCACGCGGGGCAGTGTGAAAGGTATTTTCCCAGAGCGCCTTTGGTGAGACCTTTTTTCGCAGAAATGCTCTTTTTGGGGGAAACTCTACCATGCGGGCAATGTCGCCATCGGGGTCTGAGACGACCAATCCAAACTGGCACATCGCATTGGCACGAAGACTGATCGGTTCATTCCAGGATGTGCCCTCCGGCTGTGCGACAAGAATCTCCAGGGTGAGCCGTTCGTTGATGGGCATGTGGAATATGGACATGGGGCGAAGCGGTTTACCCGTAAATCCTTCGCCGGCCAATACAGGCTGGACATAGCGAAGCGCCGCAAACATGCTAGGCTGCATCCATTTTAAGGTTTTGACGAGCGCTCGTGTAATGGCCTCAGGCGTCCCCGGATCGGTCGTCTGCGGTCCATTGAAGGTAAACCGAAGTTCCGCCAGTCCTGCGCCCTGTCCTATCGTAAATCCTTCCTGCCGGTCATCATACGCCTGAGCTGGAGGAGCGAATGTTGGCCGGTTTTTGGGATGGAGAATATCGTATTGGATGGGTTTGTTGTATTCGATGTAGGCGATGGTGAAGGCGGTCGCGGCAATCTTATATGCGTTGAGGGTCGGCTCCCAGTCAAATGCGTGGCCTTGTCTGATGGCATATGCGAAGCGTGTCTCGTATTCATGGGCGGCATCAGCAAAGAGGAAGTGTCCCCATCCGCGGGCCATGAGATCTCCCACGAGATCGTGGGTTTTGTCCTGTTCGTGCGTTTCCGGTGCTGACATACGTAGACGAGTGGATTATATCTCAGATTAGCACGACAATACTACTAATATATAGGATATGCTATTATTTAATAGATTGATATAGATAAAATATCTCTACGTCTACAAAAAACCGGCTTCCTCTTTTTCAAGAAGACTGGCCAGTTGTAATTTCCTTCCCCGCTTCCGCTTGGGTTGGACAAGGCAGTGTTGTCTTGTGCATCGATTATAAGACCTATAGCATGTCGTGTCAAGATAGAGAAAACCTATACAGAGGCATAGTTGATACGGTATACTGGGAAAATTATTGAGGAGGACATATGCGCGAACAAACAGTCGTTCTTATCAAGCCCGACGGATTTACGAAGAAAGTCGTAGGTCAGGTCATCGACCGCTTCGAACGGGCGGGACTGGATGTGGTGGCCCTCAAAATGGTGCGCCTGACTGAGGACATCCTCAAAACCTGGTACGCCCATCACGCAGACAAACCGTTTTTCCCCTCTCTTGTTTCCGACATGATGGCCACGCCGGTTGTCGCGATGGTTGTAGCAGGGGAGGGAGCGATCCAGAAGGTATTTGATATCTGCGGCCCGACTGATCCGGCAGAAGCCAAGCCGGGAACGATCAGGCGCGATTTTGGGGAATCCAAACCCAAGAATGTGGTGCACAGAAGCGATTCACCTGAGGCCGCGGAGAAGGAAATTAGCCTTCTGTTCAAACCGGAAGAGCTATTTCAAAGCTAAGCTTTGAAATTTTGCGGATTGTTCCGACGGGCTAAAGAAATAGGCCATCCTCGATTTTTCCATTTTCACTTTCTTTAAGGAGCACTGCGTATGTGACGTGATCGGAGACAAACCGCATGTATGCTGCAGGACTCCCAAAATGAGACAGAATTTCGGCTATTACGCAAAACGGATGGCTCGCAATATGGAGATATTCCTGACAAGATGACCACTTCCATTCTTCAGGCTTTTCGGTGATTTTGGCAATGACTGGATTGAGATGAATGTAGCGGGAAATATGAAGAAGTAGCTCGTCACTTTCCACAGCTTTCGCCTTAAACGTATATTCAAACAATCTTCCGCTTCTATGATTGTTGATATTGAAAAATTTTGTGTAGCTTGTGTTGAGTTTGTGCATGAATTCCGTGATGCCGCCGTCTGCTTTTTGCTTAATAAGGAAATGATAATGGTTTGGCATGAGACAGTAAGAAAGTATGTCGACCTTCGTGTTCAAAGCTAAGCTTTGATTGTAGGAAGATCGTTCTGTGGCGCTGCCCGTTTTGAGGATTGACCGGATTGTTGAAACAAACCGGAGATAATGCCCGTAGCGCTGGAAAACAATACGCTTATCCACGCCACGGTTATAGATGTGATAATAGCCGTTGGTAAAAAACGGGGCAGGCCGCATTTAAGAAGATTGTACTGCGGCGCTAGAAAAATTCAAAGCTTAGCTTTGAATTAAAACTCATCCACCCCTCAGGAACAACGCAACATCGCCAACGATTGGCTATATCTTTGTCGTCCCTGAGGGGGGCCATATCTGAGATTTCTACTTCGGCTCAAACCAGCAGTAGGTGGACAGGTTCGTACTCTCATTCGTGAGGGTGCAGGACGCATTGCTGTTGGGCGTCATGTCGGGAATTTTGAAGCCGACTGTCAGCCGGTTTGTATCCTCATACGTGACCGTCCAGGTGCCGCCTGCGGAGCGCATGCCGTAAGCAAAACTATCAAAACGAGCAGGGTAGTACGAAGTGTGGTAAAAACATGAGGGATCTCCTTAAGAGTGGATTTTTGTTCAGATATGGAACGCGTGAGGTGGGTGTGGACGCGCCTGGGCCATCGCGTGAATCCGTCATGGCGGGCACAAATGATTCACACGCCTACGCGGGATGTTAAAGGACGTTGGAGGAGAGGAAGTATTCCAAAACCGATCGGAGAATGCTATAAGCTTATCGGATTAAAAAGTCTTGGTCGGGGAGGAGAGGAAGTTTGCCTGTCCATTCGGTATATCGCGCTTCATCAATGGCTTCTATTTCAAACAACCTGTCAAGGAGAGCAGACAGAAGTATGCGTTTCGTGTACAGCGGTTGAGGGAAGGTTACCTGCAAGTCGAATGAAGGAAGGGCTTCGAGGTTGAATCGCTCTAGCTGGGCTTCCGTCCAGTCAAGCATGGCCATGACAAGCGGTGTTTTTCTTGCGTCATGAACGGTAGTTTCCGTGACCGTACGCAACATCATACCGGTGAATATTTCTACCGGCACAGCAGGATGCGTCTGGGCGATCTCTATTTTCCGCTCGTCAGGAATATCGCTCCATTCGGTCAGGATTGGAATCTCTTCTGTCATATGGCTATTATATTACAGGATAATAATGTTTTTCATATACAGCATTGGCACACCTGTGGTTATGTTATGCTTGCTCTAAGTGGCGGGGCGTCAGCAGCAAGCTGGGGAACAGGGAGCGCTGAGCCGATAATGCTCTCTGCGATATATCCGCAGGCGACCATAGCCATGCCTGCACCGAGCCGCGTTTCCGGACGCACTCCCGTAAGGTGTTCTACGCGGTCCAGAACAGAGACTGGCTGCCTGCCTGCGGCAAGATATCCGGCAAGGACGTTGTCGGCGGTGTGTATGTGGGCATATCCCAGCTGGCGGGCGATCTGCTGTCGGTCAAAGATGCCCGAAAGAAGTGTGTGCATGATGCGAATTTGCCGTGGATCAAATGCATCTTGCTTCCACAGGTGCGGCGTTGGTTGCATACGGTCTATGATGCCTTCGCGGTACATCCAGAGCGCTATTTCCTCTGTTTTCCTTGGTCTCCAGCCGGTGAGGCTATATATTTTATCTACCGTTGCACGGCCGTAATTGCTGTGCAGTTTGTTTTGCACATACCTCTTTGAATAATGAAGTACGCCACCCGCTGTGCTTAGGCGGTAGCCATGGGTAGTCAGGGTGACAATCTGGCGCTCTAGAGGGTCGAAGATCGCGCGCAATGCCTCGACAGGTATTTTGCCGTCTGTTGATTCCCTAACGGATGAATAGGAATGGAGGATGAGCTCTGTTTCCAGTGTGTTCATAGTTTTACTGTCGTGTTGCTGGACGATTGAGTTCTTCTACATAGTCAACAATCAGATGTGCAAGTGCCTGGTACATCGCAAGTGCTTTTGCAGGTGCGGTGTCAGAATGGTGCGTCATCTCTGAGAGATGATCAAACAAACGTTGGGGGGCGGTGCGTGGTTCTGTCCAGTCTCTTGTCCGGGGAAGCGGCATGCCTGACTCAAGAATCTGCTGGGCGAACTCCGACATGCCTACTGCGGAAAGCGCGTTCTGGTGATGCAGAAGATAGGTGAGATTGCGCTGCAGAAGCAGCCCCCACCGAAGGCTGTCCGGCAGTCGCCCGCCGGGTATTACGTCTTGCGTATTTGTGGTGAGCCCTGTGGCCGCAAGAAACGCGTCGGTAACCGTCGCAGGTGCGTTGTCAAACACAGACAGAAGTGCGTAATACCGCGAAAAAACGGATTGGATATGGGCGATGACCGGAGAAGCGAGCATCTGCCGCGCGTCTTCGCTTTGCCCATAACGGTTTTCTACAACGGCGGTTATAGGCAGTGCTTCCTCGTGACTCAGAAACGTCCATCCGTTTTCCACGAAAAACTTGCCGATGAGTTTGCGCAATTTTTCGCGTGTTTTGCGAAGCGCTCTGGTGTGTATAGGGTCTTTGCGGCGAAATACGAGTTCAAAGAGGGGTTTGTAAGACTCAATCGCATCAGTTTCTTGGAGTTGGTCTTTCACTGCTGTTAGGTACGGGATGGGATCAAGAAACACGCGGCGTACCTCCGACCGGATGAGCCAGTCGTTGAGCAGTGAGCTATAAAGCGTCAGATTTTTGGTTTGAAGGGCAGTGACGAGTTTCTGATGCTGTTCATACAGGTAGTGATCTTCGCCGGGAAGAGAGAATACAGGGATATCCAGGTCAAAGAGCGCTTCAAACTGTTTATCGGGGTTGAGGATGATGTCGGATTGGGCGATGACGGCGGCCATGCGGCCTTCCGAAATAATTTTGTTCAGAACAGGCCGGTTGCCATCGACCAGTGCGCGCATGTCCGGTGCACGGTTAAGGTCGTACACACACTGGGCGACATACAAAGGATCAATATGCATTTGTTTCATGTGTGCCGCAAGCTCGTACAAATGCCGCGTATTGGGGGTGAAGAATTTATTGTGTGCAAGTTTTACCAGGCCTGCGAATTCACCGGCCCGCATCGTTGTATACGGGGCCAACTTGTTGGCGCCCAATTTGAGCAGAAATCCGCCCCATCCCCCCAGAAGGGGCACTGCACTTCTGTCATATTTGGCGCCAACGGTAACCGGTGTATTGAGAAGATAGGACATATCCAAATTCGCATCGACCGCGTATCCGGAAGAGAGAAGTTGCGGCCGGAATGAGTCTTCGTCCAGCGCGATGGCATAGGCGATTTCTCCACCCATAGAATGGCCATTGAGCATGAGGTGTTGGATGTTTGCGTATCGCTTTTCCAGGTTTTCCCGTTTGCGTGTCGTGACATAGTCAAGAAGCTCGTGTGTGGCGTACTGAACCTGACGTTTGCCATGTTCTTCCAGATGATAAGGGAATACGCCCCAAACCGGATCGTTGACCCGCGTTTTTTCAGCGCCCATGATCGATAAGACTGCCTTGATACGGTGAGAATTGGGGTTGTCATCAGTCCACTTGGTCATGGTGTTTCTGGCGGTTTGCTCAATGGCGATGCTGCTACCGCCAAATCCGTGCCACTCAACGTCGAGCGATGTGGCGTCGCGGATTTTCTGGTCGATCATGCTTTGACACGCTTTTGCCCGCAAGGACTGGGCGAGCCGTTCGTACGAACGAACACCGTGTCTGGGAAAAAGATACGTCGGGGCGTTTTTGCGGAAGTTTTTGCCTTTCAGAAGTTCATCAATCTGACCAAGTCCATCCTGGACTTCCTGCGCCTCAGCGCGCGTAAGAGAAATAAGGAGTTTGCCGGCTGTGCCGCGCGCGCCGTACTCTTGTATATCGTTTTTCGTCTGGTGCGCCATGCCGATATCGACCGCGAGGATGGATGTGTTGGCATCCAGGTGCGCGTCGTAGACGGTAAATCCGGTATGGGTTTCCGTTTTTAACATGTCTTGGATCCAGAGCTGGCGCCGGCCGAAGGCCTCCCGCATGGCTTCATTGCTGTAATCCATGGGAGCGGATTCCCGGTCAAACCGGCGGGTGGTAAGTTCTGCGGTTGCTGGTTGTTCTTCTCGTGCCATAGGATTTAGCTTCGCAAGGCCTGGCCTTGCGAAGCTAAGAGTTGGATTGGTTCTGCTGTCGTAAATCCTCAATCCTCAAAGTGCTTTGAGGGCTGGGGATTCAAAGGGAGGCAAGCAGATTTTGAAAGAGAAATTGATCATCGTGAGATGAGATTTCTACAGACAAAAACTGTTTGTCACGCGTCCAATGAATCTTGATTCTTCTCCGGGGGAGCCGCCACGAGCTCATAGTCTGGCTACAGGGCCAAAACGTGTATGAGTCATGAGCGATGACGGCTCCCTTTCGAAAGGAGGAGAAGAGGAAACCGCTGGCCGGTCCGCCGAAACCGGCAGCGAGTCTCTTTACGGATTGGGGGTCGGAGTCGGGATGAGTGTTGGATAAATCTGGATGTGAACGTAGTAGTCTACAACACCTATGATGGCTCCGTACTCCACCATGGGATCACCATTTCGGTCGTTGAAAGCGCTGCGTTCCGCCTTGATTGCGATTTCTTTCTTGACGACCTCTACGATGAAAATCCATGTATTGCCCGGAATCCACTTATCATCTTCGGTATTGGCGATGCCGAAGCGATATTCAGGCAGACCTTTTTCGTTCCGAACTACGATGGTGCAGTAGTTCGCAACTACTTTGGCGTGCGTTGCATCCGTAAATTCTACGCGAATTTGCAGATACGCGGGTTTCCGTGGGCAATTTTCCGACTGGAATCCTACCAGGCGCGAGCTTTCATCCGCGCTGAGGGGTTCCGTTATTGGCTGTGTAGCCGTAGGCACAGGTGTGTTGGTCTGCGTCTCGGTCATCGTCTCGGTCGGCGTCCGTGAGGGCGCGATCGTAACGGTTGCATCTCCAGCGGTCGGGCTCTCGGTTGGATCCGGAGTCGTGGTCGCTGTCGCCGTGGGGCTGGCGGTCACCGTGAAGGTGAACGTCGCTGTTGGCGGAGTCGTCGTTTCGGCAGTGGCGGTTGCCGTCACATACGGTGCGAGCAGGTTTTGGATCAGGGCCCAGTTGCCTCCCACAATGCTGGTGCACAGTAGAAGGGCAAAGATACCGATGATCCAGGGCCAGATCTTGCGCCGGCGAAACAAACGATGGCGGACGGGAATGGTTTTCTGATTCAACATGGCTGCTTCTCCTTGGTAGCAGTGGGGGAATCCCCCAGGAATAAAAAATAGGTTTGAGTACAAAACGTGCACACAGGTGGGAATCAGGTAATTCCAGCCTCAGTGCACGCTTCGACTCAGCCTCAAGGAGATAGTGCGTGATGCCTCCCTTTGTTAAAGAGCATGCTCGTTTCAGATTGTCCAGGCCGCAAATAGGGCATGGTATCCTAACGAGGAAAGATAGTATACTATAAGCCTATAGTTTTGTCAAGTGGGCTACTATACGAATAACACAGTGTAAATGGGAGCTTGTTACGCAGGTTTGGCTTCAAGGGCGTCGGCTATCTCATCGGCTGCTGCAAGCGTCATATCCAGGAACCGTTCTTCCATATCCAACTCGCCTGCGATACAGAGAACTTTCAGCCCTTCAAACAATTCTCGGTTACGCATGAGTACTTCGGTGATGATAAGCGTCGAGGAGATACCGTACTTGCTGGTCGGTTTGTAGAGATCGCGGCGGGCCACAGCACAGGCCTCAAGGGCGTCCTGGGCCATGCGCCGGTACTCTGCCGTCCGATTGGCGTCTCCCTGGCCAAGCTGCTTCACCGTCTTCTCGATGGCAGGCAGCATGGCCTTGCGGTCATAAATACGCAGGTTATCGATAAGTTCAGGCGTGGCCTTGTTGCGCATATCAACCGATATACTGGTGCCGTCTTTGCGTTTGATCAGATATGTGGCGATGCCGCCTGCAAAGACGATTTCCCGGTGCCAGGTCTCAGCAGAGGTGAATCCGCCCATGACGGCAACTTGCTGTTCATTTCCGTCTAACTCTTCAATGACCTGAGAATCACCGAGGTGTGAATTTTGGATTCGGATCAGGGAATCGTCAAAGAGCGCTTGGTCGTCTGCCTCCATGAACATTTTCCGGGCGTTTGCGGCGGTAGCCTCAGCAACAAACCGGAATTTTTGGGTTGATTCCTGAAGGACGGTAAGAATGGTGAAATCCAGAAGCCAGTCAAGCCCGTATTCAGTCGTCATAAGCCGGAAAGCGTCTTCAAGCGAAGCGAGAAGTTCACTTCGGGATATATGCACCTCTTCTGCCGGTGAGCCGAAGACTTTTGCCCGCGGGTTGTCTGCCTTCCGAAATGCGTACGTGTGGGTCGCGTTTACGACCGCATCGGCCATATTGGGCATCAGCGCAAGCTGGAGTCGCGCGCGGGGGTCGCGCGGGAGCATGCAGACAGCCATAGGGCCGAAAAACTGCCGGGTCATAAGATCGATAAACTTGGTGCTGTTCATTTTTGCCGCCGCAAGCCGGTTAAGAAGCGCCTTCTCTGCCCGTTTCGAGAGCGGGTCGTTGGCAAGGATTCCCTGGATTTTCGCCTCCGCCTTCGTGTACCACGCGGTGTTCATGGCACTGGCGGCCCGGTCGAGTCTTGCCACCTGCTGGGGGGTAAGCTCGGTATGAACGGTAACGTCTGAGAGATGGAGTGCGTAGACAAGCTCGTTGAGAGCCCGGTCTTCCAGATAATCCAGTTTCTGGGGGTCGCTGCTGAGATTGTTTTGGATTTTCCGTCGCAGCGCCCATAGGCGCCAATATCCCGGCACGTCGTTGTCCTGCACAGGCGGGAACCATTCAATCTCAAGCTCTCGGGGCGGCGGCGTTTTCGTGGCCCCCACGGCGCGGGCAAGGGCCAGTGTCATCGCTTTCCCCGGCACACCGTCGACTGAGGCATGGCTCCAGTAGAGCTCGGCCCTGTTTTTGTCCAGATTGTAGTGCATATGGACGACTGATTGTCCCGATCTGGTGTGCTCGAAAAGCTCTGAATCGACAGTCGTCCCGTGCCCCGCAGATATACTCATAATCGGGCCGTCTTCGTTCATGTTCGGCGTTTTGGGCGCGGTTTTCCATGCGTACAGGCCGCCGAAAAGATGTTCGCCGTGCGCGCTAAGTAATCCTTCTAAAATGTTCGGAGGCAGCTCGAGCAGCTTGTTGATCGGCACATCGACATACTGAAGCGTGCCGGTTTGGGCGTTTTCCCGCCAGACGCGGACAGGCATGGTGGCAAAGGATTCAAATTCACGGTAGTGCGTTTTTCCGCGTATGGTGCGCGTCAGGACATCGATGGGCGATGCGTGTTTGGCATGAGACAGGGTGATATGACGAAGGTGTTTTTGGTTGCCCCAGAGTTCTCCTTTTTCCGCTTTGGCCAGATGATTTTTCCCGTCGTCTGCCACGGCTTGCCGTCCTGTCGTGTCGGGAGGATTGGGGTGAAAGGGGATGTGTTCCGTGGCTCGCTCCGCGGCGTTCTGCGCGAATATAAGCGATCCTGCGGCAAGCATCTGCTGGAGCTCCTGCGCTCCTGCGGTTTTTGTATGCCGGTCAGGGTAGAGAAGCGTGCGCCACACGCCTCCGCGTCCGACGAGCGTCTCAAATATCCGGGGCGGCTTCTCGCGGCTCTGGCGAAGCATCGACGCGTTCCAGGAATACCGGGGGTCTGCTTCCTCTCCCAGAATGTATTTCTCGACCACGACAATCGCGTCGCGGATGAAATCGTCTGAAAATCCCGATTCGTCGATGTGGTTCATGCGGCAGTATTGGGAGAAGATTACACGGGCGACGTGGTGGTCGCGATCTTCATCAAGAACCAGATCCTCGTTCAGAAGTACCATGCTTTGCTTGAGCATCTTTATGTTTGAAAACGTGCCGTCTTCATCGCCTTCGGTGAGCTCATCTGCGTGACGGACAAGCCAGCGGATCGCCTCCCGGTCAGTTGCGAGGTTCTTATAAAACGGGTCGGTCTCATGCACTGCGCTGGCTGAGGCTTCGTAAATAAGAGATGTTTCCGCTGGTGCTGGCATACGAGGATAATTTTATTGTACTACACGGAATCTTCATACATTGCGGCGTCTTGTTGCGCGTAGCGCTTTAGCCAGAAGAAGAGCCACAGCCGCAGCCGTCGATGCCACGGAAGACGGAAGAGTTTGCGCTCGTTTCTCCATGCGTAGTATGCCTGCATTGCGTCACCATAGGTTTCCTGCATGCCGAAGACAACGCGGATAAGCGGGTAGCGGCCTTCGGTGTGATTAAACAGCCGGTCTCTGTGGAACCGTTCGTCATCGAGTTTTTTCTTCACCATGTCCTCGAGGCTTGGAAAGTGTTGCATTTCCACCTGAAACATGGCGCCTGAGTTCTCGTGCATTTCCATCACGTACTTGATCCATTCCCATTTTTCTTTCGAGCTTGCGCTGCCTTTCTGCTGGCCTTCGATATCAAGGAGGCCCTCCATGGTGCTGGAAACGCGGCCTTTGTATAAACGAAAGACGGGATGTTGGGTTTCCCTGTCTGCGGTAACCTGGATCATGAGGGCGTTTAAGATAAGTTGAGATGCCCAGCGCTGCCAATGGCGGGTGATTTCTTGGGCCATTGCCTGAGCGATGAGCGGGTGTCTCTGGTAGAGCTGTTGTTCAAATCTATGCAGGTCAAGGCCGATCATAAAGCCGAAGATATCGCTCATATCTTCATCCGGGGATTCGATGCCGCCGCGCTCCAAGTCTTTGCGGTATGCTGAATATTCGTCTTTTACCCGTACCGAGAAGGCAAGCGGGATATCAAATTCAGAAAGATCAATGCCAAAGATAGTGATTGGCGGAATATCGATGAGATGCTTAAACATATGTATTTTTTCCGGTGGGATAATATGGTGGTCAAATGTTCCCGCGGCTGTTCGAATCGTGCCTACACGGTCTCCCAGAAGCGTATCCATGGCGCTTCGCAAGGGTTTTATGTGGGTGCCTGTCTTTGCGGTTACCATTTGATCGACTTGGTCAATCCTGATCATTTCGCACAATTTGCGCATCGCGGCGTTGCGCTCTGAGTTATTGATCGGTTGTCCTGTATACTGACTCATGCCAAACATCCGCATGACAAGCTCTGGAATTTCCTGCGTGGTTGAGCCCAACGCATTGGGACGAAGGTTTGTCAGGATTGCAGGGTTTACTGTCTTTTTGAGCGGCTCAAACTGCTGAAGCAGAAAGCCTTCTACTTTTTGGCTCAGTTTTCCTAATTTAATTGGATCACCGATTACATGAACACCTGTTTCCGGGTCTGGATTGCAGTAACGCTGGGTCAAGCGTTGCTTGATGCCTTCATAGGCGGGAGGATTCGTTTTTTCCATGGTGAGGAATTGGCACAAGTTTTTCACGACTGTCGCGTACCAGCCTTCTTGCGCGGTGTTGACGTTGAATGTTTCACATACGGTGTCAACGATATGTTTAAGCGGTGGGCACCGTGCGATGAGCTCATAATCATGTTTGCTCCAGTGCTGGAGCTCAGAGAGCATGTGGGCAAGAAGCAGGGGAAATTGTGGTCCGGTTTCCGCGTAATACTCAACCGACAGGTCTTGTGCAACCCATCGTGTGGCGGTGCTGAGGTCTTGGATGAGCTTCATGCGGCTTTTCAGGCGGTGCTCGGATACTCCCAGAGCTTTTAGACGACCAAATAATTTCTGATCGACATATAGATTCGGGAAGTTAGTTTTGTCGGAATACGATTTCTCAATGTTATGAAGGATTCTTTTCATCGTCGTAAGCTGACGGATCGCATCCTGTTGGGAAGCCGGATCAGGGCGTCGCAAGAGTATCGTTATTTGCCTTTGTTCAGATTTCCGCAGTTGATGATCAGGGACGGATTCCAGATAGGATAAGACCCTGCGCATCGTCTGTGCTTCATAGATGTATGCTTCTGCTTCAACTGCAGCTTTGAAGCGTGCGATTTCGGTAGGATCTGATATGACATGTGCTTTTTTCCGTCTCTGCGCGGAACTAGAAAGGCTGTCAACGAGGGTAAATACCCGTCCGTCACCGTGGTGATAGATCGTTTCCGTCTCAAAGAGACTGGATACGCGTGATGGCGTAAGTTGGAGGACGTTCTGCAGTTTGTCTTGGGGGTCGAAAAAATGCACACGGTCGTGCGGCGCGGCACGGGCAACCACAAGGTGCGTCGTGTTTTTCAGGCGGCCCGGCTTTTTCGTATCTGGAAGACGCGGGTGGTCAAACGAATAGGTGTAGGTGATATTGTCCAGAATTTTTGGTCGGTGGGCGACGAGATGGACTTCTTCAAACGCCTCGTTTCGGGCGGCTTTTATGATGTCCTTCGCCTTGATGGGGTGCGTGGGGTCAACCTGCCTTCCGCCGCCGCCGACTAAGATGACTTGGTTGGGGTTGACGACGTTTTGCCCAGCCGCCTTCACTTCCCAAATCATGGTGGTAACCTCAGGGAGCGGACTTGATGCTTCATGGAGGATGTAATGTTCCAGCTTTTCTCCTTGAAGCGAAGTTTTGTCTGCAAGCAGTTGAGTGAGTGCCTCGTTGGAAGGCAACATATGCTCCAAGATCATGGCTGGTTCCATACGCATCAACGCGATGCGTACCGTATCCTGGTGGTATTCGTGTTCGCGCCGTTCAGCCTGAAATGTCCGTTCGGCGGCGCTTTGTGTTACTACTACTGCTTCTTTCATAGATTCCTAAAAAGAAACCCCCTTGCGGGGGTGATCGTTCTGCTTGGCTTTTGTTTCTCTTGTGCCGTTTAGACCACGTCCCCGCTGCCGACCCTAATAAGGGATCGGAAATACGTTAGGACAGTAATCTGTGTGTTTCTCAGAACCATGATTGGGAAATTATAGCCAAGTCATGCCTGTTTTGGCAAGTTAATGTGTGATAACCCACCAAAAACCCCGCCGGTGAGGCGGGGGGGTGTTTCCTGGCGATGAAAACAGTGTGGGAGAGATATCAATTCCGAATTAATCGGGACTGGTGAAACTCCCACACATGCAGACAATCACAGCGACGTAAAAACGTCTTTTCCCTGCAGGGCGCATGTCTGAAAGTTTCGTTGGTCCCAATCGGATTCCTCTCCGGGCGAAGTTGAGGGGATTGGGTGGATGCGGCTTGGTGCGCTACGCTGTGCCTGTTGACGTAGGCTTGGTGAAGGCAACGTACGCTGCCCACCCACCCAGAACTGTCACCATCGCGGTCATTGCCAGTACCCTCCATCCTTCGATGAGACTGAAGGAATAAGGTTCAGCGAGACCAGTGGCGGCGATTTGTCCCAGGAGGTACAAGCCCATCAGGACGGCGAATGCGCCAGGCAGAAACACAATCCAGCGCGCGAGTCTTGGGGCGTCGGGGAGATTTGCCCAAGGCAACACCGCGATGATTGTCCCAAGTGCCATGCCCATGGTGCTTGCCAGAAGGTATAGATTGCCGTTGTTCACGACATAAACTATAGCGTCATCGAGCCATGCGACCACTGCATTCATCGCGAAGATTGTGCCCATCGCGGACATGATTCCGCCGACAAGACTGGCAAGTGTTTTCGCTGCGTTTGTCATTTGTTCGCTCCTTTCTCTAGGATCTTCATGGGTCGCCCACGGCCCGCGCCGTTCTTCTTGCCCATGAATTGGTGGAATTGACCGCTTCCGGTGCTTCTTGCATGCGGTCAGGGAGGTGATCTGTCTTGAAAGAGATGATCGTAACAGATCGTCTGTTTCATCCAGATCGCCTCTGACCTGCAGGAATTGTGAAGGTGCCAGGAACCTGTTTGGCCGAAAAAAGAGCTGCATACGGCTCTCAATCGGTAGCCAGGACTGTATCACTATGAGCCAATATTGTCAAAAAGTTAGCTTCGCAAGGCCAGGCCTTGCGAAGCTAAAAAATAACCCCTTGGTTGTCCGCTGGAGGACAAAAGGGGTTAAGTCTGCTGCCGCAGGTTTAGCGGTACGGGAGAGATTTCCCTTCCGCATTGCGGAAGGGGAGAAACTCCCGTACACCGTGCATCAATCTCAAAACAGCTTTACAGCTGCCGCATCGGGTGGAGTTTCGACGTTGAACGGGACAGTCAGCCAAAAAAGACGGGCCAACTGGCTAAGACTGCAGCGGCGAGGCTCAGGAGGGCGATTATGAATAGGACGATCATGGCGATCGTTCGCTTGCCAAGGCTATCCATAGCGTCTCCGTGTCCGACGGAATCGTTTTGCAAGCCTGACTGCCGCAACAATAAGCAATATCAGGCCGCTGATGCCCGCGGGAATAGCAACCATAACGAGCGGATTCATGGCTTTATTCCTCCGGCGGTTGACTACGCAGGGCTTTGAGGTCCTTCAACAGACCGATGCCAAGCACGATCATCGCGGCTGCAAAGCCGATGATGAGTGCCTTGCCCTGCCATGGCATCTCGATAAACCACTGAACCATGCTGCCTCCTTATTTCTGGGCAAGCTCACGGACTCTCGCAAGTCCATCAGCCTGTGGGTTGCGGCTGGGGGCGTTCATAATCGCGCGGATGAGAAATCCGGCGATGACCCCAACCAGGACGAACGGGAACATTTTCTTCATAAGCAACTCCTCTTTTGAAATTTGACGTTCCGGAGAAAAGCCAGATTAAGCTTCTCACCGGAACGCCAAATATCCCAAAATGCGTGAAATTGTCAACGTGCGACAGCAAACACGCCGGATTATATCAAACTTCGAATTCAAAGCTAAGCTTTGAAATTATCTAGAGCGTGGGGACAGGCTGAAAAATATGCGAAGGGGCTATTTTAGATAATAATTTTCAGCGATCGAAGGATGGGAAGAAGGACTTCCCGCCTCCTCGGCGGGTCGCCCGGTGAGGCGACAAACGGTTAAAGTATTATCTTAAGACTCCTGAGAATCGGGAGTAATACTTCAAACGGCAGGCCGATGACGTTGGTGTAGCTGCCGTCGAGCTTCGTGACCAGATCCCACGGCGCTTCATTGAGCGCATACCCTGCGGCAAACCTCGTGAAGTCGAAGCGGGTAATGTAGCTTTCGATCTCGGTTGCATTCATCTTGCGGAAGGTGACTTTCGTCGTGACAGACTTCTCCCAGGTTTTTTTCACCTTCTCCCCCTGCATGAGGATAACGTGCACGGCAGTCGTGAAGGAATGCGTCTTGCCCATGAGTGCTTTGAGGATTTCGCGGGTGTTCTCGCGGTCCGTGGATTTGCCGAACGTTTTGGCGCCCAGGATGGCCATGGAATCGGCCGCGACGATGAGTGATTCGCGCTCTTCCGGGATGCTGTAGACGCGCGGGTGGTTGGCCACTTCCAGAGCTTTCGCGGCGGCGCGCTTCTTGATCATCGTTTCAGGCTTTTTGTCCACGATTTTGTCCTCGTCGATGCGGGCAACGGCCACACGGAAGCGGACTCCGAGTTTCTCCAGAAGCTGGCGTCGGCCGATGGACTGGGAGGCCAGGATGACATCCGGCTTGGGCGGTTCAGGCGGGGGAGCGTTTTTGGAGGCAAAAGATAATTTCATGCCAGCATATTTTATCAGATTCGGGATCAGAAAGCTACGAGCAGTATTGAGGCAGTAAGAGGTATTATTATATCTATTGATGTAAAAAAGTGGGGCTGTCGGTCAGAAGTGTGTGGTCTAGGAGGAAAGGAACTCCGACACTCCTGGCGACAACCCCGTGTGAGCTCGAACGAACGAATAATTCCTTTCTTATGGACCGACCTTCATCGGCTTGGCGACCGTGGTGACCGGTAGGTCGAGTTTGACGCCGAGGAAGAGCGTATCGTACATCTCTTCCGGGATGGCTTCGCCGTAGGCGGCAACGCCTTGTGCGTACGTGGCGTATTCGATGTTCGTTGCTTTTGCGACATAGGCATATACCATCGCGATGGACTTGTTGATGGTTTCGCCGTTTTGGATGCCACCGATTTTCTGCGCCATGCATGCCGCGAAGACCCCTAAGTTGAGGTCGAACACGGTGTCGCCATTCACCTGGTAGCCCTTGTCCAAGGTGAAGGTAAGCGGCTCATCCTGCAGGGACACGACCGTAATGTCCGTAGTGCAGGATTCAATCCGCATTAGCCGGGTCCACGCCACCCAATTCACGAGGTTGATCTGGATGTCAGTGTCCACAATCATCTCGCTTTTGATGGTCGGGGTGACCACGCCTTCTGCGGGGTTTCCTCCTCCAAGTCCAGCACAACCAACAAGGAGGAAGGACAATAAAATGGGGAACAACTTTCTCATGGAACACTCTCCTGAAAATAAGATAGACACGCCTCAAAGAACACGAGTCGTGTGCTTCATTGGCGCGTCTATGTTCATTCGTTCGGTTGGAAAAGAGCAAATCCTGATCGTCAGTCTGCCCCGCATTGTGAGGTAGATGACAAAACAAGACCCATAGTATATAATTTGATGTTTGACAACGCAAGTGGCATACAGTTGTATACGGAAATAGCATATTCTGTATCTGTCTCTAGGGTGGAAGAAGGGGGAAAATGTACGATCGTATCCAAAGGCGCCACGCGCCTACTTGTTTATCGTCTGGAGGACGTATGAAAAGTACCTTCACTGTTGGTGCAGTGGTCTTGCTTTTACTGGCTATGACCTCGTGTCTCCCACAACCTGCGCAGGCGCAACCGCCCGCAGAGGAAAATTCAATGGTCAACAATGCCGCTGAGGCTGTCGTTGTCGCGCCCATTCCCGCGGACACGCCAACATCTGTCCCATCGCAGATCCCTGAGCCGACTCCGGTCGTCCCAGGAGTGAAAGCAACGGGAACGATCACCCAGGATGGCGAGCAGGCAGTGCTTCGCCTGCTTTTGGTTAATACCTCGACTGGTTCGCTTCTTTTTAGCAAACAGCAGTTTATTGTGAAGGTGGGGGGCGAAACTGCCTGCAATGCGGAAACGAATTCAGCAGAAGTGTTCTGCGTGATCAAGGTGAAACCCGTCACGTCAGTGACACTGAAGGTCAATGATTTGACCACAGGCGACCGATGCACCATGGAATTTCCCGACGTTTACCCAAGTCCCGATGGGACGAAAATCGAGGCGCGCTGCGTCTACGAGTGATGAGTCGGGGAAAATGCCCGGATTTGGAATGTACGCCATCCGGGCTTTTTTGTGGGAAAGTTGGTCGGGACGGGCAGACTTGAACTGCCGACCTCACGGTCCCGAACCGTGCGTTCTACCAACTGAACTACGTCCCGTTATGTTGGTATTCTAACATAAAACCAGCTACAATTATTGGCGCGGTCGGGAAAAATCGCTCGGTTTGTCCCGGATGTCCCCGTAGCTCAACGGATAGAGCAGAGGTTTCCTAAACCTCCGATGTAGGTTCAATTCCTACCGGGGATACTGATTTTCTTTCGTAACACTATGAACATGGAGGCCGACGCATTGTTACAAAGCGCGATAGTCGCAGAGCCGCAAGAGGTGGATCCTCAGTTATTTGATGATCCGGCGACGAAAATTCTCGTGCTGTGCCATCACGCTCAAAGCAGAAGCAAAATGGTGGGCCGTATTCTTGACGACCTTGGTTATACAAGTGTGAACATCTTAGGGATTCGTGATCCGGCAACGACACGCACAGATCAGCTGGAGCTCATGAGGCAGGCAGCCATCATTATATCCACTGGAAAAGATATAACGGCCGAAACAAAATATTATCTGAAGGATCATCAGCATGGAGTCATTATGGAGGTCCCATTCACCGAGCGTGAACATGCGCGGATTGTTGTTACCCAGGGTCGGGATAAAGAATTGAAGCAACGAGTGAAAGATCGGGTTCTTCAATTAGGATTTCACGATGTGCATAAGAAGTCGGATTGAATCATTAAGATACTTATAGCTATTATTTGATATTGTCTAAACACGGGTATATAATTCCGCATCATGGTCCTCGACGAAACAAGACATTACATTCACAAAGCCCAGGCGTTTCTCGCAAAGACCGAAGGGGAGCCGGGAGATTTCGTCGAAACTGCGCTTCGGGACTGGCAGAAAGCCCAATCACTCACCGAGCCTCACACATTCGTCATGCAGATCGGCAGATCGCACGGATCTGCGCTTTGGGCTGTCTTGGCAATTGAACTTACCTCAGCGTCAAAGGCGTTTCAGGCATCACGTCCGACGATCCAGTGCACGATCCCGCTTCACGAAGGAACGAAGCCATACGCTGATCATGAAAAAGGAATACCATGGATGGCAAGGGCAAATCGAAAGGCACTCCTTGATCTGGAGACAGACGCGTCACCTGCCAGAGTAGATGCCGTGAAAGCATACGGTGCGATGAGTTTGATGCACAATGCTACATATGGTCCGTTTCATGCATCGACTTCGGGTGGCGGGTATGGAGATTTTTCGCTTCATATTTCTGAAGCACAGTGGACGGTGTTCCCGGATAGCTTCACGATCGCCTTTGCCCAGACACGCGGCAGGAATGAATTGAGTGTCGCCCGAACGAACCTATTCGTAGCCTCGGCCCTCTATGGAAGCATCACCCTCGAAGAAACATTTTCCTTCTCGTTCATGCCCGCTGACCGGGATCTCCTCGTGCGCGAAGCGGCGCCAATTAGCGCAAGTTGACGCTGTAAAGATTGGGAAGCGTGCTGACTCCCGGATTGAGATTGGTCATAATGACGATGCGAGAGCCATTGCTCCACGGCGCCACAAATCCATCCGAGAGCGGTCCTGCATAGACCGTCACCCAGTTGGTGCGGTCATACTCCATGATATCGATCTTCCCGGGAAGGGTAAGAAGAATATGCCGACTCGTGGGGAACCAGTGGATAAAGGGCGAGCCTTGGGTCGTAATGTCGGGAATTGACATCGTTTTCGGCGTCGAGGTTGGCTTGCGGGTTGGCGCCGGCGTGACTTTCGCCGATGGGAGCTCTTTCTTGTCCAGGATGAAGAAATTTTTGTCTTCTTTGCTGTCATAGACATAGAATGATCCGGGTTTGATATCGCGGGTTTCTTGGGTTGAGTTTGTTCCTATAAGAGGCGGATTGATCACCATTGGTATGGTTGCGGCGGCAGTCGCTTCATAGAGCAGTTTGGTCTCGTCGGGAGAAAGGGAGATAACTTTAGCACTCGACGTGGCGATATCGATAATCGGCTGTTTGAATGCGGCCAATCTCTGACGGTCCTTGATAATACGCTCTTCTTCCCAATCCGTCAGGAGTGTTTTATAGGTAGCAGTCGCCTGGATACTTTTGCCAGGCTCATTGACGTCAAAGATGCGGGCACCGAATCCCTTCGTGATGGCAAGAATTTGCGTGGAATCCGGCGACCAGGTGAGCGTAGCCGTGCTTACGTCAAACGTATCATCAAGCAGCGCAAGCTGGATGGGATCGCGGTTTCGCCCAAGAGGTGCGTCTGAGAGCGCGTAGACCCACAGGCCGGCCTTCTTCGTGAGGCCGTTGTCCAGGTGTCCTTTGGGGATCGTGTAGGCGATCTTGCTGCCGTCAGGCGACAAAATGGGATTCTGGATGCCCAGCGTCGTGAGCGGCGAGAGGCTCGGATTGGTGGGAAACAGAAACGCGTCAGCGCGGGCTACGATTTCTCCCTGGACGCGCAGTTTCTTTTGCCAGGGAATGTAGCCTTCTTTAGAGATTGTGACGCTGTACCACCCGGGGTCGACGGCAAACGAATTATTGGTCGCGGTTTTGAGTGTTCCTTCTATGAAGACTTGGGCGCCCACCGGGTCACTGGTGGCGGAGATAAGGCCGGTCGGTTTGAATCCGCTTTTGGTGACGTCGACGCGGTAACCCCGGCCGTAGGCAATGACCGCGAGAGAAACTCCAAGAATGGAACATAAAGTAACAAATGGGATCAAAAAGGATCTGATTTTGGCCACCATGTCTCGGTATTATACCAGCGAGTATGCTAGAATACCAACACTCTCTGTTTGGGTAATTTTCCAAGCAAATAGTATGTTGAACAGATTCACGAAACGCATTGGTATAGACCTAGGTACCGCGAATAGTTTGGTTTGGCTGGCCGGCGAGGGGGTCGTCATGAATGAGCCCACAGTTGTAGCCGTGACGGTCGACGACAACCGTGTGGTTGCAGTAGGAAACGAGGCTAAGGAGATGCTTGGGCGCACTCCCGGAAACATCATGGCCACGCGTCCGATGCGCGACGGGGTGATTGCCGATTATCGCATCACAGAGGCCCTTCTTTCGTATTTCATCGACAGGGTGGCGGGCCGGAATCGCTTCTTCAAGCCCGAAGTGATGATCTGCGTCCCCAGTGGGGTGACGCAGGTAGAGCGTAGGGCTGTTCTGGATGCCACGCTTTCTGCTGGTGCGCGCGTGGCGTATCTTATAGAGGAGCCGCTTGCTGCGGCCATAGGCGCCAAAATTCCCATCGCCCAGGCCTCAGGCCATATGATTGTCGATATCGGCGGCGGATCGACTGAGGCGGCAGTCGTGTCTCTCGGGGGCGTCGTGGTGCACAAAAGCGCCCGTGTGGCAGGAAACAAGCTGGACGAGGCTATCGCACTGGCTATCAAGAAGAAGCACAACCTCATCATTGGCGAACGGATGGCCGAGACGATAAAAATAACCATCGGCGACGCGATGGGTGGCGATTCATCAACTCGTCTGGAAGGGGCGGTTGAGACGATGGAGGTTCGCGGGCGGGACGCCGTGACGGGCCTGCCGCGAATGATCGAGCTTACCCGCGCTGAGGTAACCGAGGCGATCGCTCCCGTGCTTCATCAGATCATCGGGGCCGTGAAGGACGTGCTGGAAAATACGCCTCCGGAGCTTGCTGCCGATATCATTGACAAAGGAATCGTGATGGCCGGAGGCACGAGTCAACTCACGAACTTGGATCGTCTTATGACCCGGGAGACGGGGGTCGTGTGTCATGTGGCAGACGAACCGCTTCTGTGTGTTGTCCGCGGGACGGGGGTGGCGATAGAAAATATCGAATTATACAAGCGGAGTGTGAATAGAAAGTAGTATAGTCCTATAGAGAGAAAATATCGACAAATTTTGAGAAAATAAAATAAATTGTCGAGAAGAGAAAATTATATCCTAGAGTAATTATTTTTTGATTCAGAACTTTCAGAAACATATCACAATTATTTTATTATGAGCTTATCTGCGGTAAAAATACTGGGAATAAAGGTCACTAATTCTCCGAAAAAAGAAATCCTAGAAGAAATCGAGAAAGGACTTCATTTCGACCGGAAAATCGACCGGTCCGTGTCCGGAAAAACAGGGAAAATCTTCTTTGTTGTGACCCCGAATCCCGAGCAAATCGTTCTCGCCCAAAAGGATTCCGGATATAGAAAAATTCTCAATTGGGCCAATGTGGCGCTCCCGGATGGTGATGGTCTCGTGTGGGCCGGGTGGAAATTGGCGCAGGGAAATCGGAGGAGAAGAGAGAGGCCTATAACACAGGCGATCCATGGGGTAGAGTTTATGGACAACTTGGTGGACATGGCGGCAAAACGGCGCGTTCCAATAGCACTTATCGGCGGTTACGGTGATTTAGCAGTCGATACACTCAAGTGCTTACAGGTGTCACATAAAGGTCTGACAGGGGTGGCGCTTAAGGCTCCGATGATGAAAGTGGCGGATGGGTATTTGAAAATAGAGCATCAGGACGATATTTCCGGATATTTCCAGACGACAGCCCGTACAATCGCCGACAGCGGCGCGAAAATGGTCTTTATTGCCCTCGGTGCTCCGAAACAGGAGTATTATATGAAGGCGTTAGCAGACGAGTTGGAGAAAGTGACAAAAGTTCCCGTGCTTCTCATGGTCGTTGGCGGATCCTTCAGCATCATAACCGGACAGATTCCGCGAGCGCCACGTTCCTTCCGCCGGTTTCGGATTCCGTTTTTCGGAAACGCGATTGGCGGCGAGTGGTTGTGGCGCCTTATCCGCGAGCCGTGGCGCTTTCGTCGACAGCTGGCGTTGGTGGAATTTGTTTTTCTGGTCCAGAAAGAGCGCTTCCTATCGCGCTAAATACGTTCAAAGCTTAGCTTTGAAATGATTTCTTATTCTTCAGTTTGTAGATATAGTTTTCTTGTAAATAAATATATTTAGATATATAAAGTATCAATAAAGTACTTGAAAAACTTTTTTAGGCTTGTTTGATATGTCAAACATAATCAAATATATACAAAAAGAGCACCGGATGGAGAGTTGTCAACACAGGCGATCGCCTGGGCTCCAAAGAACGGCGCTCTTCGTGCAGCGTTGAATGAATGTGCGTTATGAGTCGGGATCCTGCTCGTCAGGGAGGTTGAATCCCCGGTGCCGCGAATGGGCGCCCACTTCGGCTGGTGTGAGGAGGTAAACAAACTCGACGGAGGCAAGCTCCATATAGCCGAGCTCTTCGCCGTGGTCGCAGACCAATGTAGCGGTCTGTTCTTCCGGGTCTACCCGCCAGACGCTTGCGTCTTCACCGTGTTCGATGGTGAAGAAATCCCCTTCTTTCAATGATTCTGATGATACGTGTGTTGACATTTCCTTTTACCTCAAAAATAATTTCCCTCGCCCTTTGGTATAGTTTGGATGCCCGTTTCGTCATCCAGAGCGAAGGCTACGGGGGTTATGCCTGCCAGACGCGCGTCGATCGTCGACGCCATAGAAGCGGATTGCGGCAAGTGAAAAAAATCGCGAATACCAGTCGGCTTTGCGCGACGCAAAACCCTGGTCGCCTCATCGGCGCCCTACCGTGGAGGTGGGAGATTCGCTATGGCCTATAATATCATAATTAGACGGTAAGATCAAGCTATTTTTGCGTTCTTCTACCACACTGGATATAATGCACTCTAAAGGCGCTGGGGGGGCGCGATCACGAATGAAAATCATGTTCCTCTATATGTTCCCTTTATGGGGCAATGGGTCAGGCGCCTGGCTTCGGGCACTTGCTGCCGAAATGGTGAAAGACGGCAATGAGGTCGCAATCGTCTCCCCGGAACACCGCACGCTCCCGGGCATCAAGCATTACCTCGTCACGCCGCCTCAGATGGGAGTATTTGTGGGCAACCCGGAGCTGCCGGATATCAAAAAATACGAGGACATGAGCGGGGTAGAATTGGGGAAAATATACACCGCGTATATTAACGCCACGCTTGCGGCGGTCAAGGACTTCCAGCCGGAGATTATCCACGCGTTCCACACAGCGTTCCTTCCTCCGGTTGCCCGTATCGCCAAAATTATGTATGGGACACGGTATGTGGTGACGACGCACGGGAGCGACCTTCACTACCTCAACCGCGACCGGCGGCTCGTGGGGCTTATCCGCGATGCATTGGATGTTTCTGCCGCCATCACGGCCAACAGTGCTTTCACCAGGCGGTGGTTTCTCAAAATGTTCGGTCCGCAATTCGACCGCAAACTGCGCACAATCCCGGGTGGCGTCTATCTTGATGAGTATAAGCGCGACGCGGCGATGATTGCGCAGATGAATGAAAAATACGACCTGAAAGGCAAGAAAGTCGTCCTCTTCACCGGCCGCCTCACGCCGCAGAAAGGCGTGGATTACCTCATCCGTGCGGCCAAAAACATCCATGGCGAGGTGCTTATCCTCGGCGACGGGCCGGAGCGTCCGAAACTGGAAAAACTCATTACCGACCTGAAAGTTGCCAACTGCCGCATCCTGGGCTATATGAGCCCGAAAGAACAAGTGAACTTCAAAGCGTTCTACGCCCGCGCTGACGTGTATGTGGCGCCGTCTACCTGGAAAGAGCCGCTCGGACTCGTCATCCTCGAGGCGATGGCCGCCAAAACACCTGTTGTTTCCACACGCGCAGGAGGCGTCATGAGCCTCATTAAGGACGGCTATAACGGGTATCTCGTTCATGTGAAGCGAAGTGATGAAATTGCATCACGGGTGAATGAGCTTCTGGGAAATGATAAATTGCGCGAAAAGATGGCAGAGCGCTCTTATGAGCTTGTGGTTAAGAAGTTTACGTGGGGCAAAATTGCCGAACAGTTTGAGTCTATCTACAAAAAGTACGCTTCCAACACCAAAGAATACCTGCGCCTGGTGAAGGCAGGGGTGCAGAAGGCAAACGGGCAAAGCAAATAATTTTCAGATTGCGCCCGTCCATAGGAGAGAGTAGCATGGATATATGGTAGGCGTGTCTATCGTCATCCCGACGTTTCAACGGATTGATCAGACCCTCAGAACGATCGAGTTCCTCCTGTCCTCTGCTGGACGCGGATCGTCATTTGATCTGGAGGTGATCGTGGCTGACAGCACGCCGGACATGTCGCTTCGCGACGCGATTTTTACCAAATATCAGAAAAATATTCTCTACGTCCGCCCCGATGCGCCGGGCATCGCCGCCAATAAAAACGCCGGAGCAAAAGTTGCCAAACATCCGCTCATTATCTTCTGTGATTCCGATATCGAGGTGGATCCGGGAACGGTGCTTCATACGGTCGAGTCACTCAAGAGTCACACTACTGCTTCGGCGGTAAGCGGAGTGGTTGTCTGGCGGGGAGGACCGCACGACGGCGAGTACGACCGGCCCAGACCGGAAGACCGCATGAAGCTTGTGGCCCCCACCACCTATACGGAGGCCATCTATTCGCGCTATATGGCAACTTACAAGGATGTCTTCACGGCCGTCGGCGGATATGATGAGATCGTGTTTAACATGCGCGGAGAGGGATCTGATCTTTCTGCGCGGTATTGGCGGGCCGGGTATCCTCTCGTGTATGACAGTGATATCATCGTCCATCATGTTCATGACGCGCCCGATTCTGCGGCGCTTCGGGTAGATCATCCGGAGTGGGATATCGCCAAGGATCTCTTGCTGCTGGCCTACAAATACAACATGTTTGACCGGGACTATCCCGCGTTTGCCTCGACGGTTGCCATGAACTTCGTGACGTTCGGAAATAGAAGTACATACCGGTTCATGCAGGGAATAGGGAAGCATGCGGAGCTTCTGGTGAAAGCCAAACCGATTCTGGATGCGTTCCGGTCGGCGGATAAGCCGGTGTATGATTTCAAATTCTTGGAAGTGTTCTCTCAGGCGAAACTGTTTGAGGAGTGTATCGGAAGTGCCGCCAAGCGCCTCGAGGCCGTGCGCGCTGCCACGTTTGGTCAGAACGGTTGAAAGGACGCATTCTCCATGCGGAGATCAAACATCCGCGTGAGTGCTTCGGGACTACGTTCCCCGTTTTGGAGCATCTCAATTAATGACTCTGCGGCCTCGTTCATGTCGGTTTCTTCAAAGGTGGCCATGAAGTTGAACGTCCCCTGGACATTGCTCCCCGGTGTGCCGAAGTCGTCCCGTTCCACGATGGTCAGGTGAAGGAGTGCAGGCAGCGACCCGTTGTCATAGCGGGGGATAAATTCAAGCGTGGAGTATACAGCGCTGTCCGGCCTTTGGAATGTCGTTGTATGGTGATCAGCTACATAGAGACCACTATGCGCACTAATGCTGAATATCGGGTACCCGCCGTACGCAGAGAGGAAGAGGCCTTGCGAGCTTGAGAAGTGGAGATTGGTTGTGCTGGCCATGAGGCCTGTTTTTATGATTGCCGATTCCCGATGGACGCCCTGAATGTCTATGTTTTGCGGATCGGGGGGCATGGCAAGAATATCCAAATGCGCGTGTGCGATGGCGTGGTTTGGTATGTCATGCCAGATGGTTATTCTGGGCGACTCCAAACCCAGGTGTTCGATAAGGACATCACGGTCGAACTGGAGCGGATTGGGTGATCCGTCAGGCATGGGCGGCATACCTTCTTTTGGCTTGGTGAGGACGAATGAACGAGGATACGGCGAATCCGGATAGATATGTATCGTGCTTGCCCGATGAGAATCGCAGTCAATTTCGTTCAGCATAGACTTATAGTATATATCAAAATTATAGGATAATCAAGATAATGTATACGGAAAACCGGGGGGTAAAATTGTTCTATAATGGCCTATAGCAAGTAGTTTGTGATACAATAAACGGTTACCTATGCAGACGAGAGAGCGTATCGAATCAAACATTCGGCCGTTGCGCGAGACAGCCAGCTAACTGGAGAGACACCTGGTTCCTGTCGATATCAACGTCGCTTCCTGGCTTGATCGGGAGTTTGTCAAAGGCCGAGCCCAAGCCGTGGTGGCGGCCATTGAAACGCACGGGGAAACCGCCCGGAAGCTTCACGAGAAGCGTTCCCACTCGAGTGATTATGAACATGCAGCGTCTCAGTGGCGCGGCGCGGCTGTTTTATATGCGCCCGAGCGTTGATAGAAGAGATATTCAAAGAAACGACGGTAACAAGCGAAAATAAATACGCTATATCACTCCTCTGGGCGCTTGATGCGGTTTTGAAAGTTACAACCCCGAAGCAGAGACTGGTTCCTTGATACCTTTTCTGACTCGCCCACTTCTGGTAGTCTTAAGGGGTGAAGCCGCTTCGTATTGCACAACTCGTGCTTCCGTGGATCCCCCTGCCGCCCCCGGGATATGCAGGGACCGAACGCGTGGTGTATCACCTGACTGAGGAGCTGGTTCGGCGGGGACACAAGGTAACGCTTTTTGCCTCCGGAGACTCGCATACATCGGCAAAACTCGAAGCAGTACTCCCGAAGGCGCTTGGCCTGCAAGAAGACGTGAAAGCGGCTCAGGCGGGTTCATTTTATCCCCTCATGCATGTTGCCCACTGTTTCGAGATGGCGGGTGAATTTGACATCATCCATTCTCATGCACAGTTTCTTGGCCTCCCCTTTGCGGCGGCGGCAAAAACGCCCAGCGTGCATACGTTCCATCGCGTGTATGCGTTTACCCATCAGGACGAACAGGATCTGGTCATGCACTACGGCAAACTCAACTACACTTCGATTAGTAACGCGCAACGTGTTCCGGGTGTCAATTACGTGGCCACAGTGTACAACGGCGTCGATACATCGGTGTATAAACCGGCAGAGAGGCCCACGCGGGATTATCTCTTCTGGGCAGGAAGGGTGATAGATAAGAAGGGCCCGCTTGAGGCGATACTGGTGGCCAAAAAACTGGGTATGAACCTCGTTATGGCTGGAGAGGTGACCGAGCCTGCGTATTTCGAGAAGGTGATTAAACCCCATATCGATGGCGTCAAAATTCAGTTGGCACAGCATGAGACCCGCGAAAGCCTTATTATTCTGTACCAGAACGCTAAAGTGACGGTTGTACCCACGAAATGGAACGAACCGTTCGGTCTCGTGCCTGTCGAATCCATGGCCTGCGGGACCCCAGCCGTGTCGTATGCCAATGGCGGGGTGGTGGAGACAATTGCCGAAGGGACCGGATTTCTTATCGACGAGAAGACGGGGGTGGACGGGCTGGCCGCGAAAGTGAAAGAGATTGTCGACATGGAAAGCCCGTCATACCAGGCTCTTTGTGCGAGTGCACGACAACATGTTCTTAAGAACTTTTCTGTCGAAAGTATGGCTGATGGGTACGAACATGTCTATGCGAAGATACTGGGGGTATGAAGATTTTATTTATCGCGCCGAGTCTCTACATGTCCGAACGGTTCGGGGGCATGATTTACGCTCCGAAAGAGCTTGCGATTGATTTGGTCGACGGTCTGGTCGGGGCGGGACATGACGTGACCTTTGCTACCGCGCCCGACGTGCGGACAACCGCAAAAAAACTCGAAGGAGACGCCCGGTATCTGGACCTGGCGCAGTTGGGAACAGGTGATCAACTATTGATTAAACGGGATTATGAGACGGATCTGCTCTCCCGCGCGTTTCGTGCGGCAGCAGATGAACAGTTCGACGTCATCCACGTTTTTGCCGTGACCGCTGCCCATTATTTCGAGCAGTTTACCAAGATACCGGTTATCTACACGATTCATGACCCCGTGCCCGCCCCCGGCACGCTTGGCGCGGTCGTTTTTGAGAAATTCCGGTCGCACCGGTTCGTGTCGATCAGTAACAGTCAACGAGGGGGAAGCGCGCTCAATTTCGTAGCGACGGTCTATCATTGCATTAATCCGGCCAAATATCCGTTTGTGAAAACGCCCCAGAAACGGTGGGTATTCGTGGGGCGCCTGGTTCCAGAGAAAGGCCTTGAGGATGCAATAAAAGCGGCAGTCGTCACCAACACGAAACTGGTGGCCGCGTCCGATTGGGATGCGCACAACGCAGGAAGTAAGGAGTACGAAGACCGGCTGCAGCTACTTTTTGATACCTCGATGGTTGAGCGGGTGGGTGTGGTAGGTCAGCCTGAGCGGGCAAGGCTTCTTGGCCTCGGGAAAGCTCTCCTTTTCCCCATCAAGTGGGAAGAGCCGTTTGGGATGGTGATGATCGAGGCGATGGCCTGCGGGACGCCGGTCGTGGCGTATGGCCGGGGATCCGTGCCAGAGGTGGTGAAAGACGGTGTTACGGGATTTATCGTCCCCCAAGAGCAGGGGGTAGAAGGCCTGGTGGCGGCGATGAAGAAGATAGACAGGATCGATCGGGCAGCTTGTCGGCGATACGTAGAGGAACAGTTTTCCCTTCAGCGTATGGTTGAGGGGTATGAGCAAGTTTACCGTCAAGCCATTTCGACTCCTTGACAACAGCCTCAAATTTCGACATTATGATTTTGGAGTAAAAAATGTCGGAAACGCAACTTCCCAGCGAAGAAACCATTATTGCCACCGCGAAGTATCTTTTGGAAAAAATGCCTTCTGCCGCCACGAAGTACGCCCCGGTGCGCCAACTGTTGTGCCGGATTATTGCCGGCGAATCCGTACATCCGAAAGATATGCCTTCCTTCAATCCCTTTTACATTGCGCGTACGCTCGAACGGTTGGTGGCGCAGGGCTTCGTACAGAAGGAAAAGGATGGGTACGAGGCAACAGCCGCGGGCAAACGCTGGATGCTCAAATACGCTCTTGAGGATCTTGTTGTGCCTACACCCAAGAAGTGGGACGGGCGGTGGCGGATGGTTATCTATGATGTCGCCCGCCACAAGGCATCGCTACGAAACCTTTTCAGAAATACGCTCAAACGTCTGGGATTTTACAATCTTCAGGAATCGACATGGATCTATCCGTATCCCTGCGAGAAAGAAATTCATTTTATCCGCGATTACTGCGGGATGGGCTCGGACGTTATCTATATCATCGTCCATAAGATAGAGAACGACGCGTCCTACCGGGCTTTTTTCAACCTCTAAGAACTGGTAAAAACCTCCAGAATTACTTGTAAAAACTTGTAAAAACTTTCGAAATCGTTCAGTCAGGGGTCCGTCGTGATATGATGAAATCGGATGAAGGTCCTTTTCGTCACCAGTGAGTTGGCGGGATTTTATAAACTAGGCGGATTAGCGGATGTGAGTTATTCACTTCCGGTTGCGCTTGCGTCCCGCGGGGTGTCTATTTCCGTCGTGATGCCGTATTACGAGAAAGTGCGCGTAAGCGAGCCGGTCTGCGTGGGGCAAATGGCACTTGACTTCGACCGCAGGCGAGAGCTTCTGTTTATCTTCCGCGCAACACTGCCGGAGAGCCACTTGCCGGTCTATCTCATCCGTCATCCGCGTCTGAATTCGTATGACGGGAAGGATATGGCGGAGCGGTTTGCGTTTTTCTCCAAGGCGGTAGCCCAGCTGTATCTTTATTCCCAGGAAACGCTGGGTGGCCCCTACGATATCATTCACTGCAACGACTGGCACACGGCGCTTATCCCGCTTCTGGTGGGAGAGGAGTCGCGAGTTGGGTATCGGGAGCTTAAGACGATTCAATCGGTGCGTGCCAAGACAATTCTTACCGTGCACAATCTCCTGTACCAGGGAGAAACAGGAGTGGGAGTTGCGCTCAAGTTGGGATTGCCCAAGACGGTTTTTCACTCGTTCATGACTCCGCTGGGTAGGGCAATCCGGTTCCTTCAGGAAGGGTTCGAGTATGCGGATATAGTGACGACGGTTTCGCCTACATACGCCAAAGAAATCGCCCGCGGGTATCACGGGAAGCGTGTCCGCGAGACGTTCCTCAGGCGCCATGACAAGATCGTGGGCATACTCAACGGTATCGATACGAGTCTTTGGGATCCCAGGGACGATCCGTATATCCGCGTCCATTATGCCGTCGCCAAGTCGCATGCAGCCAAAAAACAGATAAAAGAGCGTCTCCGGGCGAGTGTGCGGCTTCCTCAGACAGACGTGCCGTTGTTTGGATTTGTGGGCCGGTTCGAACCGCAGCAAAAAGGTCTTGACCTTATCGCCAACGTTATAAAAACGTTACCAACGGAAGCGTACCAGCTTGTGCTTCTGGGGACGGGTGCCAAGCCATTGGTAACACTGTTTACCCACCTGTCTCAACAGTATCCCAATGTCTCGTTTGTCCATACGTTCGACGAGCGGCTCGCAAGAAGAATTTACGCCGGAAGCGATGTCATGCTTGTTCCGTCGAAGTTCGAGCCATGCGGGTTGACGCAGATGATTGCGATGCGCTACGGGACGCTGCCGCTGGTGCGCAAGACGGGCGGTTTGGCTGATACAGTTATTGATGGGAAGACTGGATTTGTATTCAATCGATATACCCGTCGGGCACTTGCCGAGAAAATGAAAAGCGTCATCGAGGCTTACCACACCAAGCCGGATATGTGGCGGCGGATGGTTGTCCGGGTCATGAAGCAGGACTTTTCGTGGAAAAAACAAGCCGAGAAATATATAGCGCTCTACGAGAAATTACTCCGCGCCTAAATCCGCGTGTAGGAGACGGATCTTCCTTTCCCATGGGCCACGAGGATTCCCAGCGTCATGAGCTTAGAGAGATCGCGCGAGGCCGTAACCTGTGAAATGCGGAACCGTTTCTGGATTGTTTTGTTTGTGATTACGCGGGTGGGATCGTCCAGAAGATGCATAATCGCGTGTTGGCGGTCGTTGAGAATGGGAAGTTTTACTTGTTGTGACGAGCTCCCGACGTGGCCATGTGTTGCTATTTTGGTGTAGTGTGCTTCGACGGACTGTGCGAAAAACAGGAGCCAGTGATTGAGGTTGCCCTGGGTGGAAATGGTGGAGATGGCCAGATGATAGGAGGGCGCTTCATCTGCCCATTGGCGTTCCAGCGCAACCATGCCGCGTAAGGTGTAGCCTTCCTTTGCGAGGTAGGCCAGCGTGACGAGACGAGCTGTGAGTCCGGGATCGTCAGGTGGCAGAATAGTGCTTGAGAGCATTCCCAGAGCAATACCTGCCCGAATGATGGCGTGCTCGGTTTGATTTTCCAGGTATGCACATAGTTTGCGTATTGACGTGAGCGCAGGTCCGTTCAGTCGTCTGTGCTTGAGGAGCGGCCCCACATAGATGGTGTCTGCGAACGTTTGAAAGGTGGCCTGAGTTATAGGATTGGCGTTGGCCACCCAGGTGACTTCAATAAGGTCAAGCGCATTTTTATAGCTGATGACGACGGAAGGTTTCGCTTTGTGCTGCAAGGATAGGTGCGTTTCTATATCGTGACGGGTCAGCTTGATATTGGCAAGAGCAAGCGATCCCTGGATTTGGCTTATCTTCGCGTCCCATCGGCGGGTGATTTCTTCCGAAACGGAAAGCGGCGTCGTGAGGATTTTCACGCGGAGAGCATCGATGATCCGCAGGCTTTCGCGCAAATCTGAGGATAAGGTGTACGAAAGAGGAAGCATACCTGTTTTCTTATCTCAATTATATCATTCGGGTCAACTAAGAAAACAGGATATTTTTAGATTGCCTTTGCGGGAAATATAAAAAATGGTGAAATGATTACGATAAGATTAAACACGCTACTTGACACGGTGTGAAAACTGTAGGCATACTGGATATATATAGTTTTCACATATTAGTAATAACTGGTAAATCCATTGTGAAAAACTTGTAATAATTTGGAAATTTGAAGCCAAACCTGCCTCTATGCCCAAAACCTACACCGTCAAAGAAGTCGCAGACATATTGGGCTACAGCACCAATAGCATTTATACGTTCCTCAAGGAAAAACGCCTGAAAGGGGTGCGCGTCGGCAAGGGGAGGTTCCGCATCCCGGAGGATGAACTTAACCGCGTACTGCATTTGTCGCGGAAAGCACAACCGGCAACGTCATCGGCAAACGAACAGCTGGTAGAAGGGGTGAAAGAGGCGGCCAAACATATCGAACAAACCGGCGACGCAGCGGTTGTACGGCAGGACGATGGTTTGCGATCTCGCCTTCATAGCTCGATACTCCCTCCCAATATTTTCGATTGGTTTGTAGGGACCGGTGCAGTGGTCGCCGGCGTTGCGTTATTTTTGTTTAACCCGATCCTGAGCCCTTCGGAATCGGGGACATTTGCGCGGCTCATCCCAGTGATGAGGATCGTCTTGATAGCATGCGGTTTTGGCGTTCTGGTGAGCAGTATGTTTGCGCAGGGCGTCAAATGGCGGGGTGTTTTCTTTGGATTGCTTGCAATGCTTGGCACCCTTAACGCGTATGGACTCCTCAAGCTGGGTGACTATAGCGGTTTTGTGCTGTATGGAGCCATGGCGCTGACGATAGCGATTGCTCTGGTGTACCGGCTTGGAGGAATTGTCGCAATCGTCACGTATTCCTCGCTTATATCGCTACTCGTTCCGGCGGTCGTGCTTGTATTCCCGGACGGCGTGCACATACGTCAGTATCTGGAATTTACCGGATGGCCACCCGCGACGGTGGGAGCGATTTCCATGGTCGTCGGCGCGCTTTTGGCGGTTTGTTTCTGGGCGGGCTACGCGAAGAGTCGTACACTTTTTATGTTCGCTGCCTGGATAACGGCTATTTGTGAAGTCTTGGTAGCGATGTGGTTTGGGCATTACCAGTATTGGAGCCGGGCGTTCTTCATGATCGTTGTGAGCTACTTTACCTCCATATTGCCCTACTGGTGGTTTATCCAGAAAGAGATGTCTTTGCGTATGCGTATTACACTCCATGCGGTGTTTTATGTCGTGGGTGTAGCCATTCTGGTTGCTATTCTGGCCGTGCATTTATTACAGCAGAGCGCATGGGACGCCCGGAAGAGGGAATTTGCGGACAAGATGCTGGTTGCACAGAACATGCTGATAAACGCGGTTGATTCTGTGAAATCGTCATCAGTGGTCGCCGTCAAGAGTCAGGAATTGGTAACCGCGGTGAACAAGAAAGATCTGGAACAAATTACGTCTTGGGCGAAAATTCTCTACGAGAGCAATCCCAACATCCGTCGAGTCGACTTTATCGATGCCAAGGGTGTAGGCATTGCGCTTTATCCGTATGGGACGTTTGATGATCCAGATTATTCTGCCCGTGAGTATTTCGTGAAAGCCAAAACCGCGAAAAAAATGGTTCTCACGAATGTTTTTCAGGCACGCGCCGATAATCAGGGGAGATATGTCGTTGTTATAGCGACTCCGCTTCTTGATAGTGCGGGAGAATTTCAGGGCGTCATGATTGCTTCAATTGATTTGGACCGTTTGGGTCTCCAGTTGGCACAAATCGCCAACGAATCTCGGGAGGAGCGGTTTACGATTACGGACTCACAAGGTGTGATATTAAGTCATAAACAGAGTACCCTGATCGGCACGAAACCTTCCGAGGAACATCCGGTGCATAAAGCACTGGCGAAAGAAGAAGGGGTGCAATGGGGAATCACGCTCAACGGCGTCGGTGGCATGGTGGGGTATCGTTTCATCGATTCCCTTGGGTGGGCAATCACCCTGTCTTCTCCGGAGCAGGAGGTTTTCGCACTCAAGTCTTCGTCGATATGGTGGGTGTTGGGAGCGGTTGAGGGGATCATGCTGGTGACCGTATTTCTCTTTTTGTTTCTTAACTCCCGGACAAAAGACATAAAGGAGGGCGGGCCATGAGCGCTGTACTTGGCACCGGTCGGGAAACACAGAAATCCGCATACAGCGGATTTTCGCGTCAGCGTGGGTATATTCTCATCCTTCCACTTCTGTTTGCTGTCGTCGTGGGCGGCATAGCGTTTGCCGCCTTCCAGACAGTGCTATCGACCGGGTCCCAGCCCGCGACACCAAGCAAAAGCGCGGGATCGATAGGCCAGCTAACAGAAAAAATATTGTCCGAAAGCTCGTGGGACGGGCCGTATGTTCTTCTGGTGCAACGCGTTGACGGATCATTTGCGTACGCGTATGTGGAGGATGCCATCGTGAAGGATGGCGCGTTTGTAGGGGACGTTTCAATAAGATATGCAAACGGCGAGCACGGCATCGTGCGTGAGGAGCGGGGCGTGTTCCGGTTCTTTTTGACGAAAAACGGCTCAACTGAGCCAGTCCGGATTATTCAACCGTTGATAAGCGGCGTCAAACTCTCGAACGACATGGTTGTGATTATGGAGTATACCGAGGCCCGCATCATTGCCGAACGACTAATCGGAAGTGTCAGCGCATTTTCTGCTTTGGGAAGTTTGCAGATAGAAGGCAATCGCTCCGCACAGGAGAAATTCCTTTCGATTTCGGTTTCACCGACGCTAAAAACGGTGGATACCGGGCAGGTAATGATACAGCGGGAAATTGTGAGAATGGCCCGTGCCGGTGTTGGACTGAAGGAAGATATTCTTGGCGTAACGTCTGAAGAAGAGCAGTCCGGTGAGAACGACGTGCCTGTGTTAACACCCAGCATAGGCACGAATATGCTGTTGCAAAGGTACGAAAGTGAAGGAGTGGTTCGAATTGTAACACAAGGAAACAATATAGATAATTCTATTACAAACCTACAAAATCTAGATCTATCATCCAGTGATACATTTATAGGTCAATCCTCACAGCTCATTGCTGCTCTTTCACAGGGGGGTGCAGTGTTAGGTGCGACCGGCTCCACCGGTCCGACGGGCTCAAGTGGAGTGACCGGTGCTACAGGTGTAAAAGGCGACAAAGGAGATGAAGGCGATGATGGTGCCACCGGGGCGACAGGTTTATTAGGTCCAACTGGCGCCACGGGATCAGGTGGCGGAGGCGGAGGTGGTGACGGTGCGACCGGTCCCACGGGTTCAAGCGGAGCAACAGGAGCTACTGGATCCGCAGGTGTAACCGGACCGTCCGGTTCTACTGGAGCAACCGGAGGAACTGGTATGACCGGTCCTACGGGCTCAACCGGCGCAACGGGTCAGCAAGGAGCTTCAGGACCCACAGGATCGACGGGGAGTA
>CAYUKU010000007.1:68956-76814 GCA_964445435.1 uncultured Gammaproteobacteria bacterium
CAACCGGATCAACCGGCGCAACGGGCGTGACCGGCGTAACTGGTCCAACGGGATCTACTGGTTCGACTGGTGCAACCGGAGTTACGGGTATTACTGGCCCTACTGGTTCGACTGGTTCCACCGGCGCAACGGGCGTGACTGGCGTAACTGGTCCAACCGGATCTACTGGTTCCACCGGTGCAACCGGCGTTACGGGTATCACTGGTCCGAGTGGTTCAACAGGTTCAACGGGCTCAACCGGCGCAACCGGGGTGACTGGGCCGACGGGTCCAACCGGCCCCACTGGTAGCCAGGGCGCGGCGGTTACCGGTCCAACCGGCGCCACCGGCGCAACGGGCGTCACGGGTCCGACGGGAGCCACGGGTGCAACGGGTACACAAGGAACGACAGGTCCGACGGGAGCCACGGGCGTGATTGGTCCGACGGGAGCAACTGGCGCGGGTGGAACATTGCAACAGGCGTATGATGCAGGCGAAACAATCAGTGTTACCTCGACGCAAGGCGCGCTTACGATAGATCTCACGTCGGCAAATTTTGATATCCTTTCCGGTCAGGGGTCGGATACCGGTGATTTTCGCGTATGGGATGGGACGGATAATTGGATATTTGTTGACGAAAGCGCAGACACTCTGACGATTGGCACTGCGGCAGGTGGAGGCGTGACGATTGACGCCGGAACCGGGACGCTAAACATCGGCAACAGTAACAGCGCGAAGACCGTGAACATCGGCACTGGTACTGGCGCAGATACTATAAATATAGGTACGGGCGGGACAGCTGGAGAGACGATCAGTATCGGTTCGGGTGTTTACTCATCGGGAACAACGGAGATTAACCTGGGAACAGGCGCCTCTTCGGTTGACAAGACTATCAACATCGGCTCGGGAGGCAATCAGACCGCGGTAGAAAATATATTCATCGGAAATTCGACAACAACCGCTGCGGCAAATGCCACGCGTATATATATAGGAAACGGCTCAAATCAGACACGCGTGGTATTCAAAGTCTATAGCGGTGTACGCGGAAACGATAGCGCGACAGAAAACGGTGATTTTGAAATAGGACATAACGGCGGAACTGGCGCCACGTCTGGTCGTATCTGGATTCGTGCAGGGAATGTCAACTTCCGCTTCAACTCTGCAGGACTCAACGCCGATTACTCGGAGTTCCTGCAGCAGGAGGATACTTCAGAGCCTGGTGACGTTATGGTATTCTCCTCCAATCAGGATGATACGGTGAAACGCTCAGCTGAACCGTATGACGCGCAAATTTTGGGAGTCGTCACGACATCCGGTACCGGCAACAATAACGACGGCGACTGTCTGCCGGAAGACAAAGCGACCGGGTATTGCGGACGCGAAGACAACCCCAAATGGGCAAACGTCGGCATGCTCGGCCATGTGTATACAAAAGTTTCGACGGAAAACGGTGTTATCAGCAGAGGTGATCCTTTGACGTCGTCAAGCCAGCGCGGTGTTGCCATGAAAGCCACGAAAGCGGGCCGTATCGTCGGCTACGCGCTTGAGTCGTACGACGGAACGCCGAAGGTAGGCAAGCCATCGTGGTATTACTGGGAACGCCCGGCGCCCAATACGATCGTGTCACTTATTCAGGCCGGATGGTATGATCCGGGTTCTCCTGCGCCCGATTCCATTTCTCAGATTAACTTCGAGGAGACAGAAGGATCAGGGGGCGGTCCGCTGGCAGACTATGGGATCGTCGATACGACCGGGCGCATATGGGACAACGTGTTTGCCGCCGACCAGGGGGCATTTGCGAACCTCAAGGCAGGCGCGCTTGAAGTAACTGAGCTGCGTGCAGGGAAAATTTACGCCGATCAGATCGAGGGCCTTTCGGATTTGACGGATGAAATTTCTGCGCTTTCGCAGTACATCGGCGGAATTTCAACTTCATCAGCATCTCTCACCTTCACCGGTGACAGCACGATTAACGGAGCGCTCACCATCACCGGCGATGTGATTGCGTCAGGCGCTGCCCGTATCCACGGCGTGTTTGAAGCAGAGGATATGGTCACGTTCCTGCGGAATTTCGTGGTGAAGGGTGAGGCAACATTTGAGAACACCGTGCACGTGATCCGCAAAGCTCTCTTTGAGGATGTCGTCGAGTTTCTCTCCAATGTCATCTTCCGCGGCAGGGTGACCTTTAACCGTGATACAGCCGGAGTTGCAGTCATCCGTGCCTCCACGACGCAGGTCGACGTGGCATTTGAGACACCATTTGACGAGGCTCCGATTGTCACTATCTCTCAGGTGCGTAAAGAAGCCACAGACAGCGCATTTTTGGCAGATTCCGTGAAAGCAGCTGTTGCTCAAGTGACGGCGAGTGGATTTAGCATCATTCTCGATGCGCCCAATCCGAGGGACCTGGAATACAACTGGATCGCCATATCGGTTGCCAATCCGCGACGGATTCTCGGGAAAGGTATAGGCGAAGGTGGAGTGGTGGCAGGGGATACGACGTCGGCCGATGAGCTCGCGACGCCCACGCCGACGCCAACTGCTTCAGCGACCCTGACACCCACATTTACGCCCACGCCGACGCCAACTGCTTCAGCGACCCTGACACCCACTCCTACTCCTGCGCCGACCCCACTCCCGACCGTACTCGTGCTGCCGAATGAGTTGGGGTACGTGCGCATCAGGGAAGGACCGTCGACAGAAACGCCCGAGGTGGGGCAAATTCCCTCAGGTACGCGAGTAGGCTATACAGACGCGCAATACGGATGGTATAACATTATCTATGAAGGTATTGTCGGTTGGATAAGCGGTTCATACGCGTCTCCGTGATGTATTACCGAAATGAAAGAGAAACTTCGTACGATCGCATCAGGACCGGTGATGTGGGCCTTATTGGTTAGCGTTTTTCTGAATGTATATCTGGGCTTTTATCATGAGAAAACGCTTCTGGATGGACGTAACATCGAAACCCGAGCAAAGTATCCGTTGTTGTCTCCGAGAATTTTTGCCGAATCTCAAAACGATATTCTCGTCAATTTCCTCTCGCTTCGCCGCCAGCTTCGTGAGCTGACAAGTGAGTACGGGAGCGACTTCGGATTCTATTTCGAGTATTTGCCCTCCGGAACCTCTATCGGTGTGAATGAAAAGGAGGAATTTTATGCGGCATCACTCATAAAAGTTCCTGTGGTTATGGCATATTTTCGTCAGAAAGAGGCAACCGGGTTTTCCCTGGATCGTAGCAACATTCGTTTGGAAGAGCGTGACATTGATGTTAATTTCGGAGCATTGGGAAGGCGGGGAGTTGGAACGGTTATTACGTACGAGGAGGCCTCGCGATTGGCATTGGTGGAGTCCGATAACACCGCGACAGTTGCGCTTGCGAATCGGATTTCCCAGGAATATTTCGATGATGTGTATGAAGGATTAGATATTGATTTTAAGAAGAAAAATGGCCGGGTGACCATAAGTACCAAGCAGTACGCCTCGATTCTCAAGGCGCTCTATTTTTCTTCCATCCTTTCGAAAGAATCGTCCAATCAAATCCTCTCGCTTCTGACGAAAACCAATTTCAACGATACATTACCGGCCGGCGTGCCCGTGGGAATACCGGTTGCCCACAAATTTGGCGTCATCGAGGAGGAATCCATCCATCAGGATTGCGGCATCGTTTACGTGCCGCAGCGTCCGTACGTGCTTTGTATGATGTCGAAATCTTCGGAAGGAGTCGCGCGTGAACGCATGATTGCCGTATCCAAGGCAGTGTACGCCTACGTGAGTTCCGTCAATAAATAACGAAAAAGACCTCGGTTTCTATGGTATGCTCACGGTATGAGAAGGAAGGCATTTTGGGCCGGCCTTTTGGCTGGCATATGTATCGTTATTCTTTTCCAATATAGTCTTCTCACCCACCTTTCCAGCCCGGCAGGACTTCTCCATGGTGATTCGTTTCTGGTATACACTATCCTGAAGCATTGGATGCGCGCAGTGTTTTCAGGTGAATGGACGAGCGTAACGACATTGCCGATGTTTTACGGATTTGAACACTCTCTTTTTTTCACGGATATGCATATCGTCCAGGCAATCATGGCAATGCCGATCTACGCATTTACACAGGACATTATCGTAACGTCACATATTGTGGTCATTCTTACGGTGGTTGCATCGTTTGCCTCGATGTATGTCCTTGTCTGGTACCTGACGAAACATGCGGTGGCCTGTGTCCTCTCCGGAATAATTTATGTGCTCAATCCGTTTGTTTTTGCCCGGTATCCCGATCAAATTAATATCTTTTCTCTCCAATTTTTTCCGCTCATCATTCTCACGTTTGAGCGCGTTCTTACCGGGAAACGCGGACCCAATGCATTTTTGTTCTTTTTCTTTTTGGCGTGTCAGATTCTCACCTCGTTGTATTATTCCATTCAACTGACCGTTATTCTTCCGTTATACGCAGCGGCACGACTATGGCAGGAGCAACGGATTCCCCGCGGATTGTTCCGACCTTCAGGAGTTGCAGGTGCGTTATTATTTTTTGTGGTTGGAACGGTTATGGCGCAGGCCTATTTGGCGGCCTACAGAGAGCATCCGATCTCACGCAGCCTCGGCATGTCCCAAACGTACGCTGCCCGTCCAACGGATTGGCTTTTCACATCAGAATTTAACGTTCTCTATGGAGGACTTAAGGCGACGGCGGCGCAAGCATACCCTGCGCTCGTCCGGATGGGAATTTATTCGGAACACAATCTGTTTCCCGGAGTGACCGTTCTCATACTTTTTTTCCTTACTCTCTTTTCTCGGTATGAAGGGATAACACGGCCACGCATTTTTTTGTGGGGTGGCCTAGTTCTGTTTTCTTGGCTTCTCTCGCTTGGTCCGCACATCACGTGGTCGGATTCAGCATCGACGCCCGGGATATACGGTTTTGTGTACCGGATAAATCCGCTCATGCAATATATACGCGTCCCTGCGCGGTTCGGGATGGTTGTGTTCTTCTTTGCGGCGCTTATCATCGGGCAGTATGTTGCGAGCGCGACTCGATCCTGGCCACTGAGAAAAACAGCGGTCATGGGAGTTCTCCTGACTGCGCTGGTTCTTGGGGAATATTGGAATAAGCCACTGGAGTTTGCCGAAATTTCCTCCCAAGTCCGAAGCGCGTATGAACAGGTGCAAAAACGAGCCGACTGGAAGGTAATTCTTGAGTATCCCATCGGCAATCTTATCTCTTACGACTATCCGCAGGCCCGCTCTGAGGACATGGACGCCCGGTATCTTCTCTATGCGACCACGCTTCACGATAAAACGCTCTTCAACGGATACTCCGGGTTTCTCCCTCCGGCGTATTATGAACGGGCAAATTATTTGAGCGTGAATTTCCCGACTCCTGCCAAACTCATCCGCGCACGGGAGTGGGGTGTGGATGCAATCGTGCTTCACGAGTCTGAGTTTTCGGATAGACAATCGTACAAGGGGATGATTGCGGACTTTGACCGGTATGGCGCCCCGAAGGTTTTCTCTGGAGACGAAATCACCATCTACGACCTTACTGCTTTTTCCGGTAAATGAATACCTGATCGCGATAGGAGGGGATAACTTCCTCAAAGGCATGAATCTCAATTTCCGGCTGTGAACGGTCGAAGAAATATACTGGCAGTACGGCTTCAGTGTAATCACTGGCCAGATCGATACCGGGCGGCATCGCGCGGTGGTATATGGTAAAGGGGGTACCGTCAAATCCCCGCTTGCTGAATAGGATGACCCAGTCCGGCTCGCCGCGGAAGTTGTACACATACGTCGGCAGTATGGAGAAGGTTTTAGAGGATAACCGTGGGTTATTTCGGTTTACCCGGTTGATGAACCGTACACGGCTTCCTGTGTAGTAGATAAGCGGTTCCAGGTGTTGCTCCAGATTCACAAACACCGTGTCTCCCTCGTTGGCATACCTGTTTAAGTACGCTGCGACGAGCGCGCTTGGCGTCTGATATGGGTGGCGTATTTCTTTTCCAAGGTGCCAGAGAAGGACGAGTGGCGGGAAGTTCTGAAGCGTAAAGATATTCGTTCCCACGAAAAGAACGACCAGCAGCCAAAAGAGGACTTTTGAGGTGCGGCGGAGCGCGACAAGAAGTATTGCCATAACGATGGCAAATAGCGGCATAAGAAGGATATTGTGTCGGAGCGCGATTGCAGGTGTTTCCGAGTTTACGAAAACGTAAAGCGCGGCAGAAGATAGAAATGAGAGACCGATAACGGCAACAAGGCTGATGAGGGGTTTCTGAAGCGATTTCGTGGGTCGAATGAAAAACAAAAGAAGAAGTGCAGGTGCGAGAAGAAAAGGGAATGTATTATTCTGGTTGAAGAAGTGGGCCATCTCGATACCCGCAAGGGTAATAAGTCTGATTGGTTCTGTGAAGGAAGCATAGGAGATGGGCGACGCGCGTAATTCGTATGGCTTGAACGTAAGAAACCAAAGCGCGAAAAGCGCAAGTGCCGCGGCGCCCAGCTCAATGTATCTTCGTAGGAAGGCCTTCCACCGCTTTTTACTGCTTACTGCCGTCCATACGATGCCAAAGACAGTGTAGACGATTGCAAACGCTATGTAGTGGCTGTAGACGAAAAGGATAGAGGCGAGGACAAATCCCAACATGGTGAGGCGCGAGGGCTTCGTAAGCCTGCTTGCGCAGAGAAGAAACAATAGTCCTGAAAACGTGATAAGCGCATAGTATCGGGCCCGATACGCAAATAAGATAAACGGAACCGAGAGGCTCAGAATAACCACTGCAAGAAGCGCCACTGAACGGTTTCTTGTCATTTCGTACGCAACAGAATACAGGATAACGAGCGAACCGATGGAAAAAAGAACAAACGGAAACCGCGCTGCCCAGTCTGATTCTCCGAAGATCATAAATGAAAGCGCGGTCACGTAGTACTGCAGCGGCGGATTGCTGTAGTTAACGAGATCGTGGTTGAGATATACGGCGTCCATGCCCATGATGTTGACACCGTCCCACCCGCGGGGAAGACAGCATTCCCGTATGATGCTTTTGGCAAAGAGTGCCGTTTCCGCCTCATCAGTCCACAATGGATGCATGCTGGACGCCAGTATGGTAAGGATGGAAAACAGGATGACAGGGATAACCCAGAGATATCCCAAAACGATCCGTTTGATCATAACGAATTGATGAGCTTTTCCAGTTGATTTCTGGCGTCCTCATCGACGGTTTGCTTGAGTCCGTCGGTCCATATCTTTTTCGCTTTCTGAGTATCTCGGTAGACCTCCACGGTCAACTGTCCGAGCCGGATGTAGATAAGACCGCGATCCGGGGCGAACTTCTGGGCTTTGTAATAGAGTGAGATCGCCTGCTTAGGGTTTCCGTCACGAACAGATAGCTCCGCCAGGTTCATGTATGGGGATTCAAAGGTCGGATCCAGGGAGACGGCCTCAAGAAATCGCTCGCGTGCCTGGTCAAACTGCCCGTTTTTGAGAAGGAAAAATCCGAGCGCATTGGAGGTGCGAGCGGATTTCGCTATCCCGTCCATGCGGTCATATTCGGCATATGCTTGTTCTTCTTTCCCCATGATGTATGGGTTTCGAAGGTAGGGGGTTGCTGCCTTTGCTGCAAATTTCGCGATGAGTTCATCGTTTTTTCCATCCTTCCGTACGAAAATTTGACTGTCATCATCCCAGAAGACAAGTGTCCAGTCCGGGTCAGTATTGAGAAGCGTGGCGATCCGTCGCATTACATTATGCTTGGTCGTGACGATAACGGCGTAGGAGATATCGTAGGCATCCCATAACGTGTTGAGAAATTTTCTGTATGTTGCGTCATCCATGCGCTTGTTGGCGGCAAGCTTGAGGTAATCGCGCATTTCGCAGCACTCATACACAT
>CAYUKU010000008.1:0-56096 GCA_964445435.1 uncultured Gammaproteobacteria bacterium
GCATCGTATGGTTCGTTTTTTTCTACTTCGGAATTCTTATCGAGTATCGTGGATTATTCCAAAAAATAATCGTCCTTCCCGTCGTCTACTGGTTTATCCTTCTCACGCGCAAACTCGTCACGCTAAAGTCCTAATTCTTCATGATGCTCCTGCATCGCGCTGAGCGTAAGGGAGATAAAATCGCTCAGAGGTATTCCCAATTTTTCCTCGCACTGCCCAATCTGTTCGCGTTCGACGGCTGCGGCAAACGCCTTTTGTCCCCACTTTTTCATGACAGCGTCAACCGTGACTGATGAAAGCTGCCTTTCCGGCCGAACCAGGGCTACCGCAACGATAAATCCGGTAAGCTCATCCACGGTCTCCAGCGCCCATTCCATTTCACCCTCAAGCTCTGCCAAGTGCGTGCGCCTCCTGTTGTGAGACATCAGCGCATGGACAATAGGTCCATCAGTTTCACCGAGATTGCGCAACCACGAGAGCGTGTGTTTGGTGTGTTCATCGGGGGCATTTTTCGTCTCCTCCCAGTCAGCATCATGAAGAAGTCCCAAAGTCTCCCACACGTCAGGATCGCCGCCCAATTTCACCGCAAGCGCACGCATTGCATACCCGACTGCATACATATGCCGCCGGAGATTCTGATTTTTCGTGTGGTCGTGGAGTAACTGCCGGGCCTGCTCTTTCGTAATCATGCCACGACTCCCTCAAATTCGAGCGTACCGCCGCAGAATTTCATAATCATCGCAACCGACTCTCTGAGAGACTCCCGGACTTGCTCGGGTGAAATATCATAAACCCCGTCCACATTTATCCACACATCTGTCGACTCCTCGGTCACCATCGTACGCTTCGCATCCCTGTAGTTGAAGTCTATATTGTAGCCGCCATCACGATCATAATAGGCTATTTCCTTTGCGGTATATGTCGTCGGCATCGTGTCTCCCAGAAGAAGAATTTCGTCGCCCTCTCCCGCATACCGAAGCACCGTGGGAAACTTGACGTTATTAGCATCAAATGCGCCAACTGATATCCGATGTTTCATTACAACCAGGTTATATGCATCGACACAGGTATTGACCGTATACAGACCCTTCCCAAGGACAACGCGCCGAAGAAGCGCCTCCGGTGACGGACGGCGGGAGTGCCAATCGATGCCCATTTCACGGTAGAGTTTGCGGTAGCTTGTTACTTCAGGATACGTCCCCAACTGCTCTGTCGTAAGCCCGGCAAGCGAGTCGAGAAACGCTTTTTTCTCCCGTTCGAGGTTGGGGTCTGATTTTATGATACGGACACCCTTTATAAGCGCAATCCCCACAGAAATGCTGGGAACTTTCGCTTTCAGCTGCGCGTCGATGACGAAATATTCAGGTTTCTGAATCAACTGGACACGTGCACCTTCTGAAGCAACACCACGGGTGTTAAGCGTCAACCGGGAAATTACCTGATCAACCGGGAATTTCCTCAAAAGCCATCCGGCTCTGGGTCCGTGTTCTTTATCAAGAACCGCGATATACAACGCTTTGAACGCACTTTTGAGGTCCAGGTTCTTTTCTTTCGCAAGAAGAAAAATTTCCGACTGCAGTTTTTCAGGATCGGTAACCTGCCGCCAGATGACGGCAAGGTCGTTAAGAAACGCCCATTGCGCTTGTGTAAGGTGAAGTTGAGAGAGTGGCGCATCTGAAATGCGGTACCGATACTCATCTGGCGCATACTGGTCGAGCCACATTTGGGCATATGCGCTTCTTGTTTCCAGGATGTCGGCTTCAAATTTCGTCAATTTGGAACCTTTCAGTTGTTCGAATTTCGCCTTCACATCGACGTTCGGGAGCTGAAGGAAGTTGGCAATATCTCTAAATCGGGGCAACAGAAGTGTGGCGTCTTTAGGGGGGAGTTTATCGACTTGAGAAAGTTCAAATGCGCGGCTCAACTGTTCGTCTAATCCCGTATTGTATGCCTGCCAGCACCGGTCGTATTCATCGAAAAGATCTGCGATGGCCATCGTCCCCATCGGGTCAAATTCGATAGCCTGCCGATAGTCCGTTCGCGTGAAAAGAAACCGTCCGACCTCGGCAGGAAGAAGGTTCGTCAGATCCCGGCCTTTGAGTCCCAACCCCTTGGATGAGGACATTTTTTTCCCGCCGATGAGGAAGAATTCATACGGAAGATTATACGGATTTTCGATATGGAAAACATTTTTACATAATTCTTTTGCGATATCCCGCGATCCGCCAGCAGAGGAATGATCCTTCCCAGCACCCTCAACCGTCACGCCCAACACCTTCCAATGCGCAGGCCAATCCACTTTCCATGGCAGCTTGCCCGGATGATGGGCGGGATTATTTTTGTCGGAAAACGGACTTACGCGTCCCTCATATCCGCAGCCTTTTGCCCAAGTAACCATCGATGGTTCACAGGTATATGCAACCGTTTCCCCGTCCCAATCGTGAACTCTCGTCGTCCCCAATCTGCCGCATTTCTCACAAATCACCTGAAGCGGAAGCCATCCTTTCTCCCGCTTCTTGCTGCCGCTGACCCGCTGGTAGATATCCTGAATTTCACTTGCGTGATCAAGAGCTTCTCTGATAACCCCGTCGAAGAGACCCGTGTGATACATATCCCATGATGAACGAAACTGTGCCCGCACGCCCAGGCTCATTAATACATTCTGGAAATCCTTCGTGAAATAATCTGCGAAACTCTCATATCCTTTCTGGGGTGATTTGGCAAGCCGAAGCGGTCTTCCCAGTTCATCGCCCATATGTGCCAGATCAGGCGGCAATCCGTCGACTGGATCAAAGTCGTTGAAAATATAGGTAAATGTGGCTTTCTTCCCTGCATCCGTAAGCGCGCGGTACACAAGATCGTGAACAATCGGCCCGCGAAGCGAACCGATATGGGCAAACCCCGACGGGGTGAACATGTCGTCCACCCAGTATGGCGTGTGTTTGCCCGACGTTATGATTTCTTTTGCGATTTTATCAGCCCAAAACATACCCGTATTGTATCAAAAAACCCGCTTCCCGCGGGTTTTGTTGGTTTGTCAAGTTTCCTGTTATTCGATATCAAGAATCTTATATGCCAATTTCCCCGCGGGAGCTTCTACCTCCACCTTCTCCCCTACCTTCTTGCCCATGAGCGCCTTGCCCAAGGGAGATTCGTGAGAAATTTTCTTTTCTTTCGGATCTGCCTCCCACTCTCCAACGAGCATGAACACTTCTTTCTTACCGTTGATGTGAAGCGTCACTTTGCAGCCGACGTCCACTTGGGATTTCGTGTGGTTGGTAATGACTTTGGCACCATGAAGGATTTCTTCAAGCTCCAGGATGCGGCCGTCGATAAAGGAAAGGTCCTGTTTGGCCGCAGCGTACTCGCTGTTTTCCGATAAATCACCCAATTCGCGTGCAGCAGCGAGCCGCGCAACCGCATCTGGGCGTTTCACACTCACGAGTTCCTCATGTTCCTTCTTAAGTTCGGCTAATCCGTCTTTTGTAAGGAGTATTTTGTTATTCGGATCCATACCGGGTTGTGAAATTTCGACCTTTGCCTTAATGCTTTTATTTCGAAATTTCAGCTTCCTTTCTTATGTATCTAGATTATTCTAGCCGGATAATCCAACACGCGCAGGCAAAGAAATAGAAGCGTGTCGAAATTCTACTACCCGGCAGAATTTAGGCCTAAAAAAACCTGCCCCATCTTCAAGCTGAGCAAAAAGAACTGGGAGCAGCGTAAATTAATTCAACTTACTTGTTTAGTGTAGCGAATTTGCCTTGTGCTGTCAAGGAGAAATTGGTACAATTGAAGCTAGAATTGCCTTTGCCCCCATCGTCTAGCGGCCTAGGACGACGCCTTCTCAAGGCGTAGATCTCCGGTTCGAATCCGGATGGGGGTACTAAATACCTATAGTTTGAATACATAAAACTCTTCTGATACAATACGGTTGCAATGAAGCACTATTTGCAGTGCTTTTTTGTAACAGTCCCTCTTTTACATGGGCCGTCTTTCGGGACGTATAGAAAGCAAAATCCATCTTGCTTTTGTTTTGTTCCGTCCCGAAAAACTTGATTACCAGAAGGAGTTGACCATGGAAGAAATCAAGAAGAACTGGCCCATTGGGTTCATTGTTCTGGTCGCGGCCATCGTCACCGGCATCGCCGGCTGACAGACACCGGTCAATCCGGCACGGAGTTCTATTTTAGGCCGCGATAAGCTCCAGCATGCGTTTGGCTTTCACATCCCAGTCGATTGATTTGGCGTAGACAAGGGCATCACGGCTGATTTGCTTTCTCCGTTTCCCGTCAGATAGAAGCACGATAATCTCCTTGGCAAACTGCCCGCCGTCACCGAGCGGTACTCTTACAACTCCCTTATCATACGTCAGATGGGGCGTGTCATAGAGGATTCCCGGAAGCCCGCACGCCATACCCTCGTCAAGTGCAATATTACCGGTATCGAAACGTGAAGCTGAAACAAATATTTTACTCGACTTAAGAATCATCGCTTTGTCCACCCCGTCCTGCACACCTAAAAAAAGAATATTTCTTTCCAGATGCACCCTTCTGACTTTTTCTTTCAATGCAGATTCAAGAATTCCGCCGCCTACAAGGGCAAGCACGCGTTTTTTATCCCATGCGACAATCTTTGACCAGATATCGATAAGCTCAGATACACACTTCTGCGGATGAAATCTGCCCACAAACACGGCATCATACTTAATCGACTGTTTCGGGACCGACCGGAAAAAATCATTGTCTACGCCGCCACCTACGGCAAGAACATCGCCTTCACCGAAACGTGTCTGATCGACAAAGCGAGTCCGATCAAAAGGAGACGCCGTCAAGACCTTGCTCCCGCACATCTGTGCAATCCGAAGGGAAATCACCTCATTGATGTAAAAAAGAAATCCCTTCCATTTCCCTCCGCTGTAATCGCGGCCCCAGGGCTCCCTGGTAAAGATATAACTTGCCGTAACCGCTTTCACCCTGGGCTGGTACAGCTTCACCATGAATGTAGGCAGCATGTCCGGCAGGAAAAATGAGGAAGCGAAAACGACATCGCACCGTGGAAACCGATAGAAGAGACTATAGAGTGCGGACGTCAACGTCTTGCCGATATTGGCCAGCACGAATCCCAACCGATCGAGCCAGGAGGACCACCAGAGCACAATCCGGTGAGAAGAAATCCCCGCTCCCTCGCAAAATCCCTTTCCGGCTTCGTTGGTAATAATCCCAACATCATGTCCCCAACGCATCCAGCGTTTGGCGCACTCGACGAAAATCTTATCTCCGCCGGAAAGCGTATCGGTATGAACGGAGTTGGCGAAAATAAGAATCTTCATGGGGTGAATACGTCATGATCCCTGCTAAACTCATTACCCATCAGGTACGGATTGCCTCCAATAGCGTGAATCTTCCCGTTAACGACCCCCGCAGCAAGCGCATAGCGTCCGACCGGCAGATCAGGCCGCCGGATCCACTTATTTTCCTTTATCTTATATTCGTGAACCTCACTTGAAACTGCCCATCCTTGTTCCCCGCCCAGGATATAAATACTCTCCCCCAAAGCAACAGCGGTAAATCCGCTCACGGCATACGGAAGGGGCGCCAACGTTTCCCATGAATCCGTTTTCGGATCATATGCCTCATGTGTGGTGAGGTTATTAAACCGGGTTCCCGCATATCCTCCCAAAACAAACAGTTTCCCCATCGCCCCGACTGCGCTTACGTGTTCGCGCGCCGTGGGCATCGGTTTGCCCGCTGACCAACTGTCCGTCTCGGGATTGTAGATATGAAGAAAGTTTGTGGGAACAGTGTTTATGCCGCCACCAACGGCATAGAGTTTCCCGTCAAGCGCTGCCACCGCAAGGGCGCCTCTTGCCACAGGCAGGTCGGCTTTGCGTTCCCACACATTTTTTTCAGGGTCGAAAGCGAAAACATCTGACCGCACGGTAATTCGAACGCCGTTTCCGCCCACGACATAGATCTTTCCTCCGAGCATCGCTGCCCCTGTATGATGAACTGAGACGGGATAGGAAGGAGCCTTTCGCCATGTATCGGTTTTTGCGTTGTAAACTTCAACTAAATCGGTCGGAAACCAGACCGATGGAAGGGCAATCCCTCCGATAAGATAGATATCGTTTTCCAATACGGCGCCGGCCGCTTCATGACGGAAAGACGGGAGGGCTGCGGCCTTCTCCCAGCGTCCCCCGGAAGAATCGGCGGATGTAGTCGAACCTACAAGCGCCCGATTTGGTCGGTACCATACATTGACGACAAAAAGCAGAATATAAAAGGGAATCAAAACAATGCGAAGCATCAGCTCATTCATGATTGGTATAGTATCTCATTAAGCTTCCTATGATACAATCGGCGCATGTACATGGGACGGCGATCACCGCATACGTCAAAGAATCCGCTTCGAATATTCTTCTGGTTTCTCGTCTTTCTTATCGGTACATCATGGTATGTGTTTTCCCTGTCACGAAAGCAAAACGAAATTATCTCACCGTTAGCTAGTAATTTCGAAAATGTGAGAGAACATTTTCCATCGCCTACCCACGGTTCACTTCTTGCCCTATTTTCCAAATCGAAAAAGCCCGACGAGCTCAGAGCTGCAGTGAAAAAAATTGCCGATGAGAAGTGGAAAAACTACTCCATATACGTAGTGGATCTCACATCAGCATTTGAAATGGGCATGAATGAAACTTCTATATACGATGCCGCATCGGTGAACAAAATTCCCATTCTCGTTACCCTGTACCATGAGGCAAGCGAGGGAAATATCGATTTCAACCGGACAATCACTATGCAAGAAAAAGACCGGCAGGACTACGGAACGGGCAGCATGCGCTATGACCCGTCAGGAACCGTGTATTCCATAAAAACCCTCGCCCGCCTCATGATCCAAAAAAGCGATAATACCGCCGCATACATCATCGCCAATCACATCCTCAAGCTGAAAGATATCCAAGCATATGTAGAGGGCTTAGGAACAACACAAACGGACATGATAAAGAATACGACATCAAACCGTGATATCGCGCTCCTTTTTCGCCTCATGTTTGAAGGAAAGATCGCAAACAAGGCACTCACCGAGGAAATGGTAGGTCTCCTGAAAAAGACGGATTTCGAAGATCGGCTGCCGGCACAGCTTCCAGACGACGCTATTGTTTATCACAAGATCGGTACTGGCGTTGGCGCTGTCCATGACGTCGGAGTCGTGGAAAATGGGAAGACTAAATACTACATAGGGATATTTACCAGCAACATCCTCGATGAGGAACAAACCAGTGAAGAAGTGGCCCAAGTCTCCAAACTTGTCTACGAATTCATGACGAACTAAGCTCTTAGTGTCACGGGCTCGCGTACTAGACCCCGGAAGCTCACCGATTTTACGAGCGCGACTTTCAGAACCTCGTCCATGTGCTCGACGAAGTGAAAGGTGAGATCTTCTGCGACCGTCTTGGGGATATCTTCGAGATCCTTCTTATTGTTCTTCGGAAGGATAACGGTCTTAATGCCCGCGCGATGGGCCGCGATAACTTTCTCCTTCACACCCCCGATCTCAAGCACCCGCCCGCGAAGCGTAATTTCCCCGGTCATGGCAACCGTACGTTTCACGGGAATCTTGGTAAGAGCAGATACCAATGCGGTCGCTATGGCGGCGCCTGCTGACGGACCGTCTTTCGGCACGGCTCCCTCCGGCACATGTACATGAATGTCAATCTTCTGGAAAAACTTCTCCGGTAATCCGAGCATCTTCCACCGGCTGCGAACATAGGAAAGGGCAGCCTGCGCCGACTCTTTCATGACATCTCCCAACTGTCCCGTCAACGTAATGGCTCCGCGTCCCGGCATAAGCGCGGCTTCTATAAAGAGAATGTCTCCGCCCGCCTCTGTCCAGGCCATACCCGTAGACATACCGACTTCATCCTTCTTCTCAGCCAAATACGAGGTGAATCTGTACGGCCCGAGGTATTCATGAAGCGATTTCGGCGTCACGGTGATGTTTCTCTTCTTGCCCTCCGTGTCGGCAATTTTCTTGGCGGTCTTCCTGAAAATGGTCGCCATTTCGCGCTCAAGATTTCTCACACCCGCCTCTCTGGTATATCGTCTGATAATCTCAAGGAGTGCCAAATCGGCTATTTTCAAGGTTTTCTCAGGAATCCCGTGGGCTTCCCGCTGTTTTTCGTAGAGGAATCCTTTGGCGATATGGAACTTCTCATCCTCGGTGTACCCGGCAAACCTGATGACCTCCAGGCGGTCTCGCAAAGCCGGAGGAATGGTATCCAGGACGTTGCATGTGGTGATGAAAAACACGTCCGACAGGTCGAACGGTACTTCGAGATAATGATCCGAAAACGCGGAATTCTGTTCCGGATCAAGCGCCTCCAAAAGTGCTGAAGAAGGATCGCCGCGGAAATCCGTTCCGACTTTATCGATTTCATCGAGCATAAATACCGGATTTTTTGTACCTGCCTGCTTGATGCCCTGGATAATTCTTCCGGGGAGAGCGCCGACATACGTCCTTCGATGTCCACGGATTTCCGCTTCATCGCGGATACCGCCTAATGACATTTTCACGAACTTCCGACCCAATGCTTTCGCAATCGACTTACCTATCGACGTCTTCCCCACTCCGGGAGGCCCGACGAAACATAGAATGGTCGGGGTAGCCCTCCCAATCTTTTGCGGCTTATCGTCCGCTGGCTTGGCAATCTGGCTTTTGAGCTTCATGACCGCCAGGTATTCCAGGATGCGCTCCTTTACTTTTTTAAGACCGTAGTGATCCTCATTGAGGACCTTCTCGGCGTCTTTCACGTTCACGTTATTCGTGCTTGCTACTGCCCACGGCAATTCCACGAGCGTATCAAGATAGGTACGAACGTACGACGCTTCGGGGTTGTACGGGGACATTTGGGCTAGTCGGGACAGTTCTTTTTCCGCGCGTGCCCGTACGTCTGGGGGCATGCCGGATTTCTTCACTTTTTCTGCAAGCTCTTTTATGTCCTTGTTTTCATCGTTCTCACCCAGTTCCTTCTCGATGGTCTTGATGCGCTCGCGAAGAACCTGTTCCCGGATGTTTTTGTCGAACTTCTCCTGTGTTTTGTTGGCGATTTTGCGCTCAAGCTCCAAAATTTTTGTTTCCTTCGAGAGAAATGCAATTTCCTTCTCCAATCGCTCTTTTACCGACACGAGCTCGAGAAGCTCCTGTCTTTCGCTTGGTTTTATGTCCAAGACTCCTGCCACATGGTACGAAAGCGAAAGCGGCGGGATACCGGACATGATATTCATGAATGTCAAAAAGTCCATGGTCTTACCGAGTTTCACCGCGCTTCTCAATTCATTGGTAAGGTGATTGAAAAGTGCTTTCACTTCATCCGAATCCTGGACATCATCCTTGATTTCTTCTGCCCGGGCCACATAATACGGCTCTATCGCTTCAAAAGATGTCAACCGTACCTTGGAAATTCCGCGAACGAGAGCGTTAATCTCTCCTTCGTTCTTCATCATTTGCACAATCTCCCCGACCGTACCGATCTGATACAGGTCAGAGGGCGTCGGATCGTTCATGTTGGGATTCCTCTGCATGGCGAGGATGACTTTCCTGCCGGAGCTTTGGGCGGCTTCTATTGCAGAAACTGACCGCTGCCTGCCGAAGGTAAGAATCATCTCCGTCCCCGGAAAGACTATGCCGTCCCGGATCGGAACAACGGGAAGAATGATTGATGGTGAGAGTTCAAGTTCGTTCATACCGGGTTGTGAAATTTCGACCTTTGCCTTACCACGTTTTCGAAATTTCAAAATCCTTTCTTTAACGCAACGAGTTTATACCTTCTGGTAGTCTCAGCACGCGTACGGCAAAGATAAAAACGCGAGTCGAAATTCTACTACCCGGTATAGCGTCTAGCACTCAAGTATACCAACTGCTAAATCTTTGTCAACCCCTGAAAATACCCGTTAAATAAATTCTTCAAGGACGTCATTCAGACGCTCCGAAACTACTCTTGAAGAAAGAAGAGGACCGTTTGCTAAAGCAGGTTCATGGTCTTCACTTGTTGGCTTCTCTTCTTTATAGAAGAGTCCCAGGGGAATTTTATCTCCCCACTCCATTGCCTTCTCTATTGCCTTCAACTTATCCGTAGGCGCATATCCCCCGGCGGCCAGATTGTAGACACGCTGGCGATACCACTGATAGGTATGGATTTTATCAAACGTCACGCACGGCTGAAGGACGTCCACAACGGCAAATCCTTTGTGCTCTATGGCCCCGCTCATTAGCGCAATCAAGCCGGGCGTGTCGCCTGCAAAACCGCGAGCTACGTAGGTAGCGCCGGCTGCAATCGCCATAAGAAGCGGATTAACCGGATTATCAACTGCTCCTTGAGGTGTCGATTTAGTCACGAATCCGGGCTTAGCAGTAGGAGAGGCCTGCCCCGTCGTCAACCCGTAGACTTGATTGTCGTGAAGAATAACCGTGACATCCGGATTGCGTTTGGCAGCATGGATGAAGTGATTGCCCCCTTCGCCCAGCCCGTCACCGTCTCCGGAAACGACAATAACCGGCAATTTGTGATTAGCAAGCTTCGCGCCCTGGGCAACCGGCAACGTGCGTCCATGAAGCCCTGCAAAACCGTATATCTTCATCCAATCATACATATTTCCATGGCACCCCACACCGTATATGACCAACCCGTCTTCCGGGCCTATCCCCTGTTTTGCCAAGGCTTCTTTGAGAGACAACCAAATACCGTAATCTCCACATCCCGGACACCAGGTCGGGAGCGTATTAGTCGAAAACGCGCTACTGGTAACTGTCATAGTATTGCTCCTGCTATTTCTTCCGGATACAACGGCCTGCCGTCATATTTCAGGATCTTTTCTTTTATAAGAAGGCCTGTGTATTCCCTAATAAGAGAGGCAAGCTGTCCCGTTGCGTTTTGTTCGACTGCGATAAGACGAGTAGAAGTGGAGAGTACGGCAAGCGCCTGCTCCTGCGCGAACGGATAGAGCCAGGTAAAATGAACGAGTTTTACCGTTTTCCCTTTTGCCCGAAGAATATCCATCGCATCCAAAACGGCACCCTTCGTTGATCCCCAACTGACGAAGGTAATCTCGGCATTCAGGTCACCGATTACCTGCGGAGCCCGTACGTCCTTTGCTATCGCTTGGTACTTTCGCAGACGCTTGTTTGCCTGCGCTACTCGCATGGCGGCGTCTTCCGTCACGTGCCCGGTCTCGTCGTGTTCATAGGAGTTTGAAAAATATACGCCGTTTTTCTGGCCCGGAACACTCCGCAATGACACTCCGTCATCAGTATCAAGGGCATATCGCTTATATGATCCGTCCGCGGGAAGCTCGACCCCGAGGGCCAATTTCCCACGATCGACAACGACATCGCCGCTCATACGTGAACGGGCGACACACCACTGGCTCTCATTAAGATATTTATCCGTTAAAACAAACACGGGAATATGGTAGCGATCCGCGAGATTAAATGCATCGATCGTAAGCTCATATGCCTCGGCGGCATCGCTGGGAGCTAGGATAATCCGGGGAAATTCTCCGTGTCCGGCGTGTATGGCGAACTGAAGCTCTCCCTGCTCGGTCCACGTAGGCATACCAGTCGCCGGCCCAACCCTCATACCCAAATCGATGACAACCGGCAATTCCATAATGCCTGCCAGCGCCAAGCCTTCGACCATAAGGGCAAATCCACCTCCTGAGGTTGCCACCATGCTTCGAACTCCCGCCATACTAGCACCCAGCGCCATATTGATACCCGCAATTTCATCTTCCGGCTGCTTATAGACGATCTCCAATTCCTTGGCGTGGTCGGCAAGAAATGTTATGAGCGAATTAATCGGCGTCATGGGATAGATGGCTGCGAATTTCATGCCTGCCTGATATGCACCGACTCCAACCGCCTCACTTGCGTTTATCACGAGTTGATCTTCTTTTTTCTGCGCAGCCTCAAGAAACATGCTCGACTCGTTGGGGTATGTGGTTTTTATATAATCGTACCCGGCTTTCGCCATGGCGATATTGCTGTCGATAATTTTCTGGTCTTTCTTCTTAAACTGGTCGTGGATGATTTCTGAGAGTATTTCAAACGGAGCGCCCATAAGGGCGATCGTCACCCCCAGAGAAACGGTATTTCTCATGATGGGAGCACCTGAAAGCGACCCCACAATCTCGGAAAGCGGAACGGGAACAAGAATAACCGGTTTGGGGAAATCTTCTTTCGTCCACTGCCGATCCTTGGGGTCAAATACGACGATCGCGTTTTCATTGAGCTCTTCCTTATGAAGTTCAACACACGGATTATGGAGGGAAACAAGGATGTGCACATCCTTGTTCATGGACCCGAACTGGTTGGTGGCTACCCGAACGGTTATGAGGTTATGCCCGCCGCGAATCAGAGAGGGGTACTCATTCGTCGCCAACGTATGATATCCCCGGCGCGCGAAGGCTCGGGCAAGCATGGTGCCTGCAGACATAATGCCGAATCCGGCCTCACCGCCAATTTTCCAGGTTATGCTATTTTTCATCTCTCTTTAGCCTATCACATGTACGTGAACACAGTATCTGTCGCACATATTCGGGAAAATCATTCCGTCTTCTTAGTCGCTGCAGCAGGGATCCTTAAATCCGCAATTAGGGCAATGAGCGTCCCGTCCTCCCGGCATTCCATAAATAGGCGTGCCGCATCCGGGACATGGGCGAACATTGTATATTGAAGGATCTGATGCCTCAGGTAATTTAGGGGAAAATCTGCTTTCCATTTTCATCAGTGATGAATATAGCCATCACCGGGCAGCCTTTCGCGGCTTCTATAAGCGCCTCATCCGTCTCGTCCTCAGCGGTATCAAGGATAATCGCTTTCGCCTGATCATCAAGCGCCCACGCCTTGGGTGCTATCGCGACACACGTCGCTGCGCCAATGCACAGATCCTGATCAATCCACATCGTAAGCTTGCGGATTTTTCTTTTTATTTTCGAGTCGTCTGCCATAACAATACAAAAAATGGTACGGTATTACGCCGTAGCTATTATGTGCGATAGCTTACACTAGCTACTACCCTTATTTCAATGAGAGAATTGCCTTGTGCAAAACTTCCAGAGAAAGTGTCGCGCATCTGGTACGTGACGGTGTAAGCGTGGTCCCGAGCATTTTTATGATGTCTTCTCCCGTAAGTGCCAAGGCGTCTTTCAGGTTCATGCCTTTCACTTTTTCCGTCAACATCGAAGCGCTCGCCTGACTTATGGCGCACCCCTCACCCGTGAAGGAAATGTCCGAAATCTGGCCCACTTTCACCGCAAGCTCCATAGCGACACGGTCTCCGCATGTCACATTGCCTTCCTCCACTTTTGTGTCTGCGCGCTTGAGATGACCGAAATTCCGCGGATGTTTGTAGTGATCGAGAATCTGCTCCCTGTAAATATCCATACCAAGCGTAAGTTAGCCGAACATGCTCTTCACTTTTTCGATCCCGGTGACAAGAGCATCTATGTCTTCTTCCGTCGTGTATATGTAAAAAGAGGCACGCGCAGTTGCCGCAATGTCCATCGAAAGGTGAAGAGGCATGGCACAGTGATTGCCTGACCTGATGCAAACATTGTTTTCATCGAGAATCTGGGCTACGTCATGGGCGTGCGCCTGCTTAAGGGTGAATGCGATAACGCCGCCTTTCACGCCGGCATTTGTCGGTCCGTACATGGTAAGCCCGTCGATTTTCCCCAACTTCTTCATGGCATACCTGACAATATCTTCCTCATGCCTCCGTACCGCATCCATGCCGAGCCGCGACAAATAATCGACCGCTGCACCAAGACCGATTACCCCTGCAATATGGGGCGTTCCTGCTTCGAATTTGTGCGGGGGCTCTTTAAAAATAGTTTTCTCTACCCTGACTTCTTTTATCATCTCGCCTCCATACTGGAAGGGATTCATGCGATCAAGAAGCTCATATTTCCCCCACAGAACTCCAACGCCCGTCGGGCCAAGCATTTTATGCGAAGAAAACGCGACGAAATCCGCATCCCATTCTTTAACGTTTACTTTCATGTGCGGCACTGCCTGCGCCGCGTCTACAAGGACAAGACAGTCGGGATTAAGCCTTTTTACCTCGCGAACGATTTTTCTGACGGGAACGATCGTGCCCAAAACATTTGACACAGCGGTAATTGCGAGTAATTTTGTTTTTCGAGTAATAAGTTTATCCAACTCGTCCAAATTCAGTTGTCCGTCTTGCCCAACGCCCCACACGCTGAAATTGAATCCCGCAACTTGCGCCATCTGCTGCCAGGGGACGAAATTGGAGTGATGTTCCATAATGGTCGTCACGACCCGATCGCTAGCTTTCAAATGAATCTGCCCCCAACTGTACGCGACGAGGTTTATCGATTCACTTGCGTTTCTCGTAAACACCACTTCGTTTTCGTTGTCTGCGCCGATAAACGCGGCAACTTTCTTACGTGCCTCTTCATACTCGTATGTTGCTTCTTCCGAAATGGTGTAAATACCGCGGAAAATATTTGCACTGTATTTGATGTAATACTCACTAACCTTATCGATCACCAATTGAGGCTTGAGGGATGTTGCCGTAGAATCCAGATAAATAATCGGATTCTTGTTAATTTTCCGCTGTAATTGAGGAAAATCTTTTTTTATGGTACTCGCATCAAACATGCTGCCCCCGTGACAGAGCATTAAATACTTACAAACACGTCTCCATTTTCCACTTTTGTCTCGTAACTTGTCACATCCGTCGGGGCAGGGAGCGTTAACACCTTGCCGTTGGTCATATCAAATTGTGACCCGTGACACCCACAAATAATAATTGACCCATCGAGGAATCCTTCGGTCCCCAATGAACATGCTTCGTGACTACACATATCATCGATGGCGAAAAACTCTCCGTCCACGTTGGCGATGGCGATCTTTTTGCCTCCCACAACAACAGTTTTTTTCATCCCCGGGGACAGATCTGAAACTGATAGTGCCTTGGTGAACGTTCCCATACAACCTCCTTTATAGGGCCTTCCCTATCTTCTCCAGTATACGATACCTTACAGATTCATCATCGACAAGTGCGAGAGCAGCGCCAAAAAATCCCTGCGCGATAAGGGAAGCCCCCTGATTTCGCGGGATACCCCGGGTAGCCAGAAACCAAAGCTCCTCTTCTGAGATGGGACCGACAGTCGCCCCATGCGTACAGCGAACGTCATTTGCAAGAATCTCAAGCGAAGGCTTGCTCTCCGCATATGCGGTCTCTGAAAGTAGGAGATTTTCGTTCCTTTGGTATGCGTCTGTTTTCTGCGCGTCTTTCTCAACTCTCACGGCACCGTCGGCGATAAACTTCGCGTTTCCGCTCAGAGCGGATTTCACCAAAAGGTTACTTGTCGTGTCAGGAGCCTCATGACGCTGAAGAGTCACCAGGCGAATATCCGCGTCTTTGTTTGCCACCACGACTCCTACGATCGTAGCTGCAGCGCCTGATCCTGTCAGCTTCACGGTCACGGATGCGTTTACTTTCTTGGCGCCTATTGATGCTAAGACAAGCATGAGGGATGTGCCAGCGGGGACGGTATATTCATGCTTGGAATCGCCTTCTTCGAGGTACTGAATCATGGTTTTTCGCATACCGTTCATCCCACAGATCCTTCCATTTGTAACTGGATTAAGCGATTCATCTCGACGGCGTACTCGAGGGGCAATTCTTTCACAATCGGCTCGATAAATCCGTTGACAATCATGGATTCCGCCTGACCCTTCATAATACCGCGACTCTCTAGATAAAACAGCTGTTCGTCGCCTATTTTTGAAACGGTCGCTTCGTGCTCAATCTGAACGCTTTGCTCATCTATCTTCATCGTCGGATAGGTATCCGACCGCGATGTATCATCCAAAAGAAGCGCATCACACACGACTTTGCTTTTCACGGATTTCGCACCCGGATACACCTGTACGAGACCCCTATACGAAGTTCGGCCGCCGGATTTGCTGATGGATTTGGAAATTATCTGTGAAGTCGTTTCCGGTGCGATATGGATCATCTTGCCACCCGCATCCTGGTGCTGATTGTGTCCTGCATATGCAATGGATAGCACTTCACCCCTGGCTTTTCGTCCTACCAGATATACGCTGGGGTATTTCATGGTAAGCTTGCTTCCCAAATTCCCGTCTACCCACTCCATGACACCTTCCTCTTCCACGCGCGCGCGTTTGGTCACAAGATTGTATACGTTCGTGCTCCAGTTCTGGATAGTCGTATATCGTACGCGGGCACCCCTTTTGACGATAATTTCCACCACTGCACTATGGAGGGAATCGGTCGAGTAAATAGGCGCGGTACAGCCTTCAACGTAGTGAACAAAGCTTCCTTCCTCGGCGATAATGAGTGTCCTTTCAAATTGTCCCATGTTAGCGGCGTTTATCCGGAAGTAAGCCTGAAGCGGCAGTTCAACATGCACACCCTTGGGGACATACACGAATGATCCTCCGCTCCATACGCTGCTGTTGAGTGCGGCGAATTTGTTATCCGCAAAGGGAACGACGGTTCCGAAATATTTCTTGACGATTTCGGGGTACTCCCGCAGACCCGAATCCATATCTAGAAACACGACTCCTTTTTTCCGAAGTGCTTCGTGGATACTTTTGTACACGACTTCCGACTCATACTGAGCGGATACTCCGGCAAGAAACTTTTTTTCCGCTTCGGGAATGCCGATTTTGTCATACGTATCTTTGATATCCTCGGGCAAATCCTGCCACGAGGATGCTTTGGTGTCCGTGGACTTGAGATAGTAATAAATATCGTCAAACTCGATTGTACTCAAATCTCCGCCCCACGTCGGGAGAGGTTTCTGCCGGAAGATGTGATAGCTTTTTTGCCGGAACTCACGCATCCATGCGGGTTCACCTTTGTGGCGGCTTATCTGGTCAACCACTTCGCTATCCAAGCCGCGCTTCGTTCTAAAGACGTACCGTTCCGGTTTGTGGAATCCGTATTTGTACGTGTCGGCAACCAACGGGTTACTCATAGATATTTCTGGTAGCCGCTTTTTTCTATTTCGGCGGCGAGCCGTGCTCCTCCAGTCTTGACGATTTTCCCTTTCACTAAGACATGGACCACATCTGGCTTGAGGTACTTAAGTATCCGCTGGTAATGGGTAATGATGATGACTCCCGTACCCTTCTTGGTGAGAAGTCCAATTCCTCGGGCAACCACCCGAAGCGCGTCGACATCCAATCCGGTGTCTATCTCATCGAAGATAGCGAATCTTGGAGCAAGGGTAAGCGCCTGAAGCATTTCTATTTTCTTCTTCTCTCCGCCGGAAAATCCGTCATGAACCGCGCGGGACAAAAACCTCTCATCGATAAGCAAAGACTTGGCATGCTCCCGCACCTGCGATGTGAAATCGGAAAGAGAAAGCCCGCCAGCGCTCCATCGTCTGGAAAGAAGCGGATTTTGGATGCGAGATTCCTTCGTATCTTGTTTCGTACCGTAGAGCTCCTGATAACTCGTACGAAGAAGATTCATGACACTCACCCCCGGGATAGCAATCGGCGACTGAAACGCCAAAAATAGACCGGACTTCGCCCTCTCTTCTGTGGGAATATCAAGAATGTTTTTCCCATGTATTTTAACCTTAGACTTCTTATCAACGAGATATGCGGGGTGACCCATGAGTGCATAGGCAAGTGTCGACTTCCCGCTGCCGTTTGGCCCCATAACGGCGTGTACCTGAGCCCTTCCGACTGAAAACGAAATATCCTTCAGAATCTCAATCTCACCGATTCCCACGCGGAGGTGTTCTATGGATAAAGCGGAGTTTTTCTTCATAAGCTCCTTATTATAACGTTTTGTACGACAAATTACAGTTGCGAGGATATGCGGTCTAACTTCCCCATAAATACTTCGGTAACTCCTTGCATGCGGCATATGAAGTACTCGGTAGAGGCAAGAGGATTATTCGCAAGGGAATAAAAGCGATCCACGTCTTCTTTTTGGGAACGGTGGCAGAGGAGGGCTTTCTTTTTCATTGTCTTAACACCAGTCAAACTTATGGCAGTTGTAATATTCTTGTCCTCGGTCCCTCTCCACGGTTTGCCAAAGGATTCCTCCGGGAAAACTTTTTTCTTCTTAAGGTAAGAGATAACCGACTCAGGGGCGCACGCGTAATACAACTTCGGAGCATTTTCTTCGTCATATTCTTTCGTCCCTTCCAGTTTTTTCTGGATCCAGAATGCGTATTTCTGAAACGCAAAAGTCGTCGCATAACAGAGCTTGATATGATCGGGGTGATTGCTTATCCCCGTTGTGTCAAACGTGATGACACAGTCGGGAACCAACTCTTCCATCTTGCGATAAATCTTGTCTTCGAGTTCGCCGGGTTGTTCGTTTGCAAGCGTCCCGTCCATATATCCAAGAAACGTAATTGAGGACACTCCAAGAAGTGTGGCTGCCTGTTCGAGTTCTTTCTGGCGGATCTTCCCCAGCTCTTCGGGTGTGACGCTGTCATACCCAGCGGCGTTCCCTGCCTCCCCGCGTGTGGCACAGATAAGATCCACGCTCCATCCAGCTTTTACGTATTTGGCGATCGTCCCTCCACACGTGAATGATTCGTCGTCGGGGTGTGCAAATACTAGCAGCATTTTTTTCATGGTTTACCTCCCATGGATACGATCTCCCTTTTGAGGCTATCCACCATAGCCCGAAGAACCATAACTTCCTGGTGTTTCATTTCGCTTGCTGCGGATTCGTGAATGACGCCCCGATACCGTCTCATTTTAAACCGGAGTTTCTCCTCATACACAGCGAGTTTTTCCTTGAGCTGACGCAATTTTTCGTTGTTATCCATGATACAATCATATCATGGATAGCATCGCAATCGAATATCCGACTGATTGGACTGATTACGAGCTCATCGACACCGGCGATGGGGAGAAACTGGAACGTTTCGCTTCATATACGCTGATACGTCCTGATCCGCGTGCCCTATGGCACAAAACGCTCGACTCAAATACGTGGGCAACTGCAAACGCCACATATAAGCGGCTTGACCCCAAAACAGGTCTATGGCAAACCAAACATATGCCCCCGAACCCCTGGCAAGTACGCTATCTCGGACTTACCTTCGTGCTGCGTCCCACGGAATTTAAGCACGTCGGCGTTTTCCCGGAACAGGCAGTCAACTGGAATTGGCTGGCAGACACGATAAACGGGAAGCCGCTAAAGGTTCTCAATCTGTTCGCGTACACGGGCGGCGCCACCATGGCAGCAGTTTCTGCCGGAGCCCACGTCACTCACGTAGACGCAGTAAAAAGCACGATAGACTGGGCAAACGAAAACATCCGTTCCTCCAATCTCACTGAAAAACCGATACGCTGGATCGAGGAAGACGCGTATAAATTCGTCCAGCGCGAACAGCGACGCGGCAGCTTATATGACGCAATCATCTTGGATCCCCCGCGGTTCGGTCGCGGAACGAAAGGCGAAGTTTGGAAACTTGCTGAAGATCTGCCGGGACTTCTTGCGCTTTGCGCAACCATACTCTCGCCGAAACCCAAATTCGTACTCCTGAACGCATATACCGCTGATCTTTCTGCCATAGCGCTGGGAAACATGCTCAACAGCGCATTGAAAAACTTCTCGGGGAAGACACGCTTTGGAGAACTTGCCCTGGAGGAATCCTCCTCAAAGAGACTGCTTCCCAGCGGAATTTTCGTCCGTTGGACCGCCTCCTAAACTGAAACGATTGAGAAGGAGAATCTTAAGCACCCTGTGAACGAGAAAAAAAGCAATCGGCCTGGGTATCCATAACCGCCCGTATATCCACTGGCTTACTTCTATAACGTATCTCTTCAGAAACAAACGTACCTTTTCGTCGGTCGAGGCAACTCCTTTTACGCCGTATATTATTGAGCCTATCACCCCGATATCTTTGTATTCGCCGGATCGAACGATACGATCCATCGCCACTGAGCCCGCTCCCGGCCAACCGCAAAACGCGTCATGCATCGCTACAATTCCACCCGTGCCCACATGTACGGCCCAAAGTGAATAATCCTCCCACGCATGCGCCCTATCATGAAGGCCGTCTATAAAAAGCATTTTTATAGGCAACTTCCACCCAGCGGATGCCTGCTTGGAAGTTTTTACAATGGGATGAATAACATCCTCAACGTGAGCTTTCTTTATATTTTTCAAAAATGCGGCGAGTGTTGAGCTGGTTTTGCCGCCGCTGAAATTACCCTTATGCGGATCTACCGCATACACGGGTTCGCCGGCACGTGCCAAATTTATGGTGGATTTACCGTGAAAACTTCCAATCTCCACGATGACGCCGGTATTCTCCTTCGTCTCGAGAGCCGCTTGCCTGAGAAAATACGCTTCACGCGTAGTGAGCCAACCGGGTATGTCCTTCATTTCTCTGCAACTACGATAAGCTTCGTGCTCGTTGGAGAGTACTCTGTTTTGTCATAATCACCGTAATACGAAACGCGCTTAAACTGTGTTTTCGCAAACACGCGCTCAAGCGTTGACTTACGCATGGCGTTATATGTAATTGACGTATACACGTGTTCGAATGCAGCTTCGGTTTTCTTCACATATAAAATGTTAAACGTCATGGTCGCATCCTGATCATATTCACAGATGAAATAAAACGCATCGTTGGCGTTTACCCGCGCCGGAATAAACTTTGGTTTCGTATCGAGAAATGAATCCGTTATACCGCTCGTAATTACCAGTATGCCGCCCTCGCTCACCCGTGCGTACATAGAGTTGAGTGCGGTAATGAGATCTGCGTCCGACAACATATGCGGCAAACTTGTCGTAAGGCATACGACCATCTCAAACGTTTCACCCCAGGTGTGTTCAAGCGTGCGGAAATCTTCTTTCTTAAGAGGGATATATTTGCCTTCCAAATTCAGCTTGGCCATCGCCAGCATATCGGGTGATATGTCAGAGCCGAACACCGTCAGGCCCATATCATGAAACATCGAGAGGTGCCATCCGGTTCCGCATGCGCAATCCAATACGCGTGACACTGAATAGGTCTTAATCAAATCCTCAAAAAACGGACGTTGCTCGAAGACTTCTTCTTTGGGGTTAAGAATATCGTAAATTCCGGCCAATACCTGATATTCTTCCATATACTCTACACATCGCCGTTTTCTTTTATTTTCTCATCTTCATAGGGAGCAACAACGCGACGATACAGTTCATGCGTCACTGCCGACAACACACCTAATGCGCGATTGAGATGAACATATTTCGTCGGATACACCCGTTTCATGACCCGGGTAATAAGGTAATTAAGCGCTCCGTCCTGGGACTCGAGAGGGAGACTTGTCAAATGGACGACTATCGGATCGACAAGCGCATCAATTGCCGGTCTGTCTTCTTTTTTAATATACGGCATATCAATACTCTAACACATTTCTATGACAGCAGCACGCCTCCATCGACGACAACCTGAGTCCCCGTCATGTATGAAGACATGTCTGATGCAAGAAAAAGCGCGACTTTTCCGATATCGTCAATATCCCCCATCCTGTGCATGGGAATCTTCATCAAAAACGCTTCCATCACTTTGCCCATGTCCACGCCTTTCGGCTGCATGTTTGCGACTCCCGGAGTCGCAATTCCGCCCGGCGCTATTGCGTTCACCCATATTTTGTGCGGCGCAAGCTCAAGTGCTACGTTTTTCGTAAATCCCCACACGCCGTGTTTGGATGTGTCGTAATGCGCCAGGCCGACCATCGACGGATGAAGCGCATCAATTGACGTAATGTTTATAATCTTTCCTCCCCGCCCCTGTTTGATCATCTGCGCGGATACGTATTTTGTCGTGAGGAAAACACCATAGACATTGGTTTTCATAACGGCCTCAAAATCGGAAATAGTCATCCGGATCACAGGAATCGAGGGGAAAATGCCAGCGTTGTTCACCAGAATATCAACCCCGCCATATGTGCTGACCGTCTGATCAACGAGAACTTTCACCGACACCTCATCCGATACGTCAGTCGCAATGGATGTCACGTTCCAACCATGCGAGGTAAGTTCCTCTAAAGCGCGACTGGCATCTTGCGAAGAGCGGTTGGCAATCACGACATTTGCTCCCGCCTGAGCCAGCCGAAAGGAAATGCCAAATCCTATCCCCGCCGCTCCGCCGGTAACAATGGCTGTTTTCCCGGTCAAGTCAAGAAGTTTACTAAAGGGTGTCTTTTCCATAGCGGCCTCCTGCTCCCATCGTAGCACTGCGAAAACCGGAACAAATGTAATCAAACACACCTTACTTCTCGTCAATCTCAATCGTAGTGACGGAAACGGGATTCACGGGTTTGGACATTTCACCCGAGGACGATAATGTTACTGATGCTGTTGCAATCCTATCAACAACATCAAGCCCCTCTATGACTCTGCCGAATATGACATAATCCTTCGGAAGCGCATAATCAGCATGCATAATGAAAAATTGACTTCCATTGGTGTTCGGACCACTATTTGCCATCGCTACCGTCCCGCGGGTATATTCACCGGAAAATGTTTCATCATCAAACCGATAACCCGGATTTCCCGTTCCGTCCCCGTTGGGATCTCCCCCCTGTATCATGAAATCCGCAATTATCCTATGGAAAATCGTATTATCATAGAACTTCTGGCGGGCCAAATACACGAAGTTATTGACGGTCTTGGGGGTTTCTTTCGCGTTGAGCGAGAGCGTTATGGCTCCCTCACTCGTATGAATCGTGGCGGTGTATGTCTTTTTCGAATCGATGATCATGTCGGGAGGAGAAAGTTTTTTTGTCGTATGCATGGTTGGGGTTGGGGTTAATGCCATGTTCGCCTCCTTTGGATTCGTTGTTCTATACGCACCGATTGCCAGAATAACAATCGATATGCCGACTATATATATGTACGCCTTTTTCATGGATAGCTAGTATACCAAAAACCAGTCCGCAGAAACGGGGGTAATCACGGACAACGAATCTCGACTGTGTGCGTCCGTGTTTTTCCCAATGCGAGATTTATCGACTTCCCGTTAAGGAGTTCTCCGTCAAAGCTCACCTGGATCCCACCTGAGCGCAATTCAAACTCGTATGTAAGTCCATACATGGAAAGTGTAATCAACTGTGATGAGGTGGCATTTACCGTCACATCAAGCGGCGGAAGCTTAGCAATCCCTTCCGATCCAGCGACAATAGTATCCTTTGGCAATGAAAGGCCTGGGACAGAAACTGCAAATTGCCTCACCGGTTCAATCGGTTGGCAATTCGTATTCTTGATCACGACGCTTACTTCTGTCATCCGCAGCCAAACAACTCCTACAGCAATGAGTGTAATTACGGCAAATGGTCCCTTCGTCACGGAAAATATCTTCCCCCATGTCGTATTTGTTGTTCCGCCGGAAGCTTGAGCATTGCTCAATTCTTTTTCCACTCTGGCCACCTCGCTTTTCAGGTCGTTCCAATATTTGAGAAACAGCAGGATATATTTTTTACGCTTTTTTTCTTTCTCTGTATGCACAGGAATTGCATGGGCAGTAAGTGGTATGACATCTCCCTTGTTGAGCATGTCGATATGGGTAGCTACTTTCTCTGCCGACGTAAGGCACGTATCAACTCTAGGATGGATGCCCCAAAGGAGCGTCTTGAGGGAGCCAAACGTTGAGACGTCAAACGTCTCACTATCAAAAACCGCATGGGCAGCCAAAAGTCGCTTCTCGATACTTTTATAATCCATACGAAATCAGTCCGCTTTCCTGAAGTATAGCGAATTCAGCCCGTTTTCAGCAAAAAGGTTATAATGAAGGCATGAAAATCCTCGTCGTCGAAGATGAGCATCGGATTGCCACAACAATAAAAAAGGGGCTGGAGCAGGAACGGTACACCGTTGATATCGCGTTCGACGGGGAGGAAGGCTTTGACCTTGCGGCTTCCGAGAATTACGACGTCATCATTCTTGATCTTATGTTACCGAAAAAAGACGGACTTACGATAGTACGGGAATTACGAAATCAACACATCCATACGCCGGTCATCATGCTCACCGCCAAAAGTCAGATACACGACAAAGTCACCGGCCTGGACAGCGGAGCTGACGACTATCTCGCCAAACCTTTCTCCTTCGAAGAGCTCGTCGCACGGGTGCGCGCACTCTCACGGCGCCCTAAACAATCATCGCATTCAGACACGCTCACAGCACAAGACCTCGTACTCAACACGAAAACATACGAGGTGAAACGTGTCCCAACGCCCGTATCCCTATCGGCGAAGGAATTTGCGCTGCTTGAATATCTTTTGCGAAATGCCAATACGGTACTCACAAAAGACCAGATCATAAATCATGTCTGGGCTTATGATGCGGATATTCTTCCAAATACGGTCGAGGTATATATTAGAAATCTGCGGAAAAAGATCGATGAACCGTTCCCAAACAAAAAACCACTTATCCAGACAGTTCGGGGATTCGGATACAAGATAGGAAAATAACCCTATGTTTCGCTCTGCAAGACTCAAGCTCACCGCCTGGTATCTGGCCATCATCATGTCCATAAGTCTACTGTTTAGCCTGATAATTTACCTCAACATAAATACCGAATTTCAGAGATTTGAGAGACTCCAGAAAATTATCGCTCAGGAAGAAAATTCTCTTCTTCTGCCTCTCCATCAACTGAGAATCTCCCGCTCAAGACTGGACGCCCAAACCATTCGCGCCGCGCGCGCAAGACTCGTCACGGCTTTAGGAATTAGCAATCTTGCGATTCTTGGCCTTGCCGGTACGGCCGGATATTTCCTCGCCGGAAGAACCCTTGGCCCTATCCAACAGATGGTGGATGAGCAGAATCGGTTTATCGGCGACGCTTCCCATGAACTCAAAACACCGCTGACATCCCTCAAAAGCGCACTTGAGGTTTACTTGAGGAACAAAAAACGCACCTTGCAAGAGGCAGATGATTTAGCCGCCGAAAGCATCGCTGAAGTCAATAAGCTCCAAACTCTCACGGAATCGCTCCTCACGCTTGCACAATTCCAGAAATCGAACATGCCCGCTGAAACCAAAGAAACGGATATATCGGAAGTTATTGTCCGATCGGTAAAACAGGTTTCCCCCATGGCACTAAAGAAGAATATCAAAATCAACAACAAGGTCGGACACGTCACGGTCAAAGGATACGAAGAGCAACTCTCAGAACTATTCGTGATACTTCTTGATAATGCTATTAAATACAGCGACCCGAAAACTACGATAGATATCTCTTGCCGGCACATCGATAACGGGATCGCGATAGCAGTAAAAGATGAAGGCATAGGAATCTTCGCGAAGGACATACCGAAAATTTTTGATCGGTTCTACCGCGCTGATTCTGCCCGCTCCAAAAACGGAACCGGAGGATACGGCCTCGGGCTCTCCATCGCCAAATACATCGCCGAAACGCACGCAGGGTCCATCACGGTAAAAAGCAGAGCAGGACACGGAAGCACGTTTACCGTGACACTTCCGGCCCGTTTCAGCTAAAATTCAGCGATACGTCGTATTTTTGACACATGAAACAATTTACGAAATTCCCGCCCGTATTGAAGGTAATAATTTTTCTTTCCTTCGTTGGAATTGCCTGGTGGGGATACAAAACAGTCAAAGGAAACCAGACTGCCAAAACCCAATATCAAACAGAAACGGTGACGAGGGGAAATCTTATCGTTGCGGTTACTGCAACCGGAGAAGTATCAACAGCAAACAGCGCAACAGTCACAACCGAGGCTTCCGGTGTCGTAACGAACCTTTATGTAAAAAACGGTGACACGGTAAAGGTCGGAGAAAAAATAGCAGACATCGAGCTTGATCTCGATGGAAGGCAACGATCAACACAGGCGTACGCAAGCTATCAAAGCGCGAAAAACAACCTCGACTCCGCACGGGCGAACCTGTATAGCGCACATTCAACAATGCTCACCGAATGGCAGCAGTACATGGACAAAGCTCAAAACTCAACATATGAAAATGCAGATGATACGCCGAACAATGAAAAACGGGCGCTCACTGACTTCGTGACCACGCAGGACGATTGGCTTTCAGCGGAGGCAAAATACAAAGTGCAGCAAAACGCGATAACCCAAGCGCAAACTGCGCTCAATACTGCATGGTTCACCTACCAAAAAACGTCGCCCACGATTTACGCACCAATTTCCGGGGTGGTTACCGGATTATCTCTTCAACCGGGATCAGTCATTACCGCGCAAACCACCTCAAGCGGAGGGGCATCCGCACAAAAAATAGCAAGCATTCTCACCGTAGCAACACCGCTGGTAACGATTAACATCACGCAAATCGATGTACCGAAAATCGCCGTCGGCAATAAGGCAACCGTGACGCTCGACGCATTTCCAGACAAAACGTTTGCCGGAACCGTCGTAAGCATAGACACGGTGGGAACAACAACCAGCGGGGTAACCACCTACCCCACCGTCATTAAACTTGAAACTGATCTGTCTGGAATTCTTCCCGGTATGTCAGCTCAAGCAAACATCATTACCGCAACAAAATCGGATGTTCTTGTCGTCCCAACAAGCGCTATCCAAACAACAAACGGATCATCATCAGTCCAGATCATGAAAAACGGGAGACCTCAAACGACACCGGTAGAAACAGGCATTTCCTCGGACACGCAAACGGAGATACTATCGGGAATCGCTGAGGGTGAAACCGTAATTATCGGAACCGTCCAAAACGGGACGTCTCAAACGCAAACCTCCGGCTCCTCACCTTTCGGAATGTTTGGCGGGCGCAGCGGTAACGTAAGGATCATGACGCGGTAGAGTATGATTACCGTCTCGCGTATCTCCAAGATATACAAAACCGACGATCTGGAAACGGTTGCCTTGTCTGACGTTTCCTTTTCAATCAAGAAGGGCGAATTTGTCGCAATCATGGGTCCGTCCGGATCCGGAAAATCGACGCTCATGCATATTTTGGGAGCGCTCGATTTGCCGACCAAAGGAAGATACATTCTTGACGATGAAGAAGTGTCCAAGCTCGACGATGATGAACTCGCTCATATCCGCAACAGAAAAATAGGATTCATTTTCCAGGCCTTCAACCTGCTTCCGCGTACAACGGCGCTAAAAAACGTGATGCTTCCTATGGTTTACGCGGGCATTCCCAAAGAAGAGCGAAAAACCCGCGCGGAAAAATATCTGAGAATGGTCGGGCTCGAAAACAGAATGCTTCATACGTCAAATCAGCTATCGGGAGGCCAACAGCAAAGAGTTGCCATCGCCCGTGGCCTTGCCATGAATCCGTCAATTCTGCTTGCAGATGAACCGACGGGAAACATCGCAACGGCGCAGGCAGAAGAGATCATGAATATTTTCCAAGCAATCAACGATGAGGGTCATACCATCGTCATGATTACACACGAACCGGATATCGCGGCCCATGCGAAACGCATCATCCACATACGTGACGGCAAAATAACCGAAGATGCAAAAAATAAAAAACAAAAAAGGACACGGTAATATGGAGTATTCAGAAATCACCCAAGAAGCCGTCGGAACGCTCAAGCTCAACAAGATGCGTACCGGACTTGCCGTCCTTGGCATTATCATCGGTATCGGGAGCGTCATCGCTCTTATCTCTTTAGGACAAGGGAGTCAAAAAGCTGTACAAAATCAAATCCAGTCGCTTGGAAGTAATCTTCTTACCGTCCAGGCGCGGGCGCAAAGAGCCGGACCGGTACAAGGTGCAGGCGGAGGCGACACGACGCTGACCATGGAGGATGCCAAAGCGATTCAAACCTCGTCAAAAATCACTGCGGTAAAAAACGTGTCTCCTGAATACACCGGACGCGCACAGGTGGTCGCCGGACGAAATAACATAAATACCCAAATCGTCGGCGTGTACCCGCAATACGCAGATATACGAAAAATCCATATACAGTCCGGGTCGTTTATTTCCCAACGAGACGTGGACGCCATGACAAAAGTAGCCGTCATCGGCCCGCAGGCTGCCAGCGATCTGTTCGGTGAAAACGTAAACCCGGTCGGACAATCCATACGACTCCAGGGGCAGACGCTAAGGATTATTGGTGTGACAGTCTCCAAAGGCGGTCAGGGATTTAATAATCCGGATGACGCCATTTACGTGCCTCTTTCAACTGCACAAAAACAACTGTACGGTGCCAACCACCTCACGACGATCGCGGTTGAAGCAAAGGATACCTCCGTCATGACTCAAGCACAGAATGAAATCGGCTATCTTCTCCTTGAGCGGCATAAATTATCAGCACCTGAAGACGCCGACTTTTTCATCTTCTCACAAAACGATATCCTCTCCTCAGCGTCACAGGTTACCGGAACATTCACTGCACTTCTTGGAGGAATCGCTGCCATTTCGCTTCTCGTTGGCGGAATTGGCATTATGAACATCATGCTGGTGACGGTTACTGAACGTACCCGGGAAATCGGACTGCGAAAGGCCCTTGGTGCTACCAAAAAAATAATAATCACTCAATTTCTCATAGAGGCGGTCATCCTGACGGTCACTGGCGGGGCAATCGGTATGCTCCTGGGCGTAACAATTTCATTTGTCCTCTCCTCTCTTATGAAAATACCTTTTACGGTATCACCATCCGCGATACTCCTTGCCATCGCCGTGTCCGGCGGCATTGGGGTACTTTTCGGATGGTACCCGGCAAAGAAGGCCGCGAATTTGCAGCCCATTGAGGCCCTGCGGTATGAGTAACCGATTCAGGTGATTTTCAGGTGCGTCTGGGATACTATCTGCAGATCCCAAAGGAGGAACATATGAAAAATAACGTAATAGTCACTGCCGCTCTCGTAGCAATACTCTTCGGCGCCGGAGGATTTGTCGGAGGGATGAAATACAGTCAGAGTAAACGCGGAAATTTTATGATGCAATTCGGTGATGGTACAGGTGCGCGTGTCCGATTCGGAAGGCAAAATGGCGCACCTGTACGGGGTGGCTTTCGGCCCGTAACGGGAGAAATACTTTCAACGGACGACACGTCCATCACCGTCAAACTTCCGGACGGCAGCAGTAAAATTATTTTCCTTTCCGGCTCAACAACAATCAACAAAGCGTCAGCCGGGACTCAAGCTGACCTTAAAACAGGTGAGCGCGTTTCGGTCTTCGGAACTGAAAATAATGACGGAAGCATAACCGCGCAAAACATTCAACTTGGAGTAATGTTCGGAGGGCGAATGATGCAGGACGGTACCCCGTCAGGAGCGCCGTCGGCGCAGTAAATCTTTGAGTTTTTCAAAATCCGCAAGCATTAGCGATGCGTATTTAGGAAACCGTAAAATCGCGGCAGGATGAAGCGTCACGATATACGTTCTTCCCATTTGTCGTATGAGCGTCCCATGTTCCTTCATGATGGGAACGACCCGACCTAACATGGCATACGACGCCGTTGCACCAAGAAGGACAATAATCTTGGGTTCAATAACAGCCAATTGTTTATGAAGATGCATTCGCCCATGGGCAATATCCTTTTTCGTCGGCGTTCCCCGATCGGGAAGATATTTGACGGGACTCGTAATGTAAACATCCTTTTCCTCTAACCCCGACTCGCGGATGAGCTTCCGCAAGAGCTGCCCCGAACGACCAACAAAGGGCCTGCCGGTTGCCGCCTCCGTACGTCCGGGAGCCTCTCCAAGAAAGACAATATCTGCGTCCGGATTGCCTTCACCGGGAACTGCCTTTCCGCTTTTGCCTTTTTTACACTCGGCACATCGTTCAATTTCCCGTGCAATTTTTGCCAGTCTGGCTTCTTTATCCATATACTATTCCTCGATAATCTCACCTTCAATAATGTTCGGGTCGAAATATTTCTCCAGCAGATTAAAATTTTTCACGTTCGCCCGAAAGAAAATATCAAACACTATGCCCACGAAAGGTAATATTCCCAACACGTAGTCGACACTCATATTCCAGAGCATTGTTACGTATACGCGACCCGGAGCTTTGAGCTGGTACGCAATCCAAAAAAGGTAAAGAGACGTGACCGTGGAAATGATATTTCCGAATCCGGGAATGATATCAAGAAGCGGGTCTATACCAAATCTGATTCCGAGAACTCGAAACCGCAGATCCATAACCTGTGTCAATCTGCGTGCAAAATTTATGTGGCGTTTTATGACTGTCATGACACGTATTATTCCAAAGCCTGAAAAAACAGGCAACCCTAATCTGTTGACAAATGCAAATAACTTGCATTATTATGCGTGCATATGATTCCCGCGCTTATCGCCGTGATTTTTGTAAGCCTCCTGTCTCTCTTGGGTGCACTATTTCTTATCTTCAAACGGACATCACTAACCAAAATTCTCTCTCCCCTGCTCGCTCTCTCATCGGGCGTTCTTATCGGAAGCGCACTGTTTGACTTACTTCCCGAAGGAGTTGAACTTCTTGATGCTCAGGCGTATGTATTTGTCAGTGCAGGCATTTTCACGTTCTTCGCACTGGAGAAACTTTTACGCTGGCATCATCACGTCGAGGGAGATCATCCCCACGAGGACAAGCCGAGCAAAACGGTCGGATACCTTTCGCTTATCGGTGACGGCATTCATAACTTCATCGACGGGGTAATCATCGGCGGAGCATTCCTGGTGTCAGTGCCGCTTGGAATATCGGTTACTCTCGCTGTCGTTGCCCATGAAATTCCCCATGAGTTGGCTGATTTCACCATCCTTCTTCATAGCGGATTTTCAAATTCAAAAGCCTTGTGGTACAACTTCCTCTCGGCAACGACCGCAATCGTCGGCACTTTGACCGTTATGATGCTCTCTCAGGTGGAGCACGCACTTATCCCGTACCTTATACCGTTTGGCGTGGGGAACTTCCTGTATATTGCAATGAGCGACCTTCTCCCGGAGCTTCATCACCCCCGCTCAAAGGCTTCTTCCATCTTTCAGATCATCCTTCTTATTCTTGGAGCCGTAATCGTCTATTATCTTCCTTCGGAATAGCGCCCGGAATATACTATAATAGTGCATCATGAAGATCGCACTCGCCACGTACAACATACTATTCAATCACGACACGCGCGTCATAGCCTCCCTGCGCGAGATTAAGAAAACCGGACAGACGCATGCACACACAATCGTCGCACTTCAGGAAGTACGAAATAAAACGATGCAAGATAACCTGCCGGAAAAAATCCACTCCTTGTTTCCGAAATACTCTGCAGCTTCGCTTCTCCACCCGAAACCCACAGTCAATGATTTCGGCCTCATGACACTAAGCAACCTGAAACAAGTCGCCTCGTTACCGGTTCTTCTGCCGACTTTGCCAAAGCATCTTTTTAATATTCAAACCATTTTCTTAAAAACCATGCCCCAACAGGGCGCTCTCATCACAACATATAAATTCGGAAGGAAAATATTGCGCGTCACTAATCTGCATCTGGATATTCTCGGCGGCATCCGCCATAAGCGGAAACAGATGAAATACATAATGCGGCATCTGGCAGCACAAAAAGCCGATTACGACATCATTTGCGGCGATTTCAACACCATCGGCCCCATAAAAATCATGAAACGAAGAGTCAAACGGCAAAAAAACGTGGTCCGGGAAGTTCTCGGAAACGAATTTAAGGAAGTTTTCATCCCTTCGTGGACGAGCGATGTACGTGAAACCATGAGCCCGATGATTCCGGCAAATCGCCTCCTGTATAAAAGCATGCGGCTTATCCGCATGAGTTTCCGCCAAAAACTCGACTGGATCTTCGTCCGGGGATTTAAAGGAGCTACGGCAATCGTTCGGCACGACCTCAAAGGCTCAGACCATTATCCAGTCTTTGCGACACTGCATATCTGAAACACATCATATTTCCTTTTTCAAGCTATTGTATTCCCCAAAATTCGTGCTATGGTAATAAACTATGAATGACGCAACTGAAAAATGTCCAAAGTGCGGTTCTCCCTTAGGCGAGATCGTCGAAACGAAAAGCGGCAAGAAGCTCCAGCGCTGCTCAAACGGCACATGGAATCCCGAAACCAAGAAAAACGAAGGGTGTGACTTCGTAAAATGGCTCCCTGTCGAACCTAAGACGCTAGATGAAAAATGCCCCAAGTGCGGCTCTCCGCTTGTGCTACAGTTTACCCGCTTCGGTAAAAAGATGAAAAAATGTTCAACGGGCGGATGGGACAAGGTGGCCAAGAAACCAACCGGATGCGATTACGTGGAATGGATTAACGGCACGACCGAGCCGCTTCCCGATAAGTGCCCCGAATGCGGAAATCCTCTTGTCCTCTATACGACGGCAGCCGGAAAACGGATGATCAAATGCTCGACCGCAGGGTGGGACAGCGCAGCCAAAAAAGCCACCGGGTGTCCATACGTTCACTGGCTCAAACCCGGTGAACCGGTATCCACCGGCGAGGAATTCCTTCCACCAGAACCAACAGGATAATAATCCCGCGGACTTGTGCCAGTGATCCTCACGCTTTGTGAGAAATCCCACCGCTGACTATAATGGAAGAAATGGACCATCTTCCAGCCCATCATTCGGAACGCTCCCTAAAAATCGATGTTCTCAGGGGCATAGCCGTAATCGGAATGATCATCGCGCACGGGCTTTTCTTTTTCCACAATAAATCCAATCCGTACATTACTGCCCTGGAAGGACTCTTCAATACCACGGTATTTACCGTTTTCATTTTTGTATTCGGACAATCACTCTCCAAATGGCTCGATGTACATGCGTTTGATCACCCCAAAACCATCTGGCAATACTCGCTCAAAAGGGCAGGTCTTATATATCTTCTCTACGCACTTGTCGGGATAGTCGCGGTGATTACATCCAGACCGGAATTTTCCTATCTCGCCGGCACGCTTACCCTAACTAGCTCTCCGAATTTCACTGAATATATGGCCCTTTTTATCATTCTGGTTTTACTGACGCCGCTTCTGCGTCCACTCCTGCGGCTCTCACGGCAATCCATGCTTCTCACGTTTGTGATAGGAGCACTTTCTTACCTTTTGGGAATTACGCTCTACGAGATGCACCTTCCTCTGTGGCTTACACCCATAAAGGCGCTCTTTGCCGGCGACGAAACGCTTCTGCGATTCCCTGTGTTATTTTATTTTCCGGTTGTCTTGTGGGGATTATGGTGGCAGCACGATTCAGATCACAACACACAGGACAAAGTTCACACTGCAGAACACCTTTGGATGATTATTGCTTGCGTGAGCACAACAGTTGCGAGTGTACTTGTTGCCCAAACACTCAATATCCCGATCCTTAATCCAAACACCCGATGGCCGCCATCCATATCGTTTCTGACGATGGGCATAAGCATCTCGACGATCGGACTTTTTCTCATGCCATCATTCGCATGGGTAGGCCCTCCGGCCAAAAAAATTCTCGGATATTTCGGCCGGGATGCACTCGATTTATGGGTCAATCATCTGCTCATCCTGTTCATCTATCGGAAATTCATTCGGTGGGAAACGGGAAGCACTGCTGTGATCGCGATCATGGTCACCACGCTTGTTGTGGTAACCGTTATTTTGTCCTCAACCATCGTGACCAACAGGATACGGTTTCCCCTCAATATCGCCTTTTCCGGAACGACGCGATTTCGTAAACGCTATGCTGCCCTGGTAAGCATCGCGCTTCTCGTTCTTTTGTGGGCAACCATGGTCGCCCCCACGAGTCCGTACGGGAACTTCATGATCTCGCCACCTCTCTCTGCGCAATCCAAGCTACCCATCAACACCGACGCCAAACTTACCGCTGGTTCGCTATGGTATGTACGACATCATCCCACACCGCAATCTCTCGAATTAACCGTGACTCTGGATACAGCGACAGATACAGAATCTATACATCCTGACTCAGTCCGGATTGCGATGAATGGAGTGTCGACGGAATTTCTCGGGATTACTGCCTCCGACGGAACGCTCCATTTCACAAAACCGGTTGCCGACATCTTCCCCGGCGTGTATACCATATCGGCGACTATCGACAACGGGGACAGCAGTCTACAGACAAATACACAAACAGTAACGGTTAGCGAGCCGCTTCTTGTGGCGTGGACTTTTGACTGGGAGGGATGGGACATACCCGATACCGCGCTACAGGAAATAACAGATCTAACAATGGCGTATCCGACGCTCAAATTCAGTCATTTTGTAAACCCGCGAACGTTTCTTCCGGGTGTCCTTCATCCTACCCGAAACGCCCGGATTCTCGCCTTTCTTGGCGAGAGATATGCCAAAGGAGATGAAATAGCGATGCACCTTCACATGCAGTATGATCTTGTGAAATCTTCCGGAGTAGCAACAACTTCGGCACACGCCTGGGGACTGCGGGGCGATGAGGGGTACGATGTGCCCACCACAAGCTATTCACCTCAGGAATTCCGGCGCATAGTGCTCTTTGCACAAAAAGTTGCCTCAGAATCAGGTTTACCCACCATGAATGGATATCGTGCAGGCGGATGGTTTCTCTCTACCAATCAACTGAATGAACTCAAGTCGCTCGGATTTACGTATGATTCTTCGGGGCGCGACCGGCCCGGTACGGGACCGTTCCGCGCGATTCCCTGGAATCTCCCGATTGGCGCACAACCGTACTACCCAAGCCAAACAGATCAAAATCTAGGAACTGCCGATACTTCAGGCATTCTTGAAATACCCAACAATGGGGTGTCTACGTATGATCAAAGTAGTGAGTCACTGATATCCCGAATCGATTCCGTGTACCAAGGTGGTATCCTAACAGTGCCCAAAGTACTTGTTTTTGTTTCTCACCCGCAATTCTCTACCCGTGAGTTTCCGAAAATTCCGGAGGTGCTAACCCGAATAACCGCCATGTCTCAAGGAGCAGGACTTGGCCCGGCCGTATTTGTCACTACCGCGGACATAGCTCGTATATGGAATACCTTAAACAACTGATATCGCTTTTTGAGACGCGCACCCTTCTCCTTCTTGGCGTGACCACGCTCGCCGTAGCCTCGTGGTACTATGCGCTCTTGGAGCGGAAACTGATAGCCGAACCGAAACGCATTCGCGCACTTTTCGCTCTTGCCGTCGTGTCATTGACCCTTGCCGTATGGCTTGACGTAAAAATAATTCGTCAACTTCGGGATGTACCCAGGGTGCTTTTCTCCCGACCGGAAAATAACACTGCAATTCTCGCCCAATCACCGGACATAGACGTTACCTTTTCTGCACCGGTCGTTTTCAAAACTCTTGCAGTGCACACGAATCCCCCGTTGGACTTTACGGTTGAAGAAAAGGGGTATCTTTGGAACCTCCTTCCGTTTGGAACAACACTTACGATTGTCCCAAAAACGACACTCCCGCCTGGCGAATCAATCATGGTCTACCTTGCCAATATGGAGGGTCCGATTACCAAAGGATACGGGGGCGAACAGCTATTGGAAATGAAAGTGGAGAACCCTGAAGTCTCCCTGGTCAACCCTCCGGACAAAAGTGAAAATGTCGCTGCAACCCAAAAAATTACCTTCTCGCTCTCGGCGCCAATTCTTTCCAAGGATGAGTGGACGATAAAATCGGACCCGGCTCACCCGTTTTCCCTGGAGCAGATCGACAAAAAAACACTGCAGGCGAATCCCGATGAACCCATGAGACAAGGCACTACGTATAAACTTACTCTGTCCCAATCCCCGATTGTCACACAGCGGAATGATAAGACAATCGTCAAGCAACTCGAAAAGCGCACAAAGTCGGAAATTCAGGTATCGACCGTGAAGGCTGCTTTCGTATCCGCTTTTACGCCAAGCGGAAACGCGGTAAACCCAGATGATCCGATTCTCCTGACTTTTGACCAACCGATGAAACAGAACACGCTTGAAAAATTCATTCGTATCAGTCCCGAAGTCAAACTCCGTCACAGTTGGGATGATAAGAATAACACACTAATCATTAAGCATGACACGTTTGCCAAAGATACTGAATACACACTCACCCTCGCAAAGGGAGTGGAAACCAAAAAAGGCGGAACGATTGATTCCGATACGGCGTTCCGATTCAGGACCGCTGGCCCTCTTACGCTCGTAGACGTCAATCCGGAAGACGGAGATAAAAACGCGCAGACCAATCAATCTATAATACTCACGTTCGACCAACAAATACCCGACTCGATCAAAGACCACATTACAATCTCACCTGACATTCCGGGATCATACGCCATAAAAGACAATGTCGTTGAACTTAAACCTAAAAGCGATCTTCCCTATAACACTACCTATACCATACGCATCGCTGCGGGTGCCCCCTCCAGGTATGGACTACCGTCAAAAACAGAAAAAGCAATATCGTTTACAACAAAGCCGGATCAGATCGCGCTTGACGTTCCCATGTACCGGCAACAGACAAACTTCACCTGCAATATTGCGGCCGCGAGGATGCTTCTTTCGTATCGCGGCATCTCGGTCACCGAACAAAATCTCATCGATAAAATAGGAATCGGCGGAAAGCGCGGATCCGGGAATCCCCACAAGGGATACGTGGACGACTTCGGGACATTTTGGGAAGCCGTCATCACAGGTGTCACACAATACCGAGGCGCACGTCTCATAACAAACGGCACCATAACCGACCTCACCGATGAACTTAAGAAAGGAAATCCGGTCATGACGTGGGGTCAAAACGGCTGGTCCGATCCTCATGACATTTCCTGGAGGGCAACCGACGGGACATTTATAAAAGCGGTGAACGGGATGCACTCCATGGTCGTGCGCGGATACATCGGCTCTTCCCAAAATCCGACGAAAATGCTCATAAACGATCCGTGGCGCGGGCAATACGAACTCGAAACCAGCGAGTTTTTACGTCGATGGAGTTACTACAAAGTCGCCATGGTAATCGAGTAATGCATTTTCGGTTTCCGATCATTCTTTTCGTTCTTCTTATCATCGCAACCGCGTACCGCCTGACGCAGGGGCTACGTGAACCAATAGCCAGATGGGACGAGCAAACCAACCTCAGTGTCGTCCACGAAATGCTCGAAAAACGATCATACTTCGTGCCATATTACGCTGGCGCGCCATTCTTCGAGAAGCCTCCGCTCTGGTACACGATTCACATACTTATCAGTCAGCATCCCGCTGCCATCTTGCGAACCGCCCGCACGATGGGCGTTTTTTTGACCGCAGGCATCATCTTTCTTTCCGTCTTCTCCGTGTGGAAACTATATGGGCCGGTTTCCGGTTTTATCACGTGGATAATACTTCTGCTTTCCAATCCGCTTTTTGTGCGTAACTCAGGGGGAGTATTTTCTACTCACACGCTCGTTTCAGCTGATTTGGATTCACTTCAGATTCTTTTTATCCTCATCGCGTTTCTGTCGGGCGTGTGGCGACACCAATATGCACAATTTACCTTTGGAGCAGCAACAGGACTGGGTATCCTGACAAAAGGACCCATGGCTCTCGTGCCCCTTGTTGCATGCTCGCTTTTACACAGAAAGACGCGCACTGCATGGATTACTACTTTCATCGTTGTACTCCCGTGGTATCTTTTTATGATCCTTAAGTTCGACGGAGACTTCGTTCAATCACACTTTTGGTATCACCTCGTCACCCGCACGACCACTGCTATTGAGGGACACTGGGGATATCCGTGGTATTATCTATCCCTGCTTCTTAACCTGCGCATCTACCCGGCTATTATACTTATGCTTTGCGCACTTTTCCGTCTGATTAAAACAAAAAAGACTTCTTTCTTTGTTCAATATACAGGCCTGGCATCTCTGCTCTTTTTTATCATCCCGAGCCTGGTTAGCACCAAATTGGCCTGGTATATCCTCCCCCTCTACCCGTTTCTTGCGATCCTGACCGGAATTATTCTGAGCGATACGTACCGTCAAAACAACCCAAAGTGAATACAACCACACTACCGCCTCAAGGCTGATTTGCGGTATAATAACAGGACATTGTCCCAAATCCGTCACAAAGGTGTGCTCTATGATCTGAACTTTCGTGACATATAGGTTTCGTCCCAGAATTTTGCGGGGTCGTATAACGGTAGTACGCATCCCTCTGGAGGATGTTATCTTGGTTCGAATCCAAGCCCCGCAGCACGATTGGACACCAAGCGACCGTAAGCTCTCAAAAATCCCGATGTTGCTTGCTAAGTGTCATTTTATTTTAGGAAGTCTCGGACCGTACCCTTGTTATTCAGCGTCTCGTTTTATCCTCGAAGAAACGACCTTACGGTCATGAACGTAGAGTTGCCCGCCAAAAAGCTGAATTAGCTGCCGTTTCCTCTCAATATCACCATTGTTTAGCACATGCCTTGCGTAGTCCCGAATATCCATTGTCTTTTCATCAGGGTTAATGTCTTGTCTGAGAAGCACATCATCTCTGACTTTTTTGTACTCATTTATTCCTTCTCTAATCTCAGGAGTTAGGTTTAGCATCTGGGGGTGTGCAATGAAGGTAAAGTTAATATATCTAAAAAACGCTTTCACCAAGTCTTCCTCACTGATGTAATCTTCCGGACAGTCATAATCAACCTGCCGACTGCAATGATAATAAACATGGTATTTTGGTTCTCCCCATTTCCTTTTTCGATATTTATCCTCACCAACAATATTTGATCCACATGAAGCACATTTGAATAACCCTTTAAAAGTAAATGTTTTGCTACCCCATTTAGATTTAGGTGGAACATAGAGCCTTCTTTGGACTTTGTTAAAAACCTCTTCAGTAATCAGTGGTGGATGGGCTCCTTTATACCAATTTCCACTACCGATCGGATACTCAAATTTTCCATAATAAAACGGGTTTTTGAGCATTAAATATATTTGACTTAGGCTAACTGCTGATCCGGATCGGTTTGTAAATTCTTTTTTAACCATCCACTTCTTCAGTTCTCTCCCGGATATTCCGTAGGTTGCAACTTTATGAAACGCTTCAGTCACGATTGGACCGCGATCAGGATCAACCATTATGTCCTTTACTCCGTTAAAAGCTCTATTGAAATATCCAAGTGGTGCCATCCCTGGCCTAAACCCCATCTCACATTTTGCTCGAATACCTCGTTTAACGTTTAGTCCTTTTTGATCATTCTCCAGTTTCGCCTGCGAGCAAAGGATCATAAGAAGGAATTTTTCGTTAGGATTATTTGAGAATACCTGCGAAAAGGTTTTAATCTGTACCAGTTTTCCCTGATCCATCAGGTCAACAAGCATCCCAAGGTCGCCCGCATTGCGACTAAGTCTATCTGGAGCCCATGTAAGTATGCCAGTGAACCTACCTAATCTAATATCGTTTAGCAGATTCATAAATACCGGACGCTTGCCAGATATTTTTGCCGAATGACTTTCTTTTCTTATTTCCTTAACAGTAATCCCATCCCGTGTAGCTAAATCCGTCATTTCCTTTATCTGTGAATCAATCGACATTGCCTGACGTCCGATGCCCGACTCCATCGTAACTGCACTGAAAGGAAATGATTTCAAAACGTGCAACCGGGGACACAAATATCCGGGAAGTGGGCCATGTGCTCGATCTGCTGGCAGAAAAAACTTCCTAATCCGGTAGAGCGATAATTCCGTTCACCCGGACGACCAAACCGTCTTTTTCAAGGCCGCGCAAAATTGAACGCATGAATTCCTCAGTTCGATCATAAGCCAGGGTCATTTCACTTATGAGCGCTGATTCCTCCACTGGCTTCGAGCGCAGTGCGTCGATGATCCGACCCCGGAAAAAACGATTTGACTGACGAAATGGAATAGTTTGTTGTTTTTTTTGCGCGCTTCGGCCAACAAGTTTCGCTAATTCAAGCGCCCCGAAATCCATAAGCGCTTGATGCCATTCCCAAGAACGACCACGCGGTACGAGTTTCTGGGCGGTATCGTCAATTTCTTTTTCCGTCTGAGGCACATCCTTATAAAAGAAATGCGTAATGATCTTTCGTATATTCGTATCGACAGCTGCTACCTCTTTCCGATATGCGAACACCATGAGTGCTCGAGCAGTATATTTGCCCAATCCTGGTAATTTAGTAAGCTGTGTCTCGCTCTTCGGAAATTTTCCCCCATAGTCGCGCATAACCGCTTCTGCCGTCTTCTTAAGATACAAAGCCCGTCGGTTGTAACCCATGCCTTTCCATGCCTTCAATACCTGCGCCGTTTTGGCCGAAGCAAGCGCCTCCACGGAGGGAAACTCGGCGAGAAACTCCGAGTATTTGGGAAGCACACGGGATACCTGTGTTTGCTGCAGCATCACTTCTGAAACCAGAATTTTATACGGATCGTGTGTGTTGCGCCACGGCAGGTCGCGGCGATGAGTAGTCCACCAGAAAAATATGAAACGCTGAAAAGACGCAATTTCTTGTGGTGCGATCTTCACAGGCAACATTCTATCACACCAAAATCCCGCCTTTTGGCGGGATTTTGGTGTTCTTTCCGTATCACTTCGCAATTACGGAGTCGGTGTCGGCGTCTCGGTCGGCGTATCGGTTGGTGTCGCCGTCGGTGTCACCGTCACCGTGGCCGTTACCGTAGCCGTAACGGTCGGAACTGGCGGCAGGCTGAAGTCCTTCACATGGGTCACCTCGGTGACCGTGTTGTTTGAACTATCCCAGAGACCTTTTACGCGGACTCTGTGCCCTACCTGGATGTCAGTTTGCGTGATGGCTTCTTCTTTGCGGTTCACGAATTTCGTGGATGAAGAAACCGTGACTGTTTGGTCGGGACGTTTGGCTGAAAGCGTCGTCATGACCCACCCGCCACTCATGAGTGATTTCACCTGTCCGATAAATACGGCAAACCGCTTCTGTATCGAGAGGTTCCGAATCAGCCTCGCATTGATAACCGTGTGGGTGTCATCGGTCCATGCGCCGTACACGTTCACGATATTGCCGACGCTGAATTCTGCAATATCACTCTTGGCCCCGAAACGGCGGCGAAGCTGTGTCTTGTCCGTCAGATTCACGGTATAGGTCGTGCCGTCCTTCGTAATTGTGAGAGTCGTATCCGAAACCGCGGTCACCTCTGCTTTCAGAATAATCGCCTTTCCTGCGACCGCGAAGTTCGAAAACGTACTTTTCATCTTTTCGCGGAATTCCTGGAAGAGATTTTTGCGCTGTTCCCGCAGTTCCTCACGGGCTTCCCGGAAGTCTTGCTTCGCATCCTTTAGATCGCCTGCAATAACGGCTTGAGGCATCACAAAACTTACACATAATGCGAGAGTAGCTATGCTTGCTTTCTGGCTATTGGTCATACGAACCCCTTTCTATACTTAGTACGCAAACGGCGACAAAAAAGTTTCATTCGGAGACATTGTAGGTCACAGTGAGCTCTGTTTCAGCCGCGTTTCCTACCGAATCATTGGCTACAATGACGAAATAATTTTCCCCCTCATCCAATGATACCGTCACTGAAAAATTCCCGTTTGCATCGGCCTTGGCTTCCGATTCGTTCACAAACACATCGGCATTTGGTGCAGTTTTGCCTTTGATGGTAATCGAACCGGAGGTAACAGACGATCCGTTCGTAGGCGATGAAACAGTGAGCATCATCTTTGTCGTAGAACCGATATTCCCCGCTGAAGCCTCTGGTGGCTCGCTCTGAACCTCTGGCGTCTCAAAAACGGTATTCACGATGCTTCCGGGAGTAACGGAATTAAGGTTTGCCCGGTATTTGGCAAACGCGACTCCGCCAAGAAGAAGAGCAATCCCGATAATGAGAATCGCTTTCATGTTCATAGAGTCTCCTTTCTCACCACTCCTTTCGTTTTCCTTTTTGAAAGCTCACGAAGCCTTCGCCTGGCAAGTTCCCGCTTCCGGCGGGTCAGGACGACGAAGCCCGTAGAGAGTATCACAAGGAGCGCGAGAAACACAACTGCACCTTGCGGGAGTTCCGCCAAAAACGTGGAAACATTTTCCCGCCAAAACTCTCTCATTATTTCCGCGTCCTCCCAAAAAATTTCAAGCAAATCCAACGACCCGCTTTCCATAATCTGTTCACCGATACGCCATGCCGCAATAACGAAAAGAATGAATAGAATTCCAATAAGTATCCGGAAACGGCGTAACACGCCAGCCGATCGCTTCTCTTCAAAGCGCGTCACTTTCTCCATAACTGATTTACTTAGGTCATGATTTTTCATAGTTCGTTTTTTGAGAAAATTTTCCTCAGGGCTTGCTTGGCCCGAAACAGATGCGTACGGACTGTGTTTATGGGAATGCGCATTTTTCTTCCGATTTCTTCATACGATAAATCATCAAAATAGTAAAGCCTGATAATACGACGGTATCTCTCTTCAAGCTGCGCAAGCGCACGGGCAACAACTTTTTTGCGCTCCGCCGCAATTATATCTTCATATAACGATTCATCGTCGTCGGCCAAAACGATATCCTCCAAGGGTACCTGTTTTTTCTTCGAGCGAAGAAATGATATTGCCGTATTGCGGGCGATGGAAAATATATACGTGGAAAACGGTTTCTTCGGGTCGACCCGTTCGATCGTCTTATACAAACTGATAAACGACTCCTGTACAACATCGTCGGCCGCGAAACTGTCCCCGACCAGATGCAGGACAAAAGAATGCAGTTTGCGCTGATACCGCTTCACGAGTAACTCAAACGCAAATACGTCCCCCTCCTGAACCGAGAGCACCAGGTCGACATCGCTTTTCACGCTCATAACTTGGCTCATTATAGTACAATTGTCCTATGAAAACCGGAACTGTCGCGCTGATTGGCCGCCCAAACGTCGGAAAATCGACGCTCCTTAATCACATTCTTGGACATAAAGTGTCCATCACCTCCCCGAAACCGCAAACCACACGGTTCGCAATCGAGGCAGTCTATGAAGATGAACGGGGTCAGATCGTGTTTGTGGACACACCGGGCATCTTCGGGAAAGTGGACGACCCCCTTGCCCGGAAAATTAATCTGACCGCTGAAGATTCACTTTCAGGTGGCGTGGATGTGGTCATCTATATGATCGACCACACGCGTGAGCGTGATTTCGAGGAAAACAAAACGCTTGGCATCGTTCGTAAAGCTAATGCGAAAAAAATTCTCGTCATTAACAAAATAGACGTCACCCGACCAACTCACATCGTGCAGTATAAATTTATGGAAGAAGAGTTTGATGCTGTGGTACATATTAGTGCACTCGAACACAAAAATATCCCGACACTTCTGACGGCCATATTCTCATTCCTCCCCGAGCGTGACGCGCTTGTCGACACGAAACAATCCGTCCAACCCGCTCTCAACCTCGACAGTAAAACCTTTATCGCGGAAATCATACGTGAAAAGGCGTTTCTCTTCCTTCGCGACGAGGTCCCCTATACGTTAACGACGATCGTCGATGATGTCGAAGAACGAAAGAACGGAACGCTCTACGTCCGCGCACGGATCATTACATCAGCAGACCGGTATAAAGCCATGATCGTCGGGAAGCAAGGCGCGATGATTAAGGAGATAAGCCAGGCCAGCCGCAAAGAGCTGGAAACCGCCTCAAGTAAGAAAGTATACCTTGAATTATCCGTAGAAACCGATCCGCATTGGGTGGATTATTTATAATCGCGCGAGCGTTTCCTCTTTCCCGAGGATTTCGAGGGATTCCAATAGTGGAGGACCGACGGTTTTCCCCGTGACGGCTAAACGTAACTCCATAAAAACGTCCCGTGCTTTCGCGCCTTTTTCTTCCGCATTTTTCCGCAAAGCCTGCTCCATCTCATCGTGGGTCCATTGGCAATCCGTGAGCGCACTTTTTACGATCTCGACTAATTCGCGCTTAGTCGGTCGCTCCGGCTGTTGCGGTTTGTGAAAGAAAAAATCCGCAAGCGAGGCGAACTCCTTCAGAGTGTGCATGCGTTCCCGAACAAGCGGAAGCACCTTCATCATGAGTTCCTTTTCGTATACGCCCCCGAAATATTCCTCAATCTTCTTCATAAGATCGGCAGAACCCAGAGTCCGTATGTATTCCCCGTTCATCCAGCGCAATTTCTCAATATCAAAAACTGGAGCGGTCGTCTGGATATCCTCCAAACGAAATGCTTCCATCATCTCTTCTACTGAAAATATTTCTTTCCCTCCCGGAAACGACCATGCCATGGTTCCCAGATAATTTAAAATCGCCTCAGGCAGAAATCCTTCTTTCTTAAACCAGCTCGCCCATACAGGATTTTTTCTTTTGCTGAGCTTGCTTTTATCGGGATTGCGAAGAACAGACACGTGCGCAAACTTCGGCATCTCCCAACCGAAAAATCGATACAAAAGTATGTGTTTCGGTGTCGAGGAGATCCACTCCTCTCCCCGTATAATGTGTGTTATCTCCATAAGGTGGTCGTCGACGACTACTCCGAGGTGATATGTAGGAAATCCGTCGGATTTCAGAAGCACCTGATCATCGACCAAGGCATTTTCGAATGAGATCTTCCCCCGTATAAGATCCGTAAACTCAGTAACCCCGCTGTCGGGAACATTGAGGCGTATAACGTGGGATGCTTTCGCGTTTAACCGTTTTTCGACTTGCTGAGGGGAAAGCGATTTACACAGTCCGTCATACATGGGAGGCTTGTGCTCTGCCTCCTGCTTCTTTCTCATTTCCTCAAGTCGTGCTGGTGTGCAGAAGCAATAATAGGCGTGTCCCTTGGCGACGAGCTCTTCTGCGTATTTCTTATATGTAGGCAATCGGTCCGATTGGCGGTATGGGGCAAAGGGGCCGCCCTTGTCAGGGCCCTCGTCGTGACTTATGCCAAGCCACGCCAATGAGGCCAGTATTCGATCCTCGGAGCCCTCAACGAGTCTGGTGCGATCCGTGTCCTCTATCCTGATGAGGAATTGACCACCGGCCTTCTTCGCCACGATGTAATTGATAAGCGCCGTATACGCGTTTCCGATGTGCAAATCTTCCCCCGTAGGGGAGGGGGCTATTCTGGTGCGGATTTTCGTGGTCGTACTCACGAATTGATTCTATCACGCAGCCACCCTATACTTAAAGCACGCCTATGGCCTCGCTTACGGAAACCGCGTATTACACGCGGCGCGCTATTAATTGGACTATTTTGGCTGTTATCAGCTACATCATCCTGCGCTTGTCGTGGGGGCTGTTGGTGATCGTATGGTTTACCATCTTTCCTCCGAAGGCACCGCCGCCGAATCATGCCTTCGGCACACTTCCTGCAGTCAAATTCCCGCAGCAAGCCTCGGGATCGGGTCAGCTGGTTTTCCAGCTGGAGACCATCGAAGGTGGCGTTCCTGTGGCATCCGCAGCGGCTGAAGTTTATTTCATGCCGAAACTTGCGCCCAATCTCCTGGGACTCAACCAGGCACAGGAATTTGCAAAGAATCTTCAGTTTGACGCGACACCCATTCAGGAAAGTAAAAACGTCTACCGGTTCAATGATCCGACTGAACCTTTGAGAAGACTCAGGTACGACATCGTATCGAAAAACTTCATTCTTCGGTACGCATTTGAGCAGGATGCGTCTGCGTTCCTGGGTCGCGGCCTTCCGCTTCCAGAAGCAGCGAAATTGGAAGCCATTAATCTGCTTCAGGCGCAGGATTTGTACCCGGAAGATCTGGCACAGGGAACGACGCAAATCGTGTTTTTGCGCCTTACCGGAAACCGTCTTCTGCCGACCACAAGTCTCTCTCAGGGTGACGCAGTGAGAATTGATTTTTACCGAAGACCAATCGGCGAGACCAAGATAGTAACGCCTGCTCCTGATGAAGCGCCGGTCTCCATTATTTACTCCGGTTCCTCAGACGCGAAGAAACGGATTATCCAGTTTGCATATACGTATTGGCCGATCGACTACGTCACGACGGCCACGTATCCGCTTAAATCAAGCCAGACGGCGTGGGAAGAACTGCAAACCGGAAAAGGATATATCGCCCGTTATCCATCTAATTCATCTACTGCAGTTATCCGCTCTGTGTACCTGGCATACTATGACTCCTTCGAACCGCAAACATATCTCCAGCCAATTTTTGTCTTCGAGGGTGACAACGGATTCGTGGGATACGTGTCTGCTATAAGCCCGGAGTGGGTCGAGTGATTACTGCGGTTCGAAAACTTCCCACTGATAGTTGGAAAACACCCAGTTGATAAGCTGCGTCGTATCGGAGAAACGATCCCTGCTTTTCAAAACGACGATAATAACCCGATGGTCGCCCCTTTGCACGAGTGTTATGAGATTCTCTCCGGCCTCTTCGGTCCATCCTGTCTTAATCCCGCCTACGCCAGGAACTTTCCCTAAAAGCTCATTGACGTTTTTCAGCGGGTGAAAGTATGTGTGCGTCACATCGGAAACCGTAATCTGAGGAATGGCAACCATTTTGGCGATAATCTTATTGTTGAGGGCATAATTGGCCAGCCGCGCCAGATCCATCGGCGTTGTTTTGTGTCCGGGATTATCATACCCGACCGGATTGGTAAACGTACTGTGATCCAAACGAAGTTCACTCGCCTTCGCATTCATCGCCGCCACGAACCCGTCAACACCTCCCGGATGGTGCGCCGCAAGTGCCCATGCGGCATCATTTCCAGAATGGATGAGTGCACCGAAAAGAAGATTCTCGACGGTGATACGCTCCCCCGGCACCAGCCCCATCACCTGACCGCTGTTGGCAACTTCGCCGACCGTCACGATATCATCCAGATCATATAATTCGAGGGCTACGAGTGCGGTAAGAATCTTTGTCGTAGAGGCGGGCGCCAATAATTCTTCTTCGTGCTTCTTGTAAATGAAAACGCCGGAATCGACATCGAGAATAACCACCCCTTCTGCGGTAATTTCACTCCCCGGATAAACGCCGTATATGTTGACGGGATAGGGAGCGGGTGTCGGAACGGTAACCGTGTTCGTCTTTCTTTTCGGGTTATCGGACGTGATACTTGAATACAGCGTACGTCCGGGAATTCCCAAAATGAACAACCCGAAAAATACGAGAAATACAATCTTCTCCCAATGGGTTTGATACCATGTACGTTTGGCAGGTTTCTTTTTGGCCATTTAAACTTCTTTAGAATAATTTCCGATTATGGGTTTAGCGAGTTTTTCGTAGTCAGACTCCTTCAGACTGATAGACTTCGTATGGAGACCCGCGTTAAAGACGACTGATGCGTTTTCACGCACCGCCTCGTCCATGTATAACGGCACGCCGAATATGTGACCGAACGGCGGGACAGCACCGATGGGCACTGACGTAACCTCCAGGACTTCCTCTGCCGTTGCCATCCGCAAATCACGCACGGAAAACTGATGTTTAAATGCTTTCATGTCAACTTTCCGGTTGGCACTGACTGCCACCATGATAGGCTTGTCATCTGCGTACATGACGAGCGCCTTTACCCCCATATGAAGCGCGGTTTGCCTGACCCGTGCTGCCTCTTCTGACGTATGCACAGGTTCATGTTCATAGGATTGGTAGACCAGGCCCGCGTTCTTTATCGCTGCCACAATCCGGTCGTATACGGCGTCTCCCCCTCCTTCTTGCGGTGCAACGGATATGCCCAGTTCGACCAATTGATCCTTATCCACCTGACTTGGCGCATCCATGACGCTCGTCTTGCCGCCGCTGGTCTGAGGAAACGCCACAACCTCCCGAAGATAGGGCTCACCCGTAATAGTCATAAGAAGCCGTTCGATGCCGTGGGCAAGCCCCCCATGGGGCGGAACGCCGTACTCAAATGCCTCCAGCATATGGCCAAATTGTTCCCTTATTTTTGATTTCTCGTATCCCATCACCTCGAACACGGCGGTAAGCACATCCGGTTTATGACTTCTGATGCTGCCGCCTCCCACCTCATAGCCATTACACACCAAATCATACTGTGTCGTAAGAATCTCGCCGATATGATCTTTTTTCAGAAGCCATGCCTCGTGTTCGGGTTTTGGAGCCGAGAACGGATTGTGTGTAAATGTCCACCCTCCTGTATCCGTCTTCTCAAAAAACGGGAAGTCCACGACCCATGCAAAAGCAAGTACGCCTGACTTCTTGTCTTTGTCTGTCCTCAAATCAAATTTATCTGATCCGAATTTCTCCATGGCCTCCTTGTACGTAAAAACGGGAAACGGTTTTTGCTTCACCGTATATCCGAGTTTCTCCGTAACGGAGATCATCATCGCCTCATCCATAGCCATGACGTCATGACGGGTCACGAAGCTCATCTCGATATCAATCTGCGAGTGTTCAAATCCGCGATCAGCACGCAAATCCTCGTCTCGCAAACAGCGTGCAATCTGAAAATACCGCTCAAACCCGGCAACCATAAGAAGCTGTTTGTATTGCTGCGGAGATTGAGGAAGCGCGTAAAATTTGCCGGGCTGCATCCTTGCGGGAACCAAAAAATCCCTCGACCCCTCGGGCGTCGATTTGGTAAGCATCGGCGTCTCTATCTCGGTGAAGTCCTGCGAAAACAGATACTGCCGTACCGCGTCGACGAATTTGGATCGAAGTCGGATATTGTGCGTTAACCGCGGCCGCCTCAGATCTAAATAACGGTATTTGAGGCGCATGTCTTCGTTGATATCCAAGCCGTCTGTATGAATGGGAATAGGAAGCTCTTTTGACTTGGAAAGGATAGTGAGTTTCGAAACTTCTACCTCGACTCCCCCTGTGGCAATCTTGGCGTTCACCATGGCATCCGGCCGCTTCTTTACCGTCCCGACCACTTCAACGACGTCTTCAGGGCGCGCGTCTCCTAGGTCTTTGGCAGAAACCATCTGGACGATACCGCTTCTGTCCCGAAGATCCACAAACATCACCTTTCCGTGATCGCGTCGGGCATGAACCCACCCCTGGAGCGCAACTTCCTTCCCCACGAGCTTGACTGTGTCTTTTGCAAGGCTTCTTTCCATACTCCCAATCATACCAAAAAAAGCGTCGGTCCATAAGCCCGGCTTGACAAATCCCACGTTTTCGGCAAAAATTACAAAACAGTATGAAATCCGTTTGGTATCACTCCATTAAGACCCTTTTTGTCCTTCCGACAGGAGGGGGTCCCGCGGTGGAGTAACCAAACAAACATAGTTTCACCCGAACCCCCTCACAAAAAGGGGGTTTTTCGTATGAAAACACAGCCACCAAACGAAGAAGAAAATAATAGGACGATACAAACGGATTGTACCGTCCGCTGGGAGACTGCGTCGATAGAAAAAGATGGCCAACAAGTCACGGTACTGTTTCCTGTGTACACAAGCGTTCCGCCATTGTCCGCCGCTCTTTAACATTTAATAATTCATTCCGGCCGGCAATCTGAAAAGGATTCGTCTTTTTTAGAGTCCGTTCGGAATCCAAAACCATTTTTGCAGAGGAGAACACATATGGCATCAAAGAAAAAAGGAAAACTTAGTCTTAAAGTTCTTGAGCGAGGCGGTGAAATGCCCTGTCCGTTCCACCAAAACGGTAGATTAAAACGTGCCGGCAACGGCAAAACGTACTGCACGATTGGAGGAAATCACTGCATTCAGCAGGGTATCGCAAAGGGCAAATTAACCAGATAGTTCATCGAGATCTTCCGACGCGTCGGGAGATCTCTCTTTCCTTTTTTGGTTTTGGACAGGCAGTCAGATATATAAACACTCACGTATGCGTGATTCTTCTTTATATACCTGTCTTATTATTCCTCACTGCAACAAACGCCTATTCTGAAACCATCATACGCGTGCATCTTGCGCATGATGTTTTCAATCCGGGCGTTTTTTGCGCCAGTTGTACAAATCCCCGTATTCTTGGGCTCGGGAGCGCTCGATGAATGCGGGGATTTGGTTTACGGCAGGATTTCTATATCCCGTATCTTGAGCTGAAGCTTCCGCCTTCCGTTCCACTCGTTCATATCGATGGCGTATGCCACGTCCATACGCGCATGTTCTTTCAACTTGCCATACAATTCGCCCATCCCAAACGCAATTGCGTCAATAGTCGTTGCCACCTCGTCACGCAAAAGTAATTTAAGGTGTTTATTCCCATTCCCGACCACCCGCGCGTCCAGCACCAGAAGGTTGCGTGTTACGAAAACCGGCTCCGGATTACCCAAGCCGAAGGGCTCAAAGTCTCCGATACCTGTCCACAAGCCCTCGGTAACAAGTGAAAGTGGAATTTCTGCGTCTATTCGAAGTCGCCTCACAAGCAAGTCTTCTGAAATATCACGCTGGGCCACCTCTTCAAGTCTCTTTCGAAGCTCTTCGATATGTTTGGTTTCGACGGTGAAGCCGGCTGCCATCGGATGTCCTCCCACATCCACCAATATATCGCTCGCCGATCGGATTGCCTCGACAATGTTAAATCCGGCAATGGATCTGGCGGACGCCTTCGTAATCATCTCGCCCCTGGCCAAAACAATCGCGGGGCGATAATACTCCTCGACGAGTTTGCCCGCGACCAATCCGATAACGCCCTGATTGTACGAAGCGTCGGAAACGAAAAGGAGTTTTTTGTCGCTTCCTTTCATCAACTCTTTCGCGTGTGCGGCCGTATCCGTTGTCATAAGCTGGCGTTCCCTGTTGGTTTCTCCCAATCGTCTGGCAAGCAGCATCGCTTTGTCTTTTTGCCCGGTACACAACAGTCGTAGCGCATCCATGGCGTGAACCAATCTCCCCATTGCATTGAGACGGGGAGCAAGAACATGGGAAATGTTGTATGTACGAATCTCCCCCGGAGTAAGTCCGGCTTCTTCTATGAGCGCCAACAGTCCTACACGCGCCGTATGATTGATGGCTGCAAGTCCGTATTTCGCAATCGACCGATTTGGCCCCACAAGCGGTACCATGTCGGCAATCGTGCCGATGGCAGCCAGGGCAATCAACTCAAGAGACCGGGAATCCTGCATTCCGCGCGTCTTAAGAAGTTCCTTGGCCACAAACCAGGAAACACCCGCGCCGCACAGTTTCGTCGTGTGGACGATCCTGCAATCCGGAAGCTTGTCCGATTTTACATGGTGATCAGTCACGATGACATCAATCCCCAATTCTTTGGCATAGACCACCTTCTCCCATGCGGTAATGCCGTGATCGACTGTGATAATGAGTGTAGGCTTATATTGATCGACGACCGAATCGATTCCCTTTTTCGATAACCCGTACCCCTCATCCACACGATGCGGAATGTAGGGCATAACGTTTCCTCCCAAAGCATGAAGCGTCTCCCACATAATCGTACCGGCAGTTATGCCGTCCGCGTCATAATCGGCGTACACGACAATGGATTCCTTATCCGCAATTGCTTTTCCTATTCTTTTACTCGCTTCGGCAAGCGCTTCGGGATCTATTCCCACGTCATAGGCGTTTAATGTATACGGATCGGGCGTATGAAGAAATCGTTCGACGTCTTGTTTTTGGGTTACCCCCCTATTGAGAAGGAGACAGGAAAGAATGTCTTTCGTGGTCTCAAGGGGCGAATCTTTCCACTGAATTTCCCACTTCTTCATGTGGCGTATGATATCATAATGATAACGATGATTGCGCTTCCCCAACAAGCAGAATTCATTATAAAAACCCTCCAAAAAGCCGGTTTTGAAGCATACGCGGTGGGCGGATCGGTGCGGGATATTCTCATGGGAAGAACAACCCATGGTTGGGATTTCACAACGAACGCCACTCCCGAAGAAATTCTTGCTCTCTTTCCCGACAGTTTCTATGACAACCAATTCGGCACCGTCGGCATCAAGCTGCGGCAATCTCCGCAAGACGAGGTAACGGACGTGTACGAAGTTACGACATATAGAAGCGAGGAGGGATACCAGGACCACCGGCATCCGGATAAACTCAGCTGGGGCAAGACACTTGAGGAAGATCTCAAGCGCAGAGACTTCACCATAAACGCTATCGCCTATGACGGAAAAAACATTATCGACCCGCACAATGGGCAAAGAGATCTCACAGACAAACTCATACGAACCGTCGGCAATCCTGATGAACGCTTCGCTGAGGATGCGCTTCGCATGATGCGGGCAGTCAGAATCGCCTCGGAGCTGGGTTTCATGATCGACACTGACACCCTGGAGGCGATAAAGAAAAACGCCTCAACCCTCACACGAATCTCCGCCGAGCGCATTCGCGATGAACTTATACGGATTCTGGCAAGTCAGTTTGCGGCAGACGGAATATTGCTTCTCAAAAATACGGGACTGCTTGTGCTCATCCTTCCTGAGCTTGATCGCGCATTTGAAATTCAGCAGAAAAGTCCCAAACGTCACCACATCTATGATGTGGGGACACACTCGGTCATGGCCATGAAACACTGCCCAACAGCCGATCCGATCGTCAGACTCGCGACGCTTCTTCACGACATCGGGAAAGTAAAAACATATAGGAAGGATGAGACAGGGCTCATAACGTTCTATAATCACGAGGTAGTGGGTGCCCGGGAAGCCCGCTCGATCTGCTACCGGCTGCGACTGTCCAAAAAACAGATCGAGAAAATTATCACACTCGTCAGGTGGCATCAGTTTACCGTCGACGAACGACAGACTGATTCCGCACTTCGACGCTTTATCCGTCACACAGGGAAGGAAAATCTGGATGATATGCTCGCGCTTCGCATCGGAGACCGGCTGGGGGGTGGAGCGCGTGAGACCTCTTGGCGGCTTGAGCTGTTTAAAAAGCGACTTGAGGACGTACAGAAGCAACCGTTCACCGTCACGGATCTGAAAATTAACGGATACGATGTTATGAAGGAGCGAAATGTGAAACCCGGCCCGATCATCGGGAAAATTCTCGGCGCGCTGTTTTTAGAGGTGGAGAAAGGATCACTCCTAAACGAACGCGAGGCACTTCTCGCTAGACTGAAAGAATTACCGCTTCCTTCTTAATTCCCATCGGTGCCAGAGGATGAGAACGGGCGTTGCCACAAACGGCGAAGAGTACGTTCCCGAGATCGTCCCGACCAGAAGTGCGAACACAAACCACTGCGTCGTCGTGCCGCCCATAAGAACCAGTGCCAATAACATGAAGATGATCGTCAGCGAATTCGTCAGCGATCTGCCCATCGTCTCGGTAAGCGCCCGGTCTGAGAGGGCATCAAAGTCTCCCCTGTCGCCGCCGCGCCTGCTCATCTCCCGTATCCGGTCAAATACGACAATGGTGTCATGGACCGAAAAACTCATCGTCGTGAGAAACGCGGTAACGAAAAGCGTATCAACTTCCACATGGAGGAAATGTCCCAGAAGGGAAAAAATTCCGAGAACCACCAGTAGGTCATGAATAAGCGCGATAACCGCGGAAACTCCGTATTTTATGTTCCGGAACGCATACGCTATATACGAAAGAATCACAGCGATCGCAACCAGTGCGGCAGTAACGGTTTTTGCCAATAGCTCCTTCCCCAAAACCGGTCCGACCGTCTCGTTACGAACCACTTCCACCGATTGGCCGGAAACGCTGGCAATTGCGGCTTCCAGTCGTGTCACGGACTCGTCCTCTTGCGGTTTGAGACGCAATAACCATGTATTGTCGTTTGACTTCTGGACAGTGGCGCCCTCAATCTTTTCTCTCGCAAGCACACCAGTAAGTGTGTCTGCTGAGACTTCCTGAGTCAACCGCAGCTCAAGGAGCGTGCCTCCGGTGAAATCAACCGCAGGCGCAAGTCCCCACCGAAGAAGTGAAAACACGCCCGGAATCAGAACCACCGCAGAAATGCTTATATAAAGCCAGATATACTTGGAAAACCGGATCATATCTTTTTCTCCTTTTCCCGATAGAGCACACGGATAAGCGTCCGGGTAACAACGATGCCCGTAAATAAGCTGGTAATGACTCCAACAAAGAGCGTCACGGCAAACCCCCGCACCAGACCCGAACTGGGAAGGAATGCCCAGTTTCCAGGGTTAAAAAGTATCGCACAGGTCAAAAGTGTCGTAATGTTTGCGTCTTTGATACTCTCCCATGCTTTTCCGAAGCCTAATTCTATTGCGATTTTCCACGGCTTGCCTAAACGCTTCTCTTCCCGAAATCGTTCAAAAATAAGAATATTGCTATCGACAGCCATACCGATGGAGAGAAGAAACCCTGCTATTCCAGGAAGCGTCAGTGTAATGGGAACCCAGCGGTAAATAGCCAAATTCAGAAGTCCGTACAATACGAGCGCCATGTCGGCCATGAGCCCTAACCAACCGTATTTCGCTATCATAAAAACGGCAACGATGATAAGACCCAACATCCCTGCGCGCACGCTTCTTTCTATGGATTGAGCCCCAAGTGTCGCTCCTACCACACGTTTCTCTACGACTGAGACAGGGACCGGCAACGCGCCTGCGTTTAGCTGAAGCGCGAGCGTGCGCGCACTGTCCCGATCAAAACTCCCTGTGATAGCAGCGACACCGTCTGATATTTCACTGTTCACCCTCGGCCAGGTAATCGGAAAGTCGTCCAGGAAAATGGCAAGTGGTTTGCCAACCAACCGTTTGGTAATCTCGCCGAATTTCTTGGCTCCGTCGCTGCTAAATTCAAGTGACACCTCCGGCTCACCTGTTTGTGAGCTAAAGGTTACCTGCGCTCTTTTGAGATCCTTTCCGGTAAGTCCGGTTGATTTCGTATTGGCAAGAGTCGGAATGATAATGGCGCTCTCTGAAGACTCCGTTTGCGTGACAAACTCCCGAAACTCAAGCCGCGCGGTCTGACCAATGAGGGAAACTGCCTCATCTACGTTGGTCACGCCCGGCAGTTCTACGATAACGCGGTACGTCCCCTGCGACTGCGCCGACTGAACCAACGGCTCGGAAACCCCGAACAAATTCACCCGGCGCTCAATCACCTGCTTGGCCGAATCAAGTGCGTTTATTCTGTCTTCTTCTTTTACGTTCGACATATCCGCTTCCAGAGCCAGGTGTGTCCCTCCTGAGAGATCAAGTCCCAGGTGCGTACGGAAATCCTTGTCCACTTGAAACCCAAGGACATTAAAGTGAAATGAAAGCGGGTTGACAACGCGGTCCACCGACCACGAGCCGATCTGAAATTTGAGGCGATAATTCTCCGGGATATCTATGGCGATGAGAAAGAAGGTTAGAACGATGAGAGAGAAAAATACCCTACGCGACGTTTTAAACATAGAAAGATTGTACCACGGATGCGGTGCTAATTTACGAGGTCTTCTTCGTCTCCTACGACCATGATTCTCGAACCGCCTATGATGGATAGGACGAACGGATCACGTCTGCTTTTGCGAAACGTGAACTCCTCTTCTGTCATAACCGTATAATTCATCTCCCGGCCTCGTCTGGCTTCCTCCGTTTTTATGATCTGGGAGAGTTCCGGCAGTACCACGTTTCCGACAACGAGAAGATCGACATCTGTTTGCGACTTCTTCTCCAGACCTCTTAAGAATCTCCCGGAAACCATGACAAACTTCAGCTTCCCCAGCCTGGGTTTATTCTTCAAAATGTCTGCTCCCAAACCTGACGTTTTCCCGATGAGATCAAGAAGTTCATTATAAAGGGGGTAATCTTTCCGAAATCCGTAAAACAGACGATTGGCACGCTGTTCTTTCGTGACCATGCCCGAACGCTCCATGTGAGCAAGTTCGCGGCGAACGGCGTTTATCTCTTCGTCAACTTTTCGAACGACATCACGAACGTGAAATATGGCTCCCGGGTGTGAAAGAAATAACGTAAGAATTTTAACTCGAACCCTGGAGATAATGATATCTTCAAGAAACATAGCCTTGCATCCCCGGGCAGGTGTAACGGTACGCTAGTATGTGACGGCAGTACCTGTGGGCAACATTTCAATCCACAATTGCCCGCGGTTCAATGATACCTCTTTTCCATCGCTGGTGTAAAATTTCGTTCGGGCGTTTCTGTCTGGCTTTTTCCATGTCACTTTGGTGGCCTTCCCGTCCTGAAACAGGAGTCCGTCACCCGTGCCGATGTTCGCATAAAGTAGATGCGCATGCTCATCTACTGGCCCCGTCTCCTTCGCAAACATGATGACGATTGCGCTTGCGGTTAGCTGTTTGTTGGTCTCCAGGTCCATGTGTGGAGCTCCGCCGTTGAAACGCTTATACGTATTGTTCGTCCTGTCATAATCCCATCGCACGCCGTATTCCTTCTCATAGCCTTTCCATGCGACGAAACTTGCCGAAAATGATGCCCCGCGATCGGCCTCTTTGGCGTCATCTTTGAATTTCC
>CAYUKU010000009.1:0-53254 GCA_964445435.1 uncultured Gammaproteobacteria bacterium
CTTTCGTGCGGGTCGGAACTTGCCCGACAAGGAATTTCGCTACCATAGAACAGTTTGTTATGTTTTATCGATGCTGAGACCGCATCTCCTTGCATCGCTGCAAGGTCCGGACTATATCATCTCTTTTCAGAGTCTGGCGTATAGTCTCTGAGGATTTTCGCCTGATTGGCGAATCTTTCCTGCTGATTGACTCCACCGAATAGTTTATTACCTTTCGGTACTATCGGATTCAGAGTGTTTCCAGCATATGGCCAGATTTATTATAGTAACTACAACTGTTGGTTTATAGTTACTGCTGCCGTTCACCGGAGCTTGAGAAGCTAGCTTCCAACTTTCGAAGGTTACCAACCACTCTTAACTTACCGGCACTGGGCAGGTGTCAGCCCCTATACGTTGCCTTTCGGCTTCGCAGAGACCTGTGTTTTAGTTAAACAGTTGCTTTGTGTCGTTAACTGAGGCCGCGATTGCTCGCGGCAAGGCATCTCCCAAAGGTTACGCCTAGTTTTTGTTGCCGAGTTCCTTGAACCACTGTCGCCCGCTTGCCTTGGTATACTCTACCAGCGCACCTGTGTCGGTTTGCGGTACGGAAAATATGTGCTTCGTAATGAGATTTTTCTCGAAAGCAGAACTATCTCTGTTGCCCGCACCTTTCGGTTTGGACTTCCCTACTTCTAAATTAAACGCAATAACGGATTTACCAGTTATCACTATTTTGAAGCTTAGCAGCCAACGAATCGACTGCGAGACCCATCCTCCTTTGTCACCCCCTTACGTCTTAATCGACACACATTTGTAACGGAATATAAACCGTTTTTACATCGAGCTACGCCCCCAATAGAGGCCTCGCCTTAGTTCCGACTTACCCGAAGACGACGAACGTTGCTTCGGAAACCTTGCGCATTCGGCATGAAGGATTCTCACCTTCAAACGCTACTCATTCCGGCATTCTCACTTCTTGCAACTCCAGATACCCTTACGGGCTGTCCTTCACTGCAGCAAGAACGCTCCCCTACCCACCCCGCCTCATCGGCGGGAGTTCAATCGTCGGTCATATGCTTGAGCCTCGATCATTTTCGGCGCCGCGGCTTTCGTCCAGTGCGCTGTTACGCGTTCTTTAAAAGGTGGCTGCTTCTAAGCCAACTTCCTGGGTGTTTTAAAACCACGACTTCCTTAACCACTTAGCATATAGTTAGAGACCTTAGATGTGAATCTGGGCTGTTTCCCTTTCGACACACGCGCTTAGCCGTGCATGTCTGACTGGCAGAGATTCTACGAAAGTATTCGGAGTTTGATAAATGCCTGTTCCTTGCGAAACAAACATCATTCAGTGCTCTACCCCTTCGTAGCTTATCTCGCCGCTATACCTAAATATATTTCGGGGAGAACCAGCTATCTCCTGGTTCGATAGGCATATTACCCCTAACCACAAGTCATCTCACAGATTTGTAACTCTGAAGAGTTCGGGCCTCCTCCTGTCTTTCGACAGGGTTCACCCTGCTCATGGTTAGCTCACCAGGTTTCGGGTCTACCGCCGCCTGCTAGGCGCCCAATTAGGGCTCGCTTTCACTGCGCCTCCCCAAGTTGCCTTGGTTAGACTCGCAATCGACGGTAACTCACCGGATCATTCTTCAATAGGCACGCGATCATCCCTTACGGGACTCTCACTGTTTGTTAGTTGACAATTTCAGGTACTCTTTCATTCCCCTTCCGGGGTGCTTTTCACCTTTCCCTCACGGTACTTGTTCACTATCGGTGCGTTCGTGTATTTAGCCTTGGAGCGTGGTTGCCCCAGATTCCCACAGACCCTTCGTGGCCCATGGTACTTAGGAACGAATTAGCGCAGTTGTTCATTTCGCATACGAGGCTTTCACTCCCTTTGGCCCCCTATTCCACGGTGTTCTGCTATAAACAACTGATCACATATCACTCGCCCTACAACCCCCACTCTTGCGAATGGGTTTAGGCTGTTGCGCGTTCGCTCGCCGCTACTGACGCAATCTCTTACGATTTCTTTTCCTCACCCTACTTAGATGTTTCAGTTCGGATGGTATCCTACGACCTGCTATCTCAATCTTGCGATCGCCTTTACAGGACGCGGTCCCTTGCGGGACGGGTTGCCCCATTCGGAAACCGTCGGATCGATGGATTATAACTCCTCCCCGACGACTATCGTGGTTATATACGTCCTTCCTCGGCACGAACTCCCTAGGCATCCATTGTCAACTTGTAGCGTTGCAGAGAACAAAGGATCCATCACGCCTCATCGGCGGATGGCCATTTGTCCTTATTCAACGAAATATTTGCTGTAATAGGTAACGTGCGTTACCCCTTACGATGCAACTACTTTCAATTTCAATATCTTAAAATCTACAATATAAGGAATTTCACCCTACTGTAGATTGTCATTCATATATTAAAGAGCCACTCGCGCTCTTGTCGCGAGACCACCTACCTCGTATGAGGGAGGTCCTCCCGAAACAAGAACTTGTGGACCTGACCGGATTCGAACCGGTGACCTCATCATTGCAAATGATGCGCTCTACCAGCTAAGCTACAGGCCCTATATGGAACGAAACCTAGCGGTTTCTTTCCAGCTTTCTTCCCTGTGTTGTGTCACAGCAGGGAAAGCATCGCTTCTCCACCCCTGCCGTGACGGATTTGTATCCGTCCCTACAGATTGAAGTGGCTTACGGACCCTGCTCCGGTTTACCTATCCAGGTCTATTCAATGTGCAAAAGTACTATCCCGCAAGGGGATCTGAAAGAGTAAGCTCATACTTCGCTAACTCTTTCATCAAAAAACCCCGCCAGATGCGGGGCTTGGTTCTTCGTCTTTCGACGAGAAGCGACACTACACCACAAGGTTCCTTTCGGTTCGATAGGGTCGTTGTTCGTTGCTTCTCATGAAAAATATATGCAAAATCTGGAAACTGATTTTGCAACACTCGCCTTGCATCTTAGGCAAAGATGTATTCTAATCGCATTCCTTCAGTCTGTCAATAACCAGACGCCTGATTTTATTTCATCGCCCGCGCGATTCGCTCAAGAGCAACGACAAAGGCAGCGGTTCTCATATCGGTGTTATACTTCTTGGAAGCATCCCACACGTCACCGGCTGCTTTGTTCATCTTTTCCTTAAGCTTGGCGTTGACCTCATCTTTCGTCCAATGTTCGCCTTTGAGATTCTGCTCCCACTCGAAGCACGAAACCGTCACGCCGCCGGAATTGGCCAGGATATCCGGGATGACAACCGTACCCTTCTTATATAATGTAGCATCCGCCTCTGGGGTTGTGGGGCCGTTGGCCATCTCAAGCACGACTTTCGCCTTTACATTGCCCGCGTTTTCAGCGGTCAACACGCTCTCAAGCGCGGAAGGAACGAGGATATCGACCGGCAGCTCCAGAAGCTCGCCGTTTTGAATTTGCTTCCCTTTTTTTGCGTCGCACACGGACCCTGAGCAGTAGCATCCGGCAAGCATGCCTGTTTTCTTCTTGCACTCAAGGGTCATCTCAGGATCAAGTCCTTCCGGCACATGAATACCGCCTTTACTGTCAGAAACGGCGACTACTTTTATTCCCGCCGAAACCAGAAATTTTGCGACATTGTATCCGACGTTCCCGAATCCCTGAACCGCCGCGGTCAGCCCGTCTTTCTTACCCAGCTTCTCTAAAATCGCCTGAAGGACGAACAGTCCTCCCAATCCCGTTGCCTCCTCCCGCCCTTCACTGCCTCCATCGGCGATCGCTTTGCCGGTGAACGTCGCCCGAAGCGTTTGGGGAGCCTCTTTCCCCTCTTCTTTATAAACCTTCATGAACTCATCAACCATCCATCCCATGATGACGCCATTTGTATTCACATCCGGTGCAGGCACGTCTTTATCAGGACCAATGGCAGACGCAATGGCTCGGGCATACCCGCGGGATAACCGCTCGAGCTCCCCCTGGGAAAGTGTTTTCGGGTCGACGACTACACCGCCTTTTCCGCCGCCCAGCGGAAGATCCGCAACAGCACACTTCATCGCCATCCAGAACGCGAGGGCTTTCACCTCATCCATCGACACCTGCGGGTGGAAACGGATGCCACCTTTGTATGGCCCGCGTGCGTTGTTATATTGCACCCGATATCCTTTAAATGTCTGTGTTGTTCCGTTGTCCATTTCCACGGGAATATCGACATTGAGGATGTTTTGGGGTTCATATAGCTTATTGACCTTTGCCTGCACTGCGGGATCAGCGATAAGCGATGCGGCGCGGGCAAGCTGCTTCATCGCGTTCTCAAACGGGTTTGATGACTGCATAAATGATTCCTCCTTCAGTAAATGTCTTCCAAGCGTACTTCAATGGTACGTAGTCGCGCTTGACAAAACCAGGACAGAACTAGAAATAGAGTTCCTTGAAAACCTGCGTTCTGGGAACACCCGCGGCCATAAGCTGCGCTTCCATATCAAGAATCATTTGCTTGTTTCCGCACAGGTAGAAATCGCTGGCCGGCAGATTCGATTCTTCTTTCGTGACGTGATCCGTTACTCTCCCCCGTTTTCCGCTCCACGCCTCGCCGGGCTGGGAAAGCGTCAATACATAGCGGAAATTGGGGTATTTCTGCGAAAGCTTGCGAAACTCGTCATCCCAATAGATATCATCCTCGTGACGCAATCCCCAGTAAAGGGATATGTCGTCGGTTCCCCCATTTTCCAGATAATCCAGAAGCATGGACCGATATGGCGCAATCCCCGTACCAGTGGCTACGAACACTTTCTTTCTGTGTGATTCTTTATCCATAATGAAAATCCCCAGCGGCGCCATAAACGTTGCCTCGTCACCCACTGTATGGGAGAGCGTCCATTGTGATCCTGGCCCCATAGGTTTGACGTCATGACACATGAGAACGTGCGTCGAATCAGATGGAAGTGATGCGATGGACATGCTGCGATTCAGCCCCTCCCCCACGTGCAGCGAGATTGTTTGTCCGGGGATAAATGCAATGGCTTCCGGCGTCTTCATCCGGAAATTAACGAGCCAGACGTTTTTCGTCAACTGCTGTTTTGACTCAATGACTGCCGTGCATTTTTGCGGGCGGGGTCTTCGGGAAAGATCGATTGCCATAGTTATATATGTTCTTCCAGATATTTTTGTGCATCCATCGCGGCCATGCACCCCTGTCCCGCTGCAACGATTGCCTGTCTGTAGCGGGGATCCACACAGTCACCGGCTGCAAATATCCCGGAAACAGACGTGGCGGTTTGCACGTCAAGCGCCGTTGCCGCACGTTGCACCATCACATATCCTTTTTCATCCAAGTCTATGACGTTTTTCAGAAACCCGGTATTTGGCGTATGTCCGATTGCCAGAAAAACACCCTGAGTATCAAGTGTGCTCACTTCACCTGTTTTAGCATCTTTTAGTCGGACACCGGAAACCGACGTTTCTCCCAAAATTTCCTCAACGACCTTGTTTGTGAGAAACGTTATTTTGGGATTCTTCCGGGCGCGATCAAGCATGATTGCTGACGCGCGGAATTCGTCGCGGCGGTGGATAATGGTTACTTTGGTGGCAAATGTCGTGAGAAATGTCGCCTCTTCCATCGCCGTGTCTCCCCCGCCGATCACGACGACTTCCTTCCCGCGGAAGAAAAACCCGTCGCACGTGGCACACGCAGAGACGCCCTTTCCCGCAAGCTTCGTCTCAGAGGGCAGCCCCAGGTACATGGCAGAGGCTCCGGTTGCGATAATGACGGTCTTCCCGCTGTATGAGGCGCCTTCGGTCGTAACGACGAATTCCCGGTCGGATTTCTTCGTCACCGTTTTGACGATTTCACTTTTTATTTCAGTGCCGAATCGTTCCACCTGCGCTTTCATATCCATCATGAGCTGTGGCCCCAAGATGCCTTTGGGGAATCCGGGATAGTTATCAACCTCCGTGGTCGTCGTGAGCTGTCCCCCCGGCTGCAAACCGGAGACAACAAGGGTTTTCAGAAACGCGCGGGATGTGTAGAGCGCTGCGGTATATCCGGCAGGCCCGCTGCCGATAACGATAACGTCGTATGTCATGAAGTTAATTGATTAATTTATTCAGTTCGGAGAGTAATGTTTCTTTGCTTTGCACTCCGATAAACTGTTTGACGACTGTCCCGTTTTTGAACATCATGATCGTGGGAATACTCATCACGCCAAATTGCTGAGCAGTGACGGGATTTTCATCGACATTTAATTTTCCGATCTTAACCTTCTCGCCGACTGCTTGGGCGACTTCTTCCACTATCGGCCCCAATACCTGACACGGGCCACACCATACCGCCCAGAAATCCACCAACACGGGCTTGTCGGATTTAAGCACTTCACTGTCGAAATTTGCATCGGTTATCGTAACACTTGCCATATGTTTCCCTCCCCCTTTCAAGGATTACTACTCTATCACCAGTATACCATCCGCACAAGAGAGGCATTTATGTTCTGTTCGAACGCTCCGCCTGAAGTTCCATGAGACGACCAATAAGCGCTGACACTTCTTTTCGCTTCGTTTTGGATTCCAGCTTTCCTATCGCAAGCGCCACCATAAACGATTCATATGTAGGAGAACGCTTCATTGCCTTTTTCAGAATACGACGGATCATTGGATCGCCTTGTTTCTCGTCAAAATACGAAGCGATCTTTCTGGGCAAACGCACTCTGTCCGCACCCTGTGTCCTCGCTTGCTTTTCATACAACGCTTTAATCATCTGAACGCCCTGCCCCACTAACTGTCCGGTTATCTTTCGTCTATGAGCCGGCATGCTTCGCTCACGGTTTACCTGTGCCATGAGTTCTTTTTGCAGCATTTCGCGGGCGAGATTTGTCGTAGCGTTGGGAAGCATCTGCGGGTGGAAATTATTTGTCGTTTCATCGATTTCGATTGTGATAGTGTCATTCTCCCGAAGCTCCGTATCCAGAGGCAGCGTAAATCCGACCAGGGATCGCTCTACTTTCACCCGCTTGGCGCGACGTGCAACATCAACCCCAAAGAAGCACGCCGCATCAAAGAGCGTTGCTCCTTTTGGAAAGATAGCTGGCTTCATGTCCTTCCCATACACGCGCACCAACCGAGTGCCGAGATTGCCTATGATTTCCTTCACAATCTTTCCTATGTGACTGTTTGAACCCGACGCGACGTCTGCGGGCCATACGAGGTGAAGTTGCATGAAGTTCTCGTGGATTCTATTGAATTCATCGACTGCCGCATTCCCGCCTGCAGTATGGCTCATCGTGTCTACTGCGGGACGCAAATCCCGATTTAACCGCTCGTAGCTTTCCAGTCGCAGGATGACGGGCCTCCCTTTCACGGTTGCTTCAATTTCATATACATCGTCATTGAGTACCGCTTCCCTATATTTCTTCCACGCGCCGGGAGTAAATCCATATTCACGATTGAGTCTGTGAAACCAGGGCCCCACCAGCGCAAGCCATTGCCGCTTGTCTTCGTAACGCGTCATCGTTTTCTCGAACCGAAACGCAAGTCGGACCACCGACGGAACATAGGAATGTCTGTCGACATCCTCAAGGTGCGGACCATAATCAACAAGCGCCCTGTACCAGGCCGGGGTAAACACCAGAACATCCGGCTGATCTCCTTTCGCGCCGCGTTTTGACAGCACCTCATACACGTCAAATGCGATGTCTTCCATCGATTCCTTCGTGTACATTTTGTTGGTATTCTCTACAAGAAAGGCAGTCTTTTTTGGTGAGTAAATTTCGAGCGCCCGTCTCGTTAATTCATCCCGCAGAAAACGCATTCGTAAAATGTGTGCAAGCGGAACATAGAGCTCTAACGTTTCGAGTGCCTTTCTTCGCCTGTTTGGCTTGCCGATATTCTCATTGAGCGTGAGGAAATAATCCAGCCGATCAGCGAGCTTGGTAATGACAACCCGGTAGTTGTCCAGCGACTCGAAGAGTCTATAGTGCGTATGGATAGGAAGATTCGCCTCAATAACTTCTTCCTCTTTTTTTCCCTCACCGTGGTTCTTCCCGCTTCCGTTACCGTTATTTTTCAAGTACCGCGTTTTTACCTTGGATACCGAGGCAACGGCTTTTGCCATCTCCTCCCCAAACAATCCGTCGATGTTATCAACCGAGAGAATCACGTGATCATCGCGGGTCCAATCTTTCTTGCTGTTCGTATCCTCGACGATGTCATGCAGAAGCCCGTGTTTGATGTTAAAAACGTCCCCACCCTGCGAGGCGATGATGATGGCAACCCTCTTAAGATGAATACACGTCGGGGTCACGCCATCTTTGCGCATGTGTCCGTCCATGACCTGTGTCACGAAGATGTTTGTTTGAGAAATATCATCGATTTCTTCCGGGGTAAATCCGCGCTCCCTGCAGATCGTAGCAAGAAGGGCGTCGTATTCTTCGGGCGTCGTTAAGCCTTCCAAACGCTGGACAATATTCGGGGTCTGATCGCTCCCGACAGAAATTGCTTCTTCCGATGCTTGCATAGACAAAAAACAGAAGGATACGAAGGGTGGGAACAAAACTTGATGATGCTCAACGCATCGAACAAGACCCCGCGTAAGGACCTGTGGTGACGAGACGTCTTGACGGCGCCACATTCCTCTCATGCAGCATGCATGCTATCCTCTGCCTCTCTTTTGGAAACGATGTTCCCTTTTTTGGTTTCTCACCCGGTGGCAAAGCTGGGTTTGAACCCGCCGCCCGAGCGCCCAAGGGCGCCAACCAGGATGAGAATTCCCCCGACGAAACCGAGTGCATATTGCACCGGCTTCAAAACGCCGTCCGCATAGGCGCGCTCCACCATTGTGGTCGCATCGCCGCACTGTGGGTGGACGTTGTAGTAGCGGAATGTTGCGTCATCATGGTCCTTTGACAGACCCTTGATGGCGTCCGCCCACCCAAGATCGCCGCCCAGCGGGAAACGAACTTGATTCTCGCTAACTGCAACCAAAACGCCCCGATCAAGGGCGTCAGCGATCTCGCCGCAGAATTTGGGGAGTTTTCCCGTCACGGCTCCAGCGCACAGCGCCGCCAACAACAACAGAATTCCAGGAACCAGCAAAAGTTTCTTCATGGGTCACCTCATAAGATTAGGATGATTGGATAAAGAGAGGCACAAAAAGCCTGCATCCAGGCTCCTTGTTCCCCTCTTTATCGCCCATGAAAATTGTCCAAAAGAGAGACTGTTAATGTGCGTCTCCTTATGGGAGACCTCCCGGAATACAAAAAATCCCAAGGCAATCTTGGGATTGTACGCCAGGACCGTTCATTGTAGCACCAGAATAGGCTAAAGATCAACTCTATAGGATATTTATCTCAGGGAAGCGAAACCCACGACCGTCAGGTCATGGAATTTTTATTCCATGGTCTGTTCGGGACCGTGGTCACGCCAGTAGTCGATGAAAGTTTCAATCCGCTTCCTCTCAAACATATTGAACTTGTCTATATGGTTCCACGCAGTCAGCGCAATGGCCGCATCGAGTGACGGCCGCGGCACGACGATGAGCTTCCAGACCCTCTTGGCATTGGCCACTTCTTCCAACTGTTGTACGAGCGTTTTGCACGTATCAGAATCATTGATGGCGCTTGCGGTTGCCTCTTTTGTTTCGCTTTCTGCGTTGCAGTTGTAGTGGATGATGACGTACCCGTGCTCAAGGGAGTGGATCAGTTCACCCTCAGATTGTGGTTGTGTGAAGATGCCCGCTTTCACCCACGTCTCCACATGCGGCCCGCTTGTCGGAGGATTGCTATTGTATGTGGTTTTACTCACTTCTTCAGCTGGGACGTGCTTTCTCCCCTGATCTTCCACCGCAGTTCCCGGAGGCGGCGTCATAAGATACCGCACAAGCCACACCCCTCCCACCAGAAGGAGCATGCCGCCGATAATTTTCCACCAATTCATACCGCTATGACGGTACCACGCTATACCCGGATTTTGCCACCACATCTTCGATTGTTTTTTCCGAGACAGTCTGAGGGTCAAACTCCACTTCAAGCGTCTCTTTGGCGTAGCTGCATGTTGCCCTTACGCCCGCATCCTCGAGGTCGCCCTCAATAACAAGCGCACAGCTTGTGCAGTGCATGCCCTGCACCTTGTACGTTTTTTTAATCATGGTATGACGTTAAACGAACCGGTAAACATCCCCATACTGCAGGCAAACGCGAGCCTCCCTTCCCGCTTGGGAGTAAATTCTATCACTTCACGATCATTCTCCTGAAGCACTTTGGAGATATTCAAATCAGGGATGGTAAATGCCCGTGCGCATCCTTTTGCGCCGTTGGCCGCAAGAGTGAGGCGCACCGGAACATTTTTCTTAAGTGTGGTCGCAGATGCGCGGTATCCCCGATCAGTTACTTCAATCGTCACGTTCTGAACGCCCCGATTATCAACTTCTGCCACATGCTTGCCACGCTGCGCGATCTCACTCGGATCCATCATGGCAATGGCAGAGAGATTTTGGAGCGTATAGAACGATCCCCTGAGTCCCATCCCGCCGTTTATGGAAAGGATAGCAAAGATGGCGACAACCCCCGCAGCGACATACGAGAAAACCCGTCTTTGTAACAACTGGACGATTGAAGCGCCCAAAGCGAAAAATATGGGACTCGTCCCCAACACGAACGCTCCCATGATAGCCGCTCCCATAAAAGGACTTCCGCTTGAAACGGCGACAGCCATGGTCGCCTGCGTCACCCCGCAGGGCATTAGAACAGTGAGTAGTCCCAGAACTGCCGGGCCGAAAAACGATGTGTTTCTGCTTTGGTTTTTCAAAAGCCGGTACGCCCAGCGTGGCGGCTGGATGACGAAGTACCGGAAGATGGGGTGGATATCAAGAAGCCGTGCAGCAGTAGCAAGCATAAAGAGTCCGACGAGGATCTGGACCGAACCAAGAATTTTTGGCGTCAGAACGAGCGCGGAGCCAAGCATCCCCAGAAGGTACCCCAAAACGACATACGCAAACAGTTTCGCAGCCAGAAACACCGCCACATATCCCCACTTTCCCCCTTCTTCCTCGTTTTGCACCGACGCGATGGACGACGCCAGAAGCCCTCCCTGAACCGCCAGACACGATAGTCCGCCCGTCGTTAATCCCGTGAGAAATGCAATCCAAATGACATTCATAGCTTCCTATTGTATACCACCGTCTTGACAATGCAAAGAAGAAAGGATACGATCCTTATATCCCCTATGGGGGGATTAAGTCAAGGAACGATATGCCAAAAGGTGTTCCACGCGACCAATCAACGAAACAGAAATTTCTCCACCGTCTGAAGATCGCCCGCGGCCATCTGGACCGTGTTATAAGCATGGTCGAAAAAGGAGAGTATTGCGTGGATATTATTCACCAGTCTTTGGCTGTCCAAGCCGCTCTTAAATCCGCAGATCAGGCAATTCTGAAAAATCACATGGAAACCTGCGTTGCAGAAGAAATCAGGAGAGGCAACACCCAAGAAGTCATAGACGAAGTGATGAGAGTTATGGAAAAACAATAATATGCCGGGTAGGAGAATTTCGACACGCGTTTTTTCTTTGCCTGCGCATGACATGCTCCCTGGATTACATATAGGTGATATGAAACAAGAAAGGATAACGGATTTTCGATAAACGCGTAAAGGCAAAGGTCGAAATTTCACAACCCGGTATGGATAAACTCCTGGTAACCACGCTTGGCATCGGTGTCATTGGATTCATTTATTGGTTCTTCTTCGGAAAACAGGACGAACCGCAAAACGTCAAAACAGCATGGGAGCTGACCGTCGAAGGTGGCTATCGCCCTGCCACCATCACGATTCCGAACGGTCGCACTTCAACCATCACCTTTATTCGGAAAGACCCCAATAGCTGTCTTGAGGATGTCGTTATACCGGAATTTAAAATTAAAAAATTCCTTCCCGTAGGCAAGCCTGTTACCGTCACTCTCTCCCCTACAAAACCGGGCACCTATAAGATCCATTGCGGCATGAACATGTTCCACGGGAAAATACTCGTCGTATGAAAAAGGCAAGCTTCCCCATCATCGGCATGCACTGCGCTTCCTGCGCCAAGCTCATAGAACGGCAGTTGAAAAAGACGCCGGGTGTCACCGCTGCCAACGTCAACTATGGCAGTGAGCAGGCCTCAGTCGAATTTGACGAGTCTGCGTGTGATCTCCCCCAAATGGCAGCTGCGGTAAAACAGGCAGGCTATACGGCAGTCATAGAAAACGAGAAAGGTAAATCGCCAGAAGAGCTGAAAGAGGAAGCCAAGAAAATAGAACTTGCCGATCTTAAGAACAAGGTACGTATCTCTGCCGTCTTAAGCACGCTTGTGCTTCTGGGAAGCTTCCCTGAGTGGTTTTCTCCATTCTTGTCCTTTCTTCCGTTCTATTCCTTTCTCACGGTAAATTATGTGCTTCTTGTATTGTCTCTTCCCGTGCAATTCTGGGCGGGATGGGGATTCTATCAGGCGACCATAAGCGGGCTAAGAAACAGAACCGCCAGCATGGACACGCTTATAGCGATCGGCACGAGTGCGGCGTTCGGATTTTCCCTCCTAACGACGCTCTTTCCCGCCCAGCTATCCGCCATGGGCGTTCCCATGACTATGTATTACGATACGGCCGCAGTTATCATTACCCTTATTCTTCTTGGCCGGTTTCTGGAGGCAAAAGCCAAATCCCATACATCCGACGCCATCAAGAAACTCCTCCATCTTCAGGCAAAAACCGCGCGTGTTGTTCGGGGAGGGAAAGAATTTGATATTCCCGTAGACGAGGTTCGGATCGGCGATATGATCCGCGTCCGGCCCGGAGAGAAGGTTCCCGTCGACGGGATCATTTTCCAAGGCACAAGCTCCCTGGACGAATCCATGGTAACCGGGGAATCCCTGCCTGTGGACAAAAAGCCCGGCGACCGGGTCATCGGCGCGACCATGAACAAAACCGGGTCCTTTGTATTTCGCGCCACGGGTGTCGGGAGTGAGACGATGCTTGCGCAGATTGTGCGATTGGTTTCAGAAGCCCAAAGTTCGCGCGCGCCCATTCAAAGACTTGCTGACGTGGTGTCGGGATATTTCGTTCCCATCGTTCTCATGCTCGCAGTTGCCACATTCGTCCTTTGGTACGACACCGTCTCCTTTGCTTCCGCTTTTACCAATATGATTGCCGTCCTTATCATCGCCTGTCCATGCGCGCTTGGATTGGCAACTCCTACGGCTATTATGGTAGGCACCGGAAAAGGCGCAGGCCGCGGCATTCTTATTAAAGACGCCGAGGCCCTGGAAATTGCAAACAAAATTTCGGTTGCGGTGTTTGATAAAACCGGCACCCTCACCCAGGGCAAGCCGCAGGTCACGGATGTCATACCGACCCAAAAAGGGAAAGCGGATGAACTGCTCACACTTGCCGCTTCGCTTGAGCAAGGAAGTGAACATTCCCTTGCCGAGGCAATCGTCGCAGAAGCCAAAAACCGTAAGCTGACACTTATTTCTGCTGAAGGGTTCCGGGCGATCCCGGGCCACGGCATAGCGGGACGAATCAAGGGTGACAACATATCGCTTGGTAATCGTCTGCTTATGGAAAAAGACAAAATCGTTCTCTCTTCGCTTGAGAATCAAATAGCCCGCCTTGAATCGCAGGGAAAAACCGTGATGATGCTTGCGCGCGGGAAGAAGATCGAAGGCCTCATTGCGGTAGCAGACACACTCAAAAAGGAAGCCCGGGAAATGGTGGCGACACTCAGGCGTATGCGCGTTTCCGTATGGATGATAACCGGCGACAATGAAAGGACGGCCCAAGCTATTGCCAAACTCGCTGGTATTGATCATGTTCTGGCGGGTGTCTTGCCCCAACAGAAAGCGGAAAAAATTAAAGACCTCAAAGGGAAAAATGCCGTCGTTGCATTCGCCGGAGACGGTATCAACGATGCGCCGGCGCTTGCTGCCGCCGATGTCGGTGTGGCCATAGGCACGGGCACGGATGTTGCTATTGAATCAGCGGGTATCACCCTTCTTAACCGCGACCTGAGAAGCTTCGTCACCGCAATTCGCCTCTCCCGCAAGACATTGATTGTCATCAAGCAGAATCTCTTCTGGGCATTTGGATACAACGTTATTCTTATTCCCGTGGCTATGGGCATCCTCTACCCTATAACCGGCTGGCTTCTGAATCCGGCTTTGGCTGCATTCGCAATGGCAGCGTCAAGCATATCTGTCGTCGGCAATTCACTGCGACTGAAAGGAGTAAGGGTATAACCGGGTAGTAGAATTTCGACGCGCATTGTTTTTCTTTGCCTGCGCGTGGAGATACTATCTGGTTTGATAGAAGCAATGTGCGAAAGAAAGGAGCTGAAATTTCGAAAAACAAACGCCAAGGCAAAGGTCGATATTTCACAGTCCGGTATGAAAACAGACACGAAAATTATTCTTGCTGCAGTTGCGGCAAGCGTATTTATCATTATGGGAGCCGCAGTCGTTTTGGGAAAAGATACGAGACCCAAGCGCGAACAATTGGGCACTTCAGCCGTCAATATCGCGACCAAGTCAGCGGATTTAGGCACCATGAAAGTATCGGATGAACGATCGGCCGACTTTACCATCGCCAATCCCTCCGACTCCGTTTTACGCATCTGGAACGTGACGACGTCATGCAACTGCACGTTTGCAACAATCACGATAGACGGAGTGGACACTGGAGAGTTCAGCATGCACACCGGCGGCGCACTCAAAAACTGGATCGGTGAGATTGCACCCGGAGCGTCCGCAAACCTGAAGGTCATCTACCGCCCGAGCGTCATGCCTGTCCAGGGGCCTATCTCACGGCAGGTGAACTTTTCGACGAACGACCCTTCGAATCCCGAAATGCAGGTAGAAATAACGGCAACGGTTTTATAGATATATGGATATCATCGCTGGCGTTTCATTTATTACTGCCTTCTTCGGCGGCATGGTTGCCTTGTTTGCGCCCTGTTGTATCACATTTCTTCTGCCAAGCTACCTTGCTACCGTCTTTCGCGAGAAATCAAAAGTCCTCGGAATGACGCTGTTGTTTGGCCTGGGGATTGCCACCATCCTCGTTCCGACCGCCCTTGGCATTCGCGCCATCGGCAACTTCTTTGATGTCTATCATACGCAGACATACGTCGTAGGAGGGTTGTTTATGATCCTTCTGGGCGTCATGGAACTGACCGGGAAGAAAATAACCCTCCCGATGCTCAACATAACCATCGATCTTAACAAAAGGCACGATCCGTGGAGCGTCTATCTGCTCGGCGTGATTTCCGGAATCACTACTTCCTGCTGCACTCCCGTTCTTATGGGCGTTCTCACGCTTAGTTTCCTTTCGCCGACACTCCTGGTTGCGGCTCTCGCCGGATTCTCTTATGTAGCCGGCATGGTTGTTCCCCTCGTTGTTCTGGCCCTGCTTCTTGAGAAAGTAAACTGGTCCAAGCTTCCTGCTATGAAAAACAAAACGATTACCCTCGGCGACAAAACGCTTCCGTTGACGGACGCCCTCGCAGGAATACTCTTTATTCTCGTAGGAATTTTATTTGCTTCGCTTGCAATTGGCGGGAAAATCGACATCGGGATGCAAAAGCCCATCGAAATGACTCTCGGGACAACCCTTCTCTCCTTCGTGCGCACGTTGCGGTCTATACCGGGAAGCGAGATAGTGTTTGGACTACTTCTGGCAGTCGGCGTATTAACTATTATCCGGAAAGGGAGGAAACCATGAAAAAATTGCATCACGCACTTCTTATGCGGGCTCGGGGAAACGTCCGATTTCTCCTTTTTATTGCAATTGTTCTTCTCAGTTTTGTTGCAGGCACCTATCGGGATCAGATCCGTTCGTTTGCGCTCAACCCCCTGGGTTCCGTCAGTTTGCCTGCCGGCGACACCGTGAGCGCGCGCGAACTTCGTTCGCTTCTGAAACGGAAAAACTTTACACTCATAAACGTCCACACACCCTATGAAGGAGAAATCCCGCAAACGGATACATTCATCCCCTATGACCAGGTAGTCGGGTTTGCGTCAAGCCTTCCGAAGGACAAAAACGCCCCTATCATTCTGTACTGCAAAACCGGGCACATGAGTGGCGAAGCGCTTGCGACGGTGCGCAAACTCGGGTATACCAATGTCCGGCATCTGACTGGTGGGATGGATGCCTGGACGAAACAGGGTGATGAGATTCTCGATTTATCATCCCTGGAAAAAGAGGTTATTCCCGAGGAAGGCATCACTCTCCCTGTGTCATGGGGAACGCTTGGCAAGAAACTGGTTGACGAGGGAGTCATCGACCTTGCGAAATTTGAAGGTGCCGTGAAAATGACGCCCCAGCAGCGGGCCATTCTCACTGAAGGATCGGATGAAAAAATCACCATAGACCGCTCCAACAGCCAGTTTATCGTCGACGTTCTCTGGGCACTGGGACTTGCCCAAAAAAGCATCGTCTATGAACAGGGTCCCATGGGGAAAGAGGAGAAAGCAAATGTCGGCAACTTCGCTTCAACGGGAGGATGGGATCTGGCTCGTGGCGATGCAGTCAAGTATCTCAACCGCTTTGACTTTATTGAACTCACGCCGGATCAGCAGAAAAAGGTCGGAGAAATCGCCCAAAACGTCTATCGGCCGTGCTGCGGCAACTCGACGTGGTTTCCGGACTGCAATCACGGCATGGCAGCACTTGCGGCAATTGAGCTCATGGTAGCGGCAGGAATCCCCGAAAAAGATATCTACCGATACACTCTTGCACTCAATAGTTACTGGTTCTCCCAAACGTATATCACGATCGCCACATCATTCGCGCGCAAGGGAGTAGCATGGAAAGACGTGGACGCCAAAACCATTTTGGGGAAAGACTACAGCAGCGCCCAGGGAGCGCGCGCGGTATCGCAGAAGGTCGGCCCGCTTCCCTGGCAGCCCACACCGACAGGAGGCTCATGCAGTTCGTAAAACGAAATCTCGTCTTTTTTCTGTGCGCACTCCCGTTTGTCGGGGTTGCGCTTTGGTTTCTGAGAGGCAGGAGCATTGGGAATGCCCTTACGCTTGGACTTGTTCTTGCCTGTCCCCTCTCGCACATCGTTTTCATGCGTCATCACAACGAGAAAAATAATCATCATGATAAAGTATAAACATTGCAAAATTCCGGAATTTCTTTGAAGATAGGTTGTAGGGAGGAGTACTATGGATAGCAAGCCAATTCTCTACGGCGTGATCGGGCTTCTCGTGGGTATTGTTCTGACGACCTATACCGCATCAAACGCGGTTAATACCGGAAACGCGAATATGATGCAGATGATGGGCATCCGGGGCGCCTCCAAGATGATGAACCAGGAAACGGAGGGCATGAAGGGGCAGATGAGCATGAGTTCAAGCATGGACGACATGATGCAGTCCATGATGGGCAGGCAGGAAGAAGACTTTGATCAGGCATTTTTGTCTGCCATGATTGTCCATCACGAAGGAGCGGTAAAGATGGCACAGGCGGCTCTCACGTCAGCCAAACATGCGGAACTCAAAACCATGGCCCAAGACATTATTGAGACCCAGACGAAAGAAATTGAACAAATGAAAGCGTGGCAAAAGTCCTGGTGAATGTAGAGCGCTTATTCTTCTACGACCAGCTTGCCCACCATGCCGTTTGCCCGGTGCTGCCCGACGCTGCAGTAGTATTCAAACGTGCCGGTCTTGTCAGCCACAAAGGTGATCGAATCGGTCTCTCCGTTTTTAATCTGCTTCGTCCGGACGTCAAACTCATCGACAACCCAATCGTGTGGCATTTTCCCGCTATTGGTGAGCGTAAGCGAAACAATATCGCCCTTTTTGACGGTGATGGTCTTCTGATCAAATCCGAATTCGAATCCGTCGAGCGTAAATTTCTTTGTCTGCGATGCCATGTCTTCCACAACCGTCTCAGCGATTCCTGAAATGCCAGCAACCGGCATGGCGTTTTGCTCGGGCTGGGTGTTCTTCTTATTACTGAACACGTAATACCCGCCTACCACCGCAACAATAACAAGGACAAGCATGAGTTTCTTCATATATCCCCACCCTACCGTATTTCCGTTCACTTGTAAAGCACATCACAAATAATAAGACGGATCGATACCGCATCTCTGTACGCGATCACACTGAACCCATACCCATAACATGGCTTACTTAAGGAAGGAGACAGGAGTTCACATGGCAGCAAAAAAATCGCATTCACCTCACGCGACTACCCCAACTCATTTGGAACACACTCCGGATGACTCGCAGTCAGTCGATATTCCGACACCTCCCGTGAAACGGGAAAAAACGTTTATGTATAGCCTTATGGTCATTGCTCTCTTTTTTGTGCTTGCAAACGTTGTCGTTTTTTTGTATCTCCAATGGAAAACCAAAGCACTTATTGAAGAAGCAAACCGCATTCCTACGCCGACACCCACGGTCACCCTGACGCCTACCCCCACACCGACGCCATACCCTCTCCCCCAGGGTAAACAATCGTTTCAACTCAACTACGGCAAAACCGCGACCGGCCCGCGTCTCAAATCCGTCACGATTGACTCCTTCGATCCGAAAATCGGTGCACCACAAACCTATACGATAACCGCTTCCTATGCACAACCGATCACCAGTGTCTCACTTATTCTTGCCACCGATACCAAAACCGCCACGTACAGCATGGAACGGATAAGCGGATCGGATACCGACGGGACATGGGAGACGACAATTACGACTGACGATACGCACTTCTATCAGTATTACGCCAAATTTTTGATCAAGAGCACTATCGAATCATTCGAAGGGGGCCTCACATTTCGAGCGTATTGATATGAGGATATTTGTATATCTGTTCATCATCGTTCTTTTTTTTAGTTCGATCGGCGCTCCGCCGGATGTATGGGCCGTAACCTGCGTTCCTCCCATTGCTGGCGATCTTGAAGTGAATGAAGATTGCTCATTTGCGGGAGCAACAAATGGCGTGGACGGCGGGAGCGGAGACACCAACGATGCCGTACTGACCGTTACATCAGGTATACTAACCATTCAGCCCGGACAAACGATTGCATTCGGATCTCTCATTCTCAACGGTGGAATCGTCGCCATACCATCAGGCTCCTCGCTTCTGTTGGCAGGGGCGTCTCTTTGGATGATCGATGCAGATAACGACGGATACCCGGAAACTCCGGACCAGATTGCCTCCAGAACTGATCCGGGTGGCGGAGCAAAACGACGGTTCGATATTGTAGATACTAATACGACCGACTGTTACGACGGTAATTCTGATGTGTTCTATGGTCAATTACAATATTTTACCGTTGATCGCGGAGACGGAAGCTTCGATTATGACTGTGACTCTGAGGTTATAAAGCAGCGTACAAGCTGCTCCTGTAGCTGCGACAACGCATGTCTTGCATCACCAGAATGCTCTCTCATAGATGCAACAACGGAAGCATATGACTGCGGCACGACAGATATAGACGCAGGACCATCCTCCTGCACTCGCTCTGATGATGTTTATGGTGACTGCGAAAGCTGCACGGGCTCAGGAGTGACATATACCACTATGGCATGCCGCTAAACTGCGTGAGGCTTTGTTCGTCTACTTCCTTCTCAAGCGCGGCAAGACTCGGAATGACAATGATACGCCTGTTGTACTCAATGAGCTTTTTCTTTTTAAGCGCCTCAATCTGAAGGCTCGCCGTCTCACGGGTTGTTCCGATCCATGCGGCGATTTCCTTGTGCGTTAAGGGGAGCGCAAGTTTCCCCGTCTTCGTATCGCTGAAATTCTTGGCGTAATACAAAAGAAGCAGAATCACCTTGTGATACGCGGATTCGAAGACGAGATGCTCCATGCGCATAAGAACGCCGCTTAGTCCCCTCAAAATCCGCGCAAGCACCTGCTCCATCTCCCCGGGATTTTGCCTGAGGAATCGGCGCACTTCCTCTCGGGGAGCGCGTAAAATTTCAACCGGTGTGAGCGCTTCGAAATAATGCCGATTCGGCGTATCGTTGATGACCCAGGTCATCGGGAAAAAGCTTCCGGGCCTATACACATGAAGAACGAGCATATCTCCGTTCTGCGCAACGAAACTTTGACGGACGAATCCTTTTTTGAGATACAGAACCCCCGCGGGCGGATCCCCCGCCCGAAGGACGACCTCTCCTTTTTCATACGTCAGTTTGGTATATTGCGAAAAAAACGTGTCTACCATGCCTTTACTATACACGCTATTTACGAAAAATGTGTACGATAGCGTACATATATACTCCTTATGTGAGATACAATACCCCTATGAACGGAAAAGATCCTTTGAACCGCTCCATTTTCATTTTGTCTATTATAGGCATCCTCATCGCCATCTACGTATTGCAGGGATTTCTTCGCCAAACGCCGATTGTATGCGTAAACACGGGATGCGAACTCGTCCGCAAGAGCCCGGCAAGCTATCTTTTCGGCACCATCCCCGTCCCCGCCGTAGGACTGGTAGGATATAGCATCCTTGCTCTTTGCAGTTTTCTTCGGTCGACGAAGCTAGCGGACACCACCTGGAACACGCTCACCCGAATTATGCTGGGCATGGGAGCTTTTGGCGTTGCATTCGTCTCATGGTTTACCTATACCGAAATCTTCGTGATTCGGGGCATTTGCACATGGTGCGCCATTTCGGCAGTGAATATGGTCATCGTTTTTAGTCTGACAATCCGAAGCTGGCAGAAGGGAGCCGCATCATGATACTTACGGATGAATCCAAACTGCTTCTTGGCATCCTCGCAGGCACGGTACTTCTGGTCATCGGCGCCATCGCCCTGTTTTCCCGCCCTGCCGCTCCTACGCCCGCCATACCCGTGGAAAAGCTCGTTCTTCCCGCCTCTTCACGCAAAGGCCCCGATCAGGCATCAGTGGTATTGGTTGAATTTTCTGACTTCCAGTGCCCCGCATGTCTTGCGGCCAAACCCTATATCGACACTGTTCTGGCCAAATATGCGACATCGGTCCAATTCGTCTATCGACACTTCCCCCTCGATCAACATCCGTACGGGAAAAAGGCAGCCCAGGCTGCCGAAGCCGCCGGACTCCAGGGAAAATTCTGGGATATGTATGACGGGCTGTTTGCGAAACAGGCGTCTCTTTCAGACGAAACGGTCAGAACTCTGGCCAAAACACTGCAGCTTGAAATCGACACGTTTGAACGGGATTGGAAAAGCGCCTCTGTTGCGGCAATAGTCGAGAAAGATCGGGCCGATGGGATCACGTTCGGTGTGAACGCAACACCCACGTTTTTCTTAAACGGCAGGAAAATGGAGCTTGCAAGCTTCGGCGATCTTGTTTCTGAAGTCGAAAAAGCGCTTAATACCCGCTAATCTCCCACTTTCTCATTGACGCGTACAAAATTCAGCGACTACAATTGAGAGGTCATGCTCTATTTTGCTGAACTATCAAACAGGCGCGTGCTTTCCGCAAACGGCAAATCAATCGGTACGCTTTCCGATTTGTACTTTCTTGCCTCCGGCCAGCCTCTTATTACCAAACTCGCAGTGCGCGCGGGGGCACAGACGCGGATCATCGCTATTTCCAACATCGGCTCGTTTAACGGCAGCATCAAGCTCAAACCGGAAAGTGAAGATACACAGATATCAGACAACGAACTCTCCATCCGCACGCACCTTCTTGATCAGCAAATTATCGATATCAAAGGCAACAAAGTCGTTCGGGTGAATGATGTCGCCATACAGGAGAAGCCGTATCTGGTTATTGCCGGCGTTGACGTCGGACTTCTGGGAATTGCCCGATGGTTCCACCTGGAGCAATTTCTCAACCGGCGGCTGGCGAAATTCGGCAAGATCGTTACCAGTGATTTTCTGTCCTGGGAAAACATCCAGCCGGTCGAACTCTCACGAGGAAAAGTCATGTTACGGCAGGAAGAAACGAAACTGACAAAACTGCGTCCCGAAGATCTTGCGGATCATTTGGAACGCCTTTCCCTCAAAAATCTCACGAAAATTCTCGACCTTCTTCCTGATGAATATGAGGCCGATGTTGTCCAGAACCTCAACGTGAGTCATCAACGGATGCTTTTCCGTTCGATAAAAGCAGAACACGCCGCGCAAATACTCAGCCAGGCTGATCCTGACGAAGCCGTTGATATCTTGCTGAGTCTGCCCGCAAAAAGACGAGACGCCATTCTCAATTATTTAAGTGCTGAAGCGCTCGCGCCCATCAATCATCTCCTGTCATTATCAAAAACCGACATCGGAGAGCTTGCTACAAGTGATTTCTTCACCGCGGATCCCCAGGAATCAGCGGGAAACGTCAGAAGACGCATCAAACATGACACCACCGCCACCGATCTTCTCGCGTATGTCTATGTCGTAAACAAAAACAAGGAACTGGTCGGCGTCTGCAATCTCCACGAACTTATGCTCCAGGATTCTGATGTTCCGGTCTACAAATTTATGATCCCTAACGTCGTCCCCGTCTACCTGACAACTCCGCCGGAGATTGCCCTGACAAAAATGATTAAATACAAAATTTACGCCCTCCCTATTATTAATGAGAGGCGGCATCTTCTGGGTATCGTCACCATAGAAGATATTTTGGAAACTATGCAGCACAAACTCATATGATGGATTGGATACGGCACCAAAAACGGCGCATACTTCTGGCTCTTACCATTATCGGTCCGGGCCTTATCACTGCGTTTGCGGATAACGACGCGGCGGGCGTTTCGACGTATTCTGTATCCGCCGCCACATTTGGATATTCGATGCTTATTATCACCATCCCAATGACGCTTCTTTTGGCCATTACCCAGGAGATCGGATCGCGCATCGCAATCGTTACCCAAAAAGGACTTGCTGACCTTATTCGGGAGCGGTACGGTGTGCGCGTCGCAATTGCCGTTTTCTGCCTCATGTTTCTCGTCAACCTTGCCGTCGTTGTGATGAATATCAGTGGCATTAAGTCCGCACTCGCGCTTTTCGGATTGCCTGCCGTTGCCCTTATGCCGCTTATCGTTGCGGGATTGTACCTCTTCGTCGTTTTCACAAAATACAATACCGTGGAACGGTTTTTCTTTGTCTTGATTGGGTTCTACATCACGTATGCAATTTCCGCGTTCCTCTCCAAACCGGACTGGGGCGCAGCTGCGCAGGCCCTATTTATTCCGCAGGGCGCCATCACTCCCAAATTTATTTACACGGCAATAGCGGTCATGGGCACAACCATTACATTGTGGGGACAATTTTTTATCAATTCATATGTCAAAGACAAACGGTTAACCGTAGAAAGCCTCAAATACAATCGCCTGGAAGTGTACCTTGGAGCCATTCTCACGGATACATTCTCATTTTTCATGATGGTTGCCGTCATCGGCACGCTTTTCGTACGTAACATTCCTATAACGGATGCCGCCAGTGCGGCCATTGCTATACGGCCGTTTGCTGGAGAATTCGCGGGCATTCTCTTTGGTGTCGGATTATTTATTGCAGGGACGCTTGGATGTATCATCGTATCCCTCGCCACTGCGTATGCGTTTTCCGAATTTTTTGGGTATTCAGGCAGCCTTGATGAGAATTTCCGCAAAAGTCGACTCTTCTACACCATGCTTTTGATACAGTTAGCGTTGGGAACGCTCATCGTCATGTCCCCCAACGTCTCTCTTTTTTCCATAACCCTGATCGGAAACTTTATTAACGGCGGCGTCCTGCCTGTTGTATTCTATTTTCTCTATCAATTCGCAAACAATGAGAGGATCATGGGAGAGTATAGAAACAGTCGAATGCAGAATATTATTCTGGCCGGATCAATACTTTTCATTAGCGCGGCAACACTCTTTTCGCTCGCCGGTCAGATGCTGGGGCTTTAGAGGTATAACGCCACGGTCATATTCCAGAACACGTGAACCAATATGGGGGCGACTATGGAGCCGGTTGACGCGAAAAGAACGCTATTGGCAAACGCGAGGATGAAATCCGTCACGAAGAACAAAACCAGTGTTGAGCCCGTGAGTTTATTAATCGTTACCAATATCGGCACATGGAGACAAAGAAACATGATAGACCCTATGAATGCAGCCCGAAACAGATCCCCACTTTTCTCATGAAGTCGGTTAAACACAAAACCCCGGCTTAACAATTCTTCGGAAAACGCGGTCGCGATAGACAAAATAAGGAGGAAAAACCCGTACTGCTGGAAGGCAACTATCGGATTAACCTCGACACTCCCGTACTTGAGCCAATGCGCAAGCAGGCCCTCTATGGCAAATACCGCCCCGAATCCGAGACCGATATAAACGCTTTTGAAGAAATTCTCGCCGGTAAGTCCGATGGAACTCAGGGGCCGGCGTTCTTTTTTGATCACGTACCACAGCACCGGTGCGACGAACACAAGCGGCTTGAAGACAAACTCATCCGCCCACTCAGGCATGCGCACGAAATACCGGTACAAACTCCACGCCAGAAGAATCCACGCCCACACGCGGTAAATTGGCTCGGCGGAATTCACAGGACCTGATGAGACCGGTTTATTTGCCATCTTCTATTACCATACCCCCTCCCACACGAGTGCGCAAGAGGTACAAATACCTATTTCTGGGGGTTCATCCTTGCGATTGCCATGCTCATCGCATCAACTAGCATAGAGACTACCGTCTGAGCCTGGGCGCGTGAAAGTGCGCGGTAGTTATGGGGGAAATAATGAAAAACGAGATTTCTTCCGTTCTTCCAGGCGCGCCAGAGCGTTTCGGCAAGATCATCTCCATATCGCTCCCTCAGTTGTCCGTACACGCTTCTCCCTCTTAGCCGGCTCACAAGATGCGGCGAAAGGACTTTCCCCAGGCGAAAACGGTCACTCATATAGTCAGACGAACGGATGACGCCGATATCCAGGAAAAGTTGCTTCAAAAACCCCTCATAGAGCTTAGCAAACGGGAATACGAGATAGGAATAATCCGTTGGCTCTTCATCGGTATGCCGTTCACTGTCGGTTACCAGAAACTCACCGTCACGCGCAAGCGTACGCTGCGTGGGAGAAAAATACTGCCAAAGCCGTGAAGTTTCCTCAATCATCGGACAAACAAAAACGTCTCCACCAGAAACAGGAAGACGAAACCCGTAAGTATCCACCGCTGCATCCGCACGGTCACCGTACCGGCAACCATACGGTACCAATCGTTCAGATTATGATCAAGTTGCCATTGACCCGTCTGCCATAAAACCAGCGTCAGATATAACGACAGCACAAGGCCGCTGGCAAGAGACGAACCGGACGACGTCACCACGAAAAAACTCACCAGGACAAATGCCGCCGCAAAAACAACGGAGCGAAACGGTGAGGGCGACAGCTGGAAAAAAACTTCCGCAACGTCCAGAAAGTAGACCCCTATAATCCCGCCTGCCAGAAACCAGAGGGCATCCCACGGGACATGAACGTTCCACTTGAGAAAAACAGCCAAAAGAAGATACGCAAGCGACACCAAAAGGAAAAATGGCGGTTTCCTTCTGATAATTTCTTTTATCTTTTCCCAATCCATAGTTCGTACTTAGTATACCACCTCAAAGGAGGCGAATTTCCCGGTCGCCTGACCCCATACCACATTGACGCGCTCAACCCATGAAACTTCAGGGCCTCGCTGGCATCGTTTCACAAACTCCGTGAGGCTTGATCTCTCTCCTTCTGCGACTACCTCGACTGCGCCGTCAGCCCTATTTTTCACCCACCCGGTAAGGGCAAGCTCCTGCGCCTGCGTGCGGGCCCATGCGCGAAATCCGACTCCCTGGACATCACCGGAAATAATCATGTGGACATAAGTCATGGACATGTTACTCTTCCCCGCTTCTGAGTTTTTTCATCTTCCACATGAAGAGGCGGGCTTTGCTTTTGGCGTTTGCATCCTTCACGAAAGAAAGCGCTTTTTCCAGCACGGCTCTGGGAACGGTTTTCGCAAGGCGGATATAAAGCGCCTTATGCTTATAATCACCCAGGGTTTCTGCCAGGTAAATACCATAGGACTGAAACTCCCGCGAGATGTACTTGTCTTCCAGAGGATTAAATTTCGAGAGAATTTCGCCGATCTGCTGCACCTTTCCCATAAGAGATCAGTTAAACCGGTTCATCGCCTTATCAATGCCGTCGGTCAGAATCATCCTGACGGCTTCCACGCCGTATTTTATAAGTTTTTTCAGTGATCCCGCTTCAGAAAGCGTAAACCGCGACAAGACAAATTTGATAACTGCCGATTGATGACGGGTTCGGTCAGCCACAATCCCCTTACGCGGCGAGTCCCTCCCTATTCCCAGACGTATCCGGATGAAATCATCGTTTTTAATCTCGCGGATAACGGAATTGATGCCGTGATGCCCGGCTGAGGCCCCGCCCCTTCGAATGCGTATTTTCCCCAGGGGTAAATCCAGATCATCATGAACGACATAGATATCCTGTGGGGATAATTTATAGAAATCGAGAATACTTTTTACTGCCACACCGCTGGCGTTCATAAGGGTTTGGGGCTTCACAAGAAGGACATCTCCGATTTTGGCCGTGTGGGCATGGTGCTTCTCCGAAACAGACCATGAGACATTTGAGGCTCCCAATTCGTGGATGAGTTTATCAAGTACCATAAACCCGATATTGTGCCGCGTATCTTTATATTGACCACCGGGATTCCCAAGACCAATGATAAGCTTCATAGAGTTATGAGTTTAAACATTTTATCATGTCATCATCCGACACTTGCGGGAAGTTCGCATAAAACTGCCCCACGGATTCAAACTGTTCCGGCTCGTGGATGACCATACAGGACGACACCTCAGGGGCTATCTTGGCGACCGCTTCCGGATGCGCGACCGGGAGCCCGACGAGAATGCGTCTTGCCTTTTTGGCTTTACACCACTTTATGGCAGCTTCCATCGTGGCACCTGTCGCGGCCCCGTCATCTACCAGAAGTACGGTTTTGTCTTTCACAACGAGCGGCTTTCTTCCCCTGCGGTAAAGCGCCGTTTTTCTGTTTATCTCTGCTTCCTGCTCTCTTACAATGACCCGTACATATTCCTCATCCGCGCCTGCTGCCTGCACCATTTTCCAGTGAACACACGCGATGCCGTCCGGCGCCTGGGCGCCCAGCGCAAGCTCAGGATTTCCCGGGGAAGGAATTTTCTTGACGACAAGCACGTCACTCGGAACGTTGAGCGCTTTCGCAAGCGTCGATGCGATAATCATACCGCCCCTGGCGAGGCCAATCACGCAGTGAAGTTCTCCCTTTCTCGGAGCAAGTTTTTGAGAAAGTACGATGCCAGCTTCGTTTCTATCCTTGAAAACCACGTAATTAGCACCTCTCTCACACCCAGGTAGCAACAGGTGCTAATCATGCGTTTTTCAACGCACGGAATCTACTTCATCTTTGCAAGCTGCTTCTCAGCCATATCCCCAACGTAGGGGACTTTGTACATCTCTCCTTGAAATGCTTTCCACATACATACGATCCACAGGACAAAAGCAACAAACGAGAGAAGAAGTCCTGCCAGCCATCCTAAGATGGGGACGAATCCTAACGCCATGTTGATGACGAATATGCCACCAAACAGAAGCGTGGACTGCATCGCATGAAATCGTACGAATTTGCTTTGCTTTTCAACGAGAAGAAGAATAACTCCTGTTATGAACCCCAAGAGGTACGAAGCTGCACCCATGAGATTTTCATTGCCTTTCGGTTCTGCCATTTCGTATCACCTCCCCTTCTATATTTCACCTTATCAGGCCCACTCTGACGAGTCAATACTGCACCGTATCTTCTAGAAGATAGACAACTGTTCACGTGTCGTGTCCACAAGCGGTTTTTCTTCCCCCTCGCGCCAAAGCTTCACGACACCGAAGACGCCATCATATCCGGGATCAATCACGATATCACCGCGACGCACCTTTTCTACTCCCACACTCACGCGCTCACCTGCGATTTTGGCAATATCTTCATGCGTCGCAGACAGGAGTACGCTAAATTCACCACCAAGAGCTTCGGTTAACTGACGGTATGGAGTTTGTACCTTGGGACTGGTAACCGGCGCACCGACGCATTCAGCAAGGATCTCCTGAAGAGGCACAAGACTCACATAGGCAGGGCGTTGAGGAAAGGCTTCGCTTCGGGTCGCCCGGATCGTCTGAGTGTCCGAAATGGGAAAATCGAAGGTCGCAAGCCGCAAATCCTTCTCACTTCGGGCGGCCAGCTCACTCACCCGTTGTTCTACGCCCTGGGTCAACGGCTTACCGCAGACTGAACACGTATTCCCCTGTTTTTCCGTCTCCGCAGGACTCCGGCGGATAGTACACGCCCTGTGCCCACTCCAATGATACTTGCCTTCTTCGGGATAAAATTCAATAGTATACGCGATCGTTGACGGGCCTTTCTTTGTAATTGCCTGGTATACAGATTCGTACGACAGCGTTTCCACTTCAAACACTGTCGCCTCCCGCCCGAGCTTCGGACCAGAGTGGGCATCGGAAAACGAAACGATCGAACGGTTGTCCAGCTCCGCGATGCGCCAATTCATGGCAGGATTACTCGAGAGCCCCGTCTCCACGGCGTAAATTTGTTTTGCAAACGGCCCGAACGCCTCCTCCAGACTGTCAAATCCGCTCATGGACCCAAACACGGAAAACCACGGCGTCCAACAATGTGCAGGAATGACAAGCGCTTTTGGCTCGATGGTGAAGACTAATTCCGCAACCTGAACGGATGACAACCCGATGATAGGCCTGCCGTCACTCATGAGATTGCAGCCCTGTCTGGTCATTTCTTTATTGATTTTTTCGGCAGCGGCCAAACTCGGAACCCATATAAGCGTATGAACGCGCCTCCCTTTGCCGGATTGCGAATATATACAGGAAACCTCGGTAGCCAGAAGAAACTGCGGATCGTGGGGGTCTGCATTTTTGAGTCTGAGAAGTCCCTTGCCCGTCTCCTCCAACTGCGATTGTATCTCACGAAACCACAGCGGATGCGTCCAGTCTCCGGTTGCCACAAGACCCATACCTTTTCTTCGCGCCCACGCGGAGATTTGTGGAAGCACCATGTCCTTGGATACGGCGCGGGAATACTTTGAATGCAACTGAAGATCAGCAATGATGCGCATGAGCTATTTCCGTTTTTGTCTGATATACACCAACGCGTACACGATGCCTACTGCAATATACGACAGGAAGAAACTAAAACTCCCCTTCTCAATCCCAGGGATAAGAAGATCGATGTCCAAGATATTCCAAAGATTCACTATTTCATAATCGCGCCGATACAAAGAGACGGCAAACAGGAGCAAAAGGTGTCCGCCGGCACAGATAAGCATCGTCGTTGTAAGCGCAGACAGATGTGACCGGTCAAACTTCATAGGTATCCAGTGTATTTACGCGATAAGTTCTTTCCACAGAAGCGCAATTTGTTTATTTATTTTTGCCAGAAGCGGACGATTTTTCCTGGCTTTCGATTGTTCGTAGACATGCCCGCCCATCGTGTAGCCCGGCATGAATTTCAGCGGGTGTCGCGCGATGAATGCGGCCAGCCCTGTTGCCACATATTTGCGAAGAACGGACAATGACCCCTCTTTGCGCATGCGTCGAAGCGACCAAATCACGAGTGTTTCCCGAAGTACCACGATCGTTTGTCTTTCGCGGTATAGCCGGATGCCGAAATCCAAATCTTCGCTAAATTCATGCGTCACATCATACCCGTGGATCAACTCAAATGCCCGCCGCGAAACGATCGTGAGCGGCCCGGGAGTCAACGGCCTGTGGAACATAAGGGACAACTCCATCGTCACGTTGGCAAGAAGCGTGATAAGGGCATCGCCCGAAACTTCGCTGTCCGGACGAAACCATACGGCTATTGCATCAGGAGTGCGCTCTTTTATACACCGCCGGCACTGAGCAACAAAGTACGGAAGAAAAACGCTATCAGCATCCACAAACACGAACCACTCTCCCTTTGCTGTCTTTGCACCTAAGTTTCTTTGATACGGGAGGCTCGCCCGATCGGACTTGACCACCGTGATTTTCTGAAATTTCTTGTCGTATTTCGTTGCCACAGATACCGTCTTATCCTGGGACCCCCCATCAACAACGATAATCTCGAAGTTACGGTCTGTTTGCGACACGAGCGAATCAAGAAGTTTCGGTAAGTACTTTTCCTCGTTGAGGGTCGGAATAATGATACTGATCATAGGGAAATAAATTCACCGACGAATTTCCGTATACTTTTTTCGAGATCTCCGATCGCATTTTTCTGCTTGTGCGATTTGATATCCTTTTCCTTATACAGCAGTCCTCCCGCTACAAACCCCGGCATACTCTTGGGACCTCGTCGTGTCCGAATGACCCGAAGCGCGGAGAGCAAATTGCGCTCAAGAACTCTAAGGGTTCCTTCACGACGAAATCGTCTCATGGAGTAAATGTAGAGAATTTCCCGTAACACCTGAAATGGCACGCCTTTTTCATAAATTTCCATGGATAGATCATGGTCTTCAGCAAACGTCGCCCTCTCGTCATACCCGCCGACGCTCTCAAAAACATCCCGCCGCACAACTGTCAGAGGACCGGGCGCCCAAGGACGCTCGATGAGAATTGCCACCTCGACACTGATATTCCCGAGAAAGCCTGCAATCGCGTCCGTCGGATCGTCGGAGTCTGCTTTAAACCACGTGGTGAAGAATTTCGGCTTTTTCTGATCGATATACCGACTGATACGCTCGAAGAAATTCGGAAGTAGCACACTGTCGGCATCAACGAATACGAGCCAATCCCCTTTTCCCGTTCTGGCGCCCACGTTTCTTTGCCTTGAGACACCGGGCTCATCGATAACGAGAATTTTCATGCCCGGAATCATGCGGACAAATTTCTGCGAAGCTGACACCGTACCGTCAACGGAGGCCCCATCAACGAGTGTCACATCGAAATCCTTCACCGTCTGCTTGGTAAGTGATGTCAGGAGTTTTGGGACGAATTTCTCCTCATTGAGGGTCGGAATGACGACTGAAAACCGCACGGATTTCATGTACCCGTATTATACCTCGAAATCCCCCCAGATTCCTCCAAATACCTATTTCTTCTTTCCGCTGGCATGAAACTGCGCTTCATACATGTGAGACACTTCTGCCACCGACGTCGCCTGCGCGGGAGACTTGTCAGTCCGTATACGCACAAGTCGCGGAAACCGGATGGCAACGCCGGCCCCATGAGTTGGTGATTTTGTCAGATCGTCACCCGCAACTTCAACAACTATCTTTGGCGCGACCCATACGTCGGGGATGAAAAGCTTGTTTACCTTTTCATATTCTTTGGGTTGTTCTTTGGATTTAATCGCTTCAAGCTTCTTATGAAGCTCCCGCCAGAGTTCGTCGGAAACTCCCGTACCTATTTTCGTAATCGTGACGAACCCATCCCCTTTGCGCACACCCGCAAGAAACATACCGATCCCGAATCCGGAGCGCTTCCCCTGGCCCCGGGAATACCCCATAATGACCGCGTCGATGGTATCTGTCAGCTTTCCTGTTTTCCCTTCCTCTTCCTTAAATTTCACCCATGAATATCCGCGGCGTCCGGGCTCGTACGGACTCTCCCATTTTTTGACAACCGCTCCTTCCAGGCCTTCCTTCAGTTGCGTGTCGTGGTAGGTACGTAGCTCCTGAGGATCAGTCGTTACGATATGCGGAGACACGAGAAGAAGTGCGCCGGGTTTGATGGTTTTCTCAAGTATCGTACGCCGGGCCGAAAGCGGCAGAGTCAGAAGGCTTTCTCCGTCTTTATAAAGAACGTCAAACACAACGAATTTCAGGGGTACCGCTTGTTGCGCCTCGGCGATGTTATGTTTGCGCTTGCGTGTCATCGTTTCCTGAAACGGAATGAATCTGCCGGTTTTGGGATTTACTCCCACCGCCTCGCTATCAAGGATAAGTTCAGCTGCAGCAAGCTCTTTGCCGATATCGGCAAGTTCGGGGAACATGCCTGTGGTATTTTCCAGATTCCGCGAGAAGGTGCGCACCCACTCCCCGCGCTTGAAATGGATAGCAACACGGGCGCCGTCGTACTTGGGCTCCACGGATACTGCTCCCATCTTCTTAATCATTTCGTCCGCCGTCGGCAGTCTCTGGCACAATGCAGCCAAAATCGGCGCCCCGACTTTTGCTTTCACATGGGCAAGACCGCTTACTCCTTTCTCCTTCATGGTGCGCGCAAGAAAACCGATATCCGGCCGCACGTTATAGGCGGCTTCAAGTTTCGGTCGAAGAGACTTGTCTTTGACTGCCATCCAGGACAGCCCGTCCAAAATGGTCATATCCGAGAAGCCCAAGCGGAGCTTATCCAGGGGAATGCGCGCCAGATATCGGGCCGACAACGTGTCCGATACTTCAAACAACGACGCGAGAATTCCAATCTTTTTTTCCTGGGATCCGGGACCGTTTGACCTCGCCAGTTCATCCAGCTTTTCATACACCTGAGTGACGGACATGTGATCTCCCCTGCCTGAGGCCAGACGTTCCGCTGCTTTTCCCAAGTCGCCTTCCTTTTTGAAAACGGAAACGACAACCTCAGGGTCTTTCCCGTATGCTTTCGCAATCGCCCGGATAACGAATTTATCAGCTACACCAAACTCCACTGCTTCATACATGGGAACCACTCTGCCCTGGACTAGGTACGCAATTTTTCCGATCTCGGAGAGCTGCGCCCGTGTAAAAAGTTCCGCTAAAATTTCCGTAATTGTGTTACGGGAGGTCGTTTCTTCAATTCTCTTGAAGTACTGCGCAAGCTCACCAAACTCCATATCAGCGGATGAATAAGTAGTAGCTGGCAACGATAAGAATGATGAAAAAAACGCCGAATCCGAATGCGACGTAGCCTTCTTTGTTGCTATGGATAATCTTCTCTATCCCCTGAAGCAGCACCACAAGCGCGAACAGCGAGGGAATGATGAGGAAAGCGTAAATGATGCCTGAATCTGAATTCATTACGAACGAAGGACGTACCGGACGCCTTTGGTCGTTCCTTCTTTTTTCACTATACCTTTTTTCACGAGGTCCTTCAATTCCCGCAAGACGGTATCTTCAGAAATCATGGGGAAAAGCTCAAAAAACGATTTATTCTGGAGAAACCCGTTCTCCTGCACGAATTCCACAATCTTTATCTGCCGCTCCGAGAGCGCCAGCGGTTGTCCGCCCAGGGACTTTTTGAGTTTGAGATCTGTCGAAAGTGATTTGATCTTCTCTTTGATGCGTGTCAACTCGATCGCCAGCCCCTCGGTGAAGTACTCAAGCCATGCAGTCAGACTCCCGTCCAGCTTGCCGACACTCTGAAGCGCATCGTAGTAGAGAATCGGCTCGCGGTCATAATGCTCCTCAAGCGAGAAAAACCGCTTGATATCATATCCTGCCTTAAAAAGGACGAGTGTAGCAATAGCCCGTGCTACTCGCCCATTTCCATCGAGGAACGGATGAACGCGTACTATTTCATAGTGAGCAATCCCCGCTTTTATGACGGTATGGACATCATCAGGGCTCGTATCATTAAGCCACCCGAGAAACGACGCCACAAGAAACGGCACCTCGATAGGAGGGGGCGGGCGGAAGGTTACCTCTCCCGTCTGGCTGTTTTTTACTACCACCTGCGTTTTTCTGTAAACGCCCACCGCTTCTTCCGGCAATATCCGGTGAACGGTCAGCTCATGCATGTGTTTCAGTGTTTCTTCGGTAATCTCCGGCTTCTGGTAGGATTCGATGAACTTAAGAACGTTGCGGTAATTTAAAACTTCCTGAATATCGCGGTCCCTTCCGACAATTTTAGCGCCAGCCAGAAGCCGTTCTGCTTCGGTAAACGAAAGCTCGTTTCCCTCGATATGGGTACCATGATGGACCGTGCGAACAAGCGCGTCTTCGCGAAACTTTGCTTCCCACGCGGGAACAAGCGGCGCGTTTTCGATGACCTCTTTGGCAGCCTCAATAATGCCCATGGATTTGAGCATCTTGTTGGTTATGGTGTAATTGGGTGTATACATATGCCCCTATGTTTTCCCGCGGAATACCCGTATAATACCCGTATGGCTTCTGAATTACAATCCTCCCGCCCGCCAAAAAAGCGCATCACCCTTCTTATCGTGAAGCAGATGGTGACGCTCACAACGAGTGGATTCGGCGTCGTTGCCGCTCTTGCGTGGAATAGCGCAATTCAGGAAGCAGTCAATAGCTACATCAAGCCCTATTTTTCTGCCGCAAGCGGACTTATTTCCCTGGTTATCTACGCGGTATTGGTTACCGTTCTTGCGGTCTTTGTGACCTATCAGCTCGGCTCCCTAGTGGAGAAACTCGAAAAACAGTAACAAACATTCTACACTGGAAGTATGGACCCGAAGAAACGTGACCATCCTCCCTTCTTAACGCTCCTTCTTATCATCCTTATTCTTTCCAGTGTTGTTGCCTCGTACTTCGTCTATCAGAACAATCAAACTCTCACATCACTCAAAGAGCTGACGAAACCAACTCTCACCCCCTCTCCCAACCCCTTCCCTCCTCCCCGCACACAAAAAGATGAGTCTTCCGGGCGATCCGTATATACGAATTTTGAATACGGATTTCTCTTTGGATATCCGTCAGATATGTTTATCTTCTCCATGCAGGAGCCATACGGCCTTTTTCTATCCAACAAGCCAAACGCCGGGTCACCTATGGAAGTGGGCACGGATGGACTATGGCTCAGCGTGTCCTATGAATCGCTTTCCAAAGAACGCCAGGATTACTTCCAATCGATCATTGAGATGAAAAACAATACCACCGACAAGAAACGTGCAATCACCAAACTCTCAACACTCACGGCTCCCGAAGCATCCGGCGCATCGTTTTTTCAGGGCGTTCCGGAAAATTTTGTAGGGGAACCTGCTTACGCATACCAGGCGTTTTGGGTGCGGGGATCAAGAACATACCGACTCGTGTTGGGAGCACTCACTGAACGCGGCATCCGGAAATACAAATCGCTATTCGATGACCTTGTGTCTTCATTTACCTTCATCAGTTCCCGAGAAGCTCCTTCATCGTAAGGGGAATTTGACTGGCCAAATCAGAGGCATTATAAAACGGGCCCACCCGCCCATAGAGCGCGTCGCCCGCCTTTTTGTTAATAAAACTGCCGGCCGAAGCTGCAAGAAATGGAGTATTCATGCAGGCCAAAGCAGCGATGAGTCCCGCCAATACATCCCCGGTTCCGCCCTTGGTCATCCCCTCGTTCCCCCCTTCGATTGTAGAGAGCGTTCCGTCTGATGAACCTAAAATATCCCGTTGACCTTTCAGAAGAAGCGTGCACCCGTACGCCTTGCAAAAGAGTGTTACTTTCTCCTCATCGGAAACCTGCGGATCGACGAGCGCGGAAAGCTTCGCTCTTTGGCACAACGACTGAAATTCCCCATGGTGCGGTGTGAGAACGGCGCCTTTCGGCAGTACAGCCATATCCATCATCTGAAGCGCCCCTGCGTCTATCACCCACTGTTTTCCGGGATGGGAAGAAAGAAGCGTATCGGTGAGCCTTCTGGTTTCCTCATCACGCGTCATCCCAGGACCGATAAGAACACAATTGTCTTCTTCGATATACGCGTCGATTTGGTCCCTTGGGATAACAATGCCATCCCGAAACTGTTTTTTGATTTCTTTGGCGATCTCGTTATTGTCGGGTGTCGAGGCGTAGTGGACGAGGTCAACGATCCGTGAGGCGACTTCAAGCGCCCACAGACTGGCAGCATGGAACAGTGTTGATCCCCCGATGATAAGAAGCCTGCCATTTTGCCCTTTATGCGATCCTGAAGCGGGTAGGTTCAATTTCCGGACATCTTCAATCGTTATAGATTCTGTCTTCATGTTATATATAAATTCATCTCACACCCTTTTATTATAGTCGAATCACCGCTGCGTGCCTTTGGACTGCTTTCGGAATCATGTCAGCATCGGCCGTTGTCAGAATCGTTTGCTGTTTTGAGATCGCGTCCAGCACAAATCCGCGATGCGCATCATCAAGTTCCGAGAAAATATCATCCAGAAGCAATATCGGCCGCCCGCCAACTTCATGTTCTATGTACGAAACTTCCGCTAGCTTGAGCCACAAGACGGCAAGCCGTTGTTCCCCTCGGCTGCCATACTTGCTTAAATCCCGCTGGTTTCCGTTTCCTGTTACGAACGCGAAATCATCGCGGTGGGGTCCCACAAGGGTTGCTTTTGCCACCACCTCCTCGTCCCGATACTGTAAAAGCCGCGATTCGGAGATAACGCTCTTGTCATACACGAGGGAGTTTGTCTGCTCCCCGGTTAGCTGAAACGAATTGACGAAATCTATGAATGCCACCCGCTTATCCGTAAGATACGATCCGGACTTGATAAGAAGCTGGTTCCAAAACAGAAGTTGGCTTCGCGAAGCTGTTCCTTGTGCAATCAGATCAAGGAGTTTATTGCGCTGGCGAAGGCCGCGTTCATAGGAAATAAGGTTTCGGCGGTACTCACGGTCTACCTGAACCAATACGCTGTCCAGATATCGCCGCCTCATGCTCGGACTGTCAGTCACAAGTTCCAGATGCTCCGGCCAAAACAAAACGGCCCGCACATGTCCCCCGAAATCTATCTGCCGCCTGGGGATACCGTTAACCATATATTTCTTCATCGGCGTTTTTTTTCCTCCCACTTCTCCTTGCGTCATAACAAGTTCGAGCGTCGTGTCGCCGACAATTCCTTTTATTCTGGCTATTTCCTGCCCGAAACGGATGCTTTCGCGGTCGACATCGGCACGGAAACTCTTTCCGGTTGCCAGAAAATAAATTGCCTCCAAAACGTTTGTTTTCCCGCTCGCGTTGGGGGCGATAAGCAAGGTTACGTCTGAGGCAAACGTGAATGATCGTTTCGCATACGAGCGAAACTGCGTAAGACCGATTTCAGAAAGTATCACTCCGCTATTTTAGCATCTCTCTCACAAATACGACCGTCATACGCTCAAGCGTGTCTTTGAAATTCCGGTCTGCGTACCGATTTCTATCTCATCAATTGTGAATCGTGGTTCCGGTGAAGTGTTTATTGTCGAGGGCTTTTTCCAGATTATCGAGATTTTTCCCGTTGAGGATTTTGACGGTTACGTTAAGATCCTGGGCAAGTTTGCTTGCCACGGGATCAAACGGCGCGTTCATGCCCGGCGACCATTTGTCGCCGATCATGCTGCGATACTTCTCCCAGGTGATGTCGTCAATCGGTTTTGCGTCGGGGTTTGTTCGGGGATCGTGGTTGTAAACGTAGTCGATGTTGGTGAGGTTTATAACCTGGGGGATATCGTAGTCCTGACACAAGGTGACGGCACAGTAATCTGTGCTCCATCCCGGTTTCCATCCGGCCGCTATGGCCACCGGCTTGTCGATTTTCAGAATCACCTCATAGTGTTTGATCACCCGCGCATCGGCGATGTCCCGGAAGATCGTACGCACAAGCTGCGCATTGAGGCGTGTTGCATGCAGTCCCAGCCAGTCCAAGTCCAGGTCATCGATTTCCTGATGCCGTACTGTGTTTGCTGCCTTCTGGTAATGCCGCGTCGTCCCTCCGCCGCCTACGGTTATAAAAAATCTCCTCTTTTTGGAGGAGACGTGGTGTCGGATGAATGTATTGAATTGAGTAAGAAACTGAATATCTATCCCCCCATTGGGAACAACGAGAGAACCACCGAGTGAGAGTACAAATGTTTCGCCTTTATGGGTCATAACACCGAACTTAGATTACAAAAAAGCGCCAAATGACGCGATGTCCATATAGTAGAGAAAAGTCAGTTTTTTGTCAATCGAATTTGCTATACTTACTCCATGAAACCCATAACCACCGTCCTTGTCTGCGGAGGTTCATGCTCCGGGAAATCCGTCTTCGCCCAGCGATTTGTCAATGCATTTGTCCTTGAAATGGACCATTTCTACGTCAAAAAAGCGGATATGAAACCGCAACTGGACGGATCCTTTGATTACGATGCGCCCGAGGCGGTCAATATCGCTGAGTGCGCCAAGGCAGTCGAGGAACTCAGAACCGGCAAACCCGTCACAATTCCGGTCTACGATATGAAAGTCAGCGATCGCACGGGCACGCAAACGATCCAGCTGGCACCGGAACACAAGTTTATCGTCATACCGGGCATTTTTTCCTTCTACTCCCCGCTTCGCGAACTTGGGGATCTGAAGATTTATATCGACACGCCGCGGGAGATCAGAGTCGCCAGACGCATGATCAGGGATGTCGCCAAAGGGAGAAACGACATCGACACTCTTTCCTGGTCCATTACGGTAGAGAAAAATCACCAGAAATACATAGAGCCGATGCGACAATATGCGGATCTCACGATCCCCTTCTCATACAATCCGGTAGAATTCTTGGAGTAACCAATCACCCTTCAACTGGGGGCTCAAACGGAGACCCTTGAAGTTTGACCCGTATCTGTTCAGGTAATTCGTTAACGGTTTTTGCATCACTGAGTTTACCCAGCGAATCGGGATATCCGGGGTTGGGCAACATCGAATAAATATCTGCCACCTGATGCGCAGAAAGCGTTTCCATCTGATACCGTATGATATCCTGCTCATCCGCGTCGGTAATACCCAAGTCGTTGCAGATATATGCCCACGCCTTTTCGAAATTCTCTTCCATTTTCGCGATCTCCTCATCGCTGTATCGGTGAACCTGCCCCTCCGAGGCTGTGCCGTCCGGCCGTTTTTTCTTTCTCATGTTTGCCCGCAACCGGTCAAATTCTCCTTTCATAGTCTTATAGCGAAGCGCCAGGCGCGTTGCGTATTCAATGCCCTGTGCCCCGTACTTCTTTTCAGTAAGTTTTCCTATTGCCATATCAAATATCTCCTCAAAACCCATATCAGCGGCTTTTGCCATTACCGCTCGCGCCTCCTCTTTTGATACCCCGACTTTATTCATGGCCTTTCTTGTTGCCATGCGCATGCGCTCATTTTGGATGCGATCAAATTCCGCTAATCCCTCTTCTCCCCGGGCAAGCGCCCGATACAGTCTCTGGCCTTGAAGCATGTTATAGAGAATGGTATTGCCCAAAAACTCCATAAACAGCTCGTTTTTCGCAAATGGTGATTTTTTAAGCACCGCGACGTTGGATCGGTATTCATACATCGCGCGACACCAGCTTGAGAGATCATAGTTCGGCTGCGGTGTCTGACTGAACGCTATTGCCATATCTCCCGCAGGACTCATAAGCGGCCGTATGAGTGAACGGTAAACTTTCTCCTTACGTAAAACTGCATATTCTCCGGGTATAATCATCTCCCAAATGTCGGTCAGGTTAAACATCGAATCCCATGCAATCATAAGATCGCGATCAACGGCTATCTGTCCTTCCGGTCTCTGAAGATCAGGATTGATAGCCCGTTGGATGAGCGCATCATGCGCAATCTCCAGACTGACACCAAGTCCATATCGGCCAAAAATTGACCTGTCCGGCCACCCTTTCTTTTTCACAATAGCCATCTGCTGCATGGTGAGGATTCGATACCGGTCCAGACCGGTTAACGACATCTGGTCGATGGTTCCATCTGTATAGTGTTTGTAGAGTGTTTCATCATCCAATCCAGCAGCATTTACCTTATCGGCCGAAGACAATCGGAATTGGAAATCGTCAAGCTGATCGTGCACGGCTATTCCTGCGGCAAGCACGCGCACCACTTCCTCTGTTAATCGGTCAGACAAATGTCCCGCCTTTTGAATCACCGGCTTGAGGACATGCACAAGAAATGCTGCGGCCTCTTTATGATCGTCTTTCGGATCTAGTTTTTTCAGAATTTCGTCGTCAGGATGCATCTCTTTTTGCTGTTCCCATAAATTTTGCATGATGTCGTGAAATATAGGCTTCATTGCGGCGGCAACAGCAAGCGTGAGAGATCGGTCATAGACGTCGGCACCAACGAGGATTGCGTTCATCTTCTGAATAGCTTCCACAGCCCTGGTATGATTATCCGCATGCGGCAGCTCCTGATTCCGAAGTGCTACGCGCGCCCAGTTTCCGAATTCATTAGGATCATCAGAGTTGGCGTGCGTCAAATAGATAAGCGTCTCGTTTGCCAGCCTCGAGCCGTAATTATAGGCAACAAGCGTCTCATATGTCAGGGCTTCACGATAGAAAAACGCATCCCTTCCGTTTTGCTCTATGACATGTTCCTCTATTTCCTCCCACAGATAATGGTATCGCTCCCGAATGTCCACTTCTGCATTCACCCAAAGCTCCCGAACGTTCAAAAGTTCCGTAAACGAATCCATTTGGTCAGGAAGACCGCTTCCCTCTATCTGAAGCACCGGATTTTTGCGCACATCGAGAGCTTTATGGGCAGACCGCAACCGAAAATAAGCGGCATATGCGTCAACTGCATCTGGTGGTAGTTCTTCTGGTGACATAGTGCCTGAAATTTTCTTATCCTACCAAATTCCTGGAAATTTTTCCTCAAGATTTCCCTACTCCTCCATGCGCGCAAGCGTTCCGGCGCGTCGGGCGCGCTCCCACATAGCCTTCATAAACGCATACCCTCCCGCGAGATACATCATGTCTAACGCCAACGCTATGCCAAGATAATCCCACCTTGGGGTGCCAACCGATACGGAAACGCGCGCAGATTCAAACACGTAAGTCGGCGGAATTGCGTAGGCCAACGTTTGCACCCACCCCGGAAAGATGGATATCGGGTAGAAGACACCAATCACCGGCTGGATGATGTAAATAAGGCCCCACGCCACAGACTGGATTCGTGTCCCGTATCGCAGAATGAACGCAAGCGACGTCATTCCCACCACCCACCCGAAAATCATAAGTAGCAGGAAATGAATCGGCAAAGACGCACCGACTGACAATATTGAAAACCCAAACACGACATACGCAACAATCGCAAGCCCGGTAATCGTCATGCATTGCTTCACCAGGCTGAAAAGCATTTGTCCTGCTATGAACTCACCGATCGTTAACGGACTGGCAAACAAAGTTGAGAAATTTCTTGCCCATACCTCCCAGAGCATACCCACGGCGACTGAGTAGCTCCCTGCCTCCATGGCGTACCACAGAAGGATTCCTAGTACGATGTATTGGGCTGCCTCAGGACCGCTACTTCTGGCGAAATAAAACGCAATGGAGGCAAACACCGCCGTTTGGATGATGGGAAACCAGAAAATATCCACCCATGTCTCCACACTGTGGGTGAGGTGGTGCCACGCAAGAATGACGACAGATTTAATTCGCCGCAAGCGCATCGTCTCCTCCTTTGGCAACTGCCAGAAACACGTCTTCCAGATCCGGTTTCACTATCTCGATGTCCGTAATCCATATTTTCGCCTTGCCGAATCCAAACAGTACGCGCGCCACCTGGTTTTCCTCCGTTTTTATCGCCACCACGTGCGGTTGTTCGAGTTTGTACGGATACTTCTTCTCTTTGAGATACCTGATCACGCGCTTCAGATCATCGTCGAAGGTAAGCCGAAGCGTCGTATCCCCTACTCTGCGCGAGAGTCCAAGCGGCGTATCGGTTGCGATAATCTTTCCGTGGGAAAGAAACATGACGCGATCACAAATACGCGTCACTTCGCCCATGTTGTGCGAAGTATAGAGGATCGCAACTTTCTGCCGCCTTCGCATATCGGCAATAAGATCCAAAACGACATGGACAATCTCGGGATCCAGACTCGCCGTGGGCTCATCCATGAGGATGAGTTTTGGATCATTGAGAAACGCTTTCACGAGGTTGACTCTCGCCCGCTCTCCAGAGGAGAGAAACCAATAGAGATCATTCATTTTGTGAGCAATACCCAGCGTATCGGCAAGATTTGCCACTTTTTTCTGCCAGTTATCGACACCGTAAAATCCGGCATACGCCTCCAGATTCTCCCACGCTGTCACGCGGTTTTGCATGCCTGCGTATGCAGACACGTAATTGATCTTCTCCAGAATGAACTCGCGGTGCGTTGCCAGATTATGCCCGAAGTACGACACCGTCCCGCCGGTCGGCTTGGTTACGCCCAGAAGCATCTGGGTCGTTGTTGTTTTCCCCGCTCCGTTGGGTCCCAGAAGTCCCACGATCTCCCCTTCCTTCACCGCAAAGGAAATATCATCAACAGCCCGAAACGGGCCGTAGTGTTTCGTCAGATTGGAAACTTCTAAAATTGACTCAGCCATAAAACGCATTATAACGCGAAAAATTGACTTGCGACACCTGGCGCCGTACACTACCACCCGATATGGGAACCCCGGAAAATATGTGCGCAGCGCTGGGTTGCCCTGCGGCGTGTTGTCAAAACATAGGACTTGAACTTTCTTCCCGTGAAGCCGAACGGTTTTTGGAAGGACAAACGGTAAATACCGTTCACCCGGAAGATCTTCACGGTATGACGCTTGATGAAATTCAAACACTTCCGGTCGGGTTAAACGTCATCGAAAACCCAAGCGGAACCGTGTATGTATACATTAAAGGGTTCTGCCCGTACCTCAACACATCGACAATGGATTGCACGATTTATGGTCAGCGAAAACGACCCGGCATTTGCTCAGAGGTCGAGATTGGACATTACACGTGCGATATACAGCGAGCAAGAAAAGGCCTACCCAAAGCTCAATTAACGACCACGGAATGACTGTTCAACCAGTTGACGCATTTCCCTCTGAAATCTCTCTTTACTAAACTTTTTGGCTTGGGCCACACAATCTTCTGACCAATCCCGTTTTGTCATAAGAAACTTCCGTATCGCCGCCACGAGTGACGCTTGGCTGTGTTCACGGAAAAATACGCCAGTTTTTCCGTCGATCACCGATTCCAGATACCCGCCGCCGGCGTATGCGATTACCGGAGTTCCGTGCGCTTGGGCTTCAACTGGTGTCATACCGAAATCCTCGTCCGTCGCAAGCGCAAGGAATGCTCGTGCTCCCCCATAGAGCTGTGTAAGCTCTTCATCAGACACATATCCCAGAAATTCGATATTCGAAGATGCGTCATGAACTAACTCGGCGTACTGGGTCCCCCATCCTGCGGGAGCGCCGGCAATTTTCAGATGAATCCCAAGCTTCTTGGCCGCCCCGACGGCAAGCGCAAGACCTTTCCCTCCCACGAGGCGTGATATCACCAGAAAATAGTCTTCCTTTTTCTTTGGGAAAGCTTTTGGGATATCAATCGGCGGATAGCAGACAGTTGATTCCCGCCGGTAGAATTTGGTAATCCGGCGCTGGGTTTCTTTCGAGTTAGCGACAAATACATTCACCCGCTGCGCTGCGTTAAAATCATACTGCCGCATGAAAAATCCGACCACCGCTGCATACGCGCGCACGGGCGCGAAACGCTGCCATTCAATGGATGTCGGATATCCATAGAGCCACCTCGGTGGTGTATGGCAGTAGCACACTTCAACAGGACCTTTTTTTGAGGTACCCCGGTTCCCGAATCCTTTCGTGATATACCAGGAAGCCGAAGACACGACGACATCGTATGAAGAGAGATCAAAACTGTTCCAGATGGTCGGCGCCAGAAACCGAAGCGGGCTATGAAGTTTCGTAGCAAATCCCGGTATATGATGAGCCCACGAGACGCGCACGTCTTTACCCTTGAAACGGTCCCATGCAGGACCATTGCGGTAAAACGCCGTGTAAATGGGGGCCTGCGGCCACAGTTCACTTAGAGCCAAAAGCACCCGTTCAGCGCCTCCGAATTCCCCCAACATGTCATGGACAAGTGCTATGTTCATAATTTGGCAATACAAAATGCCGGTTATACTATGATTATAGTCGGATTCGAAGCGACCCCTCGCCGTGAAAAAAGGAGAGTGATACCGATAAAGCCGACTTTTATTTTTCCTTTCTAAAATAACGCCTGCTGTTCTCCTTGTTTTTCCTTGGGCTTTTCTTTCTTCTCGGCTGTTTTTTCCCGTGCTTCTTTGCCGTCTAATTTCTTGAGAAGAGAATGGAAGTGCATCTTCTCAAGAAACAACCGCGCCTCATGTGTGTCAAACCCCGTCACCTTGTCCAGACGGATCTCTATGGGAACGTTTTTATCTATCGTTGCCAGCTTTTGCCCCAGCATCGCACTTGTTTCACCAGCTTTCAATTTGGCGGCTACCGCCTCGGAAATCTTTTTCAGATTCTTATACACCCCTTCAAGAGATTTGTAAGTAGTCAGGAGTCCCACGGCGGTCTTGGGCCCAATCCCCGCGACACCGGGATAGTTATCCGAGGCATCTCCGGCAAGAGCTTTGAGATCCACGATCAATTTGGGCGGCACACCCATCCGCTCTATCACTTCCTTTTCTCCGTACAACTTCGCCTCCGACAAGCCCTTTGTGGGCATGTACACAAGCACCTTTTCATCGACAACCAATTGGAGAATATCCCGATCGCCGGTGACGATGATGACCTGATCAATGCCTTTTGCCTTTTTGGCAAGCGTCCCTATGACATCATCCGCTTCAAACCCGTCTTTTTCATAAATTGGAATCCCAAATGCCGTTACGAGTTCATGCACCTTGTCTATCTGTCCTACAAGTTCATCATCCATTTTCGGCCGTTTGGCCTGGTATCCCTCAAACAGTTCCTTTCTGAATGTCGGCTTAGGCCGGTCAAACGCAACGGCGATATGCGTGGGCTTGAGGTTTTCGTGAATCTTAAACAGCGTCGTGGCGAATCCGTATACCGCGTTGACGACGCTTCCGTCAGGAGCGGTCAGCGGTGGAAGGGCGTGATATGCGCGGTGAAGAATGGCGTTGCCGTCTATAAGAACGAGGCGATTCATGGATTAATTGACCTTCTTCTTCGGACCTCCCATGAGGGCTTCGAACTCTTCGCTTTCAATGGTCTCTTTCTTCACCAGTTCTGCTGCGATCACATCAAGTTGTTTTTTGTGCTTCTTGAGCGTATCAACGGCTTTCTTATATCCCTCGTCGAGAAACTTTTTCACCTCACGGTCAATGGCGGACTGCATTTCCTGGGATACCGCGTTTTGTTCCATGAGGCTTTTGCCCCACTCCGTAATATCCCGGTCTGGACCGAAATTCACCGGACCCAAATCGCTCATCCCGAATTCCATTACCATATACCGGGCGATTCTCGTTGCCTGATCGATATCATTGGAAGCTCCGCTGGTCATCTCATTGAAGACAAGCTGCTCTGCGGCGCGTCCTCCCATGGTCATGGCTATCTCTTCGATGAGACGCGACTTCGTTTCATGAAGCCTGTCTTTTTCTGGTGGCGAAAGCGTGTATCCCAGAGCCATTCCCCGGGAAACGATCGATATCCGATGCACGATATCGAGATTCGGACAGTAGTAAGACACGACGGCGTGTCCCGCCTCGTGGTACGCAGTCATTTTGCGGTCCAGGTCGCTTTGGAGTCGTTTCTTTTCCGGCCCTAACTTCACCTTGGTGGCTGCCTCTTCGATGTCTTTCATGTCGATCTCTTTTTTGTTCTCGCGGGCAGCGAGAATTGCGGCCTCGTTGAGCATATTTTCCAAATCGGCTCCCGAGAATCCGACTGTCCGCTTGGCCGCTTTGTCCCAATCAACCGACGGGGCAAACGGTTTCCCTTTGGCGTGAATGGCAAGGATAGACTTTCGTCCCGCCATGTCCGGCAAGTCAAGAACGACTCGCCGGTCGAATCGTCCCGGGCGAAGAAGCGCCGGATCCAGAAGATCACCTCGGTTCGTTGCTGCAACGATCAATACTGCGGTATTCGGTTCGAATCCGTCCATCTCGACGAGAATCTGATTGAGCGTCTGCTCCCTCTCGTCGTGTCCACCCATGATGCCGACACTGCGCATCCGGCCGATAGCGTCTATCTCATCGATGAAGATAATCGCCGGTGCATTTTTCTTGGCGTTTGCAAAAAGATCCCTCACGCGGGCAGCTCCGACTCCTACCAGCATTTCCATGAATTCGCTTCCGGCGATACTGTAAAACGCGGTCTTCGCCTCGCCCGCCATGGCCTTGGCAAGAAGCGTCTTCCCCGTTCCGCTTGGGCCCACGAGAATAACGCCCTTGGGTGTTCGCGCGCCAAGTAACTTATACTTGGTGGGGTTCTTTAAGAAATCGACGACCTCTTCGAGCTCTTTTTTCGCTTCGTCGACTCCCGCGACATCGGCAAATGTCACCTTCGGAAGATTCTTCGCAAAGATGCGCGCCTTGCTTTGACCGAAGCTGAAGAGGTTATCCTGGGCTCCCCTCGCCTGACGAAAAAGAAACAGGAAGAAAAGAACGGTCAAAACAAGCGGCAGCACATTGGAGATAATCCCAAGCCAAATTTGACCCGCTGAGACATCCCGCACCCTGATTTCCGTCTTTGATGGATCGACTCCCGCCGCCTGAAGCATCTGGTAAATGGACTCCTGAGACTCCTTATGAGCGATAACCTTTGCTCCGTCTTTGTAGGTCACCAGAAGTCTTCCTTCCTCCACTTCTATGCTCTGGATTTTCGCATCACGCACATCGGTAATGACGGTGGAAAGCGGCTTCTCAGGAAACAGGCTGTTTTGGCTGGAAATACTCCCGATAAATGAAAACGCAAGAAATAGGAGAAAAAGGGCAAGGATAATGTTTTTGAGGTTGAATTCGAAACGGAATGCAAACGTTTTTCCGTTCTTCTTTTGCGGGGTGTGTTTCTTTGCCGGATGGGTGTGTTTCTCAGCCATATGAGCCTCAAGTATATCATGAACCAGCTTCGGATTCACCCAAACGCCGGCTCCTTCTGTCGATATTGATAAGATGCCGTATGTATTCAGACATGTTCATCCCGCTTTTTTTGGCGACCTCCTCCAGATACTCGAATTGCGAGGGATACAGAAACATATTGAACCGCTTCGAAACGGTAAGTTCACGCGCGTGAGCCAGAAAATCCTGCAAAATTACCTTAAGATTTGTTTTCGTGTACTTGGCTCCGACCAGGTAATCATTATGAATTTTCTTACTGACATCTTCTTCAACCGATAAGGCAAGTACCGGCTTTTTCTCCGATATGGCCAGGCTTATCTCGTGCCCAAGCTGAATATCCTGATACGACACCTCTACAACGACAACATCAGCCAGGTGGATCCCCTGGCGTATAGCTTCATAGTGAAGAACTTCTGGCTTGCGTATGCGTTTTCTCGTGGTCTCATCCAGCACGAGCTGATAGTTGCCTTCTTCAGGGGAGATAAGATCGATATGAAACTCCTTTAGTGTTTCGCGTACGAAGGTATACCACGCCTGATATTTTTTCTTGCCGTAATAGGAGCACGTATAAAATACTCTCATAGCATTGCGTATGTATATACATACAATATCCCTTGAATTTAATCAAATCAGCTTGTATTATGCTTTAGAAGATATACATATGAATACCTTTGGAGTTCACATAAAAGTTTCTGATTTCGCCAAATCCAAAGCGTTTTACGAAGCGCTCGGATTTAAAAAAGTTTTTGAGTATGGCCCGGATAAGACGTTTGAAAAGAACGCCCAAGGGAATCTCATAAGCGCGACTGAGTCATATAACGGCATTACATTTGAATACAACGGGGCGTTATTGGAAATCGCCGACGGACACAGGGCCGTCAAACCCAACGTATTTAAAGAAAAAGTAGCAAGCTCGAAAGTTTCTCTCATGATCGGCATAGAGAATATGAGTGCGTTTTTGGATACCTGCCAAAAAGCAGGCATTCCTCTCGCAGTCGGCCCCCGACATTATTACTGGGGAAAGCTGGAAACTGTTGTGAGGGATCCGGATGGCGTCATTCTTGTTTTTACCGTGCCCTACTCCGAAGAAGAGGCAAAAAGAATTCACGCAGACGAGACATTTGGTGTACCTCCGGGAAATTAACGGATTTTGGCTCCCACCGGCATCCCGTCTGCGAAGACAAACTGCGGTTTCCCGTCAGCTCCGTCAACCGCAAGAATCATTCCCTGAGAAACCTCATCAAGCATCCTGCGCGGCGCTAGATTCGTGATGAAGAAAAACTGGTGACCCGTAAAATCCGAAGGTTGATATCCGAACGGCCGCACGCCGGTAAAGATCACTCGCGGCTTTCCTTCTCCGGCGTCCACCAGAAGCCGGATGAGTTTATCGCTCCCCTCCTTGTTCGTAGCCTCGATCACTTTTCCGACGGTAAGCTCCATGCGGGCAAACTCGTCTATGGTTACCGTGTTGCCGCCCGCCGGTTTCGGGTACTGGAAAAACGAATACTGTGTCGTAATGCCCATCACGGCGCGTGCTTCGGTCATGGTTTTGGTGGCCACCGCCATCGCCTTCTCTTGGCCCGCCATGAGAATACCTTTCACGAGCTTCGGATGAGCCCTCAGTTCTTCGTATGCCGCCCGCGCAGGAGCAAAAAACTTCATAAGCGTCTCAAATAACGCTTCCTTCACTGCCACGTCAGAAATTTTTCCCTTTCTGTATTTTTCTTTCAACTCTTCTACGCGCCCCGGTTCGCCGAAGAAATCCAGATATGCAAATACCATATTGCCTTCCACATGCCCCGGATCCGTCGCGTGTTTACGCGTCGGATCGGTGTACGTCCCCATTACCTGCTTTTTGATGACATCTTCCGGCTCAAAAATTGCGATCAGATTCCCAAGTGATTTACTCATCTTCCGCTTCCCGTCTGTACCAAGGACAACGGCTACCTCTTCGGGAATATACGGATCCGGAAGCGTAAAGACGGTTTTCTTGTAAATTTTATTAAACCGCTCGGCGATATCCCGCGTGATTTCGATGTGCTGCTTTTGATCTTTGCCCACGGGCACAAGCTGCGGCTGATACAAAAGGATGTCTGCCGCCATAAGCATGGGATAGGAAAAAAGTCCGACGTTGATGTCATCTTCCATGACGTCTTTCTGGAGTTTGTCTTTGTAGGCATGTGCGCGCTTCAGAAGTCCTAACGGCGTCACGTTATTGAGGATCGATTGACACTCAGTGTGCATGGGCACATCAGATTGTCGGAAGAAAACAATACGCTCAAACTCCTCTTTTGAGAGAAATCCGCGCAAAAGCGCAAGCTCGTTGAGAATCAGGGTTTCAATGTTATGCTGCAGCTGTTTTTTGTCCTGAATGGTTGTAAGTCCGTGAAGATCCGCCACCATCAGGTACGTTTCATTTGATTTTGCCAATTCGATAAACTGTCGCACGGCACCCAGATAATTGCCGATATGAAGACTCCCGTCACCCGACGGCGTAATGCCGGAGAGAAATCGTTTTCCCTGCGGTTTATCGTTTTTCCTCTCGAAATACGCAAAATCAGCTACCGTGCCACCGCTTACGTTTGGCATGTCTTTGGCCTCCATCGCCATCCCCATCGCCTTCTCCCCTGCGGTTCCGTATGCTTTGCCGACTAAGAGCACATTTTCATCAATAAAATACGGGATGGGAAGACCCACATACGGGACAAGACCGGGCTCCACGCCCAGAGACGCAAGATCGTCTTTCGTTGCGAAAGACAGCTGACGCACGCCTGCCACACGCCTGAGCTTTCGCTCATCGATCTGGGTATCTGCGCGCTTTGTTGCTCCTATAATCCCTTTTTCCGTTTTGTAGAGAATTGTTGCCATGGCGTTGGCAAGCTTGATTCCGTGGAACGCCGCGTGTGAGGGCACATCCGGCGGCAACTCAGGAGGTAGCGGAATAAATCGATAAGATACGTTTTTTTCTTTGAGAATTGTTTCAATTGTGTCTTTCAGATTCATATGACCTCCTTATAATACCGTTTTAATACGCTTTCGGCGAGTATGGATAAACTGTTATACACCGGAAGCCTATATGAAGACGGGAACACAAGCGGCAATTCCGTGCATCCCAATATAATGCCGTCGACATTGTGCGCCTGGACATATCGCTCGGCAATTTTCGTCAGTTTCTTTGTGAGAAACGTGCGGTCTTCCCCGGCGAGCGTTGCGCGGATAATATGTTCCAATTCCCTATACTCTCGTTTGTGCGGCACGACGTGCGGGACTCCGTAGTGCGCAAGCTGCACCTGATATAACCCAAGTCGAAGCGACGTCGGAGAGGCCAGAAGAAGCGCGCGCTTCCCCTCCTCTGCCACGCGCCGCACAACTTCATCGACTACGAAAATAAACGGTTTGTCAGTCGCTTGTTCCAGGCGATCCGAGAGAATACACGCCGTGTTACATGCCATGGTAAGAACGGATGCGCCGAATGCGGTCAACCGCCGCGTCCGGTCCTCCAGCAAAAGAGCCGCTTCTTCCATTTTTCGCGTATCGGCAAGGAAATCCGGCACAGGCACGCTATCCAGAAGAATCTCCGGGAACTCATCATTATTCCGGGCTCCATAGCCAAGCTTTGCCCCCTCAACAAGCAATCGGTAAAACTCGGCGGAGGCCTGCGGCCCCATGCCGCCGATAACGCCAATGATATGTTTCTTTTGCATATACATTTTTTCCTAAACTACCCGCTCAAAATGGAGAGAAGGATGCGATGGAATTGTGATGTATAGCCGGTTGGCTACTCTCTCCATATATTCGTGCTACCACCCGCCTGATACACCTGATGTGTCCACCGGCTCGAATCCAGATCCGCCGCAATGCGGACAATCGTGGGCGTCATAGATCGACGTCCAGGCACCCGCGGCGATGACACCTGATCCGCCGCAGTACGAGCACTTCTGCCGCGGGAACGAATCGAAAACACCCAAAACCAGAATACCGATAACGATCGGCGCTCCGATAAGAAGCGCAATGCTTCCGAGTGCACCGTACGACGCGGCAATGGCGATAACAGCCGCTCCTTCCGAGGGGGGCGTGAGCATGACGAAAACGAGGATGAAAAGTCCAATCCACGAAACGACACGCCACATGATTCTTACGAACCTTTGTATGTTCATTTTGATCTCCGTTTATTCAGCCGAATCCATTTATTTCCCCCGAAAATCGCATCCTTCTCTTGTTAATGTGCAAGGGCCATACAAAAAGCCCTTACGTATTCCCACGGTGTGGAAACACATAAGGGCCTTCTTTTGAGAGGCGGTGCCACCTTATCTCACCTTCTCATTGCTACAAAAAATCCCCTTGCGGGGAGCATGTATCAATCAATGAGAACGTCTCATTCCTGACATACTCCGCTTTCGCGACATATGTTGACTGTCTTTTTACGGTTTCGCCTCCGTACCTGATTGGGGTCAGCGCTTAAGAGTTTGACATCTCTCTTAAGTAGTGGGCTCCATCCTCGCGCCACATCGCCTGTATTGAATTGTAGAAAAGAGTATATCACGAGGTCTTCATATAGGCAACTCGCTTTGCTACACTAGTCGTATGTCCCCAGAAATTCTTCGCGCCATTTTTCTTTTCGAGCTTCTGTTTGTCACCGGATTTTGGATCATCACAACAAGCATAAAAGGCAATCTTAGAAGCTTCATCACGGCGATAAAAGACAGGCGTTCTGGCCTCCCGGTTCTCATCTTTGAAATTCTCTGCTTTGCTCAGATCCTCTTTTTCGCCAACCCGCACTATTCGGTCGGGAAATTCGACTGGCTCATCGAGGCTATTGGCCTGGGCACCTCCATTTACGGCGCAGTGCTTGCATCCTGGGCCAAACTGGTTATGGGAACCAACTGGGGAAGGCCCGCTCAGCATGACAAAACAGTACAAAAACATCTCGTAACCGCGGCTCCTTTTTGTTACTCCAGAAATCCTATCTATGTGGGACTTTTCCTTCTCTTCGTCGGGCTTGAAATCGGATTGCGAAGCTACGTTCTTATTCTTTCCATCCCGCTTGCCATCGGCATCAGAAATACGGTCCTCATAGAAGAAGGCTTACTCGGGAAATATTTTGGAAAGAAGTACTTAGACTACAAAAAAACCGTTCCCCGCTTTCTCTAATTTTACCCCGAAAACCACACAAAATGCTCGCCTATGACATTGTAGAGCCTCGCTTACCCGCTCTGGCATCCCACCTAAACCATTATGATTGCATTAAAGAAGGCGTGCTTCGCCACACAAAACCCCTCCTTGTCATCTCTGCCATTACCGTATTTCGGCAACAACTCCGACGCGGAGGGGTTTGCACTTGATTGAAGCATCAGTGACCCGGTGGTCCTTCGAGGACCTCAAACGAGAAAATGTCTGGTTGCATGACGCGCCACCCCAGGAAGTTGATATCGCGCCCACGCGCCTCATACCTAATTCTGGATCCGACGACCATGCGATCCCAATCCCGGTTTCCCCAAAAGACGCTGAGAATCGTGCCGTCCTCAAACTGGACCAGGTAATCCGTGCTGGTTATACATCCATCGTCATCGCACGACGTATGGGTCTCAGTCCATTTTGAGGTGATCACTCCCTCGCCGGTGCTTTTCGCTGAATAGAACCATAGGTAGAACACCAGGGCAATCCCCAGGAGGATGAGGTTTGCCACCAGTTTTGCCTGGCTGTCATCACTACTGCGATAACTGCTCATGACTACCTCCGTCCTTTGTGGTTCGGGATGTTCTGCCATGCAATCCAATAGCCGACGAGCGAACAGACAAACCCGAAGAGGAAAAAGGCGACTTTTGGACTGATGAAGACATACAAGTCAGGCGAGAACGGGAAAATAGCAGGCCCGACCACACCGACCAGCGCACCGGAAATGATCGCCAGACCGAACGCGTACACCAAATGATAACGCCACGGGATTTCGAACTTGTAGCTGACGTTATCATCCATCCAGTCAATCGCGCGGGCGATGTCATGGGAAATGTTCGCACAGGAAAACGCTATCGCAACGAACGCGAGCGCCTTCGCCATGGGACCAAACATGGTCAGCCCTATGGTGGCGAAAACCGCAATGAGCACCATATTGCTGAGCTGATTGTTGGTCACTTTCTTAAGCCTAGCGAGGAACCATTCTTTCATTTTCTTTCTCCTAAGTGGGATTTTGGTTAACTGCTTCAAGCAGGCCAATAAATCGGGATGTATATCTCAACTTATTGGCCCGCTTGACCTGCTCTCAGGAGAAACGATGCTTCAATGTGAAAGTGCAAAAACTAAATCCGCAGACACTAAAAAAGCGCTGCTATAAGCGCTGATTAGTAATCTACGTGGACAGGAATGATAGCAGAAAATGAGGCTAAAGTCAAACTATAGGATGTTTGGTTGCGGGGCCGGGAATCGCACCCGGTCTAGAAGATTATGAGCCTTCTGTGCGGCTTTACACTACCCCGCGGTTCTGAAAAGAACATCTCATTATACCCGATTTTGTGCGCCATTGGAAGCGCCCCTTCTCTCTTTTTGCCCGCTCAACTATACTTACCCTGAGATAGTATTTCTATGAAACGTTTGTGGTCGGGACTTAT
>CAYUKU010000010.1:0-44131 GCA_964445435.1 uncultured Gammaproteobacteria bacterium
GTACGTCACCAATGGCGTCGTTTGCCAGATAAACAAGCGGCAAATAAAAAAAACTGTATCCGAACCTCAGCGGAACGGGAAAAACAACATTAACGGGGAATAACGTACGGGCCGAGCGCTCACGCAGGCACCACGATACGTCGTGTATCTTGGTGCCTTTTTTGGTTGCCGATCAATACGTAGTGTTTGATCGAATCCTTAGGGAAAGGAGGTGAAAAATATGAACGTAAAGAAAATAGCAGCAGTAGGAGCATCAGCTGTCATGTTTTTGGCAAGCGCCACTCCTGCATTTGCTACGTGGAATTGGTGGGATTGGTTTCACAGTGAAGATACCTTAATGGTACACAACGAAGATACCAACGTCGAAGCCAATGTCTGGACCAAAGCCAACACAGGCGGAAATGATGTCTCTGGCGGTGAAGAGCACCACGGTTGGTGGTGGTGGGGCCACGACGATGAAGAAGGTGGCTCAATCGAAACCGGCAACGCGACAGCTGGCGCTGACGTGAGTCAGATGGTCAACGTGTCTGACATCGCTGGCTGTGGATGTTTCGATGATGTAACGGTCCACAACGATGACACGAACGTCAAAGCCAATGTCTGGACCAAAGCCAATACCGGATGGAATGAGGTAGTCGGCTCTGGATCAATCGATACCGGTAACGCGAGTGCTGGATCAATTGTTTCCCAGATGGTCAATATGACAATGGTAGGCGAGTAATATCTGGCAAGGCTCCGGGGAAGAGGGAACCTTCTTCTTCCCTGGAGACCTGCGGGATTCTATGCACAGGGGATGGAAACGTATCATGCGAAAATGTATAGCCGGTTTCCTTGCCGGAATACTTGTCTTTGGCCATGCGGGACCCGCGTTTGTGTTCGCACAGGAAGAAACACCGCCTGTCGAAGAGCAGACGCAATCAACCCCGACACCTGAGCCCACGCCCACGACTGATGTTACGGTCAATAACTCAGAAACTACCACGCAAACAGACACAAGTTCTGAAGCCAACACGGGAGGAAACGAAACAAAGACTACCCCAACACCCACACCTGCGGATGATACCTATACGCTTGACGAGACTAGCACTGGAGATGAATCCGCTACACCATCCCTGACTCCTACGCCACAAGACGAGGAGTCTGAGGCGAGCGATTCTGCGTTAGCAGCACAAAACTACGCGACCATATCGGCTACAATCGGCGCCACTGCAAACACAGGGTCAAACTCAGTACAAACGAATGATGGCTCACAGAACTCAAACGAGAGCACGAATTTATCCAGCAGCACACCGTTTCCCACTCCGACGCCTGTCACCACGACGGTCACACTGTCGACGGGCGATTCCGTGGCCGTCACACTCCTTGAAAATGACGTAAACACAACGAGCGTAAACTCTGAAATCGTCTATCACACCATAAACTTGTATGCAAATGAAAGCGGTACGATCGACCTATCTCTCCCAAGCGAGCTGGCTCAACTTCTTGTCGAACAGTCTCCCAACGACGAAACCATAAATGCCCTTTTTACCGTCCAAAACAACGCAACGGTTACCAATACCGTCACCGTCGATGCCAATACGGGAGACAATTCTGTATCTGACGCGGAAACGGTAACGATAACAACGGGCGATGCGGTTGCAATCTTGTCGCTTCTAAACAGAATTAACTTCGTCATGGTCAATTCCGTTGTTCACATTGCCATCATTAATATATTTGGAAATTTTACCGGGAACATTCTTCTGCCAAATCTTCTTACCCAACTGTCTACTCCCTGCGAAACCTGCGGGTCAACGACGGTAAACAACCAAGCTACCGTAACAACAAACGCAACGCTTCTTGCCGACTCGGGGAATAATACAGTAACGGCGCAAAACGGCACTATTGACTCAGGCAACGCCGTCACCGCTGTCCAGTTGTTTGATTTCGTCAATACACTTTTGTACGGATCGCAACACCTGGCACTCTATTTCAACAACTTCGGAACATGGAACGGACAATTCCTCGGATGGGCAAGTGAGGACGGAGCGCTTTTATCCGGTCCCGTTGCCTCAGGTGCGACATGCACTACCTGCATTGGAAACATCCTGGCCACTAACAACGCCACGGTCACCAATACCATCACTCTGTCGGCGACAACCGGGAATAACGTCATAACCGACGCACGAAGTGGCGCCATTGCGACCGGGAATGCGTATGTCATGGCAAATATTGTGAATTTCGTAAACACGACACTCATCCGGTCGTTCGGGTTTTTCGGGTTCATTAACATCTTCGGCTCATGGACCGGCGATGTCGGCTCCAAGAGTCTTTTCCCCGATGTTTCAAGTCAAGAAGCCGAAATAGGGGGCGCTTCCGTCCAAACGCAAAGCCAATCGCCTTCTGTTCGGGAAACCGGCGGGCAACTGGCAGTGACAACCAGTAATAATGTAGGCAACTATGTCTTGCCCGGCGATACCGTCACGATCTTCGCGAATGTCAAAAATCCGGGATCGGGCATGATATACGACACGAAAATGATCATCATGCTTATCAAAGATAAAACGGAAGTTGACACCATCGTCGTGCCACTGGGGAATATCCCCGCAGGCAAAAGCCTCAAGTTCAGCTCTGGCCTCGTTTTGTCCCCGACTGCAACCGGAGGGAGGTACGCGGTGCGTGTCGCCGCCTACGGATACACCGGACCGGAAAATACGAAAGTATCCTCCTATGCGGAAAGCTACTTTACTATATATGGTACATCGGCGTGGGGCGCCCAGGAGGTGACACAGCAGGAATCAGATCCAGCCGCTGCATCAAACCCGACCGTCATGGGCACCACCACATCCCGATTTACGGATCCGAATATATTGCTCGCGCTTTTGGCGTTACTCCTTCTTATCCCAGAGTATTTGTTTATACGTCTTTATCCGAAGAGGAAGTATATTCAAGTGCTATTCGCCCAAACACTCCAACCGAGAGCTTTCCTCCAAACAATACGCATGCTTCTCATGTAAATGAGTAATGTACCTTACTGACATTTGACCTTTTCGCATTCACGAATCGTATTGACTTGCATATATGCGCGTGTTATAAGTCTCATAACGCGAGCTTTTAATACTTGTGAGAAATAATAAACCGGTTTTTCATCAACTGATGTCGTTTCTGGCGGCATCTTCGATGGTTATTCAGACGCTTTTGCCTGCCTGGAGCGTCCTGCCTCAAATTGCACCCGCAGTAGCGCAGGAATTATCGCCAACTATAACCCCTGAGCAAACGCCAGAACAAACGGATGCCACACCGACACCTGAGTCCACACTGAATCCGACGCCGACAGAAACCGAAAGTCCCACCCCACCTGAGGAAATTTCGCCGAGCGACGCGCCTACTCCTTCAGAGACACCCGCACCAACGGAAACACAAACTCCGACATCGACGCCACACGAGGAAACTACTGTGCAAACAACTTCCGAACCGCCCAAAGAAACGGGACCACCTCAAGAAAACGGCCAAATTCTTGATGGGGTCTCCACGACAGCCACGCCTACCATCACGCCTTCGCCAACGACCCACGGCCAATTAGACGCTCTACTTGTTCAAAATGTAGAAGCGCAGTCGCTTGACCTTGACAGTATCAATCCAGACGGAAGCGCAACGCTCACAACCGATAAAGCAGACTATGCTCCGACGGATACTGCGATAATCACGGGAACCGGATTTGTCCCCAACGAAACATATACGTTAACCATCCGTTCCAGTGATCCGCCCGCAACCTCAGCGTCATCCCAAATCACCGCAGACGAAAACGGCGAATTTGTGTATGCCTATCAACTCGACGGAATATATCGGCCTTATTATGAAGTAATCGTAACCTTAGACGCAGCTGAGGTTGCACGAACGACTTTTACTGACAGTCCCGCAGCCGGATGTTATAACGACGCGCAGGGAGTGAATGATCAGCCCGGCCAGAAAGACCTTACCCACGCATGCGCAACTTATGGCGGACTCCCGTCCTCATTAAATGTCAGCTGGAACTGGGATGAGATTAACGGATCTGGTAACAACTCGTATGATGCCTGTAGCCTTTATGACACCGATGATGATGGTTTTGCGAACTTCGCAAGCTGTGTGACGCTGAAAGGCAGTCCGCTTGCCCAGGATGTGAATAGTCCGAGAATATATAGCTGTAGTGATACAAAAGCCGACCGATGCGCCGGCGCCGCCCTTGTGGCGAGTCCGTATTCGACAGGGTGTAGTGTAGCTCAAAGTAATTCCGATCCATTTTCGGGTGGCAGTTCGTATCCACAGGATACCACGGCGACATGTTCAGTAAGCACCGCTGAGGTAGGTGGAATCACCTCTTCGTTGCTCGATGTATGTTCATTTCCCTCACAGGAACCCAACTCAGATCCGTCTGACTGTATTTTCGCATCTACCGCAAGCCAAACGGGTAAGCTTGAGGTTATAAAAAACCTCGTCCCAGCAAGCGATTCCGGGAAATTTAATCTTCAAATCGAGGGAGTAACGTATGCGTCAGACGTCGGCAACGGGGGAACGACAGGGGAAAAGATAGTGAGCACGGGAAATAGAGTGTTCGCAGAAACCGCCGGTACGCAGACGAATTTAGCAAGCTACACATCATCCGTTCAGTGCGTAAATTCAGCGGGTACCATAATCTCCACCACGGGTACAAATCCCTGGACGGTGAATGTCGCCAATAACGCTGACGTTGTCTGCACGATTACCAATACAAGAAACCGTGGGACACTGCGTGTCATAAAAACCGTCGTCAACGATAACGGCGGCACCAAAACGGCTTCTGATTTTTCCTTCCAGGTTAATAGTGGCGCGGTAACGCCATTTGAATCCGACGGACAAAATGATCTTCTCGTTTCACCCGGAACGTACACGGTGACCGAGCCCGCAGTTACGGGGTACCAAACGACCTATTCTAATTGTTCAAATGTTTCCGTCACTAGCGGTGAGGTAACCACCTGCACTATTACCAACAACGACATAGCGCCAACCCTAACACTCGTAAAGACGGTGGTTAACGACAATGGAGGAGATAGCGCGGTATCAGACTTCATCCTGAAAATAGATGACACAACAGTCACGAGTGGCACAGCGGCTACTGTCAGCGCTGGGGCCCACACAGCAAGCGAAGTTTCGGTATCCGGATATACCGCTTCCTCTTGGGGAGGAGACTGTAATCCAGACGGGACAATTGTTCTCGCGCTTGGGGATGCAAAAACATGCACCATCACGAACGACGATATCGCTCCGACCGTCACACTCACCAAAATTGTCCTCAACGATGATGGGGGAACGGCAGGAGTAAATGACTTCGGGCTCACAATCGGCGCAGTGCCCGTTTTATCCGGTCAAACACTAGAGGTGGACGCAAATACCCCAATCGCATTGGATGAAGCTGGATTGACGGGATACTCCTTTGTCTCTTTCAGCGGTGATGCCCAGTGTCCCAGTAGTTTGGGCGACACAGTGACACTGACTGAGGGACAAAACTTAAACTGCACTATAACAAATAACGACATTGCTCCTACGCTTACTCTTTTCAAAGGGGTCAGAAACGACGACGGGGGTTCCGCCACTGCCGCATCGTGGACACTTTCGGCAACGGGCAGCACGCGATCGTTTAGCGGAACTTCGCCCGCTTCCGAAACGGTCACAGCAGGAATATCATACACGTTGGACGAAACTGGCGGCCCTTCAGGCTACACTGCGTCCTCGTGGGATTGTAATGGGGGAAATCAAAACGGAAGCTCAATAACCCTCGGGCTTGATGAAGACGTAACATGTACGATCGTAAATGACGATCAGAAAGCTACGCTTATACTTTCCAAAACGGTTCTCAACGATAACGGCGGCGATAACGTGGAATCGGACTTCGATGTATTTATCGGGACCACTCCCTCTTCTTGGGGCGCTCATCAGGTAAATGCGGGGAGCTATACGGTGAGCGAAACGACACTCCCAGGCTATGCACCCTCAGGATGGGGACTGGACTGCGACGCGCAGGGAAATGTGACGCTGCTTCCGGGTGAAACGAAAACGTGTACGATTGTCAATGACGACGAGGCGCCGACACTTACACTCATAAAAAATGTCATCAATGACAACGGCGGGCAAGCAGATGCCACTGATTTCGGCCTTACTGTCAATGGCAACCCAACCACCTCAGGTCAAGCAGTCAGTGTAGAGGCAAACACAGCCGTCACAATCGGTGAGACAGGTCTTGAAGGATATTCGTTTGTCAGCATTACGGGCGACAGGGTATGTCCTTCCGTCCTCAACGGAACCGTAACACTCGCTGAAGGCCAGAATGTTACATGCACTATCACTAATGATGACATTCCTGCGAAACTGACTGTAACCAAGGTGGTGGATGGCGGCAATGCCCAGCCCGATGATTTCGACCTGTACGTCGATCAAACACAGGTTCAAAGCGGGATACAGAATTCCTTCAATGCAGGCACTCATACCGTGAATGAAGGAGATCACGACGGGTACACCAGTGTAATTTCCGGAGACTGCGATGCCAGCGGAAGCGTAACGCTTGCCCTTGCTGAAGAAAAATCCTGCACGATCACCAACACCCGAGATACAGGTACAATTATCGTTCGCAAAGTCATCGATGTCGACGGCAACGTGCAAACGACGCAGGACCAGTTTCCGGGAGAAGCCTGGGAGATGACCGTCGAAGGTGCGGGCGGCGATACATCGGGCGCAAGCTCCGAGTTAACAGGTGCCAGCGGCAGCGCTACCTTCAACGATCTTGCGACAGGGGAGTATCGTATCAGCGAGACAACGCAAGAGGGATACAATTTGGTTTCGGCTTCCTGTGACAGCGGATCTGCTAACGGCAATACCGTCTATGGCGTTTTCGTCGGAAAGGATGAAACGGTTGAATGTACGTTCATAAACAGTCCGAACGGCGTCATACACGGGCGAAAGTGGAGCGATCAGGATGCAAACGGGAGCAAAAACGGAGATGAGACGCTCCTCGGCGGATGGACGATCAATCTCTATAAACTCATCGGTGAATCTTATGAACTTATTAGCTCCACCGAGACCGAGACCGACGGGCAGAACGCTGACTTCGGATGGTACTGGTTCGACCATCTGTTTCCAGGAAAATACAAAGTCTGCGAGGTTGCTCAAAACAGCTGGCAGCAGACCTATCCGACTCAAAACGAAGGCTGTCATCTTGTAACACTTCCGGATGATAATCCGGGTGATTTGGAGGAGCTTGCAAACTTTGTCTCACTTGCTCCGGCCTATGATTTCGGTAACGTCTTTGTGAAGCCACAGCTTTTCATCGCAAAATCAAACAACACCGGCGGCGCAGACTTAAGCCCGGGGGCAAACGTTTTGTTTACGCTCACGATCACCGCATCTGACAGTGCAGTCAACGACGTAGTGGTCAAGGACCTTCCGTCTCTTGGTTTCATATACCACGCCGGAAGCTGGACGGCTGACTCCTCGATCAGAGGACCGCTATCGGGGGCGCTCATTCATGAGTACGCATCGCCGGGAATCTGGGATTTGGGCGATATGGTTGACGGCGAAACCGTGACCCTTACGTACGTGGCCGACATTTCCCCGGAAATCCAGTCCGGAACCTATCGCGACCTTGCATGGGCACAGGGGATAAACGCGGTCGGTGGAGAAGTAATTGCCAACGATGAAACAGGTGTATTCGTGGGAACGGACGTAAATGTCGTTCGAAGCGATGTTTCGGGCACCTCCATCAATGTCATTCGTGAGGGGGAGGTACTTGGCGCTTCAACAGAGCTTCCCGCAACCGGTTCAACGCTTTTATGGGCAATACTGGCAGGCACATTTGGCGCTTTGGGGAGTACGCTTTTCGCCTTCGGGATCGCGATTATGAACCGAAAAAACAAAAGGAGACTCCATGCGTAAAATTTTTCTTTTCGTTCTCGGATGTCTGATGGCCTTTGGGGGGACAACCGGCGTATACGCCGTAGCGCCCTCGCTGACTGCACGAATAGAACAACCCAAAAGCCCAACAAATATCAACGAATTAGATATCACCGTCGTCACTCTTGACCGACTCGAACGGCCAGTCACGGTACGATGCTTCAAAAAATCGCCTTCTGATGGTGTATTTATGCAGTTTGGCTCAGATATTGCCGTGTCAGCCGGCGGAAACAGCGTACACTGTGAAACCAACAGCACCGTCCTTCCGAGTGACGGAACGTATCTGTTCTACGCGGAAGCGTATGCAGGAAGTGACACTGCTACAACCGCCACTGTATCTGTTGACTACAATACCTCGGGACCCGGAACGCCCACCAATTACAGTAAGGAAAAACCAGGCGACTGCACATATAAAATCAAATTCCGTTCCGCAGATGACAGCGGAAAGACAGTGAAGGTAAACGTGTACCGCTCTGAGAATACATCATTCAATCTGGACTCAGGGACGCTCGTCGGAACGGTCAATATCGGCTCCAACACAGACGGCGAACTTTCAAATACCGTCGGTGACTGCAACAAAACGTATTACTTCGCTGTGCGCGCCTTCGATGCGGCAGGAAACGGGTCAGGGGTCGTTGGAGACAGTGAGATACGCACGACAACGACAAGCAATGCGTCAGCCGGTACTTCGAGTGCACCTTCTGGTAACACCAGCGGCGCGCTGACAGCGGGAAACACAGGAAACGTCCTGGGCACGGAAGATGCCATAACAACGCCCCAGCAGGGACAGGTGCAGGGAGAATCAACCCCAGCGGCCGTAGAAGAGTACAGGGAAACACCAAAAAAAGACTCTGATACGAAGGCGTTCCTTGTCGGTTTTGGTGTACTCGCTCTCCTGATCGTCATATGGCTACTTCGGAAAAGGAAGCCTTCCCCAACCGTATAAGCCCCAGGGTCGGCTGGTGGCTTCTTCTGTTCGGCGCGTTGTTTCTTACGTTGTCTTTCGGTATCACAGTACTCACGTTTCTGCCGATCCTTCGGGAAGAAGTGAAATATCAGACAACCATAAAAACCAAGAAACCCCAAAATGAAACCGTTCCCGTAGATGCTTCGTTTGGCATTGTTATACCGAAGCTTGGCGCCAATGCCCGTATTATCGCCAATGTTGATCCCTACGATGGAACCCAGTACCAGAAAGCGCTTGCTCAGGGTGTTGCGCATGCGCGTGGGACCGTGTTTCCCGGTCAACCGGGAAACATATTTTTGTTCTCCCATTCATCGGTCGATTTTTACCGCGCTACACAGTTCAATTCCGTTTTCTATTTGATCCATAAACTGGAAGCGGGAGATGTGATTGAACTTTATTACCAAAACCAGAAATTCACGTATCGCGTCACCGGCAAAAAAACGGTAGAATCCACTGCAGTGTCATATCTGACAACTTTTGGGAGTGCAAAAACGCTCACGCTCATGACCTGCTGGCCGCCAGGAACAGCGTTGCGAAGACTTCTCGTGTTTGCAGAAATTACGAATCCCTAACCTATGCTTGAACTACTCTTCATTCTCATACAACTTGGGTTTGCCGTGTATATTCTTTACTTGTGCATCGCATTCGTCACCGGCGCACCATTCGTCCCATCAACCGATCCGGTCGCCAAACGAATGGTTGAACTGGCACGAATTACCCCGGGCCAAACGGCATATGATCTGGGAAGCGGGGATGGGAGACTGATCAGATTGGCTGCAAAGGAGGGAGCCCGCGCAATCGGATTGGAAATCAATCCATTCCTTGTCGTTTATAGCAATCTGAAGGGACTGCGGTTCCGCGACAATAGTGCGACGAAATCTCTATGGCGAAATTTTTGGAACTTCCGTCTCACCGAGGCTGATGTTGTCTTCGTCTACCTTCTCCCGTGGCGTATGGACCGCTTGGCCACCAAGCTCAAGCGGGAACTGAAACCCGGGAGTATTATCGTGACCAACAGTTTTATTTTCCCGAGATGGAGGATACTTCGTCAGGACGCCAAGCTGCATGTCTATGTCTATAAAATATGAGGCGTTGACCAATGTAGTGTCGGGACGTACAATCGGACTTTGACAAACGCATTTGACGGGCAGCAGGAAGGCGAGCATGTCCTGTTTGAAATCACCCCTCATCCTCTAGTATTCAAATTTGCTTTTGTGCGCATCTGCCTCACTTCAGCTACGTTTACAACTATTGCGTTTATAATCGGCTGGCAATCCTCTTTCTCAGGAGTATTTTTCCTTGTGGTACTTCTTCTTGTACTCCTCTTCTTTATTGGGGCAATTCGCTGGATGAACGCACTCTATAATGACACGAAAACATTTATCACCGACAGAAGAATTATGCGCTTTGAGCGCGTTTCCCCATTCGTGGTAGCCAAACGTGCACTTTTTTGGAGTGAAGTCCTGAAAGCCAAAGCGTACGAGCCGAATTTGCTTTTGAAATCCTACAATATCGGAACGCTCATCATAGAACCGCAAGCACAGACACAGGAGAACATTGTTATTCCGCATGTGGAATACGCACAAGATTTAGCCAATTACATCGATAAAATTCTCTATGTGTTCAAAAATACTCCTGAAGAAGTGCCCTTCATAAAGCCATTTGTCGCAAAACCTCGTGGAGCCCGAGATTAGCGCTCTGGCGCCCAGAAGACGTGCGTGAAGAGTTTCTTGCCAGCCCCCAAATCGCGGACATAGAGGCCGACATTGCCGTTGTCCTTAACCTTCCTTCCCCAGTCTGATGGATTGTCGCTCCCGTCAAACGGTGCACCGCCCTGTCCGGACTGCGGCGAGAATGTGACCGTTTGACTTACTGAGGAAAAACTGTCCGTGTGACCAAGATATATTGCTTCGAGTTGTTCATAATCATGACTGTTTGGATGCTCGTTGGACGGCGGGCCATCCGGATCGCCGGTGTAATCCATACAGCTACCCAGATTTGTGTTTCCGAACTCCTCATCCTGATGATCCAGTCCGAACGTATGAGCAATTTCCTGACACATAACGAGCCGTCTCCAGGCGGGAGTATTATAAGTCGTACGTTCGAAATAGGTATCGTTCATTTTTGCCACCGCCTGTAGTATGTGATCACCGCTTATCCAGATTTGAGCAATTCCCAACCACCCGTTGCTTCCGTATTTTCTGTTGCAAACTTCTACTCGTCCTGACGAGGGCTTACACGTTCTTCCTCCCGCTCCCTCCACAATAGAGAGATCGAGGACAGAAGAAACAGTCCAGTCGGCCTGCGACTGCGCCAGGTAGGAATCCCATGCCGAACTCACGTTATCACCAAGCTTCAGAAGAAACGGATTTGCGGTTCGCGCCCAGTGATAATTTCCCCAAGAATGACTCGCAAAAATCGTTACTGGGACGGAAAAAATAAGCGTAAGAAGGAGTACTACAATCCAATGAGCACGCTCGTTGCGTTTTGACCTCATACACAGTGTTCGATGCATTACACTCTACAATCTAGCCTAAACCCTCTGCCACACCTTGTCAATAGCATGACTGTGTCTGATCCATTTGTGTGATATTGACAGGAAGTCCGGAAATTTCTACTCTAGCTGCAAGCATTCTGCCCATGAAACTTTCCTTTCAGAGAGTCCTACAGTTGTTTGCATTATTGCTTCTTGGGCTGGTGTTCCACGCTCCGGCGTACGCAGTTTCACCCAACACATTTCCGACATTTTCGTACTTCCTTTCCCAAGAAATAACGGTATGCATCAAGGAAAACGGGCTCGTCTACGCCATTGGCAATGGATTTCATAAAGCAAACTGCAAAGGCAACGACCAATTGCTCGTGCTCAATATAAGCCAGCTTACCGGCGCCACAGGGTCGACGGGAGCAAGTGGCGCAACTGGCGCGTCAGGTCCTACAGGCGCAAGCGGAGAACCGGGGCCGTCCGGCGCAACGGGCAGTACCGGTGAATTTGGGCCTACTGGAGCAAGTGGATCTGTTGGCGCAACAGGCGAAACGGGCCCTACCGGTCTTCAGGGTGAATCCGGAGCTCTTGGCTCAACCGGTCCGACGGGACTGCCCGGGTTACCGGGCGATATAGGCCCGACGGGCCCATCCGGAATAGAAGGCCCATCCGGAGCAACGGGAATCCAGGGCTCGACAGGTCCTATCGGTCCGGTCGGTAGTACGGGAGAAATCGGACCGACGGGATCAACGGGTCAAGACGGAAGTACCGGCCCGACGGGCGCGACAGGGCCAGGCGGCTCAACGGGTCTTACAATTTTGGCATCCTCTTTCAACCCCACCGAAGGCGGCACGCGGTATACCACAGCGAGTTTGTTTGCAGACCGAACGGATGAAACAGATAGTCAAATATTGCTTCCTGCGGGAACCGTTCGGAATCTCAATGTCAAACTTTCGACCGCACCGGGCACGGGTAACGCATGGACAATGATGGTCAGGAAAAACGCCTCCGATACCACTATAACGTGTACGATCTCCGACTCCAGCACTTCATGTGCGGATTCGACCAACTCAGCCGCATACGCTACGGGGGACCTTTTTAGCATCCGTATAACACCCAGTTCTCCAAACGCTTCGGGCCACCTGTATTGGTCTGTCAGTTTCCAGTAACGCTTGACTTGGGGGAACTACAATGCGTATACTAAAGCATACTTCTCGTTTGCATGAGCCCTCACCAACCTCAAAGAGAAGCGCACTATCGGCGAAAAGATAGAAATGAAGATCACCGAAGGTCAGATGGAACCGCCCCGAAAGGAGCTCTGGCTTGCAGGTGATTTTTTTATGGAGGATATATGAAAAATACCGATGAATATCTCAATAATTTGCGTCATTCCTGCGCCCATCTCCTGGCATGCGCTGTCAAAACACTCTATCCCGGAGCGCTAAACGCAATTGGCCCGGCAGTCGAAAACGGCTTCTACCAGGATTTCGATATGGGCGAATGGAAAATTTCTGAAGAGGATTTTCCAAAAATTGAAGCGAAAATGCGCGAAATTCTGCCGACATGGCAGAAATTCTCATTTCAGGAAGTGACCCTTGCCCAGGCCAAAAAATTATTCAAGGACAACAAATACAAGGTGGAAATGGCAAGCGAATTTGCAAAAGACGGCAAAAAACTCATGACGAATGATCCCGGAAATTTTCTCGATCTCTGTAAGATGGGCCACGTTGGGAACCCTTCAAAGGAACTTATGCATTTCAAGCTCCTGTCTGTTGCGGGCGCCTACTGGCGCGGGAGCGAGAAGAATAAAATGCTCACCCGAATTTACGGCACGGTATTCCCGACAAAAGAAGAGCTTGACGCACACCTGGAAGCCCGACGTCTGGCTGAAGAGTCCGATCACCGAAAAATCGGCAAAGATCTCAACCTCTTCGTCTTCTCGGATCTTGTCGGCCGGGGTTTACCGCTTCTTACTCCGAAAGGAAGTGTTATTCGCAGAGAGCTTGAACGCTTCGTCGTGGATACCGAAATAGCGTGGGGATACCAACATGTGTATACGCCCCCGATTGCGAAAACCGAACTCTATAAAACATCCGGGCACTATCCGTATTACAAAGACACCATGTATCCCGTCATGCACGTTGATGAAGACGAGCTTATTTTGCGCCCGATGACGTGTCCGCACCACTTCATGCTGTATAAAAGCGCACCGCGAAGCTATCGGGAGCTTCCTCTAAAAATCGCCGAAATTTCCCCCCAATTCCGGTACGAAAAATCAGGAGAACTCTCAGGCCTCATGCGTGTGCGAACGTTTATCCTCTCCGATTCGCACATCTTCACGCCGAAAGAAAAAGCCAAAGACGTCATACAAGATGTCATCAGGCTCATCGATTACCTCAACGGTGCATTGGGATTCGTCAAGGGGAAGGATTACCGGTTTCGATTGTCTCTGGGCGATAGAAACGACAGCAAAAAATACTACAAAGACGATGCGGCGTGGGATTTTGCGGAAAACGTGCTTCGAAGTGTCCTTCGAAAAATTGATGCGCCGTTTTTCGAGGCTCCGGGTGAAGCTGCGTTTTACGGCCCCAAAATTGATGTACAAATAAAGAAAGTCAACGGCCAGGAGGAGACTGCATTTACGGTCCAGTATGATTTCGTGATGCCGAAGCGGTTTGACCTGACCTACACTGATGATTCCGGAAAAGAGGTCCAGCCGGTTGTCATCCATCGTGCATCGATCGGGGCCATAGAGCGAACCATGGCGTTCCTCATCGAGAAATACAAAGGAAGTATGCCATTGTGGCTTTCACCGGTACATGTTGGCATTATTCCGATTGCACAGCGGCACGGTGAGGCTGCGCAGAAGGCAGCATCGAAGCTGCGCTTGAAGGGACTGCGCGTGGAAATTGACGACGGCAACGATACCATGCAGGCTAAAATCAGAAATTTCACATTGCAAAAAGTGCCGTATCTGGGTATAATAGGAGATCGTGAAGCCGGCAGTGACAGCATTGCCGTACGAACCCGGAAAGGGGAAGACCTCAAAGCAATGAATCTTGAGGAATTCTCCCGCCGTTTAGGTGACGAGATTGAACACAAGCGTTAGATACTATCGTCTCAACTATCAAATTACCAGTCCGCAGTTGCGGCTTCTTGATGAAGATGGCAAGCAGATCGGGGTGGTAAGCAAACTTGAGGCGCTCCAGAAAGCAAAGGAATTGAATCTGGATGTCGTAGAAATCGCGCCGAATGCCAATCCGCCCGTCGCCAAGCTCATTGATTACAAGAAATTTAAGTACCAAGAGGCGAAAAAAGAACGGGAAAGCCGAAAAAGCCAAAAAAACGTCGGGGTGAAAGAAGTACGACTCAGACCGTTTATCGGTCAGCACGACTTTGATACCCGAAAAACCAAGGCTCAGGAATTTCTCGCAGAAGGAAACCAGGTAAAAATATCTGTGTTCTTTCGGGGAAGGGAAATTACGAGAAAACAGTTTGGCTTTGAGGTCATGAATCGATTCATCGGCGCACTTGAAGGGGTAAGGACGGTCAGAGAGCCGCACATGGAAGGCAGGACACTCGCCGCCATGGTGGTAACCGATAAGAAAAAGGATTAATATGCCAAAAGTAAAAACGAAAAAAATAGTGGCGAAACGATTTAAGGTGACAAAGAGCGGTAAACTTATTCACCGCTCCCAGGGAGCACGCCATCTGCGCAGCGTGAAAAACAAAGCACGCCAGCGAAGACAGGACGCCCCCAAGACGCTGAAAAATCAACGCTTTATCAGAGTCGTGAAAGGCTATTTAGCAACCTAAGGAGCATATATGAGAGTCAAACGCGGTCTTACGTCACATGCGAAACACAAGAAGTTGCGCGTAGCCAATAAAGGCTACCGTATGACGAAACGACGGCTTACGCGAGTGGCCAAAGAGGCATACCTCCACGCCGGCGAATACGCATACCAGGGAAGAAAGTTACGAAAGCGGGAATTTCGAAGACTCTGGATTACGAGAATTTCCGAGGCGGTAAAGCAAAACGGCCTGTCTTACAGCGCGTTTATCAGCAAGCTCAAGGCAAGCAACATTGAAGTAGACCGGAAAGTGCTCGCCAATCTCATTGTCGAACACCCTGATGCCTTTTGCGCAATTCTCGAAAAGGTGAAAACCGTCAACTAACATGAATCGCGCCGTATCATTCGGATTTTTCTTTTTCCCCTCGCATAGCGGGGCGTCTTTGGGTGCATAAAACAAAAATCAGTACACCCGACAACCCCGCAAAAGCGGGGTTTTTTTATGGAACCTATGACCCTAAAAGAAACATGCGAACAAATCGAGAAACACGCAGAAGCCTTGGGCGGGAGGCACGGCTATGTCATAAAAATTGAGCCGCCCCTTATCCGGTCCCATATGGATCTTTTTACAAAGGAACCCAAAGTCACAGTGGTGAGCGAAGAGGCACTGCCACTGCTGCGTGAAGCATTGCAAAACAAAGGAGATGAAGAATAAAATTTAGCCTACTCTCATCTGGACAGGCACGCTACATCAACGTAGAATAAACATACCAACAACAGTATGACAGAACTCATATATCTTAAGGAAAGCTACCGAAAAGAACTCTCGACCGTGATAATCTCCCTCGAACGCAAAGGGGATCATTGGGAGATAATTCTTGCTGCGACAATTTTTTACCCTGAAGGTGGCGGTCAACCATCAGATAAAGGGCGCGTTGTCGGGAAAAACGGAACCGCTCACGTCAAACATGTGAGGCTGAGCAAGGAGCATGTCGTTCACGAGGCATCTATCGAGGGTACACTTAACGTGGGAGATGCCGTAACCTGCCACATTGATTGGCCGCTTCGCTACTACCACATGCGGGTTCACAGCGCGGGTCACATCGTTCATGAGGCAGTAAGACTCACCCACCCGCACTTGATTCCCATAAAAGGGGAGCACGGCAGTACGCCTTTCATAGAGTATGAAGGAAGCCTTACGATCGATCAGAAATTCGCCATAGAGAGGGAAGCCAACGCCATCGTAGAGAAAAACGTTGAACTTATAACTGAGTTTGTATCACTTGACGAGCTTACGAAACGATCAGCATGGGTGCCCGCGCACCTTCCCAAGAATAAACCCCTTCGCATTTTAACCGTCGGAGACTTCGCCCCGATACCGGACGGCGGCACGCAGGTTGCGAAAACGTCAGAGGTGGGCACCATTTCAATACGCGACATCGAAAACTCAGAACATCGCGTACGCGTCTACTATGAAATACAAAAACAAGCTGCCTCAGGGACAACCCAGCAGCGCATGCTTTCGGGAATGGATTTGACGGGTATTCTTCTGGAAACCCAACAGGAGGCACTTCAAACGATTGAGAATTCCGATCTGCCTGCTGACCAACTGAAACTTGCCATGCTCGGCGCAAAGTCCGCCTTTGCCAGGGCGACCCGGCGGATCGTTGAGGTACCGCAGGAAGCTCGCGGGTCGGTAGGCATCGTCATTAATCAGGTGAAAAAAACTATTGAGGAGGCCATTGCCGAAAAACAGGTCAACACCACATCATCCGGAAATTCCGACTGGATTGATGTCACCATGCCCGGAATTCGCCCTCCCGAAGGACACCTTCATATCGTCACCCAGGCCATCATCGAAATAACGAGGATATTTGAGCGGATCGGGTTTACCCGTGTCCGGCATCCGGAAGTTGACTGGGATTGGTACCCGTTTGAGTCACTCAACATGCCGCCGAATCATCCCGCGCGTGATGAGTGGGAAACGTTCTTCATAGAATACCCGGGCAAACCGGGTCGCGATAAACGGAAACAGAAAATCGTACTTACCCCGCATACCAGTAATGGTCAGGTCCGGGAAATGGAAAAAGGCAATCTTCCCATCCGAATGATTAACATCGCCAAGTGCTACCGGCGTCAGATAGATGTATCGCATGTTCCTATGTTCCACCAGTTCGAGGGTCTCTACGTGGATAGAAACGTTTCCATAGCACATCTGAAGGGTGTATTCGATTACTTTGCCCAACAGTTCTTCGGTGTCGGCCGGAAAACGCGTCTGCGGCCGTTTCACTTCCAGTTTACGGAACCGTCATTTGAAGTCGACATTTCATGCGGCATCTGTGAAGGCACCGGAAAACTGGCAGACACAACAAAATGCAGACTGTGCAAATCCGGATGGCTTGAACTTGGCGGCGCCGGAATGGTGCACCCGGTAGTTTTGAAAAATGGAGGCATAGACCCATCGACTTACTCAGGGTTTGCGTTCGGTTGGGGTATCGAGCGGACATTTATGATGAAATCGGGTACACAGCTGGATGATATCCGACTCTTGTACAGTAACGACGTGAGATTTCTCAATCAATTCTAATATGAACATACTTATTCCGGACCAGTGGCTGCGCGAATATCTCAAAACAACGGCAACTCCAGAGCAAATGAAAGAATACCTTTCGCTCTCTGGCCCATCAGTCGAGCGAATCCTGGACGAAGCGGGACAAATCGTCTATGACGTAGAGGTTACAACCAACCGGCCGGACGCCATGTCCATAACAGGAATTGCCAGAGAAGCGGCGGTCATCCTGCCTCGATTCGGCGTGAAAGCGGAATTCGTCAACGACCCCTATAAAATGATGAGTGTCCCGTTCGTGAAGCGGTACGACAGGGAAGGACAATTCAAATTGTCAATTACCACGCAAGCATCGTTAAATCCTCGGTGGACGAGCATCGTCTTAACGAATGTACGCGTCGGTCCGTCACCTGCGTGGCTTGCTGAAAGACTTACTGCCACCGGCATCCGGCCAATAAATACCATAGTCGATATCACAAACTATCTTATGCGCGCCTACGGCCAGCCTGCTCATGCATTCGACTACGATGCTATCGGGAAAAAGGGCGACAGCGCGGTTATGAAACTCAGAGCGTCCAAAAAAGGCGAAAAAATCACAACTCTTGACGGGAAAACCCACATTCTCCCGGGAGACGATATCATTATCGAAGACGGCGCCGGACGCATTATTGACCTGTGCGGCATCATGGGAGGGGAAAATTCCAGCATTACCGAACGAACCAAAACCATCGTTCTTTTTCTTCAAACTTACGATCCCACGCACATCAGAAAAACGTCCATGAAGCTTGCGCATCGCACGGAGGCGGCTGGCCTCTTTGAGAAAGGCGTGGACAGTGAGCTTATTCTCCCTGCTCTTATAGCCGGCGTGCAACTCATAGAAGACGTTGCGGGCGGTTCGGTGGCAAGCAAGCTCTACGATCTTTACCCTGATCCGTATGTCAAATACCGGGTAACGGCAAACCGCCAAAAAATAGACAGATACCTCGGTGTGCATCTTGCTGATTCGGAAATAAAAGGAATCCTCACAAAATTGGGCTTCGATACCACTATCAACAAAACTGCCGTTACCGTCGTCCCTCCGAGTTTTCGTCGAGACGTAACCATTGACGTTGATATCATTGAAGAAATTGCGCGCCTGTACGGCTACCACCGCATCGAAAGCAGGCTTCCTGACGGTGAACCGCCCATGGCACTGCCTGATCCTGCGCTTTCGTGGGAAGAGGAACTAAAAATCCGCATGCGGGATTGGGGATATACAGAACTGTATACCTATTCGATGATTTCTGAGAGAGAGATGGATATATTCGGTCTATCAAAAGATGCGTCGTACAAAATTGCCAATCCGTTATCATCTGAATGGGTATATATGCGTCCATCGCTTCAGCCGGGCCTCCTTTCGGTTATTGCTCAGAATCAGGCAATCACGGAAGACCTTTCACTTTTCGAACTTTCAAAAGTTTATCATCGCAAGCCAAATTCTATTCCGGAAGAAGAAGATATTCTTATCGTCGCGCGCACGGGAGAAAAATTTTTCGAGCTGAAAGGTATGGGAGAAGCCATCCTCGCTCTTTTTGGCATTACGGGACCGTATCCACAGGTGGGTATTCCTACCTCATGGAAAGATCCCTCCAAGTGCCTTACCTTCGGTGACTACGGCTCAGTGGGACTCGTCTCTGGAAGCCTCCTGACAAAATTAGACATTCGAAAACCGGTTACCATTCTTGATCTTTCCATTACGAAACTCCTCTCTCAGAGAAAGCCGGTGGGGCGTTATGTGCCGATACCCAAGTATCCACCGATTGTTGAGGATCTTTCATTTATCGTTCCTGAAAAATTTGCCATAGGCCCGCTGATAGAGGCAATCAAACGTGCTCACACGCTTATTTCGCGCGTTACTCTTCTGGATGTGTATGAACAGACGCGAACGATTCGCGTGTGGTACCAGCACCCTGAGAAAAATCTTACGAGCGAAGAAATTGCACCAATTCGCGCGAATCTTATCGCCCTTGCCACGAAGGAGTTTGGAGTAAAGCAGAAAGCCGCATGATCGTTCCCTCGATTCCGACTTATCCTATATGAAGCAAACGGTTCTCTTGGGTATTACCGGCGGTATAGCGGCCGTAAAAATACCCAGTCTGCTTGATCAGCTGATGCCTCATGTTTCAGTCGAAACCATCATGACTTTATCAGCGGTAAAAATCGTTCCCGCCAGAGAGATTGAAGGTCGAACAGGGAAGCCCGTATACACGGAATTATTTCCCTATGCATTCCGAGCACAGGATATTCTCACGAGTAGAAAAGTAGAACACATTGCTCTTGCAGACCGTTTGGATCTTATCGTTGTTGTCCCTGCAACGGCCAATATCATCGCCAAACTGGCCAGTGGCCTCGCCGATGATTATCTCACGACGACAGTGCTTGCGGCCACGTGCCCTGTTATTGTCTGTCCTTCGATGAATGTCCACATGTGGCATCACCCGGCAACCCAGAAAAATATTGCGACACTCAGGCGTTTCGGATACCGCATCGCGGGGCCCGACAGCGGGATGCTTGCCTGCGGCTATGAAGGAACCGGGCGACTCATTGACATACCGAAACTCTCACGCATGATACTTTCCCAAACCGCTCTTACCAAGCCGCTTTCCGGCAAACGAATCCTCGTCACCGCAGGGGCAACCATCGAGCCCATAGATGACGTGCGGTTTATCACAAACAAAAGCTCTGGTAAAATGGGAGTTGCCATAGCAGAAGCGGCAAAAGCCGCGGGTGCTCACGTGCTTCTTCTTCGGTCGGAAACAGCAGTAGCCCCCAGAATGTCAATCGATGAGCAAACGTTTGATACTGCTGACGCCCTACAACTGCTGGTGAAAAATAATTGTAAAAATTTCGACATCTGCATCCATACTGCCGCGGTATCCGATTTCCAGGTAAAAAACAAAAAATCAGGCAAAACTTCGAGCCGAAAACCTCTCGCCCTCGAACTTGAACCCAGGAGGAAAATTCTCCAAGCCATTAAACAATACAATCCGGACATATTTCTCGTGGCGTTCAAAGCTGAATTCAACGTATCGGACCAAGAACTCATAACACTTGCACGCGAACGGCTTGCCGGTTCCAACGCCGATCTTATCGTCGCCAATGACGTTGGCCGAACTTCCGGGGGATTCGGATCCGACGAAAACGAAGTTACGATTATCCCGAAAACAGGCACGCCGGTTCATGTTCCCATCGCATCCAAAGCCGAGATAGCACAGCGCATTATCCGATTTCTATGACCATCCAACGCGCGTGGGCGCCGGGAAATATAAGTTTACTCTTTAAGGTCATGCCTAACCCAGATCCTGCAAAAGCAGGATCTCTCGGGTCGGGATTTACCGTCAACGAAGGTGCTACTGTCACCGTAAAAAAAGCCCGGACGACCTGCGTTTCGTTCAACGAACAACCCGTTGTCATTCCCACCGTTGGCGAAGTCATCTCCCGTCTTACGAAACAGCCTCTATCAATTTCCATTGAAACGCCGCTTCCCCTGGGCAGCGGATTTGGCATCAGCGGTGCAAGTGCGCTTGCCACCGCGCACGCAGTAAATGCGCTTCTGGCACTTCATAAATCAGACGTTGAATTAGCACAAATTGCCCACACGGCAGAAGTCGTCCATAAAACCGGCCTGGGGGATGTCGGAAACCAGTGGAAGGGCGGATGCTGCGTCAAATTTATCACGAGCTCATTGTTCCAAATGGAACGCCTGCCTTTTTCAGGCACCGTCGTCTACGTCCATTCGTGGGGCAAAATTCCCACACCATCAATACTCGGCAGCACGAAACTCATCAAGAGAATCGATGCTGCAGGTGATCATGCACTGAAAGCACTGGAAACCAACATGCGCAAGGCGGACTTTGCATTCAGAGATCTGCTTGAAACAGGTAACGGGTTTACGAGGGAAAGCGGCCTTCTTTCTTTCGCCCCTCACGCAGAGCGTGTTATAGAGTCGGTGAAGAAACAGGGCGGTAATGCTTCTATGATTATCCTCGGCGATGCCGTCGTAAGCACGCTGCCGTTTGCGGGATCCATCAAGCTCACTATTATTGAACACGGTGTCAAACTCTTGTAGCTATGGGGTCGGCGTGGGCGTCGCGTAGGGCTGATTGATTCCAATGCCGATATCGTGCTCTGCCGTTTTTCCTTTGTCGTCTATTGCACGAGCTCGAATGCGGTGCGACCCATCCGTAAGGGTGAGCGTTTCGGTAAAACTCTTATCGGTGCGCTCTTTTACCAAAACGCTGTCAACATATATTTCAACTTTCGTAATGTTACTCGTGCTTGAGGCCTCAATGCGAATTTCAACGGAATTGCTGTTTATTTGCACACGATCAGCCGGACTTTTAATGGCTACGCCAATCTCATCTCCCCCCTGATACGTTTCGGTCGGCGGGTGAAACTTGGCATCACCCTGACCTCGCACCCACGCATCGATACCCTCCTGCCAGCGATTCTTGCCGTCGGTTGAGACTGGGTCAGTTTCCCGAAGTACGATAAACGTCTTCGTGTCGTATTCACCTTTGGCTATTTCGACCGCATTGGCGAGTTTATTATTATCTTTCTTGGAAACTTTTACCGTCTCGTACACCGATGACCTCACTGTGGGCTCCGTACCCCGTACAAACCGTTCTTTTCTCGTGGCAGATCCGTCAACCGGAGAACCACCCGCAAAGGCATCAACGTCCATCTCTACGACGTCTCCGGGACGAGCGAATGCCTCGTCACGTTTCCCGGAAAGTGCAGCCAAAATGATGCGACGCCATATGGGAGCGGCTCCGGTAACACCCGAGGCAAGCGTCGCGCTCATGGGAGAATTATCGTTATTTCCCACCCAGGCACCCACAACAACTGACGGCGTGTAGCCTATAGTCCAATTGTCGCGCTTATCATCCGTCGTTCCTGTTTTCACAGCCACAGTGTGTCCCGGTATCACAAGGAGCGATCGCGTCCCGAAAACCTCTTTTCTCGCATCATTATCAGAGAGAATATCCGAGATAAGGTAGGCAATTTCCTTCGATAAGACTTCTTTAGGCGCGGGCGGTTTCTGCTCGAAGAGAACTTTCCCTTTCGCATCCTCAACTTTCAACATCGACACGGGCGGGACATAATAGCCACCGCTCGCAAATACTCCATACGCGCCGGTAAGTTCAAGTAGCGTCACCTCACCGCCTCCCAGCGTAAGTGAGAGTCCGATACGTTTCAGATTCTCATCGTTTGGCTCAAGCGTACTTAGGCCCATGTCATAGGCGAGTCGAAGGACGTCTTTCACGCCGACGAGTGCGCTGACTTTCACGGCAATCGTATTGATGGAATTCCCCAGTGCATAGCGAAGTTGCATGGGTCCTCGATACTTTCCATCATAGTTTTTGGGATTGTAATCAGGCTTCGCCGGATCACCTGATGGATATTTGGTCTCCACATCCATAAGCATTGTGGCGGGCGTATACCCTTTTTTTAGTGCAGCTGCATAGGTAATCGGTTTTATGGATGATCCCGGTTGGCGGATACCCTGAACTGCGACGTTGAACTTGAAGCCTCCGCTGTCGGTCGCTGTATAATCCTTGCTTCCGACCATCGCTAGAATTTCTCCAGTTCTGGGATCCATGACGACTGCAGCACCGTTTGAGACCTTCAGGCCCTTCGCTTTATCTACTTCTTCCTTTACGATTTTTTGCGCTTCATTCTGGAGTTTCCAGTCAAGCGTTGTGGTAACTCGCAATCCGCCAGCATCGACGATTTTCGAACCGAACCGTTCGACAAGTTGATCCTTAATATACGCTATAAAATGCGGAGCACGAAGGCTTGACGCCTGATCGGCGAACTTAAGCGTATCGAGTTGTTTTCTGGCATCGGCTTCCTGAATCGCTGTGATGTGGCCGTCTTCACGCATGCGTCGCAACACCTGCTCAGTTCGCCATACATACGCTTTTTCTTCGCCAGTAAATGGAGAGTATCGGCTTGGCGATTGTGGGAGCCCGGCAAGGAGCGCACTTTCGATAAGCGAAAGTTCTTTTACTGGTTTATTGAAGTACGTCTGGGCCGCCGACTCTACTCCCACGGCCGTTCCTCCGTAGGGCGCTTCGTTGAGGTACATCTGCAAAATTTCATCCTTCTTATACCTTCGTTCTATCTGTATGGCAAGAATCGCTTCCTTCATTTTGCGCGGAATGGTCCGTTCATCAGACAAGAGGACATTTTTCACCAGCTGCTGCGTGAGCGTGGAACCTCCCTGACACCGTTTAACCAAAACGCATGCCACCAGACCCCGCACTATTCCACTCGTAGAAAGGCCCTGATGCTTGAAAAAATCCTTATCTTCTATGGAAATCGTAGCGAGCTTGAGGTAGTTGGGGATATCTTCGTACTTTACGGGGATTCTGTTTTGATCTTGGTAAATGTCATAGAGCGTCTCGCCGTTGCGATCCAGAACGACCGTGGAAAGTCCTTCCGTGCGGCGCACCTTATCAGGACGGGGAAGATCCTTGGCATACCACGCGAAAAGAATGCCTACGAAGAAAAATCCGACAACGAGACATACAAACGCGCCCATCGCGAGCGTTGCCCACGTTTTTGTTTTAACGTTCCGAATACCGCCAAGCCGTAACTGACGCGCAAGCTGTCTCGTATAGAACATGTTGGACATCCCTCTATTGTAGAGATTTGGCGGAAAAATGACAATTTTTTGCGCTTTTAGGCGAGGCTACGAAAGAAGCAGCGTCTGTGCTATAGTACGAATGTATATGGACGAAATAGACATCCTTCTCACGCGCGGCGTCGACTCAATCTATCCGTCCCGTGAAGAACTGGAAAAAGTTCTCAGAAGCGGAAAGAAACTTCGACTCTATCAGGGGTTTGATCCAACAGGCACACAACTCCATATCGGCCACGCAGTAGCACTTCGAAAGCTCCGCCAGTGGCAAGATCTGGGACATGAAGTAATCTTTCTTATCGGTGATTTCACAGCACTCATAGGTGATCCAACGGGAAAACTTTCAGCCCGAAAAATGCTTACCAAAGAAGAAGTAAAGAAAAATGCTGAACATTACAAGATGCAGGCAGAAAAAATTCTCAGATTCGATGGCCTCAATGCTGTCACAGTCAAATACAATAGTGACTGGCTCGGGAAAGTGAGCGCTTTGGAATTTCTGGAACTTGCCCATCATCTCACGTATCAACAAGTAGTCGAGCGTGACATGTTTCAACAGCGAATCAAGCTGGGACAGGATGTGTTCATGAATGAATTTCTCTATCCAGTTATGCAGGCATATGATTCTGTTGCAATGGATGTCGACCTTGAGATCGGTGGCACTGATCAAATGTTTAATATGATGATGGGCCGAAAACTCATGAGAAATATTAAAAAGAAAGAAAAGTTCGTCATGACTGTTCCACTTCTCACCGACAGCAAGGGTGTCAAGATTGGTAAAACCGAAGGTAATGTTATTGGGCTTACTGACGCTCCCAACGAGTTTTACGGAAAGATCATGGCTCTTGGAGATGATGCGATTGTCCCATGCTTCACGCTCCTCACGGATATTTCCTTAGCTGACATTGATGCGATAAAAAAACGCATGGAGACGGAAAATCCTATGATATTTAAAAAGCAACTGGCATTTGAACTGACCAAACAGTTCAACGATGAAACGGCAGCCAAAATTGCCCAGCAGGAATTTGAAACACGATTTCAGGAGAAAAAAGTTAATAAAGCCGACCTAAAAGTCGTGCCACAATCAGTAATTCCTTCAAACGCAACAATTATTGAAGCGCTTTTGGCAGTGGGATTAACAAAAAGTAAACGAGAGGGAAGGCAAAAAATTCAAGAAAAAGGAGTCAGAATTAACGGCATTCTCGTAACCGTTCCAAACGAGATACTCAAAGTTGACGAAGGAACCATTCTTGAACTCGGAAGAAAAGCTGTTAGAATTGGGAAGTAGGCAAACCGAAACATATGAACTTTTTCAGGAAACACGAAAGGTTTTGGAAGATTATCGTAATAATCGCATCGCTTGCGCTTATCGCGTCCTCCTTTCTCCCCCTTATTACGACACTTGGGCGGTAAGGCGTTATAATTAAACGCATGGAGCTTACGCTTTCGACGCCGATACGTTTCGTGCCGCATGTGGGACCCGCACGAGCCGCGGCTCTTGACCGACTCGACATACATACGGTGCGAGACCTTTTGTATCATATTCCTTTCAGATACAACGATTTTTCGCTCGTGAGTCCCATTGGACGTGCTCAACCCGGGGAAACGGTTACGCTCAAAGGCACGGTGGAGCGATTCGGCGCGTTTTCATCAAAGTCCGGCAAAAAAATTCAGGAAGCAAAAGTCCGTGATGATAGCGGAGTAATCAGCGTCATCTGGTTCAACCAGCCATATCTTCGCTCCGTCATCAAACCCGGAATGACAATTCATCTTGCTGGACCGATTTCCTGGTTCGGACAAAAAGTCGTTATGAGTTCCCCCGAATACGAACTTTTTGAGACTCCGGAAGATGGAGAAGCGTCCCTTCACACAGGAAGGATCGTGCCTGTGTATTCCGCGACAGAAGGCATATCTCCAAAATGGTTACGAGGGAGGATCGCGTTTCTTCTGGATCATGTTCTACCCGAAGTTTCCGACCCACTCCCGGATGAGATTCGAATCAAATACGCATTTATGAATCGTGCACAGGCGCTTCGCGCTGTTCATTTCCCTACGTCTCAAGCTGACGCGGATAGTGCAAAAAGACGGCTTGCGTTTGACGAACTTCTGAACCTTCAAATTCAGGCTTACACGCAAAAACATGAGCGGGAGACGACAAGGAAGGCTGTGAAACTCAACGAACGAAAAAGCGACAGTCTCAATTTCTATTCCCGCTTGCCATTTGCACTCACGGACGGGCAGAAAAACGCCATAAAAGAAATACTCGCTGACCTTGCGCGGCCGTACCCCATGAACCGAGTACTGGTCGGCGATGTTGGCAGCGGAAAAACGGTCGTTGCCGCAACAGCGATGTATGTAGCCGTCAGAAACAAAACACGCGCCGTTTTCATGGCACCTACTCAGATATTGGCAACACAGCACTATGAAACGCTTACGAAGATTCTCTCGCCTCTGGGCGTTCGCATCGGATTGATAACCGGAGAACATAAAAACGTGGAGGACAAAAATTTCGATGTTCTGGTTGGAACCCATGCATTGTTATCCGAGTCCATTTCCCTGCACGATGTCGGACTTGTTGTCGTCGACGAGCAGCATAGATTCGGAGTATCCCAGAGGACCGTTCTCGCCCAAAAAGCCCAACAGAAAACCACTCCACATCTTCTGACCATGACGGCAACGCCCATCCCCAGAACAGCGGCCAAAACACTCATGGGCCATCTTGATCTTTCGGTTCTCTTTGAGATGCCCAAAGGCCGGAAACCCGTAAAAACATGGGTCGTACCCAATAAGAAAAGGAAAAATGCATATAATTGGATCGGAGTACAGCTTCAAAAAACCGGGGGACAGGCATTTATCATTTGCCCGCTTATTGAAGAATCAGAAACGCTGACATCGATTCGCGCGGTGAAGAAGGAATTTGAAATTCTCAAACATGAATTTCCCCAGTTTTCGCTTGGCCTCTTGCACGGTCGGATGAAGCCGAAAGAGAAAACCGAAATTCTTGACGCGTTCCGTCAGAAGAAGCATGAGATCTTAGTGGCCACGCCCGTTGTGGAAGTCGGTATCGATATTCCGAACGCCTCGATCATCGTGATCGAAGCCGCGGACCGTTTCGGCCTTTCGCAGCTGCACCAATTGCGGGGACGTGTCGGCAGGGGAGATGCGCCGTCTTATTGCCTTTTGTTTACGGAAAGCGAGAGTGACGCGGTCATAGAACGGCTTAAGATTCTGGAAAGGGAAGCAAACGGCCCACGCCTGGCTGAAGCAGACCTGCGCCTTCGCGGCGCAGGCGACCTTTTGGGAACACGGCAACACGGCATCCCAAGCTTGAAAATAGCCTCACTCGGAGATCAAACTGCTATAGCACAGGCCCAGGATGCAGTCAGTTACCTTGTTCAAAAAGATTCCAGCCTGTCTTTGTTCCCCCTCTTGAGGCTGGAAGCAATAAATAGTACAATAGGGGAAACGAAAGATTAATATGGCTCCACTCCCAAAGCGAAGACATAGCACGAGACGAGGCGGCAAACGAAAGGCCGCCATTTCACTTCGGAAAATCGGACTCTCGGCATGCCCGCAATGCGGTAAGCCACGACTTCCTCACCGGGTGTGTTCATTCTGCGGCTTTTATAACGGGAAAGAGGTCCGAAAACAGAAAGTCAAGAGAGGAAAAAAACATACGCACAGTTAATAGTTGATTGTTAATTGTTGATCACACATTCTGATTAGCCATTATCAATTGACGATTAGCACGTCTGATGAAGACCCCCAACGATCCGAGACACCAGAAACGCATCGACCGCATGCAGAAACTGTTCTCGTACAGTTTTCCGCCAGGTAAGGCAACCGAGGACATACAAGACGTCATTTCCCATCTTGCACCTATCGATGCCAAAATCCAGAAAGCAGCACCGGAGTGGCCTATCGATAAGATCGCCAAAATCGATCTTGCCGTCCTTCGACTCGCCGTCCATGAGCTGACGATCGCCAAGAGCGCTCCGGAAAAAGTCATCATCGACGAGGCTATTGAGCTGGCGAAAGCATATGGAAACGAGAATAGTCCGAAATTCGTCAACGGCGTACTGGGATCAATACTTAAGGAGCTTTCATGATCACGCTTGAAGATTTGCAAAAGAATATCGGCGTTTCGTTTACGAACAAGGAATTATTGGAACGGGCATTTATCCACCGCTCCTACCTCAACGAGGCGCGAAACCTCAAGACATCCAATGAACGACTTGAGTTTCTGGGGGATGCCGTGTTGTCGTTTCTCACATCGCACTTTCTCTATGATGCGTACCCCGATTTCCCGGAGGGAACACTGACAAATATCCGTTCCGGTCTCGTAAAGACAAATAGCCTCGCTGCTGTTGCCAAGCACCTTCATCTCGGAGACCTTTTACGACTGAGTCACGGCGAAGAGGCCTCAGGCGGAAGAAATAATTCTTCTCTTCTTGCGGATGCGTTCGAAGCTCTCCTGGGCGCAATGTTTCTGGACGCCGGAATCGACACCGTGAAGATGTTTCTTTCTACCTACTTGTTTCCGAAGGCAAAGGATATCGTCGAAAACAAAACCTATATCGATTACAAAAGTCTTCTGCAGGAAATTATTCAGCAGGAATCCCGTGTTTCGCCAACCTATCAGGTTGTCAAAAGCGAAGGGCCGGATCATGCCAAAACGTTCTGGGTAGAAGCAACCGCAAACGGTAAAACATTGGGCTCAGGAACGGGTAAATCCAAACAGGAAGCGGAGCAGGCAGCAGCCGCCTCGGCGCTTGAGAAGATGGGTAAAACGTGATAAAATATCTTCTATGCTCAAAATCAGGCTCGCCCAAACAGGCAGCGCAAACCGAAAAACGTATCGCATCGTCGCGATAGAAGAAGGAAAACGCAGAAACGGATCAACTGTGGAAATCCTTGGGTTTTATAATCCGCTCGTGAAACCGCCTCATCTCAAGATTGAACGTGACCGCGTTGAATACTGGAAACGTATGGGTGCGCAAGTAACCACAGCTGTCGACAAACTTCTCAAACACAATGAAAAAAACGCTTGAATTTATCCTGGCTTCACTCGTTGATCATCCTGATGAAGTCACTGTAGAAGAACACCAGGAGAATTCACGAACGATTCTCAGTATCCGTGCACACCAGGAAGACTACGGAAAGATTATCGGCAAAAACGGCCGAATTATTCGGGCTATCCGCGATCTTATCAAACTTATGGCGACAAAAGAAAATATCTACGCTGATGTCGTCATCAATGACGCATGAGTAAATCACCGGGCTTATGTACCGCATAAGCATCCTCACCTTGTTTCCCGATGTCATCCGTGTTTTTGCCTCCCTTTCCATACTCAAACGGGCTATCACAAAAGGACTCGTTAATTTGGAGGCGATTAATATCCGGGATTTCGCAACGGACCGCTATAAGAGCGTTGACGACCATCCGTACGGCGGAGGACAGGGGATGATCATGCGTGTCGATGTCATCGACCATGCACTTACATCGGTCAAATCACGTCTCGCACCCACCACTCGCGTAAAAACCGTCCTTCTTTCGCCGCAAGGTGAGCGCTATTCACAAAAGGTGGCCAAATCCTTTACGGAAAACGACCACCTTATTCTCATCTGTGGTCACTATGAGGGGATAGATGAGCGGGTACGTTTTCTTGTCGACCAGGAAATCTCCATCGGAGACTATATTCTTACCGGAGGAGAGCTTCCGGCTCTTGTCATCGCCGACAGTGTCATTCGACTCATTCCCGGCGTTTTGGCAAACACAAAGGCAACCCAAGATGAATCGTTTTCGGGAAATCCACCGATTCTGGAATATCCGCAATATACGAGACCGGAAATCTACCGAAACAAAAAAGTTCCCGCAATTCTTCTTTCGGGCGATCACAAGAAAATTAAGGAATGGCGAGAGAAAGAGGCATTCAAAAAAACTCGCAAACGGAGACCCGATCTTCTGAAAAGAGATGCTTAAGGCTCAAATGGGTTTTCTTTCTCTTCGGTCTGCGGTGATAAAGCAGATTCTCCTACGTCTGAAGATATGCCCGCAATCGGCATGGAAGAAACGGTTTGGATTATACTTTCGTCCTTCTCATTGAGTTGCTCGATAACCGAATCGACCGTACCCACGGAGGTTACGTATGGAGAGTAAAATGCTTCCATGGAAATGCGGGCTGAAATATTTGTCGGATCCAATAGCGTAAAATCAAATCTGCGTACCCGAAAAATTCTCCGAACAGCAGTTACCTGGGCGAAAAAGCCCCTGATTTGATCATACGTTCCCGATATGATGAGCGTAAATGGCAGTATGCTGCTTCCGATTTTCCTCTCCTCAGTCGTAAGTTTCTTCCCGGATTCCGACGCAATCTGGCCGGGTTTCGACAGCGTTAAGTCCGTAACTGTAACGACTGCTTGTCCTGCCAATCCGTCAACCGTGGAAAAAACCGACGTGAGAGACTGGTCTGGAGGCACGGCTGCGATAAGCTCAGCCAGATATTTACGGTATGTCTCCTCATCTACAGCATCCAAAATGAGTGATTTGGCACGCAGATTGCTCACCTGTTGATTGAGTGTATCCGCTTCCTTTCGCATGGCCGCAATTTTTCGCACAGCTGGGAGCATTCCGAAGAAAAAACCCACCACAAGAAGCAGAAATATTGCTATCGCGGTAACGAGCGACTGATAGGTACGGTAGAGTTTCGTTAATTCCTTCATGCGTCAAAACGGTGCGGTAAAGGCAAGCGATACCGTAACGCTCCCGTCTTTATCGAACTGAACGGACAATATTTTCGGGTTTCGAATCTTGCCCTGCTGAGCAAACGCGATGAAGCTCTCCATGGGCTCAACAATATCATCGATGGACTCGCCTGTGATACCCACGACAACTTCGTTTTGCTCATCGACGGAAATTGAAGAAAGCTGAGGCGGAACAACCACCGTACCCAAAAGATCCAACATATCAGCCCATGGCTTCTGAGCTGCGAGCACTTTGTCTACTATCTTTGTGCGTTCCTTAATGGAAATAAGAAGGCCCTCTTTGTTTTTCGCCTGATTCACACGCAGGTACAATTCCGCTCGCTCCTTCTCCAGGCGACCCTGCTCCGCATAAAAATAATAATACACACCGCCAAGCGCCATCGATGCAACAAGAAACAACCACAATCCTACGGTAGCCGATTTTCGTAAACTCTCAAAAATAGGGTCATATTGTGACGTTCCGCTCGTTTTCGTCCGAATGAGGTTAATGGTATTGGATGCGGCTGGCATACGTCACCTTCATGACAATTATATAGGGCGCAGCGCAAGTCCCACAGCTACGCAGAAATTCGGCCCTTCCGTATTAAGTACGTTAAACCGCGCATCTTTTGCGATACCTATCCACGGGTTTGAAAGCTGCACTTCAACTCCTGTTGCCTCTGCAAGGTATATCACCATCCCGGGCAAACGGGCAGTACCCCCTGTAAGGAGTATCGTCTGAACTGCTGACTGATCCTTGTACTTTTCCTGATAATACGCAAGGCCGCGCTTGATTTCTCCGACGATTGTATCCATGATTGGTTTGGCGGCTAAAGCAATCTTTCCTTCTAACTTGTCTTTCGAAAGACCATAGGTACGCTTGTATTCCTCGGCCTGAGCAACCGTGAAGTCGAAGTTCTGTGCAATTGCTCGGGTTATCGCCTCGCCCCCAGCTGCAACAGAACGGGTAAACACGAGAACGCCGTTTTTCAGAAGCGCGATATCGGTCGTCTGCGCACCCATGGCGACTACCATGAGCGTTTTTACATTGCTCGCTGAGCGGGCGACCGCCCTGGAGGTTGCTATTATTTCGGTTTCCGCTCCCACTGCGGTCAGTTCTGCCAGCTCCAAAATCGTCAAATACTTATCGACAAGGGATTTGGGAGCGGCAACCAGAAGCACTTCCATTTTGTTGGTCCCGGTATCCTTAGCTTCCCGAAGTACTGTGTAATCGACGTTCACCTGATCAAGAGGGAGCGGAATGTACTGCTCGGCTTCCCATTTAATCGCTGACGTAAGTTCCCGTGCGGAGAGCTGCGGCACTTCGATGACACGGGTGAACACCTTGGATTCAGGAAGTGCTATGGTGACATTCCTGGATTTGGTTCCGGTGTCCTTAATGAGCTGCTTAAGGGCTACAGCAATCGCCTCAGTATCTGCGCGAATCTGTGAACCCAATGCCCTTGGAGGCATGGGCACGGCTCCGGCAGACATGAGTCCCACACGATCTCCGTCGCGGACAAGCTCGATAAGCTTAATACTGTACGAACCAATATCCAATCCAATAGACGTATTCATAGGGCAGACTCAAACACCTCTCATTTGGATAACGATCCCTGACTGTAGATCGCTGCGTCAAACAAGGTTGAGGGAGCGCGGTACTGCTGATATACGACGATCTTTCTGTTCGTGCCTCCTGTGGTTGATCCCGTCGATTCGATCCGTTTTCCCTGAAGAGGCAAGACAAACCCCGCAGTGTCAACTGCCAATTTGGCATCGTTATATACAGGACGTATACGAAGCGCAATAAGCGTGTCCGTTGAAGCGTCAATGCTTGCGCTCACCGAGTTAAATGTGATGGTTGCACGGTAATCCGTGTCGGTCGAACCGCTGCAGCCGCTTAGGACGACTGAAGTCGAGAAACCATTCGACGTCGCCCGTGTCGCATCAGAATCGAACGGGATCTTAGCTACCCGATACGAACCGTCGCTGCTTTCGATATACAGAAGCGTTGCGACGATCGCCGGATCAGGTGAATCACCGCTCCAACACACAGTGATATCGGGAGAAGTGTAGGTAGGAGTAAGAACAAGCTGGCCGCTCGCATCATGGTCAACAAGCCAAATGGTTTCGGTGATGCCCTGCTGGGTCTTTTTCGGGAATTCATACAGACCGGCCGTTCCGCCGATCGTGTTTACCGTAACCTCGTAGCTTGCATCTCCCCCTGAAAGGGTGCGCACGCCGCCGGTTCCCACGCCTGTTTTAAGCGCTTCCTCTATCCCTGCTTCCGCGGCACTAAACGCTCGGGAGGACTCCTCAATCTGAGCGGTAATCGCTGTGTCTGTTGTCGTACGCGATATGAGGGAGAGTGCAACCGTCGTTGCAATGGTTAAGACGAGAAGGGTAATGAGTACTATTTGTCCTGCCTGCCGCATAAATTTATTGTACGCACTTACTGCTTTTTTCGCAAGATCAGTTGCGGGTGACTACGATCGTCTGAAACGAAATTGAACTTCGCTCAAATTGGTCAATCGGCGTCCCTGCTTCTCCTAACGAGTACCCGATAGTCACCCGTTTCGATCCGTCAGGATTTGAAATACAGGTAAATTCCAAAGAATTGGCAGCATCGATACAGGACGTTCCTCCGATTGTGACATCACTGCTTGTTAAGTACTGGGAAATACCCGTACCGCTTGTTGAGGCAATGCGTGTGACCCCCAAGCCATCCAACTTACACTCAAAAGTCGTCGAATTCCCGTCTGGGTTAACGATGGAAAGCGAACTCAATGTTGATCCGCTTTCAAGACATGTACTTTCGACGGACAGGGCGTTTCTAACGGTTCTCTCCATAATGTCGAGGGCGAACTGTCCGTTTTGCCGCAGATTCTTTATAAGCTCAGTTTTGGTATTTGTGCGGGTGGTCGTGAAGAACACCTGTGCCACTAATATACCCACAGTTGCCGCAATGCTTATCGCGATAAGCGTTTCAAGCAGCGTAAATCCTTTTTGGTTCCCTCGTGTTATCTCCATTGTGTAAAGTACGTTACAAGACTCGTCGTTCTGGTTGATGCGCCCTCGATATACGAAACTCTCACAGTTACAACCATGAGAGGATCCTGCCAGTCGAATTCTACACTGCGTCCGAATGATCCGTTCTCCGTCACGATATCAAGCGGGCACGATTCACTCACGCTGGGATCAAGAAGGTGATCGCTGGAAAGGCAATAATACCCTGAATGCGCCTGAAACGAGGACCACTGCTGATCCCGGAGTGTCCGCATAAGCTCTACCCCTTCCTGCGCAAGCGATACGGCAAGCGTCCGCGAGCGACCCGTCTGTGCCGATTTTAGGGAGGCAGTCGTGCCCGAAACAAGCCCGGTGGCCAGAAGGACGACGATGCCGATAACGACTACCGCTTCGATTAATGTCTGTCCTTTCTGATTGAACGGCATACCGCTTATTGAAATCCTAAATCATTAATATCCCCACCGGGACTCACTTGAATGATGTATGTTTTTCCAAACCCGGTAAGCCGAAGTGACACCGCGCTCGCCAAATTCGTCCCTTGGGATACGACGTAAAACGTAAACGCGCTGGGCACGGGGTTAAACTGCAAACTGCTTGGAAACGTGACGGTGGTCGCTTCTCCCGAGAGACCCTCGGGTTCACAAGATGCTTGCTGCGTATAACCGCCAGCCATAAACGATATTTCGTATCCCACGAGTCGCGTGCAATTTGACGCGGGTTTTTCGCCGGCAAGGGCTTTTACCTGGGCGAAGCGAAGATTATTTTTCAGTGTAAGTGCGGCCTGTTTAAGAGTCTGCGTGTCATTATAGCCGTTATAATTTACGATAACCGCGCCCACGACCAGAAGGGAGATGCCGATGGAAACAATAACCTCGATGAGCGTAAACCCCTTCATGGACTTTTGAGGCCATAATTGCAACTCGCCGGCAAAGAGACGGTACAGGTTGACTCGGATCCCGACGTAATCGTTTCCAAAAGGGCACATACACAATACCCCGAATACACTCCTGATGTCGCGATCGCCTGATATTGATAGTATTGTGCGGGCGCCGGATCTTCAGGGATAGCGGGGAGATACGTAGAGACCAAGGTCGCGCTTAAATTCGATGCATTCACCATGCTTCCTGCGCCGACACTCGGATACTGACCATTGTCTGACCGGTACATTTCCAGTGCTGAGCGGAGTTGTTCCAGATCGCTTTTCCGTTTCACATCGCGGGAGCGTTTGTTTACGGAGGAGTACGATACGATTCCAATTGCCGTCAAGACGGCAATAATGGTTGCTGAAACGAGAACCTCAAGCATGGTAAATCCACGCATTTTTCTCATAGTTATTACTGCAGGTTGCTTACGCAAAAGTGCGTCTTTGACGCCGCCGAATAATTGCAGGCGCTATCTGAGTTCCCGCTGCTTGCCTCCATAGTCCCGCAGAAACAATACGTCGTTGTGGTGCAAGAAACGCTGTATGCGTCACCCGTCTTGGGATCCGTGGGCAATCCTGCAGGCAAATACGATGCTGGTACCGCACAACTTCCCGGGTATGCACCGTCATTATCCGAGTAGTATTGCTCCCAGGCGTTTTGAATCGCTTTCACATCCCCCATTCTTCGGGAATCACGCGATTTTTTTTGCGCAGCGGAATAGGAAACGACACCGATAGACACCAGGATGCCGATGATGGCAATGACTATAAGAAGCTCAAGCAACGTAAACCCGCGCTTCGTCATAATAACTCCTTCCACCAGGCGACAATAGGCCCTGTCCAAAAGAATGCAACGGCAGCACCCAACAGCAAAAACGGACCGAACGCAATCCTGCTTTTCAGACCTTTCGCCCTTGCTAAAATCAGTATGACACCCACGGCCGCACCCGTCAAGAACGCCGCATACAACGCCACAACAATTCCCGGATACCCGAGTAAAAAACCCATGGCACCTGCCAATTTTACGTCACCGAAACCCATGCCCTGGCCACGAGTTCCAGCCCAAATGGCAAACAATCCTGCGAAAGCCAGAAGACCTGAAATGATATGGTTCATCCACGGTACTGGCATCCCCATGCCTCCAACCCAGAGAAGTGCGCCCAAAAAGAAAATTACGATCATACTATCAGGAAGAATTTGATGACGATAGTCAATGACAACCATCACTACAGTCGTACTAAAAAGAACAATGAGGCCCGCAAGAGCGGGAAGGGGAGGAGCATACAACGCATAAAGCGCGACAAATCCGCCAGCTACGAGTGACTCGACAAGCGGGTACTGAATCTTCAGTTTCTTTTTGCACCGCAGGCATCTACCGCCTAACACGATATAGGAGAACACCGGAACAAGCTCGTACCACCGCAATACCTTATGACAGTGATCGCATCGAGACCTGTCCCAGGCAATAGTCTGCCCGCGGGGAATTCTGTCGATAAGCACGTTTATGAACGATCCCACACAAAGACCCAACACGGCCAAAAAGAGAACTTCCATATCTTCTGAGTATGGGTGAAATAGCCTTTCGGTGCAAGCGGTACATAGGGTATACTACATCGCGTGAAGTCGTGGATATCCAAAGCATTTCCCGTTGCGGTTATCGTGCTTGTCGTTGGAGTGTTTTTCTTCCGTCTGTTTTACCCGGAGCAAAAACTTCTTCTCACACCTGATTTCGGCAGAAGCGACGCCTGGGACTTCAGTTATAGCATGAAATACGCCCTCTGGGAAGCGCTCCACGAGAAGAGCCTACCCCTGTGGGATGTCCGGATCGCAGCAGGATTCCCGCTTCTGGCTGAAGGGCAAACCGGCGCGCTATTTTTTCCGAATCTGGTTCTGTTTCTTCTTCCTGATGCGACCATTGCGTACAATCTTGCATTATCGTTTGCGATACTCACACTTGCATTTGGTACGTACTGGTGGGCGAGGGTTCTTGGACATGCCCGCCTCATCAGCCTCTTCGGAGCGCTCACGCTTTCCTTTTCCGGTCTGCCGATACTTCACCTTACCCATATCACACTTCTTCAGGCAATGAGCCTGTTTCCCGCAATGGCTGCGCTCACGCATCTTCTTATCACGAAAAGAACGCTACGATACACAGTGCTTCTTGGCGTAGTCGGGAGCCAACAGATATTCGCAGGATTTCCGCAGGCGACATTCCTTACGGTAGCGTTTTGCTTTCTCTACGCTGTCCTTCTTTCGCCCAAGGAGAAACGCATACGTAATCTGCTTCATGTCTGTGCAGGAGTGTTTTTGGCGGCGGGACTTGGAGCCGTGCAGCTCGTGCCATCATGGGAATTTTTGAGGAATATTTCGCATCCGCAGGGATTTGATCCGGGCATCGCATCGTATTTTTCTTTCCCTCTCAAACACCTCATAACGTTTCTGTCTCCGTATGCGCTCGGAAACCCGAAAGTGGCAACGTATCCGCCGTTTTTCTCATTTGACGGAAGTATTTTCTGGGAAAACACGGCGTACATGGGCATTGTACCTCTTCTTTTTGCCTCTGTCGCGTTTTTTGTGGGAAAGCAAAAAATAGCCCGCACGTTTGGGCTCATTGCCGGTTTGGCGTTTGTTTTGGCTTGGGGCAAATACTCGCCGCTGTATTTCCTGTATTCTTTCTTTCCATTTAATCTTTTCCGCGTACCGTCTCGTTTTTTATGGATAACAGTCTTCATGCTGGTCTTTCTTGCCATGACGGGGATCGAGGCGACAGTACGGCGAATCACATACCCGGGAAAAGTGCTTGTGCTGGCGATGTTGCTTCCCGTTTCGGTGGTACTTCTCGTGTCCACCTGGTGGTCATATCACCTCCTTATCCCCAAAAGCGCCTGGCTCGCAAAGCCAGCATCGGGCGCAAATCTTTCCCACGGTAGAGTACTCACAATCGGAGGAGCCGAAGCATACAACCGAATTTTTTTGGCCGATGGATGGCAAGAAGCAGATCCATACCTCTTCCTTCGCCAGGGACTTCTCCCTAACGGAAATCTCGTATGGGATATCTCCCAGTACCACGTAACATCCGGCAGGATTCTGCGCCGACCGTCGGTTCTCAACAGACTCCTTGCCGAATCGATACAAGCGAGCGAGAGTGTCGCAACGTTATCTGCCGAAACCAAGCGATATCTGGATCTTTCCGCAATCGGCACGGTTCTATCGTTCGTGCCGCTTACCCAAGAAGGACTCATCCATTCACAATCGTATACATCTTCTAAAACGACCCTTCACGTATTTCAAAATTCCACACCAGCGCTGCGCGTGCATCTGGTGCGCGAGGCAACGGTCGCCGCTTCTTTGGAGGAAGCGCTGACGATCCTTCGAAATCCCTCTTTTGATCACACCAAAACGGTTCTGCTGGAAGCACATGAGGTGGGATTGTTTCCTACACTCGATGAATTTATTGCGCCGAAAACCGGGGACAGAATACCGCAGGCTGATCTTCGCTTTATCAAGGACACCAATCACGAGGTTGTCATCGAAGTAGTGGAAAATAAAGAACAGGGCCTCCTTGTGCTTGCCGATACATACTATCCCGGGTGGACTGCTTCTGTCGATGGATCTCGCGTGCCTCTTCTTGCGGCAAACATAGCCCAGCGCGCTGTTGTCGTGCCGCCGGGGACGCACCACGTCTCCTTCCGTTTTGTTCCGACAAGTTTCTACCAAGGAGCTGCCATCAGCGGATTTTTTGTGCTCCTCACCATCCTTCTAACGATTGGTCCGATGCTTTCCTCTCAGCGTCGTACGTCGCAAAAAGTTCTTTCGCGCGGTTCTGGTCGCCGACACAATCACGGTAGGTAAGTCCTTCAAATAACAGGACTTGCGCATTGCGGGACAGACCAAGTTTTTTAGCCGTTTCAAACGAATCAAGCGCTTCGCTGCAGCGGTTATCGAACAAGAGACTCAGTCCACGGTAGATATACGCATCAACACGCTCCGTGTCCCCACCAGCGTTAAGTGCCTCGTTAAACTGCTCGGCGGCCTGGGCGGGCATGTTTGCCCGAAGGAGAAATCGGCCATACTCCATACGTGAGGCGGTATAGACATCACGCACATCTGACAGCATAAGGTGATTATACCGGGATAATATGCCATCGTCGGGAGAGTGCGTTTGCTTCCATATGTTCTCGTTTTTAAGACGCGTTTCCTGTAGCGTTGGGAGAGCGTCTTTATTCACGAGCTGAAACAGAAGCCCGTGGGGAACCCAAAACCACTCAGCGTCCACCGGATATCTCGTATTGGCAAATACCGGTATGCGCATTGCGTTTTGTACCAGAAACTCAGAAATTGCAGTATCTTTTGTTTCAGGGACATACAAAGAGGGAAATGCGCCGGCAAGCGTTTGCTGATATGCAGACGAATTGAGAAAACTTCCGTGGATGACCATGGTATCGGCGCGAAACCCCACTGCATACCGCATGTACTGCGAGATAAAAAGCGGCGTATCCCGGGAAAGCGCAACGATGCTCCCCTGTGGCACATCCAAAAACATATCGACTGCAAGCCGTTCGGACGTCCGGTCTGACCCAAATCCCCAAAATCTCCAAAGGGTTGTAAGAAGTATGCTTGCGGGATATAGAAACGTAATGACACTAACTGCGATAAGTAGTCTCGAAAACCCGAAATTCGATGCGATGCCGGACAAAAATCTGGCAAACACTGCTGTTAGCTTCGCATGCCCCAGAGCGGCAAATAGCACAACGATGATATACGAAGGGAGCATGAAGCGCTCATATGTGCCGAGCGTAAATCTGTTGGTAAGGGGAAAGCTCGCGTAGAAGAAAAAGGCGGGGCCCAGTAGTAAGAGGCTCAAAAGTAACAACGTGCGGACTTTTGACAAATTCTTCGGGAGAAACAGAACTCCGGCCAGCAAAAATACGATACCCACGAGGCGAAAATCAAGCGTCAGTATTTGCGCATAGGCTTTCAGCGCCAGAAACCGTTGCGTCGGGTGCCGTCCGATGTTTGCACCGGAGCGGAACGTCCCGTAGTCAGCTCTTGTCACCAAGCGAACAAAGTTTGGAATAGTAGTTGCGCGGTCCCAGTTGATAACCGAAGAAGATCGAGCAGCAACCGGAATATATGCGTACGGAAGAAGACCAACAAGAAACCAAAGCACCAGAGGGATAAGGGAAATCCGAAAACCGCGCATCCCAACCACGCGGGTCAGCCAGTACACAAGAACCGGCAGAAGTGCGACGATCAGATGATGATGCCCGAGGGCTAGTCCGAACGAAACAGCCGCTCTATAGAGATATGCCGGTTTCTGCGTCTCTGCGAAACGCAGGACAAAAAACAGAAGACCAGTCACGAAAAGGGAGAGAAGCGCAAACACCTCCTGGGTCGTACTGTAGAGGAAAAATAAGTAATTGCCGGCAAGCAGAAGCGCCGCAAAAAGCGCACTGTCCAAACGCCGGGATAAACGATACGCGATCTCAAAAACCAGCCCAACAACAATCGCATGGGGGATCGAGGACAGGAGTCCTACCCGCCACGCGGGAGTGAAAAAGGGGAGTTTGTTTGCCATCCACCCTAAAAGGGAGTACAGCGGATATCCAGGAGGGTGGGGGACGCCAAACGTGGCAGCCGCTGAAACCAAATCGCCGCTATCGCCGGCTCCGATACCCTGTGCCTGAAAAAGAAGAAAGAGTATGAAGCTTACTACTCCGACGGCGAGTCCCATGCCCCTTACTGGATGCAGAAGTAGCAGTCCGTGCCTGCCGTACCTGCCGTGCCGGACTTACAGTTGGCGATCGATGTACCGCCGTTTATGTCATACTGTGTAGCAGGATCCACCTGAAATGACTTGGATTCCGGCTTGTAGCAGACGGCCACGTTTTCCGGCTTCACCCCAGGATCGGCAGTCGATGTCACGTATATTTTCTCCAAATTATCAAGTCCCGCAAGCTGCATGAAGCGGTTTTTCAATTCACCCGCTGAGATAAGTGTATCCACATATGTGGTCATCCCTGAAACAGGCGCCGCCGTCATTGAAGATGCTGCCCACGGAAATTCGCCTTTCGTAGAGTAGTAGCGCAAATTCGCGTTATAGAATTCAGCGACCGTGTTGCGAAGTGAAGAATCGCGGCCCTTTTTCAATTGTTCAAACGGATCGATAGTGGCCAGAAGTCCGACTGCCAACGCGCCAAGAAGGGCAATGACGATAAGAAGTTCAATCAGCGTAAAACCACGGGCAGATGCATGTTTCATAGAATTATACCTCTTCTTAACCTGTACCATTATTTAAATTGGCTTGTCAAGTTGTAAATAGGCGTTATCACCGAGATGACAATAAAACCGACCCCGATACCCAAAAAAACCATTATGATCGGTTCGATCGCCGTTGTAAGGCCTTTCACCAGGTGCTCCGATTCCGTCTCGAAATACTTGGAAAGCTTAATAAGCGTGTCGTCCAGACGACCCGTCTCTTCACCCACTTTCATCATCTGGGAAACAATCGGCGGAAACACCGAATACTGGGAAAACGTGTCTCCCAGGGGAAATCCCTTCTCTACCTTCTTTTCTATTTCGCCAATCGCGTTGCGGAACAACACATTCCCCAAAGAGGCGCGCAGAATCTGAAGTCCTTCAAGAATATGAATACCTGACGCGATAAGCATTCCGAGCGTTCGGGTAAACTCCACGAGCATTATCTTCTTCTGTAGTTCTCCGAAGAGGGGAATCCGAAGAAGGAGTGAATCAACAACATACTCACCCTCTGGGGTTTTGCGCCACCTTTGAAAAAGGCTATACCCTCCGATGCCGGCGATCAGCATGAGCCACCAATACGAAACGAACACTCCAGAAATGGCCATAAGAATTTTCGTGGAGGCGGGGAGGTCTATGTTGAAATCACGATACAGATCGGTAAGTTTCGGAATAACGACGGTCATCATGATAAACACGACTGCCGTCATGCCAAGAAGGATAATAATGGGATAAATAAGCGCTCCCTGCACCTTGCTTCTGAATTCCCGCTGCGACTCGAGAATATCCGCAAGACGCACGAGTACCTGATCAAGCGTTCCTGATGACTCGCCTGCCCGAACCAGTGCCACGTAGGTGGTAGAGAAGTGAGCAGGGTATTTGGCAAGAGCGTCTGCGAGCGACCCACCTCCCACGATTTGCCGTTCGACATCCTCAAGCATGGTCACGAAGAGTTTGTTTGTGCTTTGACTGCGGAGAATAGTTAAGGACTCTGGGAGGGCAAGTCCCGCGACGATCATGGTTGCCAGCTGTCGGGTAAAATTTACGATATCGGCAAACGATATCCTGTGGACGCGATTGGAAAAACTCTTCACGGAGAACTTGTCGGCGCTTTGGGCAAGACTAACGACAAAAAGCTGCTTATCATGAAGGAGACGTGCCGCCACGGACTCACTCGGGGCCTCAACGAGCCCCGTAACAATCACTCCGTCCGCTTTGCGTGCTTTATACTGATATACTGCCATGTCAACAAATTCTTACGACTTTATGAGCCTGCCGAGCTCTTCCGGTTTCACCGCATAGGAGGTGGCCACTTCAACGCTTATTTTTCCAGACTTCACAGCGTTGGCCAGAGCCGTTTCCAGAGTCATCATGCCCAGCTCTGCGGACGTTTGTATCACGTTATCGATAAGGTGTGTTTTGCCGTCTCGAATGGTCGTTCGCACTGCCGGTGTCCCGGTCATTATCTCTGCGACGACCACACGTCCGCCGCCCACTGCAGGAACGAGCCGAAGAGACAAGACGCCCTCAATAACTGAAGCCAGCTGAAGCCGAATCTGCGATTGCTGGTTTTCCGGAAACACGTCTACGATACGATCGATGGTCTGGGAGGCAGAATTCGTGTGAAGCGTGGCAAAGACCAAATGTCCCGTTTCCGCAATGGTAATTGCCGACGCGATCGTCTCGAAGTCACGCATTTCTCCGATAAGCACGACGTCAGGGTCTTCGCGAAGCACGCTTCGGAGTGCAACACTCCATGAGTGCGTATCTTCGTGCATCTCGCGCTGCGAAATAATGGATAAACCCTTGGGATAGACGTATTCGATGGGATCTTCTATGGTTACAATATGATGTGCATGGAGTTCGTTAATCTTCTGAATCATTGATGCCAGTGTCGTTGACTTTCCGTGCCCGGTCGGGCCCGTGACAAGAACCAGTCCCTGACGCAGTTTCGTGAAATCGTGGCATATTCCAGGAAGGCCCAAATCGTCAATGGAACGGATAACGTTTGGGATGAGCCGAAAATCAGCTGCCATGGATCCTCTTTGGTAATAGCCGTTTACACGGAAGCGCGCGCCCTCAACTGCCAGAGAGAAATCCAGTTCTTTATTCGTAAGGAAAAGTTCCCGCTGCGTTGGGGTTACCACTTGAAGAATAAGCTCCTCCGTGTCATGGGGAGTCAGAATATGTGCTCCTTCAACGGGAACAAGCGTGCCATCCAACCGAAGCGTTGGAGGGTGCCCCGAAACCAGATGAAGATCGGATGCTCGCAACCGTATGGCTTCTGAAAAAAGATGATGAATCTCCATAGTGTCTTAATCCTGCGCGACTCTCAATACTTCTTCGATCGACGTAGTCCCCTCCAGTGCTTTCATATATCCGTCCTGTTTCATCGTGATCATTCCCTCCTCAATTGCCTGCCTTTCAATTTCGTTCATAGGCGCATGCTTCAGAATAAGTTTCCCTATCGCATCAGAAACTGGGAATACCTCAAATACTCCTATCCGGCCCAAATACCCGCTGCCATTGCACGACGTGCATGGCGCACCCCCAACCGTCCCCTTACCTCGATACAGAACAATCGGTTTACTTGCGGCAAAAAGCGGCCCCAATACGGCGCGGATGTCCTGGCTTACTGCTTCATTTGGTGTATACTCCTGCCGGCACGTCGGGCAGACTTTTCGGGCGATACGCTGGCCTACGATGGCGTTAAGCGCCGACGTCACAAGAAACGATTCGGCACCCAAATCAAGC
>CAYUKU010000011.1:0-43143 GCA_964445435.1 uncultured Gammaproteobacteria bacterium
GGCGATACGCTGGCCGACGATGGCGTTAAGCGCCGACGTCACAAGAAACGATTCGGCACCCAAATCAAGCAAACGGGGAATTGCCCCAGCAGCGTTATTCGTGTGAAGGGTAGAAAATACTAAATGACCGGTAAGCGCCGCCTGTATCGCCAACTCCGTCGTCTCACGGTCGCGGATTTCTCCGACGAGAATAATATTGGGATCCTGCCTCAGAAAGCTTCGCAGTCCGGTCGCAAACGTCAAACCGGCTTGCGGATTAATCTGCACCTGGTTGACACCATTGATTTGATACTCAACCGGATCTTCAAGTGTCATGATGTTGACTTTTGTGTTGTTGAGTTTCGCTAAAACGGAGTACAGAGTAGTCGTTTTACCGGAACCGGTCGGACCGGTAACCAGGATCACACCATGCGGCTTGGCAATGCTGGTTTCCAAGTTTTTAAGGGCTAGGCCCCGCAAACCCAAGTCAGGAAGCGTCGGTATGCCCCCGGACTTTTTCAGTAACCGCATAACGATCTTCTCTCCATGAACCGTGGGAAGCGTCGACACACGAAGGTCCACTTCTGATTCTCCCATCTTGAAGTTAAACCGACCATCCTGTGGTACACGTTTTTCGTCAATTTTCATGTTGCCCAAAATTTTTATGCGCGAAACAACAGCGTCATGAAGACGCTTGGGCAAAATAAGACGCTCCTGGAGAATGCCGTCAATTCGGTACCGCACTCGCGTGTCTCCATCCTGCGGCTCAATATGCACATCGGACGCTCTTAGCCGTACGGCTTGCTCAAGGATTGCGGATACGATCTGGGCAATCGGAGCCTCACGTATCACCTCGCCCAATTTTCCAGCCTCGTATGTTTTAACCTCAGGCGTTTGGGTTTCTTTCAGTGCCGCTGAAACATCCTCACCGATATTATGGGTATATACCGCCTCAACTGCCGCAAGAATGTCATCTTTCAGCGCCATGAAGGCCCGCACATGTTTCCCCGATTTCTTTTCCAGAAATTCAATCACCTGAAAATCCAGAGGGTCGACCATGGCAACTGAAAGTTCCTTGGTGGCTTCGTCGAACTGAAAGGGGAGAAGCACATACCGTCTGATCACGGGTTCCGGGAGGTAATTGACGACATCCGGTGATATGGCGCGATTCGCCAGCGTCACGAAGGGGATTCCAAGCGATTTGGCGCGAGCTTTGACCAAATCTACTTCATTAACGAGACGCTTGCGTTTAAGAATTTCATCGACCGTTTCGCCGGTTGCAAGCGACTCTGTCGTTACCGCATCCGCCACGTCCTGCGTGAGGCGGTGGTCTGAAACGAGAATAGCAAGAACTTCTTGGGCAGTGCCAGGCATACTCTATTCATTATTGGTTCTTTTCCCCTATAATGCAAGCGCATGCATGCGTTTCTTTACATCGGAGCAACCCAACAGGCACGGGAGGAAGCCATACAAAAATGGCTCAAAGGACAGCGTATTTCTCCTGTCGATTGGGTCAAACTCCTCCCGTCAGGAGAGCACATTGCGATTGACGACGTGCGGCAATTTGCTGCACGACTCATTCTCGCACCTCTGTCCTCATCGCATACCGCAGGAATCATCAACGAGGCGCATCTTCTGACGCCCGAAGCCCAGCAGGCGCTTCTCAAGCTCCTAGAGGAGCCTCCTTCCCATGCGCTTCTGGTATGGGAAACCGCCAACGCAGAAATGCTTCTTCCCACCATCGTTTCCCGATGTCAGATCATTAGGCTATCTTCAGGCGCCGCTGAGCCTACCCCTTCAGGGCAAAACGACATGACAACAAAAAAATTTTTTTCAGATCGCCTATCCGACGTATTTGAAGCCGTTGACGAATTGGGGAGTGATCGTTCCCACGCAAAAGCATGGGTAAATGACCGCATTGAAGCGCTTCGCGCATCCATACTTTCTTCTTACCTCACTACCTCTGAATCCCCAAATGAACTGTTTAAGAAAGTGCGGTTGCTTCGGAGACTCCTGGGAGCGCAGAAACGTCTCATGGCGAACTGTCAGCCCAAATTGACGCTCGACTGCGTTTTTCTGGAGCATTAGGACAGTCTTCTTTCGCGGGAAACCACATGACCTGTCCTGTCAATCGTGTACACAATTATCTCTCCCGTTGCCAACTCAAGAGACGAAATATCCTTGTCAGGGATGTGATCCAAATACTTGATAAGCGCCCGGAGGCTATTTCCGTGCGCTGAAATCAATACATTTTTTCCCTGAGTAACCAGCGGGGCAATGTGACGCTCGTAGTAAGGGACGACCCGGGCATAAACATCTTTCAGGCTCTCTCCGCTTTCGATAGGATAATCCCAGCTGCGGCGCAGTTTCAGAAATTCCGCCTCGCCGAGACTTTTTTGCACCTCCCATTTGTTTTTCCCGGTATAGACACCGTAATCCCGTTCGCTGAGCGCCCTGGACTCCTCAACAGTAACATGGGTTTGCCCCAATGTTTCAAGCATAATGCGAAGCGTATCACGCGCGCGCGAAAGAGGAGAACTAAACGCGGCATTCAGAGGAATATCCGATATCGCGCGTGCTGCTTTTTGGGCTTCTTCTTTTCCTTTTTGCGTGAGTCCGATATCGGTAAGACCGGTCCACAAGCCCTTGGCATTCCACTCTGACTCACCGTGACGGACTAATATGAGTGTTCCTTCCATGTCCGCATCCTAGCCCTTTTTCGCCCCGTTTTTCAATGCCTCAATGACTGGGAGCGTTCCTTTCTCTATGAACTCAAGCATGGCGCTGCCGCCTGTCGAAATAAGGCTGATATGGGAAAGCACGGATTTATCTTCAATCGTCGAAATCGTGTCACCACCGCCTATGATGCTCACGGCCTTTGCTCTGGCGATTCGTTCGAGTGTTCTTCTCGTGCCGCCGGCGAAGCGTTCATCTTCGTACAGTCCCATCGGACCGTTCCAGATAATTGTCTTCGCGCTCGTGATAATATCGGCAAGTTCTTCTTCGGCCTTGGGTCCTATGTCATAAATGCCAAGTCCCATGGGAACCTGATCATAGGGCAACACGATGGGGAGCGTTGTCCGTTTCGCGTCACTGACGATCACATCGGCAGGCAGAAGAAGCTTGGCGCTCACCCGGGTTGCTTTCCACAGAACGCCTCTGGCCATTTCTATCATCTCGTGATCGACTTTCGAGACCCCAACGCCGATACCCCACGTGGCAAAAAACGTATTGGCCACGGCTCCTCCAAGATATATGGTGTCGGCAACATCCAGAAGTCTCTCGATAACCCGGATTTTCTCAGGTGTTTTTCCGCCGCCGATGATAACGACCAATGGCCGAGCAGGAGTGCGAATTGCTGATCCGATCGTGGCTATCTCACGCGCAAGAAGATGCCCTGCATACGATGGCAGAAGTGACGCCAAGCCAACCGTCGAAGCGTGAGTGCGGTGTGCTGTGCCAAAAGCATCGTTGACAAATATATCTCCAAGCCGCGCAAGGAGTTTTCCAAATTCCGGATCGTTTTGTTCTTCTCCCTCATGAAACCGGATATTCTCACACAGGACGACCGTGCCGGGAGCAAGCTTCTTAAACCACAACGCGGACGCCTCATCAAGATACCGATCGCGGAACAACACCTCAGACGCAAGGAGTTCAGAAAGCCGCCGGGCAACAGGCGCAAGACTAAGACGTGTGTCATGGCCCTTTGGCCTGCCCAAGTGGGAAAAAAGAACGACGATGGCTCCTGCGTCTTTCAGACGCCGTATGGTTGGAAGGGATTCCTCTATACGCTTGTCATTGGCAATTGTGTTATCGGCAGCAAGAGAGACATTGAAATCCACACGAACCAGAACGCGTTTTCCCTTCACCGGAACCTGATCAACAGTGCGAACCTCCATAGGTTAAAAACCAGATACGAGGGCTGCCAAATCAACGAGGCGACTGGCATACCCCCATTCGTTGTCGTACCAAGCCGTCACATGAACAAACGTACCGTCCACAACCTCCGTCAAAAACGGATCCACGACTGAAGAATACGGGTTTCCCACAAAATCTGATGACACCAACTCTTCTTGGGAAACAGAAAGGATGCCCTTGAGTTGTTTGGCCGCTGCGTTACCAAATGCCTGATTGACGTTTTCTTTCGTCGTCTTTTTTTCCACCTCAACAACAAGGTCAATAAGCGAAACATCAGGAACCGGGACACGGATTGCGCGGCACGGCAGTTTGCCTGACAGGTGGGGGAAAAGCTTGGCCACATCAGTCGCACTTCCTGAGGCAGCAGGGATAAGATTGACGAGACTTGAACGCCTCAGGCGAACTTCTTTCTTGTGCGAATTATCTAGAAGATTCTGCGAATCGGTTGCCGCGTGAACCGTGGTCATGTTGCCCCTTTTCACCCCAAACGCGTCATGGAGCACTTTGAGAACCGTTGTCACGCAGTTTGTCGTGCAGGAAGAATTGGAAACGACCGTTTCTTTCTTATATAACTCGTGGTTTACACCCATTATATAGGTAGGCGTATCATCCTTTGCCGGAGCGGAAATAACCACATGGGAGGCGCCTCCTGCCAGATGCGCAGCTGCTTCTTCACGATTCCTGAATTTCCCCGTGCATTCCAAAACGACATCAACCTTCGCCTCCCGCCAGGGAATCTCGGAAGGATCCGCAACCTGAAAAACGGAAACGTTTTTCCCGTCTACCAGAAGCGATGTCTGGTTGCCTACAATGGCATGCGCGCTTTTCCCGTGTACCGAATCATGCGAAAGCAAATACGCGTGAGAGGTTGCGTCCGAAGAACTGTTGATCGCCGCAAGCGTGATACCGCTTCGGTCGAGGATAATCCGCGCCGCGTTTCTTCCGATTCGTCCAAATCCGTTGATACCTATGCGTACACTCATATGGAAAGGGCTTATAGCTAAAAAGCGTACCCTCCATGTATCATACCCGCTTGACACATTTCTGACAAAAGGGAATTATCGTGCCACGATCGTCTTGCCAAAGAAATACAAGGTGGTGTAGAATAATTTTAGAGCTTTCAAGCTCCTTTTTTTACTTCTTATGGCCGCAAAAAATTCATACACGGGAGAACAAATTGTTGTTTTGGAAGGCCTTGAGCCGGTCAGAAAACGGCCCGCAATGTATATCGGCTCCACCTCTCTTGCCGGCGTACATCATTGTCTTAATGAAATCATCGATAATTCGATCGACGAGGCCCTTGCGGGATTCGCCCACAATGTATGGGTAACAATCCATAAAGATGAAAGCGTCACCGTGAGAGACGACGGTCGGGGCATTCCCGTCGACAAGCAACCCAAATACAACGTTTCTGCTTTGGAACTCGTCATGACCAAGCTCCATGCGGGCGGAAAATTTGAAGGAAAAGCATACAAGATTTCCGGAGGTCTACACGGCGTCGGCGCTTCGGTCGTCAATGCGCTATCCCGCTGGGTTACTGTAGAAGTCCACAGAGACGGCGGCATCTATACGCAAACCTACAAACGGGGTGTACCTGAAGGTCCGGTCAAAAAAATCGGGAAAGCAACCGACAGCGGTACGATTACTTCCTTTTTCCCTGATGATGAAATCTTCAAGGAAGGCATTGCGCTTAACTTCGAAACGGTCAAGAAACAAGTGAGGGACCGTGCGTACCTCATCGCACGCTTGGCATTTCACCTCGTCGACGAGCGAAGCGGGGAAGACGCCCACTATTATTTCGAGGGCGGTATCTCCTCACTCGTAAAAGCGCTCAACCGCAACAAGATCACACTTCATGATCCGATCACCATCACCAAAACGTCCCCGGAAAACGAAACTGAGATAGAAGTCACTATCCAATACAACGACTCCTTCTCCGAAACCGTCGAATCGTACGTCAACGTCATCCACACGGTCGAAGGAGGCACGCACCTGACCGGTTTTCGGATGGCTCTCACTCGTGCGATCAATGACTACGCCAAGAAAATCGGCGCCAACAAAGGAGAAGGTGACAATATCACGGGCGAGGATACACGGGAAGGGTTAACCGCGGTTGTGTACGTGAAGATGCCCTCCCAGACACTCCAGTTTGAAGGCCAGACCAAAGGCAAGCTGGGGAATGCAGAGGTCCAGCCGTTTGTTCAATCTGCAGTCAAAGAGGGGTTGGATACGTACTTCGAGGAAAACCCATCTGATGCGAGGAAAATTCTTGAGAAGGTATACTTGGCCGCCAAAGCAAGACTTGCTGCCAAGGCCGCCAAGGATGCCATCATCAGAAAGGGAGCCCTTGAAGGCGCATCACTTCCCGGGAAACTCGCTGACTGCCAAGAAAAAGATCCATCGGTTTCCGAATTATTTATCGTCGAAGGAGATTCAGCCGGCGGCAGCGCGAAACAGGGACGCGACCGCAAATTTCAGGCAATCCTCCCACTCCGGGGAAAAATCCTGAATACCGAGCGGGCAAGACTGGATAAAATCGTTGAGTTTGAAGAACTTAAAGCACTCGTCATTGCTCTGGGCATGGGTATCGCAGAAAGCCTCAATCCAGAAAAACTCAGGTATCACCGTATCGTCATCATGACCGATGCGGATGTTGACGGTGAGCACATCATGACGCTTCTTCTCACGTTCTTCTACCGGCATTTGCCGTATGTCGTTGAAAAGGGACACCTCTATATCGCCCAGCCGCCTCTCTACAAAGTGACCTTCGGCAAAAACAGTTTCTATGCATATTCAGACGAAGAACGTGACGCAATCGTAAAGAAGGAAGGCGCAGGACTCAAAACCGCCCCCTCAATCCAGCGCTACAAAGGGTTGGGAGAAATGAACCCTGAGCAGCTCTGGGAGACGACCATGAATCCGAAAAATCGCGTCATGCGCCAAGTAACCGTGGCGGACGCGGCTGCCGCAGACGGCGTTTTTGCCACACTCATGGGAGACGAAGTGCCGCCCCGGAAGCGGTTCATCCAGACGCACGCAAAAAGCGCGACGTTGGATATATAATGAGATTGTACAAACGTATAAAAACTTGTAAAAAGGAGGCAGCATGACGAAACTATCACCAGGCAAAAACCCGCCAGAACAGATTAACGTATTTGTAGAGATTCCCGCGGGAAGCGACATCAAGTACGAACTGGATAAGGACTCGGGCGTCGTGTTCGTCGACCGGTTTCTCTATACCGCGTTTTCCTACCCCTTCAATTACGGATTTGTCCCGGGATCGCGCGCCGAAGATGGAGACCCCGTTGACGTCTTGGTCATCGCAGACAAGACGGTTGCCCCCGGAACTGTCATCCCGGCATGCCCCATCGGTATGCTTGAGATGGAAGACGAGGAGGGGATTGATACCAAAATCCTAGCCGTCCCGACGAAAAAAATTGATCCGCTGTACGGGGAGTGGAAGGATATCGCAGACGTCCCAACGGCCATGAAAGACAAAATCAAGCACTTCTTCGAACACTACAAAGAGCTGGAACCGGGGAAGTGGGTAAAGCTTAAAGATTGGAAAGGAAAAGTGGATGCACTTGAATCTATTAAGAAAGGATTGAAGTAAAGCGAAAGCGCGGGTGACTCGCCGGAAGGGTCCCACCGACGCGCAGCCTCCTCTTTAGGAAATCCGAGATGGGCGGGCGCAGCGGAATGCGAGCATCGGTGGGATGGAGAGGCGAGGCAGGACCCGCGCATATATTTTGAACTATGTCTGATATAGGGAAAATCAACCAATCGGAAATCGTGACCGAGATGCAGAAGTCGTACCTCGACTATGCCATGTCGGTTATCGTGGCGCGCGCGCTTCCTGACGTTCGTGACGGACTTAAACCGGTACACCGAAGAATCCTCTACGCGATGCACCAGACAGGCCTCCACCACACCAGTAAATACAAAAAGAGCGCAACGGTGGTGGGAGAAGTACTTGGAAAATACCATCCTCACGGAGATGCTCCTGTTTACGAAGCGCTGGTCCGGCTTGCCCAGAACTTCTCCATGCGCTACATGCTTGTGGACGGTCAGGGAAATTACGGCTCAGTAGACGGCGATCCGCCGGCAGCCATGCGGTACACCGAATGCCGTCTGGCGGCCATCGCGGACGAGATGCTTCTGGATATCGAAAAAGAGACCGTCGATCTTGTTCCCAACTTTGACGGAACCATCAACGAGCCGGTGTATTTGCCTGCTAAGCTTCCCAACCTCCTTCTTATGGGCAGCGAGGGAATCGCAGTCGGCATGGCGACCAAAATCCCACCGCACAATCTCTCCGAGGTCGTTTCTGCTATTCTTCACCTCATCGACAAAACGAAAATCGAGAAACCCAAGAAAAATGAGAGCGCCCAGTCAGGCGAAAGTGAGACGCCCCACACCCGGTTTACCTTCGACGTAACCATCGATGAACTCATGGAGCATATCCAGGGCCCTGACTTCCCAACGGGAGGCGCGATTTATGACATCAATGAAATCAAATCCGCCTACGCCACCGGCCGCGGAAAAATCGTTGTCCGCGGGAAAGCCGAGATCGAAGAAATCGGACAAGGCAAGTCAGCGATTGCCATTACCGAACTGCCGTACCAGGTCAACAAAGCACTGTTAGTCGCCAAAATAGCAGACCTCGTGAAAGAAAAGAAGATTGAGGGCATAAGCGATCTTCGTGATGAATCAGACCGCCGGGGCATCCGCGTGTTTGTGGAACTTAAACGGGACGCTAAACCCAAACAGGTACTTAATAATCTGTTCAAGTACACCGCCCTCCAAACGACCTTTCCCGTCAATATGGTCGCACTGGTCGATAACACGCCTCAGACATGCAGTCTCAAGCTCATCCTCGAAGAGTACGTCAAACACCGCCACAGCGTCATACGAAGGAGAAGCGAGTTTGAATTGAAGGAGGCAAAAGCCCGCGAGCATATTTTGGAAGGACTGAAAATTGCCGTCGACCACATCGACGAGGTGATTTCCATCATAAAAAAGAGTAAAGACGCTGACGAAGCAAAAGGAAAGCTTATGAAGCGGTTCGGACTCTCAGATATCCAAACTACGGCAATTCTTGACATGCAGCTTCGCAGGCTTGCCGCTCTTGAACGGCAGAAGATAGAGGACGAGCTTGCCATGATCCGCGAGACGATCGCATATCTTGAGGACCTTCTGGCTCATCCCGAGAAAATCCTCAAAGTCATAAAAGACGAACTGACAAAACTCAAAGATAAATACGGCGACGACCGGCGCACGAAGGTTTACAAGAGCAAGGTCGGGGAATTTTCAGAAGAGCAGCTTATTGCCAATGAAGATGTCATCATCACAATGAGCGAATCAGGGTATATCAAGCGGGTTCCCCGAACCACCTTCAAGATGCAGGAGCGGGGCGGCAAGGGTGTCATCGGTATGACGACGAAGGAAGAAGACACGATCGACAAGATCATCGCTGCCCAAACACATGACAACATGCTCTTTATCACCGATCGCGGACGCGTATACCAGGTTCGGGTGTGGGATATTCCTGAGGCGACCCGCCAGGCCAAAGGACAGGCAGTCGTCAACCTCATCAACACCGAATCCGGCGAGAAGGTAACATCGGTCTTAGCGTACTCCCTTAAGCGGGCAGAGCAAAAAGAGCAAGGAGTCGGATTTATTATCATGGCGACCAAAAACGGCACCATCAAGAAGTCTAAGCTTTCTGAGTATGAAAACATACGACGAAGCGGCATCGTCGCGATCAAACTGGAGAAGGGAGACGAGCTCACCTGGGCCAAGCTCACCAGCGGCAACGACGACATCCTTCTCGTATCTCATGAGGGCAAGTCCATCCGGTTTTCTGAAACAGAGGTGCGGCCTACAGCGCGCGATACCATGGGTGTTCGGGGAATCCTTCTTAAGGCTCCTGACTACGTCGTGTCGATGGATGTTATAAACGACGACGTGAAGAAGGGCGATTTCTTAACGGTCATGGAAAAGGGAATCGGCAAAAAGACCGCCATTAAAGATTTCCCCAAGCAAAAGCGGGGCGGGCAGGGAGTGAAAGTGGCAGAGGTAAAAGATAAGACGGGGAAAGTCGTCGTCTCCCAAATCGTCCCCTCTGATGCCGAAAGCGTCATTTTTACGTCAACGAAGGGTCAAGTCGTCAAACTCCCGATTTCCTCAGTACCACAACTTGGACGGGCAACGAGCGGCGTTATTCTCATGCGGTTTGCCGACAAAAACGACACGATTGCCGCGGCAACGTGCCTTTCCAAAACCGTATAACATGGTTATCAAACCCGATCCGAAGGCGTTTTCGACAGCCACAGGCGGCCATGGATGGGACTACGTGCTCCCAAGCGAGGACGTGGGCATCTCGTACCAAGAATACGATGGGGTGGCCCCTGATCATGGCTGGTGGGTCAACGATGTCTGCTGGGAAGCGTATTTCATCATTGAAGGCACCGCAACGGTATATATCAATGAGAGAACCTATACAGTAGGCCCTCGCGACCTTGTCATTATGCTCCCTGGGGAAAAAGTCAGGATGATGGCAAAGAGACTCAAATTGATTACCATCACCAAGCCCAACTGGTATCAGAGTCAAGCCCGTATTGTAGAAGAGTAACCTACGGTGCCAACTCAAACGTAAGCGTGACGGTCTTCGTCACCGTTGCGGTTCCGGGTTCATATCCGCCACCGCCACCCGCACCGCCTCCCTCCATCCTGTAGACCGCGACGGGTTGATAGCCCTCAGTGAAACTCACCATTTTCCCGAGCTTGCGACCCGAAGCTGCCGCCACCCGCACCGCTTTCTCCCGCGCGTTTTTCATGGCTTCCTCGATAAGGCCGCCCTCGACGTCTGCCGTATCGTCGACCATGAAGTTGGGGCCATAGATATTCGTGGCGCCGCTTTTTGTGAGAATATCGGTTAACCCTCCGGCACGGTCAACGTCCGACAGGGTAATTTCGACCGTGTTACTGACCCGCCATTGTCCTGGGCGGACCTTTTGGCGATTGTCCTCGTAATACGTTTCTTCCCCCTGATAGACATTGAGATTCTGGGTCTTGATGTCCTCCGCTTTAATCCCGAAGGCCTTCACAGCTTCCACGATAGCGCCAATCTTTCTATTTACCTCGGAAACTGCGGTATCCTTGTTATCCGACACGGCAGACACGCCTGCGGAGAACGTTGCCTTCTGGTTTCTCTGTTTCGTTTTTGCCTCTCCGGTTACCGTCACGGTATCGCCGGGAGTAAGCTTCAGTCGCCCCCAGGTCACGGATCGCCAAGGGATGAAGTACAGTCCCGCGAGAAATACCACACCTACAACAATGCTCAGTACAATAAGTTCGACACGATCCATTTTGTGATCCATAGAAGTCCTCCATCTTCATCCTAGAAATACCAATGGAGAAAGTCAACACATACGAGCTCGTAGTATACTTGAGGGTATGAAAATAGACGGAAAAGCGATCGCAGAGAGTATTCTCACCTCGCTCTCCTTTGAGGTAAACAAGTTAAGCGACTACGGGATTATCCCGACACTCGGTGTTATTCTCGTTGGAGATGATCCGGGATCCATCTCCTATATCAACCAGAAACGGAAAGCAGCCGAACGGATCGGCGCACGGCTTCTTCTGGAGGAACTTCCGGGCGACGCTCCCGTCGACGCTATTGCTTCTGCGATAGCCCGTTATAACAGCAATGCGTCGGTTCACGGTCTTATCATCCAAAGGCCCATTGCCCGGGCCCGACACGACGCTGACGCTGTCCTTACCGATGTACTTCCCCAGAAAGACGTTGACGGATTTATCCCGAACTCACCATTCCAGGTGCCGGTTGCGAAGGCTGTCTTCACCATCCTTGAAAACGTGCATAAAGACCTGAGAAAAACCGGTCTTATTCCGGTAGATTTCCTTCCGTGGATCAAAAGCCAACCGATAGCAGTCATAGGCCGCGGAGAAACGGCAGGCAAGCCAATTTCAGAGATGCTTTCAAAACACACCCAAAGTCTCACAATTATTCATTCGCAAACCCAAAACCCCCAAGCCATCCTGAAAGAAGCCCATATCATCATAAGTTGTGTCGGAAAAAAACGGGTTCTCACCAAAAGCATGATCACTCCGGGAAGCATCCTTATCTCAGTGGGAATCCATCGTGACCAGGAAGGCAAACTGGCAGGGGATTATGAAGAACACGATATTGAGGGCACTGCCGGCTTCTATACACCGACTCCGGGGGGAGTCGGGCCGGTCAACGTCGCATGTCTCATGCAAAACCTCCTCAATGCCTGTATACTGCAAAAAGGAGGCACTCTATGAAACATGCAGGCGGGGCTATTGTACTTTTTTTCCTTTCATTGTTTGTCTACACGAAATTCGCGGGTCCCATTCCGTTTTCGGTGAGTAGCATCGTCACCTCAAAAACAGACAGTTTTACGGTGACGGGAGAGGGGAAAGCAGTCGTCGTTGCCGACATCGCCGTGGTGTCCGCCGGCATCCAGGCGCAGGGGGCATCGGTCAAACGCGTCCAGGAAGAATTGAATACAAAATCCAACGCCATTATCGCAAATGTGAAAAAATTGGGAGTGGACGCCAAAGACATCCAGACCAGCAACTATTCCATCTATCCAACGTATGATTATCAGAGCGATCGTCAGCGGATAACCGGATACCAGGGGAACAGCACGCTGACCATGAAAGTCCGCGATATGGAAAAAGCCAGTGGGGTCATTGACGCTGCGACTGCAGGCGGTGCCAACCAGATAAGCGGGATTTCCTTCGATGTCTCTGACAAAGCGAAGGCAGAAAATGAAGCCAGAGAGAAGGCCGTCGCCGAAGCCAGAAAGAAGGCAGACACAGCCGCCAAAACTGCCGGATTTAGCCTCGGGCGAGTGATTAACTACAGTGAAAACCAGGGGGGCATGCCTCCACGGCCATACTATGCCAAAATGGATGCCGCGATGGGAGCTCCCGAACGGGCAGAAACTCCCGTTGAGCCGGGGAGCTCAGAGATCACGGTCACCGTGTCTCTCAGCTACGAAATTCGCTAAAAAGGACCGAGGAGCTCACTATAGGTCTTGAACGTGTGTGGTTTAGCGCGGTAGAATGGGTCTCCTATGACCCGAAGCCGTGTGAATCCTATCAAACAGCCAGACGAAAATTCCTGCGGTCCTGCTGCACTCAAAACAGCCCTTGCCATTCTGGGCAAACGGGCATCGGTTTCCGAACTTATCTCCCTTTGCAAAACAAACAAAAACGGCACGACCACGAGAAACATGCTTGCTGCCATCCGAAAACTCAAACTCTCAAGTCTTGTCGTTGAGAAAACGACGCTTCATCACCTTATGAGCGCCCTTCGCGCATCGGCGGCGAAAAAAAGAGCGGTTATTGTAAGCTATCTCTACGCAATGGATGAAAACAATAACCCAAAACCTGATTCCGGCCATTGGGCTGTGGTTTCTTCGTTCCGACCCGCAACAGGAAGAATTGTCCTTCTTGACAGTTATTCCGGACAGAAAGTGTCCTATCCTTGGACAGAATTCCGAAAACGCTGGACTGATAAAACCCTCAAACGTAAAAATGTGGGCAAAAAAAACAACTCGTATACCTTCATAAAACGGGAAGAGCGGCAACTTATGATTGTTTTGTCCGATCAGGCCGATCACTTACCGAAATTTGATATTGCATCAGCGACCGTCATCAGCCCCAAACGGCCAAACTAATCCCGAAGCAGCTTATATCCCCTGGTCACCACGGTTACGATACTGTACGGGCTGTCCTGCGCCTTAAGCTTGCTTCGCAGGCGAGCGACCAGCCGGTCGATTGCCCAGTCTGATACACCCAGATCCTGATGCTCCGGCCATACGGCTTCAATAATTGCCTCCCTTTCACACAACTGGCCTTCGTGCTGCTTGAGAAAAGAAAAGAGCAGGTGCTCTTTTTTCGTAAATTCCTGTCCGCCTGGCGGTGTCGCTCCGAATTTCGCCAAATAGTCATCAAACAGCGGGCTAAATAAGGCATGCTTTCTTTTTTCTTCCCGGATCATACCAGTGCGCCAGAGATACAGAGCCTCATCTTTTTGGAGACTGTCGATTGCATTTCCCCGTTTGATTTCCAAAAGAATTTCCTTCTCTTTCTTGGTCAAACTATCGAAAAGCTCCTCCGACTGAAACACGATCTGCTCATCTGCGGCAAGAAGCGCTCTGAGGTCTTCTTCTTGGCGGGGGATCTTTTTTTCGTCCCGCAAGCGCAAAATCGCAAGCTGCAAATACTGGACATACCCACCGGATAGCTGTATGAGTGCGTCTCGCGTTTGGGCGTCAAATGAGGTGTGGTACTGGTCCTCCAGAGTCCTAAGAATACTCATCATATCCTCGTCACGAGCGGGGACAAGATACATATCGCGAGAGAACACCGACAAGAGGGGCTTGGTAAATACGTCAGGCGCAAGGTCACCAAGCGGACGGTAGCTTGTGAACACATAGGAGGTTTTGCCCTTGACCGCATCGCGAAGGCCGACCAGATTGCTGAAAAACTCAGGCGTCACCACCTGGGCCATTCGATCGAAACGGATAAAGAAGAGAACCGGGAAATAGCCGCCTGCATCGAGGGCTTCCAATGATTTACGCACGCTATCCAGGGTGAAGAAGTGATCTTTCAGCTGGATGCTCTGGACGAAGGACCGCCGGCACTGGCGCTTGACACTCTCAGGCAGGGTGGAACGCTGAACCGTATCTACAACACGGGTGAGAAGGAGCGTCCAGAACGCCGAAACGTTGCGCTCAATGAGATCATTTAAGTCCACCTGGATTGAGATGGGGGATATGTCATTTTTTACGTACGTCTCCACCACATGATCGTGATTGAGGAAAAACCGCAAAAAATTGCTTATGCCGACACGCTTCATCCCGATGAGAACGACGGAGTGACGGTTCTTGAGGTGCGTACCCAGTTCCGCGGCCTCTTTCTTGCGAAATGAGATAGGATAATCGGCCTCTATGACGCGTTTCATGGATGATATTGTAGCTACTGCAGGGCTATTTCTCAAGAGAATGCTACCATGATAATATGGTAGAAATGTCAGGAAAATATTGCTTATACGTCAAGCTTATCCGAGTTACTACTATACAATTAAGCATCCTATAATCCTATGAATCTTTATCTTGGAATAGATCTTGGCACGAGTATGCTCAAAGGTCTTGTGATGGATGATTCGGGCAAAATCTTGGCTATTGAAGCTAAAGAAACTCCAATGATTGCTCGGCAGCCGTCTTGGGCGGAACAAAGTCCTGAATTATGGTGGAGCAATACGCTGAGTATTATTCAACTTCTCGGCACCAAAGTGAGACTGTCTAACGTGAAGGGTATTGGTCTATCGGGACAAATGCACGGCTTAGTTACATACGATGAGAATAAATTACCTATTCGGCGTGCAATCGTGTGGATGGATAAACGGTCTGGGCAAGAAGTCGAGGATATCTTAAAGGTTGTCGGCAATATATCGTTCTACAAAACAACCGGGAATCCGATATTTACAGGCTTTCTTTTGGCTTCTCTTCTGTGGCTTAAGCGTCATGAGTCGTCACTTTATAAACGCATTACACAAGTGTCATCTCCTAAAGATTATCTTGCTTTTCGTCTGACTGGCCAACTAAAAACAGAACCCACAGACGCTCTTGCAACCGGAGCATTTGATTATAGTAAGAATACCTGGTCAAAAAAAATTCTCAATGCCACTGAAATAAAAGAATCCCTGTTTCCCGAAATAATTCCAACTACACAATCATATGGTGGAATAACCCAGCAAATCGCCGCAATTACCGGCATTCCTGAAGGCGCCCCAGTCTACGGAGGCAGTGACCAAAGTATGGCTGCCCTTGGTAGTGGATTGGTAAGCAACGGTCACGCCGCCATAGCAATATCGACAGGCGGCCAATGCCTCGTTGTGGCAAAAAAGGGTCTCATAGATTCCAAAAGACGACTACACACACTTAATCACGTTCTTCCAGGTATCGGCTTATATATGGCTGCAACCTTAACCGCGGGATATTCTCTAAAATGGTTCAAAAACGAAATCAACAGATCACAAGAGATATCCTACCCAAAGTACTTAACAAGGGTTGAAACTATTGCGCCGGGCGCAGACGGAATCTTTTTTCTACCTTTTTTAGCGGGTGAGCGGACTCCTTATTTTAATTCTCATTTACGAGGTGCTTTTATCGGACTTTCTCATTCTCATAAACGGCTACACTTAACTAGAGCGATTCTGGAAGGTGTTGCGTTTTCAATTCGAGACTGCATGAAAGTCTTTGAAGAAATGAAAATTCCAGTGCGACAAACTCTTCTTAGTGGTGGCGGAGCCAAAGATGCAATTTGGCGCCAAATAATAACCGATGTTATTAATATGCCTACAATGAGTATAAATATCAAGGATCACTCACCGTTTGGTGCAGCTATACTTGCAAAATTCGCGCCGGACGAATTTAAAGGTTTGGAACAATTCTATGAAAATAATTTACACACATCAGATTTTATGCATCCAAATGAGAAAAATGTTGCGACATATGCAAAACTATATTCACAGTACAAAAAGCACGCTGACTATCTAAACCAGGTCTCACATAACGCAAAATAGATCTTATGCCGGAAGCAGAAACGCGACCTGTATCTATCCCTAACTCAACCTCTGGTATCTTTAGAGAAGAATATGTCACTTTCCAGGAAGCGATCTCACGTGTAACGCCTGAATATTGCGCAGAAATTATCCAACAGTATAAGGAATGGCACAATCTTGGCAATGAAACACACGGCGGAAAATTATCTCATAATACACTTACAGACGGCTTATACTCACGATATAACCTCCCGGTGTTGATGACAATGTATCAATGGGCAAATTGTGATGATAATCCGCGAAAATTTGCCGCACAGGCTGATACGGCAATGGCTATATATGGCATCGGGCGGGCTCTTTCAGTGCTACAACGATATATCGAGAACTCTGGACTGACTCCTTCAGCTGCTTTTGCCGACATGAGGGCTGCCTCGCTAATGGGAGATCCTACCTTTTCAGTATTTCTCAGAGAAATACGAGAAGCGCGGTTGATTGCGGCAATTGCGATTTATAATCATCGAGAAAAAATTCCTGAAACCACGCCACTTCCTTTTATCAAAAATATGAACGGTGATACCTTTAGCGAAATGGCGCAAAAAGCCCTAACCGAATTTCGAGAGTCTGAAGAAGGCGTAGATATGGGCATAGAATTTACAAAACGACTCAATGATCCGTCAACTCGAGTAGTCGTTCTCTCTTTGGACATAAACTCCACACTCAACGTTCAAGAATCTTACGCTAGCCTCCCAGTTCTAGATAGCGTTACAGCGCAACTCCAAGCCCTGGCTGATCGATTCAAGCAAATTTATCCTGACAAACAATTGTACATTGTCTTAAACACTGGCCGCCCAGATAAATACGCATGGGGGGTATGGGAAATGCTCCCTCCGATTCCTGAAATTCGTCGATTCGCCCTCGCTGAATCAGGCGGAACTATTTTGCATCTTGATGGGAACACATATACACCGGAAGTTGCTGTGCCTCGGCCTGCTCTATGGCAGGAACAACTGGATAACCTCAAAAACTACCTTGCCGCCGCAACTCAATCACGCTCAGGATTCATCAGACGTGTCGAAAAGAAAGAATCTATGCTTTCTGTGCAAATAGCGGAAAGACACGAAGACGGTGGTAAATTTCTTCATATCGCCACAGATGGTGAAACTGTCACAGATGTATGGATAATGAAAAAAGTTCATCAATTCCTGGAAGAATCTGAGGCTAAATATCGTCATGAGCTGGACGAGCTTGAAGCACAAATAAAAACTATACCGCATGCGGTAGACATCATTCATGATATGATATCAACCATAGGACAGGAAGGACTGGACAAGCTGAGCGGCACTGAAGATGATCTTCTTCCAGAAGTAACTGCTGCAATACAAAAAATTATCGACGATTCAGATGATCACCGAGCACATAGAATGAAAGAGGTTAGCGAAGCACTGGAAACGATTGTTCTCATGAAGACAAAATTGCTTCCGAGATTTAATGCCACAGCGGGTTTTATGGACATAGGGCACGGTGATCTTAATAAATTTTCTACTCTCGTCAATGAAATCAGAAAAGATGGATTCGATCCGCAAAACATGCTTATTATTCATGTTGGTGATTCGAGTACTGATATTCTGCCAGAAGATCAAACCGGCAAAGGTGAAATAAACGAAGGTGCCAACCAAGCATACCTTGTGGCACTCGCAAACAGCTCAGAAAGTCTTTTGAAAGCCGTAGAAAAAAGGGGCAAAACGGGATTCGGCGGAATTCGAACATCACGCGAAGCTATACTCGGATTATCAGATACTATTTTGGGCATTCTTCGTGCGATTCCATATGAGGACGAAGATTACACAACTATCTCCTTCACTTAATCTTCTTGTGCAATGCGAGAAATCTCAACAAACCTCTCTTTGACCGTTGACTCAAAAAATTTTCCCCACTGATCTTGAGGTAGCAGAGAAAAATCTTGCCACAGCGATCGGCCAGCAAGAAATCCTCGAGCGCCATTTTCTGATGCTATTTCAAGCCCTGCTTTAAATTTCTCGTATGTTTCACCCTTAGTAAGGAGAATCCACGGCGTATTTCCTAACATATCAGTTACAAGTCTACAACTTTTGGGTGTTCCCGGAAATTCTAATTTAAACACCTCAGCTGTAATCCCATGGTCCAAAAAGGTTCTAACAGATCGGGGCACTAAGTCAGACGGATCATATACAGAATCGTGTAACTGATAATTAAGAATTTCAAGAAAAAACGGAAGCTCCTGTTCCCGACATTGACGATAGACATCTCTGGTCAAATCAATTTGAGATGAAGCGGTTTTAGCATCTGGATGGAAGAAAAGTAATAACTTGATACCCTTTGCGCCTTTCGCTTTGAGATTGGCTACGGAGTATTCAAGATGAGTTTGACGTTCATGGTCCGTATCTGTATATCCTGTTTTTTCTATACACAGCAAAAATGGTTTTTCAGAGACATGAATATCTCCAGCTAGCTCATGGTAGGCTGAAAGACCATAATCAGAATCAATAAGTACGCCACTGTAAAGGGAGGCAAGTGATTGCATGAGCTGGCGCTTGATTTCGATGACTGTATTTCTACGATGTTCGGCAGACACAGAAGTCGGAAGCATTGTCTCCAGGCTGCCCCGATGATCAAGTGCCAACATAAGAAGGCGGTTTTTCACCATAAATGGCGTTATGTCCATAAAGCTATTGTATCGCACTTCCCGCTATGAGTGCCAGATTCACATAAAATACGCTATAATCTGCCTATGCGTAATAGAATTCTTATTTCTGGCTTCGGCTCACTTGTTGTAGATGTACTGATGACGGGAGAAACGATACTTCCGGAACACAAGAATCTTGTTACACAACAATCTATTCAAGTAGGCGGAGTAATCCCCACCGCACTTATTGTTCTTTCCAGGTTGGGTATAGCTACACAATTCCATTCAACGATAGGAAATGACTTATTCGGAACGGCGCTTGCGGAGATTCTTCGGAGGGAAAGTGTTGACACCCGTTATCTCATTCAGAAGCCCAAAAAACAAACACCATTTGCTTTCGTTATTATTCAACCGTCAAACGGTAAACGAACAAGCTTTTATACCACTGGGACATTTTCTTCTGAATCAGGAAAAGAATTTCACCATATTGATCCAGCTAGCTCCTTTTTACTTGTCGATGCACATAATCCACAAGCCACCAAAGGCCATATGGAGGCGGCACGCAAAATAGACATCCCTGTTCTGCTTGATTTAGGAAATCCTAAACCAGGCATTGACGACCTTATACCCTTGGCAGATGGTGTAATCGCACCGCAAGCATACTGGAAAAAAGTCTGGACACATACTGATCCTGACAAAATCGCAATCTCGTTACGCAGCAGAGGCCCAAAACTCGTAGTGCTTACTATGGAAGAAGACGGCTGTTTTGTCGCAACTGAATCGGAAATATTCCATCAACCTTCTTATAATATTACCGCTATCGATACAAACGGTGCTGGCGATGTTTTCTTTGGATCGTTTGTCTTCGGTCTTACCCAACAATGGGATATAAAAAAAACAGCGATGTTTGCCTGCGCTGCGGCAGCGCGCAGCTGCACTATTATTGGAAAAGAAAAGAAAATCCCTCAATCCACGGATGAAGTATTTGATTTCATCGATCATACCTCAGTAGCCTAGAAATAAACCCCACAAGCCTGATAACCACCTCATACTCAACAAGAATGGGTATTAGTCAGCGAAAAGTCAGTATAAAATGTATATCCTGTCAAGCCAATCCCTTACTTCTTCCTATAAAGTGTGATTAGAAACACAGAAAATGCGTTCTGTGTTTCTTTATTTCTTAAAAAGGAAAAGCAAATGCCCGCCGGAAAAGAAAGAGAAACACCGAGTGCACAAAATAAACACGATCAACTATCTTTAGCTCCACGTCTATCTAAAACACCCTTAGAGACGCTGATGAGATTTGGCGCAGGCAGCCTTTTTGGCGAAGCAGAGGTGCAACTATTTCTCCCCACAACCGAACAAGAGCAAACTGTTCATGCAGCGCTCTCAAGTTTGCGCGAACGCATGCTTCATCCACATGTTGTCCTGCATGTTGATATTGATCACACAATTATTGATCGGGGAATAAAATTGACTCCTGATGAACGCATATTTGATCCAGATCAATACAAGGATGAGACAGGAAATAGTATGGAGCTGGAAAATATTGACCTTCTTGTCATCCTCGCGCTTCACGGGGTAGCACTATCTGTGGAAACGGGCAAAGATGCAAATGCATGGCCGCTGGCTACCTATATAAAAAAACGGATTGATATGATAGCCCAGTTATTTGGCCTTCCCGCAAATGATCAGCGACCAGAGGACACAGAAGAAGAATACTTTTATCGCGGTGGCGGGCCTCGAAAAACGATAGACGGCACCAAACCTGTCCTGTTTACCTTTACCACAGGCAACGGCGGATTTACGATCGATTTGTCATCGAACTACGCATTGCGAAACGAAAGCGCACCCAATTGGCCGCCCTCAGGCTGTATCATCTATAAACCGATTCCTCTATCCACGTGGGAATGGCTTCAAAAACATGAGGATTTGCTGCGTGACTCCACAAAGGAATCGCGCATAGCCCAGCTTACAGGGACAACCAAGCGTATCCAGCTTTCAGATGTGCCGGGAGATGAGCTTGCTACCAACCGATTACCTCCACGCATCCCATACAACCCGAAAGATGATCCATATGTCACGACGAGGGAACAAGATAGAAAACTCTTCGTAAATCGTGTCATATCCGTCCTCAATCGAGTTCTCAAGCTGAAACTAAGAGAAAAAAGTACGATTTTTCACACCGATCAGCTCCACAAACGAAAAACGATGCAAATCATAGATTCGCCCGATGCACTTCAGCGCGAAGTAGAGCTTCAACTCACTGAGATAGAACTTGAACACAGAAGACAACTGCAAGCTAGCATTCGGGATTTTGTTTCTAGTACGCCATGGAGCACAAAAGCTAATCTCGTCCTCGATCTTGAAAAAATCGTTGGGAGAAACGGCGACACGTCACTTCAAAAACGATGGTATGATGAAACCGGCGTACTTATCGTCGACGAATCGTCTCTCCTTGAAGCATTTGGAAAGCTGTCAGAAGGGCAAGTCAATTTTTTCCGGTCACACGCACATCAAACGGTCTATATCGATATTGCTGCTCCGAAAATAAACAAACGGGAAAATGCACGGCTTGTGAAGAATTTCGTACAAGGAATGTACCGTCTTCTCAACGTTCCGTTTGAAAAAGTCTATACGCTGGCACTCGGCGATGCCCCACATGTTGGAACAAATGATAATCCATTAATTGTCAACACTGGCGGCGTCACCAACACCAGCGATCTTTCCGGCAAAATTCGCTCAGAAAAAGGATGGCCAATTTATCTTCAGGATCTTCTCGGGAAAGGAGATGAAATTACCCTGACAAACCACTTTTTGCGCATGATGATGTTTGGAAGGTTGCTACTTGATGATCAGCGTATGTCCATATTTGAACAATTTCTCAAATATCTTGCTCAAACGAGATAACCGAACAACATTACCCATCATTGACACATATGAAAAACTTCTCTACATTCGCATTAGACATGAAATCAAATCTTCTTGATATCAAAAAAAATTTTGTCAGCGAACTCAAGCAGGCAACCGGAGGCAACAAAACGAGCCTTCCATTCATCCGACATCAATTATCCCTTACTCCGAAAGTCAAAAAAGAAGAAGTATTCCAGGTATTACGCATCGGCGGATCCATTTATCAAAACGCCCTGGTAAAACGTATCAACGGAAAAGTCGCGATAGTTCAAAGTCACCAACGTCCGCTTCCTATTTTTACGTCAAAAGAGGTTTTTCTCTCATTCATAGAAAAAACGCTCCAAAGGGACATCGATCACTTAGCAATCAATTTTGCCTATCCCATGGAACCGGTGAGCCGTAACGGGTATTTGGACGGAAGGCTAATCGCCGGAACGAAAGAGCACAGTTTTCAGGGCCTTGCCGGAAATCTCGTAGGCGAGACAATCGAGAAATATATATTCGACCGCCAAAAGAGAAAGATAAAAGTCGCCCTGGCAAACGATACGGTGTGCCTCCTTCTTTCAGGACTGACTCAATTCCAGTGGCACGGACTCGTCGGCGGAATCATCGGAACCGGACTTAATTTTGCTATCTTCTTAGACAAGGAAACGATTGTGAATTTGGAATCCGCGAACTTCGACAAATTCAAGCAAAGCGCCGAAGGGAAATTGATTGACAAGGCTTCAGCCAGACCGGGCACGGCGCTGTTTGAGAAAGAAACCTCCGGCGGATATCTCTACCAACACTTTAATATACGACTCCAAAAAGAAGGTCTGGATTTTCCCACTATCAAATCGACAAAAGAAATGGATGCCATTGCATATAAAGACATTCCGCTCGTATCGCTTCTTGCGCGCGAAGCATCGGATCATTCATCGTCACTCGTAGCATGCCAAATTGCGGGAATCGCGGACTTCTATAAACGGGACTGTACGGTCGTTATTGAGGGAAGCTTGTTTTGGAAAGGCTGGCGATATAAAGAAAACGTAAGCGTAACAGTACGACAACTGGTGCCAGACTATCAGGTTTCCTTCGTGTTTATAGAAGAAAGCGGCGTCTTGGGTGCGGCGAAACTTATTTCCTAGCCGTATCATCGCCGCTGCCGGCCTCACGCTCAACCTGAGGCATATCCAAAGGCTGGCTCCTACGGGATACATGATGAAACCGTGCATGAATCTGTTTGAGCTGTGGATTTGTGATATGTGTGTAGATTTGGGTTGTAGAAACATTTTTATGTCCCAGCATTTCCTGAATGGCCCGCAGGTCAGCCCCGCCTGAAAGAAGATCGGTGGCGAAACTGTGCCGCAGGCCGTGCGGCGTAATTTTTATGGGCAGACGGGCCTTTTTCACATACTTCTCAACGAGCCGCTGGACACTTCTGGCAGTCAAACGCATTGCTTCTCTCGGATTCTCACCAGCCTCGGGTTTCTTGCCCGCGTACCGGATAAAAAGTGCGGGCGAGTCATCCTCACGTGAGGCCAAATACCGCTTAGCCCATTCAACAGCGCTGTCAGAGAGGAAAACAATTCTGGCTCGCCGACCTTTTCCAACCACACCAAATTCCTTCCGGTCGAAATTGATCTGATCGCGATTAAGCCCGACGAGCTCAGACACCCGAAGGCCGGTTGAGAAGAGTACTTCAAGAATCGCTTTGTCCCGTAATCCTTCTTTGTCGGAAATCTCAGGCATATTCAGAAGGCGGTCAATTTGGTCGCGCTCCAGAAATTTGATGCTTCGTGATTCAGCTTTCGGCAAATCGATTTTCTCCGGCGCGACAACGGGCATATCACGCTTCAGAAGATATTTAAGGAAACTGCGAAGCGCAATCAGGTGATAATTCTGGGTCACGCGCTTGAGGCTTATGCCGTGTTCATCCACATATCGTGAGAGAAAGAGCCGGTATTGCCGGATGGACTCGGTGGTAATTTCTGAGGCTAAAACGCGCTTTTTTGAGGCTAATTCCTGAGTTTTCACAGTTTTCACGCCAGGGGAGCGGGGAGCACCAGAGAGGTAGTCCAAAAACCGCGCCAAATAGTGCGCGTAGTTGCGAATCGTCAACTGCGAAACATTTTTCTCAATTTCGAGGTATTCGAGGAAGTCCTTGATGAGTTCTGAAACGTCTTTGTCCATGGATAAATTCATATTGTACGACATTACGAATTATGTCAAGTGTATAATGGGTGTATGAAGCTTGGTCTTAAGGTCAACGCAGATGCTGACGGATTCGCAAGGCTGCGCGACGGCAATCCACCATTCGTCGAGGTGTGGTTTAATATCAATGATAAAGATCGCTATGACGACCTTTTTACGGAACTCAGGCGCAGAAAGTGTGATGTAGGACTGCATTTCTGGGGACTCTGCGACGACAACGTCGCGCCGAATTTGGCCTATCCCGACGCTTCAAACATAAAGCAAACCATAGCACTTATGAACCGCACGATTGACATTGCCGCACGCAACGGATTTTCGTACGTAAACGTCCATCCCGGCGCGGCAGCACTTTCCAAAGTAAACTACGCAAAAGAACGCTACGACGTCATATCCGAACCGGTTGATATGAAGACTGCCATAGAGACGTTTTTGGAACATGCCCAGACCGTGAAGGCCTATGCAGAGCGCCATGGTGTCGTTTTTACCGTAGAGACCGTCCCGCCACGCATTACCGCCGGCTGGTACAACGCCGAAACCCGACGAACGCCCAGTACGATCTATGAACTTCCAGACAGCGCCATCGTACAAGCCGCACGCATGGGCTTCTGGGTCGCCAATGACGTCGTCCATACCGCCGCAAACACCATTTCCGATGATCCTGTCGCAATCTGGACGCATCTTTCAAAAACTACGAAAATACTGACTTCGCAAACACGACTTATCCATCTGGGATTTGTCATCCCGCCATATAACGGCACTGACCATCACGGATCACTTGATGATCCGACCTTCGAAACGTCACACGCAATTCCAAACAAATCCCAAACGGTTGAACTTCTCAAACAGTTCCAAAACCGCGACGATGTTTGGGTCCTTGTAGAACCAAGCAAACACCACGTAAAGAACTATCAGGTGGCTAGAAAACTCGTAGCCGAAGCAACCCAAAATTAGCCTCAATTTTGAGCCTCTGTAGTGACCTAGAATGGCTTTTCCGTGACCCTAAGCTATGGTCCTGTGTCTGTCCAAAAGGAAAAAAATTCCAAATGGCCCGTTATCACAGGAAATTTCGAAAAAACCATAAACCCAAACAAGTCCGGTCCCGGACAAAACCGTGTAAAAAAGACGACAATATTTTCGAGAGCATTATGCGGATGTAGCATGGTAATCGATATCAACAATCATGCGGAATACATAGTGACATGAATGAGACAGCAAAAGAGGCAAAGTGAGGTCTTCTCCGCAATCCACACTCAGACACGTCGCAAAAGTATTATTGTGCGACTATATAGATTTTACCACCCTGCCGCCTTTGGGAAACCCAACGAAAATTCGCATGATTATCATCGTGGCTCACCCCGGAGGATGAGTGTCTCCCTATGCCTGAATTCGACCCGCAGGAGGTCTTCTCCGGTGAGACACTGCGTTCCAAGGACAAATGGATCCAAATCCAAGGGAGAGACAGCCACTCTTAGGTGCTCTTTCGGGTTTCATCGATATAGCGTATTCAGCGCATAATAATGCGCTAAACACTTATTTTTGAGGCTAATTATCACGAAAAACGCCAAACACGAGCGTATAGTGGTGTGTGTCGATTTAGCGCCTTGTTATGCTCTATTTCATAACTTTTGAGGCTAAATTATGCAAAACGAGTGTGTTCTTTGCGATCCGATTTAGAGCGTAGTAATGCTCCGCAAGTGAAAGTTTAGCCTCAGAAATTACACGTTTCTCACTTCCTTCTCACCAAGGTACACGAAAAAGCAGACGTCGCTTTTCGGTTGTTTTTAGGGCTTCCTTATGCTCCAAACGCGCGTTTTCAAGGCTAAAATGTTGCCATATGTCGCACGGACGGAGTGCTGGTTTAGAGCATAAGAACAATCCAAACGGATATTATTACGCACACATTGTGTACTCAAGAGAGAGCATGGAGGCCTGGCAGACGCAGTGCGAGAGTGAGATCGTGAAAAGATCTCTCCTGCCCCGTGAAAAGAATTATCCACATACCCGAAGCGAGAAATTAATTATTATAGGCCTATAATTATTAACTGTATCAGACTATATCACCCCATCAAACTATATCAGGGTTCATCCCACGCCTTCCCCTCTCCTCTGCCATCGACCTCCCTATAATCCTCGCCATCGGGTGGCGAGTAAAACAATTCCAAAAACAATTGCGCACAAAGAAAAAAATTCAACGACCGTTTTCTTATACAGCTTTTCAACCAGGTACTGCTGGGCCATGCCGACGATGCCGTAGAACATGGTCGTAAGAAAAAGCACCTTCAGTGTTGACTGGGTAGGCCAGAACGAAAACACCCACGCAAGCTCAGCAAGAACAATACTCGTCATCCAGGTGATACGCCACACTCGCCTATCGACGACATTTTCCAGAACAACCGCCCAAAGCGACTGAAAAACAAGAAAAAAACTAATAATTCCCACGAACAGTGCGTTGAGATAAAACGGCAGACGAAATGCCATGACGGTCTGCACCAGGAGAAAATATGTAAATAAGGTAAGAAGGAAACCCACCGAATGCGCCGCACGAAGAAGGGCAATCGTTCTGTCTGCAGCCACATTGTAGATGTTTTCCGTGAGAAGAAGCGCGTACATCCCCACCGCATAAAGCATCACGACGGGAACACGGGTAAGCCACCGGGCCGGGAGAAGGAAGTAAAATAACGAGACGGCAGCGGTAAAAAGCGCCGGAAGCGTCAGAAGCGATATCCATTCAATACCCCGCAGGTCGTCTCGCAGAGCGAATGCGGAAAACAAAAATGCCGCAAGCGATAAGCCGATGGCCATGGGGTAGCGCCAGTCTGCGGAAACGAGTTGTGTCACCATCAGGCCGACGCATAAAAGCCCCGTCAGAATAACAAACTGCTGACGTTTCGTGAGGGATAATTTCCTGTCAAAGCGGATAAATCGGCGGCGGATGTTGTCGATAATTTTCATAGACTCTGGACATTGGTAAATACGCTCTGCACATCATCCAGCGCAAGAAGGGCCTCCACCAAATCCTGCACTTTCCCGGCCACTTCAGGTGAAGGGGCAACGGAAACTTTCGGTTTCATCACAATCATGGCGTTTTCTGCTGGCACGCTCCCCTCTATCCCCTTCTTCACCCGAAGCAAATCCGACGGAGTCGTATAAACTTCAAACACATCATCCATCTCAACGACATCCCGCGCCCCTGATTCAAGAGCCAGGGAAAATATCTGGTCAAGAGAAGCGGACTGGCGGGAAACCGTCATGACGCCGACCCGCTCAAACAAGTATGAGACGGCACCCGGACCAGCCAAGGACCCGCCTGCGTGATCGAGAAGTTGCTTGACCAAACTTGCGGTTCTCTGGCGATTATCGGTCGCTGCCTCTATATACATTGCGATACCGCTCGGACCGTACGCTTCATATGCTATCTGCTCAAACGTTCCCCCGCCTGCGCCCGCTCCCTTGTCTATCGCCCGCTCGATGTTTTCTTTGGGCATATTTACCTCACGGGCTTTCTCAATTGCGAGTCTGAGGTGAAAATTATGATCCGGATCCGTCACTCCTCCACCTTCCCTGACCGCAATGGTAATGGCGCGTGAAGCCTTCGTAAATACCGCGGCTTTCACCACGTCGTTTGTTGCCTTTTGGTGCTTCACTTTGGACCATTTGGAGTGACCGCTCATGTGACCCAATTCTACTTGGTCCCTTGACTTTTCTCAAGGAATGGGTACACTCTCCACCATGACTGATCAACCCTTGCCCGACCAGGCAGTGGCCGCTGCACTCTCCCAAAACTGGAAAGAAGCCATCCGCATAAACACAGCAATACTCAAAGAAAAAAAAGAAGATCTGGAAGCTCTCTGCCGCCTCGGATACGCGTACCTTCAGGACGGACAACTCACAGCCTCAAAGAAAACCTACGAAAAGGTTCTGGCAATCGACCAATACAACCAAATCGCGCAAAAAAATCTCAAAAAACTTGCGACGGCCAAGAAAAAAAACGCAGAACAATCAGCATTACACGCAATATCCCCGCTCATGTTTCTTGAGGAACCGGGTATTACCAAAATCGTCGAGTGTATTCATATCGCGCCTCCCACCATCCTGGCGTCTCTGTTTGCCGGACAGGAGGTTATCATGAAGGCACGCAACCACTGTATAGAGATACGGACAAGCACAAACACCTACCTTGGGGCACTTACCGATGACATATCGTTTAAACTCATCAAGTACCTTTCTGCAGGTAATGCCTATCTGGCGGTCGTCAAAAGCGTCGAAAAAAATTCGTTGAAAATTCTCATCCGGGAAATTGCACGAGGGAAACGGTTTGCCAATCAGCCTTCGTTTACCGCGAGCACGAGCTATGTGCCGTTTGCGCGCGGCAGTCAATATTCCGGCGAAGGCCCGGACATGACCCCGACCGGTGAGGAAACAGATGCGACGGACGATACGGAATCTTAAGGCGTCCGTGGCTCCCCCAGAAGAAACGTCTGTGCATATTCCGTGCCCAAACGGACGAGAAGATCTGCGCGTTCAGATTCGTTGGCTTCCTGTGGTTCACACGAGAAAAGCTCCCTTATCAAATGGGCGGTTTTTGTGGAAAGCGCATCCTTTTGCCCGGAAAGCACACACGTGTCCGTTTGTTTTTCTTCATTTCCTACAGCAACCACAAGTACACCGACATTCGTAAGCACTCTGGCCGCCTGTGTTCCCAGAAACGGCGTCGTGGTGGTGTTGTAGACTGCTACCGTCTGCCGCTCTTTCCGGATCGTTTCACTTTCAAATATTCCCTTGAGCACCACATCGAGTTTCTCTATATCCACAACTTCCTGTGTGGATCCGTCAGCGAGAATTTCGCGCGATGTCACCAACCGGCGGGTAAGATCGTAAGTTACGATCGCATCCGGACGAGCCCGCGAAAGCGCGTAGGCAAATGATATATAGTGCGAAAGCGGAATGTTGGTCTGCACACGGGAAAATACGTACGGGAAAAAACCGCCCGCCGAAAACACCGATTTCGCATACGCCACAGGATCAGGCACCACGGGGAGCGATCCTCTATCCTTCCCCAGAAACCACGGCACCGGAAGTGCAATGGTATTTGCGAGCGTGTTGGCAAGCAGGTTCCCTTCTTTTTTGTCGATAAACCCGAGTTTCCACAATGATGCGAGCGAGTATTTCCCGTATCCTCCGACCGCATCGACCACAACATCCGCGGGGAATAGAACAAGAATGAATGAATTTTCTTCCCTATCCCATGACCAAAGTTCTATGGGAGACGTCGCCAAAAGGATAGTTGTGCGGGAGGAAACTCCCCGCCCTCCCCGGATACGCACCGTGGCCATGACAGCGAGTAGCAAAAAGACAATTAGCGCTATGAAACGCGCTAATTTGAATTTCCGATCGCCTATAACAGCTCGGCGCATCATGATTTACCACTCTTTTTTCCCTTTTTTTATAATCTCAACCTGCGGCGGCGTCCATGTCCCCCCGCCCAACTGTTTTTGTGCCTTTTTCTCGAGATCCTTCTTCTTTTGCTTCTTGGCTTCACCTTTATAAAATCCACCGAATTGCCCCATAGAATCCTCCTTAGGTTTTATTGTAAAGCCACTCCTTTTTAAGATCAAGAAATGTGTGACACTCAATTGCTTTTCGGATGTCTCCAATCAGAGCGTTGACGAAGTGAATGTTGTGGATACTTGCCAAACGATACGCCAGAAGTTCACGGACATGAAATAAGTGGTGGATGTACGCTCGGCTGAATCTCGCACAGGTGTAACAGCGACACGTTTCCATAACCGGTTCCATGTCGTTTGCGTACATCGCCTTTGTTATATCAATTGTTTTTTTTCCTGCAAACAGCGTGCCGACTCTTGCAAGTCGGGTCGGTTGCACGCAGTCAAATGTATCAACGCCATGCTCAACCAGGGCGAAAATGTCATCAATTTCACCGACACCAAGAAGATGTCTCGGTTTTCCGGGAGGCAAGAGGGGTGCCACCCAATCCAAAACGTCGACCATCTCACTTTTGGTCTCCCCTACTGAAACTCCTCCGATTGCGAGCCCGTCAAAATCCATTTCACTTATGTATCGCGCCGAAATCTCACGCAAATCGCGAAACACACTCCCCTGAATTGAACCGTACAGAGCTTGATAGGGTTGTTTCTTTGCTCGGGCACGAACCGCCAGGCGTTTGTGCTCTTCAAGCGATCGGACTGCCCATCTGTGCGTACGTTCCATGGACATCTGTGCTTTCTTATGAGTTACGGGATATGGCGTGCAGTCGTCAAAGGCAATATGGATATCGGCTCCAAGTTGCCACTGGTATATCATGGAGGCCTCGGGCGTAAACACATGGGAACTGCCATCCCAGTGCGATTGGAAGCGTACGCCGTCCTCCGTTATCTTCACCAGTGACTGCTTTTTGTCATCCGCCCCGTGCATTCGTCCGCGGGCAAGCGAGAAGACCTGGAACCCGCCGCTGTCCGTAATAAGCGGCTTCTCCCAGCGCATAAACTCATGAAGTCCCCCTGCTTTCTCGATAACGTCCACCCCGGGGCGAAGGTAGGTATGATAGGTATTGACAAAGAAAAGTCCGACTCCAAGAGCTTCCAATTCATCCGGACTCAGGGACTTAACGCTTGCTTGGGTTCCGACCGGAACGAATGCCGGAGTCTCTATATCTCCATGCGGTGTATGAATAATGCCACGCCGCGCGGTTGTTTCGGAATCCGTTTGGGTAACTTCAAATGAAAATGCGTTCACAGGGGTCTATTGTATCAATTTGGAGATGCGTCAACTACCCCAGCCCGTGTTCAATCTTAAGCCGGCTTACTTTGCCGGCGATTTCATCCGCAGAAATCCCCAGCTCGCCAAGGAGCCTGTTAATGACGGAAAGGGCGGCTTCAAACTCCGGCTGAACGACGTGTGATACGCCCAAGGATTTGAGCCATTTCTGGTCCTCTTCATGATGCGTCCGGCAAATGATGCGGATGCGCCTGTTGAGCGTTTGAGCATTTCCGATAATCATCTCCTGCGTGTGCCGGTCCGGAATCGCGATGACCATGGCGCGTGCATAGTCCACCTGGGCGAAATCCAATACGTCTTTGTCAGCTGGATCCCCGAAAACCACTGATACACCCCTTTGCTTCAAGTCGCTTACGGTCGTGTGATTGTAATCGACGACAATATAGGGAATTCGGGCCATATCAAGCGCCCGACCTATGTATTTACCTACCCTCCCGTATCCACATATGACGATATGGTCACGAAACTGTAGCTCTTCCCTGTCTGGCGACATATCATGCTTTGCTCCCATAGTTTTGGGAAACCACTTCCCCAACGTGCTATAAAACCAGTAATACAGCCTGTGGACGTGAGAGAGTCCGAGTGTTCCTGCAAGCATGCTGACAAAGGTGAGTGCAACGAGAAACACATACCGCTCTCCCGTAAGCGCGCCGTGCTCGAGCCCTTCCCGCGCAATGATAAAGCCAAACTCGCTCATCTGCGTGAGAGCAACCGCTGCGACAAACGCGGTTTTTCTGTGATTGCCCACGTACCGGGTAAGTCCGAAAACCAAAAACCACTTCAGAAGAATCACGATGAAACATACAAAAGCAAGAAGCCCCAGGATTCCGAGAAGCCCCCCGACGGGCAACACCATTCCGAGCGTCACGAAGAACACGACTGCAAACAAATCGCGAAGCGGACGGACCTCTGCAAATATGGCGTGGTTTTGGCTGGTTTCCGAGATAAGGAGTCCTGCGATAAACGCGCCCACGGCTGCTGATAGCCCAAAAATGTATGCCGCAACTGCAGAGAGAAATACCACACCGATCGTGCACAAAAGAAATATCTCGCGGCTTTCCATGCGCGATGCGAAGTTAAGAAGCTTTGGTATGCCTTGCCTTCCTAAATACCAGATAACGGCAAGGGCAATCATTGCCTTCAAAAGACTCGTGGATACGGCGAAAAGAACCGTGGTCACTGCCGCGTTCCCCCCAGCCACAATCGCAGCGACGGTTGGCAAAACAATCATAATGGGCACGACCGCCAGGTCTTGAATGACAAGCCACGCGGTCGTCAATTCCCCGGGTACGGAATCCAACTCGCCCTTTTCGGAAAGCACCTTCACAACAATGGCAGTTGAGGACAGTGCTGCAGCTGCCGCAACGTACAAAGCGGGCAAAAAACCGAATCCGAGCCAGAGAAAAAACAATACAAAAAAGAGAATCGATAACAGAATCTGGGCTGCTGCTGCCCAGGCGACTACACCCAACGCGTTTTTCAGGCGGTGGAAGGAAAACTCAACTCCCAGGGTAAACAGAAGAAGGGCTACACCAACATCGGCAATTTGGGTAAGAAGGGATTGATCCGTCGCGCCAGTAAAGACGTTACCAAACACTACTCCAGAGGCGATATACCCGATAAGCGCAGGAAGCCGCAGGCGTTTGGCAATAATCCCTCCGATAATAGCCGACAGGAATACGAGAAATAAGGTAAAAATGAGCGTTACGCTATGCGAGTCCATTGATGATCCTGTTCATATCTTGGGGCATCGGAGCTTCAAAAGCAAGCTTGCCGCCAGTGACAGGATGGACAAATGCAAGCTTCCACGCATGAAGCATGACGCGCGGCGCCCACACCCGGTCGGCCCTGGCAGTTTTCCTTCCTGCGTACAGATAATCGCCAACGATGGGATGATGAATATACTTGAGGTGTACGCGAATCTGATGGGTTCTTCCCGTTTCGGGAGTCAGTTCAACAAGACTTATGGGTTCACCATCTGGCGATACTCCGACTGCTTTTACCACATATCGGGTTACCGCTTCCTTCCCACCCGGCACAATGCCAAATTGTTCGCGGTTCCAGGGAAGTCTCCCTACGGGTGCGCGGATTTCCCCGGTGGGCGGCACCAGCTTGCCATGTACGATAGCTTGATATGTTTTGTGGATTTCACGCTCCTGAAACTGACGCTGAAGCGCCTCAAAAACGTCCGACGTCTTGGCAAGAAGAAGACACCCTGAGGTTTCCTTGTCAATCCGATGCACAATTCCCGCCCGGGCTCTGAATTCTGCAGGAATATCCCGTGTCAGGGTACCGTCCGGCGAAACGGTAGTCTTGGGCACAGATGGCGGCGGCGCGATGGAAAGGTGCCGATACGCCCAATCCTGAACCGTTTCGCCCTTTACGCTCGTCGCGTTATTCACAACCATCCCTGGAGGCTTATTGATGACAAGAAGCATGTCATCCTCAAAGAGAATCTCGATGTGGCTCATGCTGTTTCGCCCCTCACCCGCGCTTCTTTTTCGCCTCACACGACAAACACAGCGTTGCCGTCGGCAGAACTGCAAGGCGATCCGTATCAATCATTTCTCCGCAATTGGAACAATACCCGTACGTTCCGTCGGAAATACGAATAAGCGCCGCATCGATGTCCGTAAGACGTTTTTGAAGCTCCTCCACCATCGCCGCAAATCTGTCGTGGCTGGATTCTTCTTTTGCTTCATTGTCTGATGCCGCATTGTCATTTGCGCGGTCGGGATCCGAGAACGGGTCCTGCGCCGAAAGCGCAGCCATCCGGTCAAGGGTCTGCTTTTTTTCCTCTTCCAGGTGTTCCCGAAGACTATTCAGAACGTCGCTTGGAAAGCTTTGCATACAATCCTCCAATTCTCCTGGCGATGCCGCTTCGCATTTTTACCAAAACTGGTCGAAGCCACTCTCTTGCACCACCCCGAACATAAAAAGCGCCCATGGCTTCTGCGAAAATCGCAACCAGAACCCATTGGTTCGCGCTTAATGACATCCAGTATACCCGACTTTCCCGGAAAAATTCAAGAACGAAGAACATCATACTAAATGCCAGAAAAAACCACACCCCAACCACACCGTACGGCCTTTTATTTCTCGCACTCCTTGTGGCAAACCATCTGATCCACCAGAAAAGGACGATCGTGAGAATAATTCCATACAGCGCGACGGGATGCCGCTTGCCCACCTCGCCGGCTATCCTCATCGCCCAGGGAACATTCGCGATATGTCCCACCAGTGCCCCATCAAGAAAACCTCCGACCAACCCCACGAGCAGAGCAGCCGGAAACGAAAGGGCGAATGCATCCAGAACCAAACCCAGCCGCACTTTTTGTGTCCGGCTCATGACAACGAGTGTCGCAAGCCCACCGATAAGGGCTCCGTAAAGCGAAAGTCCGGGTGTCACCCAAAGGGCGAAAATCTTAAGCCACGTATCGGCAAATAACTCCCAGTGGAACATAACAAACGATGCGCGTGCCACAACAAACGCAGCCATTGTGGCGTAAAAGGTGAGGTCAAAAATACGGTCCTCCTCTGTGCCGCCCCCGCGAAGTTCACGCCAGAAAAGGAACGAAAAAACTCCCCATGCAAGAACCAAAAAGAGACTCAAACTATACAAGACGGTGCTGCCGAAGTGCACAAGCGTAGGATACATATCCTATGTAGTATACCGCAAACGATATATTCCGTATGCCGTCACGATCACGCCGAGGGTAAAAATAACCTTCCCTACACCGATGGTGTCGGCCATCACTCCACCGAGGATCACCGGGAGAACCCCGACTCCTCCGACAAACGCAGCAAGAATGCCGTACACCCGTCCGCGCATGGGACCTTTCGCCGCCTCCTGTAGCATTGCGTTTGAGGGTACATCAAGCAAGCTGTTGGCAACACCCAGGAAGAAAAAAAGCAGTATTTCCGAAACAAGGACCCCTGCACCCCCCACTGCCCACGCAAAGGCAGGCATCCGAAGGAGACGAACCGTTATGGCTATTGCCATGAGCGTTCCTCCCGCCGCAGCGATCCCCGTCGTTACGAGTGTTCTCGACTTGTAGCGATACCCTACGGCGCCGATCCACAATGCACCCAACACGATCCCCAACACTGCAGGTCCCATGATGAGAAGTGAAGCGTCGCGTATGTCTATCTGGAGAACCCGGTCCGCAAACCCCGGACCAAGGCTTCCCAAAATCGCAAGCACAATTTGGGTGCCGGTAAGAAGCATAATTGCCTCAGTAAGTCTGCTCGTTGAAGTAACGTACCGCACGCCCTCAGCGAGTCTCACCCAAATCCGCCCAGCAAGATACACCACGTTCAGCTGTAAAATGTAGCGCAAGCCCGCGGTTCCCCGACTCTGGGAAGGAATACGCGAGGAAAACCAGGATGCGGCAAAAAAAAGCATGGAAATGAAAATGAAAATTCCCTGGTCACCGAACCATCGAAGAAAGGGGCCGGCAAGGGTGGACCCCACAGCCAGACTCGAATAAAACGTAAAAGAAAACATGCTGTTTGCGGAAACCAAATACTCTTTCGGGACCAGCTTCGGGATAAGCGGCGCCTCAGCGGGAACATAGAGCTGGGATATAAACGAATTAAGGAACGTAAGTATATACACAACGGCGACGTTGTGGGAAAGAAAAAGCAGCACAAGGACAAATACCGCACGAATTATGTCACACAGGACAAGAACTCGTCTCTTGTCAAGCCGGTCGACGAGCGTGCCTGCGATAAGCCCGAAGAGAACGGCAGGAATACCGTGGGCAAGAAACAGTCCTGAAACCGCGACGTTGCTTGTCGTGGTTTGGTAAATGCGAAGCGCGAGGACAAAAAGGAGCGTATTGATCGCGAGCTGCGAACATATTTGGCCAAACCAAAGTGTTCGAAACGGAGCATGGGCAAGAACAACCTGGTAGGCGGTTTGACGTGATGTCTGGTTTGCCATCATATATCGTCTGATGTACAATATTTCAATGACTGCAACTGCTCATGCGCTGGTATCAGCCGCTATCGCCGCTGCCATCCCGAATCCGTCCCTTGCACTTCCCCTTGCCTTTGTGTCCCATTTCGTCATGGACGCGGTCCCCCACTGGGATTTCGGCACCAACTGGCGCACTCGCACAAAAACAAAAACTGGAGCAGTAGCCATTGCCGATACGCTCCTCGGGTTTAGCCTAGCATATTTCCTATTTGCAGGAAAGGCTGAAGGCTCTCTTCTGATCGCTGCCATGATCATGGGAAATCTTCCTGATTGGCTGGAAGCGCCATATTATGTCTTCTTCGCACAGGCCGACAAAAAGGCCCCCCTAGCAAACGCAAGCACATGGGAACTTCTTACCTACCGCATCTATAAGACGGAAAATCTCTTCCACGCGAAAGCCCAGTTCCCCCTGGGCGCAATCACCCAGATCGTGACAGTCGGATTTTTCCTCCTTCTTCTGAAAAAGTAGTTCAGAAACTCAACAGATACGATAAAAGTGTGTGGACCGCAAATCCTGTGCCGCCGCGGGGACTTAATGCAGAATCTTTCTCGGCAAACGCAGGACCCGCGATGTCCAAATGCGCCCATGGTATTGTAGGTGACGTAAATTCCTGCAAAAACAACGCACCGGTAATTGCTCCGCCCCATCTGCCGCCCCCGATGTTTTTCACATCGGCAACTGAACTTTTTAGAAGTTCACGGTAATTCTCCACAAGAGGCATACGCCAGATGGGCTCACCTGATTTTTTGGCTGCCGCCACAAGACTCTCTGCCAACATATCGTCGCTTGCAAAAAGTCCTGCCACGTCTTCTCCAAGTGCTACGACACATGCGCCGGTAAGTGTCGCGATATCAATCATCACATCCGGCTTCACCCGGGAAACGGCGTATGAAAGAGCATCTGCTAAAACAACCCTGCCCTCCGCATCCGTATTAAGAATCTCCATGGTCTTCCCGTTCATCGCTGATACAATGTCGCCCGGCTTGACGGCGCGCGGGCCCGGCATGTTCTCCGTCGCTGATATAAGTCCGACCACGTTCACCTTGGGGGCAAGGATCGGCAAAACAGAAAAAATCGCCAGAATTGCAGCTGCTCCAGCCATGTCCATCTTCATCGTTTCCATGGCTTCCGGCGGCTTGAGGGACAATCCTCCCGTATCGAAGGTTATTCCCTTGCCCACGAGGGCAATTGTTTTCGTTGCGTTTGCTTTGTATGAAAGGGTAATGAACTTAGGCTCCTCCTCACTCCCGCGGGAAATTGCGAGCAATCCGCCCATTCCGAGCTTCTCAAGCTCGCTTTTCCCGTACACCGTGGCTGACATGTTTTTGTGGCCTTTCACGAGTGTCCGAGCAATAGATGAGAGATATGTAGGCGTCGTGATCGAAGGAGGCTCGTTCACGAGATCCCGCGCGTACAAAACGCCGCGTGATATGACTTCTCCAAGAGAAACACCCTTCTGGACGCGATCAAGTTTGTTTGCCGCAACAAGAAGAATAATTTCCTCCAGCGGAACTTCTTTTCCTTCTTTTGCCGTCTTGTGCTTGGTGAAACGATACGCGCCAAGGGACGCTCCAACCGCAACAGCACGGGCCGCCTCGATGGAACCCACCGCGTCCAGAATCCTGGCAGGCAGGGCAAACGCAAGCGTGCGCGCCTTGCCGTCCCTGGCACGTCGGGCTGCTGCCGCTGCGGCAGTCTGGAGAGCTTCGATCGTCAGATGTGAAGGATCGCCAATGCCAACGAGTAAAACGCGCTTCCCCGGAATTCTGCCGTGACTGTGTACGACAAATGTCTTGCCCACCGCAGGAGCAAATTCCTCGAGTGCGAGCGCTTCTTTGAGGATGCCCCCCAGTGATGCGTCAATGACCTCTGTCTCAGGGGATAACTCAAGCTCGTCCTTCTTCCCCTGCCATGAAAATACCGTCAGCACATCTGCTTCAACTTTCGTTACGTCGGTAATTTTGGTGGTAAATTTCATATAGGTTGTGCCTAGGGAGAGACTCGAACTCTCATGAGGAGTGAACCCCACAGCTTTTTGAGAGCTGCGCGTCTACCAATTCCGCCACCCAGGCTTATTCTGGGACGAAACCTCCGGTTTCTTCCCAACGATCTTCCCTACAAGGTGTCACGAAGGGTTCAGATTGAAAGAGCACACCTTCGTGACGGATTTGTACGTATCCTTTCTGGTACTATCTCCGGTTTCTTCCCAACGATCTTCCCTACAGGTCCCGTGCATCCAGATCGTACAAGAACAGCTATCTGGTTCTTATTGTACCGTATCGAGGCGGGATTTTCTATGCAGGGGCAGTCGGAGTCGCCCTCTGGACACTGAAGAAACGGATCCTGTCTCCGCGGAAAATAAGATCGATCTCTCCCAGGGGTCCGTTTCGGTGCTTGGCGATCCTCAACTTGGTGGCAATCTGCTCTCCCCACTGTGCCTGATCTGCCTCTTCCCGGTACAAAAACAGTACGACGTCAGCATCCTGTTCAATCGAGCCTGACTCACGAAGGTCGGAAAGCTCGGGTACACGCGTACCCCGCGCCTCGACTGCACGCGACAATTGTGAACAGGCCAAAACCGGCACCCGGAGCTCGCGGGCGAGATTTTTCATGCTTTGGGAAATAACGGAAACCTCCTGGACACGGTTATCAAACCGGCGCCCGGAGTCGGCAAGCTGCAAGTAATCGATAATGATAAGCTTGACCCCCTGCTCGACCTGAAGCCGGCGGGCTTTGGTGCGCATTTCTATGATGTTTATGCCCGGCGTGTCGTCGATAAAAATTGGCGCCTCGGCAAGCTCCCCCATGGCCTCGGACAACCGCGTGAAATCATCGTCTGTGAGCTTTCCGGTTTTGAGTTTCCATGCGTCGATATCAGCCTGCGAAACCAGCATACGGTCAACCAATTCCTCTTTGCTCATTTCGAGCGAAAAGATGCCCACCGGAATTTTCTCTTTCACGGCAACGTGTTGGGCGATATTAAGAATCATGGCGGTCTTCCCGGTGCCGGGGCGCGCGGCCAGAATAAGCAAGTTGGCATCCTGCATCCCCGCAAGCCGGAAATCAAGGTCAGCAAATCCAGTGGGAACACCACGAAGTCCTCCTGCGCGCTTATGAAGCTCATCCAGCCGGTCGAAGGAAGAAGCCAGCGCCTCTTTTATCGGTAAAAAGTCACGCTTGGTCGCCTCTTGGGAAACGGCAAATATCTCCTGCTCAGCGGCATCGACAATTTCCTGTGCCGCACCTTCTTCTTTGAATGCAAGCTGTGTAATTTTGGCACCGAGCTCGATGAGTTGCCGTTTGGTAAAATTTTCCTGAATGATGCGCCCGTAGCGCTGCGCATGTGCGCTCGTTGGTACTGTGTTGAGAAGTTCTGACAGATAAGAAGCGCCGCCCGCGTCTTTGAGGGCACCGTCTTTCTTCAGCTGTGCCGACACTGAGACTACGTCGATGGGTTCGTGCGCCTCATACAACGCAATCATCGCAGCGAAAATCGCACCGTGTGATTCTTTATAAAAATGGTGCGGGCGCAAAAACTCGGCGACATCCACCATTGCGTCCTTATCAATAAGAATCGCCCCCAGAACGGATTGCTCGGCGACATCGTCATGCGGAGGAACTTTGGGATCAGCCATACGGTACCTACTTCGTTGGTGGTTTTCGTTACTCCAAAACCACAACCTGCATTTCTGCGGGCAGCTTCTCTTTCGTAAGCGTCAGTTTCGCCTGGGGGGTAACGTCCTTTCCTATCTCTTTAAGAAATGCGGAAACGGGCGCAAGGCCTCCAAAAGCTTTCTGGTCCAATTCAGGGCGCTGGTAATGCATGGGGATAACGACCGCAGGCTCAATTTCATTCACGACCGCTACTGCCTGGGCCGGGTCAATCGTATAGACACCGCCAACGGGTACCAGAAGCACGGAAACGCCATCAAGTTCATCAATCTCCTTCGTCGACAGCGTGTGACCAAGGTCTCCTAAATGAACAACTGCGACGCCGTCTATTTCTATTCTATAAAGCGTATTGCGGCCGCGTTTGGCGCCCTTTTCCTCATCATGAAATGCCGGGAGTCCGACGACGCCGACTCCTTTCACTTCGTATTCACCCGGTCCCCGAATGACAAACGGCGAACCTTCTATCTCGCCTGCCGCGTTATGGTCCCCATGATCATGGGATACGGTGACGATATCAGCGGCCACGTGTTTGGGGAATTTCATTCCCACCATGGAAACGTCATAAGGATCGGTCACAACCGTCGCATTTTTTCCGCGGATTCGAAAAGATGAATGACCAAGATAGGTAATCTCCATAGGCCGACTCTTGCATTTTATACCAGATTTGGCTATGCTTAGCAACGATCTAAATTTGCCTCACGCTGCCCTACGTGCAATAATTGAAGCTCTTCTTTTAACCAAATGAATAAAGACGCATTACTTGCGACAGCAATCGGATTTGTGGTCGGACTTTTCATAACCGGCATGCTCCTTGTCGGGCCCAAACTCTCCGCCTTCCTTCCGAAAATTACGCTCCCCTCATTTTCCCTTCCGCAATCGAAAACTCCAGAGACAGCCAACCAACCCACTGCCAATACTCCATCGTTTGCGATCGACAGCCCGCTTCCCGATTCCATCGAAAGCGAGCCAACCATTCTTGTATCGGGAACGGCAACGGCAGGGGCTACCATCATCATACAAACCGACTCGGATGATGAGGTGGTCCTGGCAAAGGAAGATGGGAAATACGCAGGGAAAATAGCACTTGCGGAAGGCAAAAACGACATAACCGTAACGGGATACAGCAAGGGCGCACAAGAAACCAGGTCAGTAACCGTTTTCTATACGCCCGAAGAATTTTGATATGAAATACATCGTTGCCATCATAGCCGTACTTCTTCTGGCCGCCTCGGTAAACGCGGCAACTGCAACGCCGTCGGCGACGGGCACTGCGACACCGACAAGCCAGATTGACGATCTGAAAGAACGGCTTGCCACCAAAGTGGCAGAGTTGCGGCAAACACAACGGAAAGCAATCTGGGGAACTATTAAGGCAGTTTCTATCTCCACATTCACGCTCGAAACCAAAACAAATGATCTGAAAATTGAGCTCACCGACGACATCAAGGTATTCCAAATGATCAAAGGCAAGCGGACGGAACTCAAAACGGATGATCTTGCGAAAGACGATATCGCAACCGTGTTTGGTGAGTACGACACCGGACTTGACCTTCTGAAAGCAAAAGTCGTCGTGCTACAAGCCAAGCCGCTGGTTCGCGTTTCCGGCAAGGTTACCCAAATTGATCGCGAAGAATTTACGGTAACGCTTACTACTGAGGATAACCAGGAGTACATAATCGATATCGAGAAAACCACGCAAGCACTCGCCTTTTCCCCGGAAAAGGGACTGGTGAAAGGCGGATTTTCAAAATTGGAAACCGGACGGACAATCCACGTGGTAGGCACACAGGTCGCCAAACAGGATCGACGGATAAGCGCATCCCGTTTGATCGACCTGGGAAGTCTCTCAGAGACATCGGCAACTCCCACCCCGACTGCGTCAGAAACACCGAGTGCAACGGGCAGCGGCACGCCGACAGCAACGCCGAAATCCACTCCCCGACCGACTGCCACCCCTTCCACCAATTAATCGCCGCCTGCGATTGCCGGCGTTGTACCATCATGGTACCATGTGAGTATGTCCAAATCCGCCTCGTACCCGACCCGCGAGATGAAAGAACTCTTTGCGGCAATAAGGGAAATCCGCTCCGACAAGGAAGCCGAAAACTTTTTCCGTGACTTATTGACCATTCCTGAGCTGACCGAATTTGCCAACCGATGGCAAATGGTCAAAGGCCTGGTTGAGGGCAAATCCTACCTGGAAATCGCCCAAGAGCTCGGTGTTTCCACGACGACCGTCACGCGGGTCGCCCACTGGCTCCACAGCGGAACGGGGGGCTACAAAGAAATTGCAACGCGTCTGTTTGACCAGCGAAAACCCAAGGATTACCACGAACCCGCACGATACCGAAGCGGTCCCCTGCGCGGCCTTCGGAAAATCAACCAAATGTAACGGGTCAACTTGATAGCTTCTCGCCAATCCCTCTACGCCGACCATTCAAGCATTCTTACCGGCACATGCACTCAACGTGTTTTCACCATTTTCATACCGCTTCATTGACACAAATATATTAACGTGTTAACATGTTAATATGTTAACATGCTGATATGAAGAATACTGAAAACATAGGTACCTACAAAGGAATGCCTCTCTTGGCCACATCATCCTCACCCGACGTCGTCGGGTGCTTCTTCGTGCATCATCACCACGCTCTCTAAACCCGCGCGTGGTTGAAGAAAGAATGTTCCCCGTATTCCCTCTTTTGCCATTCGCAGGTTTGTTTCCATGCGAATGAAAGCAAAGGAGGTGAATAGATATGAAACCAAAAACATCAATCACAAATGACCTTCGGTCCCTTTTCCCCACCGTTGGAGGAGCAGGGCCGGAGCGTCTGTTTGCACGGGACATCGAGCGAGAACTTCGAAGAGTCGGATATGAAGTAAAGGACGATTCCTGGGCCCAATCCGTTCGCGCAGTCGTTGCCGCGTGTTCAGTCGTTGGCTTGACGGTCACCGTCAACAACATCGGACGTGTCGTACGGGAATCACTTGAATCCGCAAAAAATCCTTCCCGACCGTTTCCCAGTATCTATAAGGGAGTAAGCTATAATCCGCAAACCTACGGGACCAAAACCGGAAAGGGAGAATGGATTGTTATTCTGGACTTTTTCGCGATTCTTCGTTCCATTGCCAATCTCTACCCGATGAATCCGCCCCGATTCTTCGTACTGGATGCAGGCCTCTACTGGGTGGCAAATCTGCTTGGCACGTCGCTTGCGCCCCAGGCTACTACAGCGGAGTTGGCCGCACAAAAGATAGTTTCGAGACTCGCCGAGGCCCTGAAGGAACCGCGATTCGCCGAGGTAATTGCGACCAATCGAATCAGAAACGCGTATCTGCGGGCGATATCCGAACTGTTTCCGGCCAACTGTACCCCACTGGTCATGAGTCTCAGGGACGTGTGGTTC
>CAYUKU010000012.1:0-33443 GCA_964445435.1 uncultured Gammaproteobacteria bacterium
AGGCAAGATAGAGCCCGAACGCCAGACTGAGAATGCCCGACGCCGTGGTAACGAATTGGTGAGCCTTCACGAATTTATTGGCCGCGAAAATGATCGGCATCCCCAGAAGCGTTGTGATAACGATCATCCCCACGATTGTTCCGACACCGAAGACAAGAAGATAAAGGATGGCCACCTGCGGATTTTCTATAGTAGACAGGATAAGAAGCGCGATTGCAGCTGATCCAGCAAGTCCGTGGACGAGTCCGACGAGAACGGGGCGAAGAAGCTGGAAGGATCCATAATTCCTCACGAGTTGTTTGAGAGAAATTTTGCGGCTTGCGTTTTCATGTTCATCGCTCGTCTCATGATGATGGATGTGAAGATGCGGATCCCGCCCGTGGAAATGAAGGTGGCTGTGTTCCTGGTTTCCCGGGGTCAATTTGTTTACAAGAAGCTGGAGAAACCCGGTTAGATTGAGAACGCCTAATGTGATGAGGGCGAGGGCGACCATAAATTCAAGAAGAAGTCCGACTCGTGGCGGAATGACGATATGGAACAGGATAATCGCTCCGCCCACGAGAAAGACAGTGAGCGTGTGGCCGATGCCCCACAGGGCGCCGATGACGCTAGCGGCTCTGATTTTTTTCTCCCGGGCGACGATGGTTGAGACTGCGACGACATGATCCGCGTCCGTGGCGTGTCTGATCCCCAGAAGAAGTCCGATGCCCAGAATAGAAAGTGGCGTCATGGGTGGAGTATAGCATAGCGATTTTGCTATAATCACCCGTATTCCTTGAAGCTACCAGAAGCGGTAGTGAATTCTGGGGATTTTTTGTTCTTTAACAGACGGGGAGACATGTTCCTTCCTGCAAAACGTGGTGATGCGTTCGCCAAGTTTCTCAGGGAGGAAACCAATGACGTCCAACCTATGTACACGAGAGAGGTGAACATGAACGTTCGAGCGTGGTCGCGCGGCTTGTCAGAGGTTAAACGATTCATCGTCGTTGGCGGAGGAATTGCCGCAGTCCAAACGATCTTGCTTTGGTTTTTCGTTGCCATAGTGGGATTCGAGAAGGTAGACACCAATCGGGTTTTACAGCCCATCGCCCTTATTGTAAGTTTTTTTCTTCACCGGGAAGTAACTTGGGAAGAGAAAAAGGGCGGATTCCTCCGTGATGCCATATTCTACTTCTTGTCCCGTGGAATCGTAGCAGGGTTCAATGTGCTAATTTTTGAACTTCTTGTTACCGTTCCCTGGATTCCTTATGTGGTAATTAATCCTGCGTTGGTGGGTATTGAGGCGGTTCTCAATTTTCTCGCGGGGAAAGTTATCTATAGGAAAAAGATGGAGTTGGCATGAGTGCCTCGTTTGCGGTGGTTTCGGCCCGCGAAATTCTTTTTTGAGTTTCATTGGCACCCACCACCGCATTTCTCAGCCTTGAAAATTTCAGGTCTGAGGAATACAAAAAATCCCCCGATGGGGGATTTTTTGTTATCGTAAATAACCTCGGTTACTTTGATTTCAAAGCTAAGCTTTGAAATTTTCCAGAGCGTTTTGACGCAACAAAAAATCCCCTTGATGGAGATTTTTTGTGTTTCTGGATTTCGCCCAGAATAACAAGAATATTTTACTTAAGTTCTACTTTTGCGCCCGCGGCTTCTAATTTCTTTTTCGCCTCTTCTGCCGTTTGTTTATTGACGCCCGTTAAGACTTCTTTCGGAGCAGACTCAACGAGAGCCTTGGCTTCCTGAAGTCCGAGTGTCGGGACGAGCTCACGGACAGCTTTGATGGCGCCGATCTTGTTGTCGCCACCTGCTGCCAGAACGACGTTGAATACCGTTTGCTCTTCCTTGGGTTCACCAGAATCTGCGGCTGCTGCCGGTGCGGCACCAGCGACTGCAACCGGAGCTGCGGTGACACCAAATTTTTCCTCGAGAGCTTTCACGAGTTCTGCGAGTTCCAATACGGTCATTTCTTCTACCGCCGCGAGTATTTCATCTTTTGATAATTTTGCCATAATTTGTTGTCACCTCCCTTCGTTAGAAACAGTTATTGAGTAATCGAATTTACTGTTTCTTACGTCCTCCGAAAATCGCTCTTCGAGCCGCGCTACGAATAGTAGGTAAGGCGAGAAGTAAGATTAGGAGGAATCTATGCTTTTTTCTCCTTGACTGCGTTCAGCGCCCATACGAGCTTGTTTAAATTCCACTGGAGAGCATAATGGAGGCCCTGGATAGGAGCATTGAGTTGTCCCACGAGTCTGCCAAGAAGCACGTCCCGTGAGGGGAGAGAAGCAAGCTTAGTTACATCTTCAGCAGTTAAGGGCATATCGCCCAACAGTCCGCCTTTTGCCTTCCCGACTGCCGCGGCCTTGAAAAACTTGAGAAGCTCTTTAAGCGGTGCCACTTCGTCAGCGTACGCGAAGAGGGTAGCAGTTTGTTCTCTCAGCATGGCTTCCACTTTTTCAGCCCGGTCACCAAGCGCGCGGGACAGAAGCCTGTTTTTCGTGATGACGATTTCGCCATCGACCTTCTTAAGTATTCGCCTGAGCTCTTCCAGCTGTTTGTGCTTGAGACCTGTATAGTCGGCGACGACCACGGATTTGGCTTTCGCGACTTTGTCCGTCAGTTCGCGTACGGTTTCCAGCTTTTTTGGAGTGCCTTTTGATGTATAGTTTTTGTTCATAAAAAATCCCGCCTTAAGCGGGAATACATCCACGATATGTGGACGAGTCTTTCCCTCGGCAGGACTTCTTTCCTTTGTCGGAATGCCCGCGGTCTTAAGGATAGAGGAAGTATATCGCAACTTGGTCAGAAATGCAACGCTCAGCGTCTGAGGATCATCATCATGATCTCGCGGTATATCTTAGCAAGTCCCGTGCCGACGATACCCAAGAATGATCGCGAAGTCTGGATGGCAATCCCGAGCTTGCGTTCGCGTTCCTCTTGGGGTGTCAGCGGAGCGGATGGAGGTGACACAGGAGTTGTGTCCGGCTGGATAAATACGGGTTCTGTCATAGTATAAGTATACATTATATGTGTCCCAGAGGCTCGTATGTTACGCCAAATGCGCGAACAACGGAGGTTTCCGTAGCCACAAGAATGTTTCCTTCAAAGAGATTTGGGTGATGGGTGACCATAGTGCGGAAATCCATCGGAAAGAATTGCGCAAACGTAGCATCCACATGTACGGTACCAAGGCGGAAATCCGAGTGAGGATACCCGACATCGGTATGGTCTGTCTTGATGCAGAGAGTGTGATGAAGATTTTTGACCATACCGGTAGCAAGCTCGCTTTCGGGGAACCGTCTGACTAAACCATGGCACAGTGGGCGCGAAAACGGATTTGGATCAGTCAGTTTGCGGATTTCGAATTCATCTAGCGGGCCTTTACTAAGGATTTCTTTGGATATCGTCTCGATAATGGTGCGCAAATGCTCAGCCTGCGCCCGTACCCATATGCGCGCAGTTTCCAGTTGTCCCTGTTCGGTGAGTCGAATGTCCCCGTCAATCAACAGCATTTACGCAAGATTGAGCTTCACTCCCGGTCCCATGGTGGCGGTAAGTGTGGCGCGGGCGATTTTCCCGACACCGACTGCTTTGAGTACAGCCTCCACGTTGTCGGTGAGTTTTTTGTCCTCGAAGGATACCTTTCCGACGCTCATGTGGATGATAGGCTGGTTCTGTTCGGTTTTGAAGTTAACTTGCCCCTGGGAGAGCTCCTTGGCGCGTTTCTCAGGATCAGGGGAGACCGTACCGTTTTTCGGGTTGGGCATAAGACCCTTGGGTCCCAGGATGCGCGCGACACGGGCAAGCTTCGGCATCATGCTGGGGTGGGCAACCAGGATATCGAAGGCGATGTTTCCTTTCTCAATGTCAGACAACACTGCGTCATCTGCGATGACGACTTTTACCTCTTTGCCGGTACCGTGCGGGAGGGAAACCGATCCGCGCATGTCCTTTTTCTCGCCGAGCGACTGGGGATTGAGGTTTATGTGAAGTTCCACCGTACCGTCGAATTTCGTCATGCTTGTTTTCTTGACGAGTGAAACGGCCTCAGATAGCGTATAGAGCTTCGTTTTATCGACGAGCGAGGATGCCTCGACATATCGTTTGGAGCGGACTTTTGCCTTCTTGGCTTTTTTCTGTTTTTTTCCTGCTTCTTGGACAGATTCACCACTCTCGACTTCTTCGACGAGTTTTTTGAATTCCGGATTGATCTGCGTGCCTTCAACGACTGCGACACGCTGTCCGCCATGGAGACCTACGCCCTCGACTTTTGCCTTCTTGGCATCTTTCGTCTGGCGGCGTGCTTCCGCTTTTCTTTTCTGTTCTTTTTCGATTTGTTCATCGCCGAGCGTGGCGACTCTGATTTTTCCCATACCGGGTTGTGAAATTTCGACCTTTGCCTTTACGCGTGTGTTTCGAATTTCACCTTCCTTTCTTTTGTATGTAGCTTATTTCCAGCCAGGTAGCCTTGACACGCGAAGGCAAAGGAACACATGCGTGTCGAAATTCTACTACCCGGCATATTACTCCGTTTCGATACCCATGCTGCGGGCGGTGCCTGCGACGACCTTCATCGCAGCTTCTACATTATCGGTGTTAAGATCCGGCAATTTCTCTTTGGCGATTTGTTCCATTTGTGCGCGTGTGAGTTTTCCTGCGACTTCGCGTCCCGCTTTTCCTCCGGCTTTTGCGAGTCCCAGTGTTTTTTTGATCATGGCTGCGACAGGAGGAAGCTTGGTGATGAAGGTAAAGGTGCGGTCTTCAAAGACAGTGATAACAGCGGGGATTGTCTGGCCCTTGAGCTTGGCTGTACGCTCATTGTACGCCTTGATGAACTCCATGATGGGGAGTCCGTGCTGTCCGAGAGCGGGTCCAACGGGGGGAGCGGCGGTTGCCTCGCCGGCGGGAAGATTAAGCTTAACGATGGTTTTGACTTTCTTTGTGGCCATAACGAAACCTTTCGGATTTCTCCCTCATCCTGAGTGTATCGAAGGACGAGGTATGGGAAGTATACCAAAGTGTCGTGCCCCTTGCAATAGAAGGCGAAATTGCGTAATGATTATACATATAGCGCTTATGAGTAAACGACATACGTCACGCAGGACTTCTTCCCGTGGGGGCCGCTCTCTTTCCTCGCTTGCGAAGGCAATTATCCTCGTTGGGACGCTTCTTATGTCTATTGTCATCACGATTCTTGCCGTGATGACGCCGACTGATAAGCGTTCCCAGGCGGTTTCCTGCAACGATTCTAATTGCCAAAACGTACGAAACGGTAGCTACTGGATGATCACCAACTGTAACGCGCCGGGAGATCCTGATGGTGACCAGCAGTTGTGTAACTATAGCGGACGGGTGGGTATTTGCCGCGGGCGGGAATACTGCTGTCCCGGATCTGGCCAGCAGTGGACGACCGATATGACGGCGTGCGCAACGCCCACCCCCACCAAGACGCCGACCTCCACGCCGACAAAAACACCTACACCAACAAATACGCCGACCTACACCCCCACCAAGACGCCGACCTCCACGCCGACAAAGACTCCTACACCAACTCAGCGACAAGGCACACCTACCCCTACGCGTGTTGGCGCGACCGCAACACCGACCAATAGTCCGACGCCGACACCACTCGGATATGTCCTCAATTCATGCAATAAGTCCTGCCGGAATGATTCGGATTGTCCAAGCGGGCTCGTGTGTTTCGGAGGCAATATATTCGGGACGGGGAAGACGTGCCGCAATCAGTACTGTACCGACAAGTTTTCCTGTATCTGTGACGATGCCGGGATAAGCGGGAATCTCAATCTCGTTTCACCCACACCGGAGGGCGGACTGGCAAGCGGAGGCCCTTCCTTGCCGCTTACCATTACGTCATTTACCAACAGCAGCGGCCAGGCCGGCGCGCGACCCGTATTTTCAGGCACTACCACTCCGGGAGCGAAAGTGACCGTAACTGTACTTCCTGACGGCGTCTCAGGTGAAGTGGTCGCAGATGCCAATGGGCGGTGGAAATGGCAACCGGAAAAACCGCTTTCCGCAGGCGAGAAGGACCTTCTGGTTGTTGCACGCAAAGACGGCGGGCAGGGGCAGGTGACGCAGAAGTTTGCCGTGGTCGCCGGCCGCGGATTCTCATTCGGGTGGATCATTCTGATCCTGGTTATCGTTGCCGTCGGATTTGGCGCGTACGTGTATTACAAATCTTTATAAATACGTCTCAGGGAGAGTTTTTGATACAGCAAAGCGCCTCACAATGGGATATATTTTAGGTCCTGGATATGAGGGTTTTTTAGAGCTTGGAGACCTGGAGGAAATCCAGTTCAACCGGCGTTTCCCGGCCGAAGATAGACACGAGGACCTTCACTTTGCCTTTTTCTTCATCAATCGCATCGATGGTTCCCAAGAAGTCCGCAAACGGCCCATCCACGATCTTGACAGCCTCTCCCATGGAGAAGGACGTTTTGTACTTGGGAGCCTCCATCTGCATGAACTTCAGGATGGTTTCCACTTCTTTTTCTGAGATTGGCGTGGGCTTGTTTCCCGCACCGACAAATGCGGTCACGCCCTGCGTCGTTCTGACGGCAAGCCATGATTCATCATCGAGAACCATCTTGACCAGGATGTAACCCGGGAAAATCTTCTCTTTTTGCTCCTCTTTCTTTCCGTGCTTGACGGTGACGATGTTGCGGGTCGGGACGACGATATCGAAGATTTTTCCATGGAGCTTCATCGTTTCGATGCGCTGTTTGAGGTTGGTAGCCACTTTGTTTTCATGCCCGGAATAGGTGTGGACGACATACCACTTCGCGTTGGTCGGGGCTTGCGGTTTGGGCGTCTCCTCGACCACAGGGGGTGTCGGCTGTGGCGCCGGCACATGGTGTTCTTGCGGTTTTTGTTCCTGATCGTTCATGGTTATCGCTTAAATACGGCCGTTGTGATTGAGAGAAACAAGGCATCCAGTCCGCCGATAAATGCACCGACAATGACGGAAAGAGCTATCACGACAGCAGTCAGCTTCAATGTTTCATCCCGGGTGGGCCAGGAAACCTTTTTCAGCTCTGATATGACTTCGGAGAAAAAACTCGTCGGCGTACTCATAATCATCCCATCATATCATCTTTGTTTCCTATCAAAAACCCCCTCCCAGGGGTTTGTAGGATGAGTGTACCCCAACAGCCGTGTTTTGTAAAGAGGCTAGAGGTTCTGCGCGCCACCCGGAGGCGGGAATGAGTGGTCCTGGTGCGTCGTATAGGTCGGATCGCAGTGAGCATAGACCCACTCGCCATAGGAGAGTCCGCCCAGGCGGGCTACGGGAGCAGTCGTGCCGTAATAGCTGTCGCCGGCGATGATGATGGCGTCCCGTTGGGATTGCGGCGTTCCGTTTCCGAGGGTTAAGCCGAAATACCGGGCCTTGGCGACAAGAAGCTCGACTGCCCGGTTTGCCGCATCGTCGTAGTCACACGGACTTGGACTTCCGCCGGATGGCGGCCAGGCGTACGGCCACGCATCAGGGCACGTGCGGCTGCCGTCTTTCCAGCTTGGTCCGCAATCATTACAGGTGTTTCTTCCCTGGGTGTCGATGCCGACCGTAATCTGGAAGGGTCCCGTTGCGCTGCATTGGTTGGGCTTGCATTGGCCGTCGATAAGCCACGTCGTGGTGTAGGCTCCTTCGATTTGACCCACGCCCTCAAGGACACATTGCGGGATTTTCCCTGCCGTAGCCGCGATGATGGCGCTTTGCGCATCTCCGCTGACGGGGGCGAAATTCGGAGAGATCGGATTGGCGCTTGTGCCGCCGGGCTGGCTCGACCAGTTGCTGGTATTTGGCTCTGAGGGGCCAGAAGCATTATAGGCAATTGGGACATTCTGGCAGTATTTGGGATCATAGGCAGGTGAGCCCTTCGGCGCGTTGGCGCAGTTAAGCGCCGTCATGTGCTGACGCAACCCTCCCTCGCCGTAATAAACCGACGTCTCGCTGGTTGCTCCGCCTCTAAAAAACGGTAACTCGATGACATGGTCCTGGGTGTTTTGACCGTGCTTGAATTCGAGCGCAAATGCTTTCGGGAAGAAAAAACAGGTAAATCCCGTGCATTTGTTGTCCTCGCCGCGTCCGAGTTTCTCGTTGACCTCTTTCGCCGCGGGGATGTTGGTAGAAAAGACCGTATGCGCACTATCGTGGCAGACGAGACTGCAGTTTTCTTGCTCTTCGGGTGGGAGATTTTTGTTTCGCGCTTGGCACTCCTCAAATGCCGCTTTTGCGCTTTCCGGGCAAAATAAATCAGCCGTCCATTGAGCCTGATCCGATCCTTCATATTCCTGATCCGTATCTCCGAGGTCATACAGGCCGATATGCCAAAACGGCTCTGTTTGTGTGCCGCACGGCAGTCCGTTGCCGGGAAGAACTTTTTCATCCGGCTCTTCCTTATACATGTTGAGTCCCGCAAGTGTAAGCGTGTGCGGCGTCATATAGGGGGCCATAAGAACGGTTCCGCCCCTCAGTTTATTCCACCCGATAGCGTCGGGACGGAAAATTTTCCGGTCAGGTTCATGGCGCGTGCCCCCCTCCTCATCATAGAAACACTGGACGTGATTTGCCGTCATATGTTGCACGTAGGTAATGAGCTTCAGGTTATTGTCCTGAAGCGTCTTCGGTGTCAGATTGACGGCGGCCCATTCGGTTTTCTTGCCGATCACGGCGTCGTTGATGGTATGGATCGTATATTTATCTTGGTACGAGATGCCCACAACATCGAGAATCTTTTGCGAGGCGAGATTGGCGAATTGGATGGCATACCCCCAGGGAGCCTTGCTTGCTACTTGCGGCACGACGGTTATCGGATCAGGGGGAGGCTCCGTATTCTCAAGAATTTTCGGATTGAAGATAGGGACGCTCGTCGCGAGAACGGGTGAGGAAATAGGTACGAGCCAGAGGAAAATGGAAAGAATGAATAGCAAAAAAACATGAACGCGTTTCATGCTATCCGTATCATAACAAATTGACAAAGGGGAACCAAGCGCAATACAATGAACAGGCTTAGAGAGTCCTGTCCGATTTCTAAGCCTCTTTTTATATATGGCCAGAAAATCCTCAAAAATCCGCAAGGCCGTCATACCCGCTGCTGGGTTTGGCACCCGGTTTCTCCCGCAGACGAAGGCCATGCCCAAGGAGATGCTGCCAATTGTGGATAAGCCCGTTATCCAGTACGTTGTAGAGGAGTTAGTAGCCTCGGGCATCACGGATATCGTTATTGTTACCGGCTGGCACAAGCGGGCCATTGAGGATCATTTCGATTACCCCAATGAACTTCTTCATACGCTGGAAGGCCAGGGGAAACATGAGTTGATGGCTGAGGTCAAAAGGACAGCAGAACTTGCTAACTTCATTTACATCCGTCAGAAAGGTCCGTACGGGAACGGCACGCCCGTGTTGTGTGCCAAGTCCATCATCGGTGATGAGCCGTTTGTTGCCATCTGGGGGGACGAATTCATGTACGCGAACCCGCCTCGCACCCATCAGTGCATTGAAGTATTTGAAAAATACGGTGATCCGGTTATTTCAGCGGTCCGCGTGCCGAAAGAGGATGTATCCCGTTACGGTATCGTAGAGGCGACGAATGTGGAGAAAAACATCTGGCAGATTCAGAAGCTTCTGGAGAAACCCTCCCTTGAGGAGGCTCCAAGCACGCTTGCTGCGCATGGATGTTATGTGCTTACTCCCGATATTTTCTCCGCCCTTGAAGCGGTCAAACCCGGTCGGGGTGGAGAAATCTGGCTGACCGACGCGATTAAAGATCTCATGAAAACGCGCCCCGTGTACGCCTGTGAGGTCAAAAACGCGAAATACTACGATACCGGAAATAAACTGGAATATCTCAAAACGGTCATTGAGTTTGCCCTCACGCACAAGGAGCTCAACGGCGCCTTCCGCCAGTATTTGCGCAGTTTGAAAATCTAAGCTGTGCGCGTTAGTTCATCAATTTTAAAGTTGACTTTTTAGCTTTCAATCAGCTTTGTTTCTGTCAACGGAACATTTGCGTCGTCATATTCTTTTTTCTAATATTGGATTATGAGGATGAATATTGCGCGCGTGAAGGGCCTGGCGTATATCGTGTGGCACGGGAAACATATGCTGTTTCATGTGCTCTGGGGGCTGATGTGGGCATGGTTTCTCAGGGAGCGCTGGAATGAGTTCAACCTGCGGTGGATTTGGACGGCGGTCATCGGCAGCATCCTGCCGGATGCGGATCATTTTCTCTACTTTTTTACATACGGGAAAAACGATCCGTACACCATGACTGTGGCGGCATTTTTCCGTAATCGTCAGTGGCGCATGTTGACGCGATTTATCGCACGGGGACATAAGTACAATACAAAGTTGACGTTTCACAACGTCTACGCTGTGGTGTTCTGCGCGATAGTGGGTGTTGTTGCGTCATTTGTCGATTGGCAGGCGGGAGTGGTGCTTTTCGGCGCCATGGTGTCTCATTTTCTGTTTGACATTGTTGAGGATATGCTACTTTTGGGGCGCATCAATCCGAATTGGGCGCGCTGGGGACGCGAGAAACTGCCATGAAGCCGTTTTCTACCCGTCAAATTCCCGGCCATGGAAGAGGGAAGTTTTTGGGTTTTCCGACGATAAACATGACCATTCCGTCTTCACTCGATATGGAGACTGGTATCTATGCCGTTTGGGTCAGCATATCCGGTAAGACGTTTGCAGGAGCTCTTCATTACGGTCCAGTCCCGGTGTTCGGCCAAGATGAGCATACGCTGGAAGTTTTCTTATTGGATACGACGGGAAATGATATTGAAGATACGTCAAAGATAGAAATCACACCGGTGAAGCGATTGCGTGACGTGCGCAATTTTGGGACACAGGATGCCCTTGTGGTACAGATACGGAAAGACGTCGAAGATGTCCGTCGGGCGCTTAGGCAGCCGGCGGTGGCGTAACGGGCGGCTGGGCACTGGGAGGCGGTTGAACCGGTGGCTGCTGCGGCTGCATGGGTGCATACGGTGATGGGGGCGCAGGCGGCGGCGGTCCGCGGCGGCGCAGAAGTAGGAATGCGATGATAAGGGCGAGTGCACCTCCGATTATCCACCAGAAGCGGTTTCCTCCCGTTTGCTCCCTGCTGTCATCTCCAAAGATAGGCGAAGGCACGATTGTTGGTGCCGGCGTTTCGTAGGGCGTTGCCGTTGCATAGACTGTCCCTCCGGAAGGTGTCGGGGAGAGATACGAGGTTGGCGTTACTGTCGAGGTTGCCAGCCGTGTGGGCGTTGGCGTTCCCGTTCGCGGCCGTATGGTTATGACGCGCTTACAGCTGTCTGAGACTGATGAGTAGACGTTGTCGTTATCCCGTACCCGGCAGGATGCGCCCAGCGTTCCGATGGTGTTGTACGTGTGCGCGATGATAAGTGATCCGGGGCTGCCGACGTTTTTTTCGACGACTTGTTTCGTTCCGTCTCCGAACGTGAATTCTGCCGCCGTTATGTCGCCACCCGGGTCAACTCCAGAGCAGGTGAAGGTTACGGTTGCCGGTGTTCCGTATGTGGTTGCTACGTCGGAAGATAAGCTGGCGCAAACAGGGACAGTGTTGTCGTTTGTCCCCCCGCCGGTACCGGCAGTTGGCGTCGGCGTGCTTGTAGACGTAGGCGAGTGAGAGGGCGTACCGGTTGGGGTATTGGTTGGCGTATTGGCGGTTCCGCTGGTTGAATATGCCGCGTTGGAGGGCGTACCCAGCATGTCTGAGGCGTCACTTTTCTTGAGCATCTTGGTGAGCGCAGCGTCGAAGGTGACGGCTTTATTGGTAAACGGGCTTACCGCCGAAAACGTGATGGTTGCCAGCGTTGCGTTTCCGCTGCTCGTATAGCCCGTGGTTGATGTATTAAGCCCCATAAGTTCGATGGTTGTTTGGGTACCGGAGGTTGTGACGTTTTTGACCGGGAACGTCCAGCCGCTGTCGGCGAGTGCGCTATTGGTCTGGACTGTTGCCGTAAGATCGGCCGGGTTGGCGACTGTAAACTTGAGGACTACCTGGATGCCGCTGATGGCGACACCTGCGGTGTTAAAGAGAATATTGACGTTTTGAGAGGTATTTACGGGAATCGTTGCGTTTGCAGGGGAAAGCGACATGCTGCCGGCTCCTCCGGAGACGGACGCCTCCACGGATGTGGGTATCCGAAGAAGAAGCATAAGAATGAGCGCGGTTGCATTGACTAGGGCGATAAGCCGTCGGCAGAAACGTTTCATATTATTCCGGATCTCCTACTTTCTGAAGCGATGTCAGGTTGGTCAGAAGGAGCGCAATGTCGTCGATGGTGAGAGCATTATCCGCGTTGAGATCAAATTTCCGGTTGGCGTCCGTGACCGGAACGCTCAGGCCCGTTGTTGCAGTGAAATTGGCCATGAGAAGTCCGAAATCCTGAAGCTCAAGAGCGTTATTGTTGTCGAAGTCCGCCACAAGCAATCTGTTTGCGGCATCTGCCTTATTGACGACATTGTTGAGCGTTGGGGCTATGCTAATGCTACTGAACCGTTTGCGGAGGCGTGATGTTTCCTTTATGGAGACCGTGCAGTTGGTTGCAGTCGGGACAAGGGTTGCCGCAGGGAAGAGTTCCGTAAACCGATATGACGCTGGCCTATTGCCGCTTGCGTCTGCCCATGTCAATGTTTTATTAGCGAATGTCTCTGTAAATGTGCCACACTTGACTACCACTGTCGCCGTTTTGGCGCCACGGTCTTGAGTGATGCCCTGAAGCGGGATGAAAAGTGTAAGTCGCGTTCGCGGGGTGAAAGTGACGGCGTTGCTTGTCAGATTATATTGAGTATTTACGACCCGCACTGCATTGCCCGCGTTTGCGGGAACCTTCACGACCAGCTGGGTGGCAGAGCGCGATACATAATCGGCATCCGCCACAAACACGTTTCCGAACTTTACCTTCGTCTGTCCGGCAAAGTTGTACCCTGTGAGTGTCACCTGGATACCCGCAGTGCCTTCTTCTGGTACGATACTGTCGATGTGCGGTGTGGCGTTGACGGTAAATGTGCGGGTTATGGTGCCGACGTTATTCTCAGGATCTTTGACGTTTATCGTCAGCGTGTGCTGGCCGTGACCCAGAACCTTGACCGGCAAGACTGTGACATTGCCACTGAGAGGCTGATATGCGGTAGCCGTTTCTGCGTCATACTTATAGTTATAGACCAACGGAACGATGACATTTGCGGGTCTGACCGGTTTGTCTGTGGCCGAGAAACTGAACTGCACGGCAGAGCTTGTACTTACCGCCCCTTCGGCAGGTCCGCCTTGGAATGTAATTTCCGGTTTTTGCGTTTCCGTGCCGATTGTTACGCCGACGGCGCTTATGGTCTTAAGGACATCAAGACCGGTTTCCTTGTCCGTTATTTGTGATTTGACCGGGTCATGCTGGAGCGTAAATGTGCCGGCTCTGTGTGCCTTAAATGATATGGAGGCAAACCGCTGTCCTGAACTGTTGGAGTAACCCGCTGCCGTTTGGATGAGTGCGGAGAAGTCGATGTAGACGTTGCCATTGGTTGCCGGTTCTTTGATTACTTGATTGATATTTGTGGTGAAGTTTTGGTCAAGTTGTGTGGAAAACGATCGGATTTGGACACCCGCAGGATCGCCCTGATCACGTACTTCTATTTCCGGAGTATCGGTGGTGAACGGGTAGAAGAGGCGGAATCCGGCGCTTGATATGGCGCGTCCTGCGGTGTTGAGCATGACGTCGAGGGTGAAGATATCGCCTACATAATAACTATTCGTTGTGGGCTGGACGATAAGCTCGGACGTGCCGGTAGGGGTGCTTGCCCGTTTGCGGATATCGAAGTTTCGCCCCGAGACTACGACATAGACGATAAGCGCCATGGCAAGAACGAGGAAGGGAATGACCGCCATCGAAAGATTAATTTTGCGCGTCGTCATACGAAATAAATACGTACCTCTGTGGGCAGGGCTTCTTTGAGATTGGCATGTTTTTTCCTCCTCGTCAATATGGAAATTGATAAAAGTGATGCAGATTACAGTGTCCGTTAGACTCGGAACACTTTGAAGCTTTGCTGAAGTCCGATGGGATGCCTGCCCGCATGGTGCATTCGCTGGGTTTCTTCCGGCTCAAGAATATCCGCAAAATAAGATGTCAAAGCGACGGGTTTCAGGGAAGCAGTGGCGAAATTTATTGTCGCATCGATCTGTGGAATGCCGTCCAGGGTGACGTTCTCAAAATTATAGATGTATAGTATATCCTGCGGAAGCGGTATGTCTGCAATTTCATCGAGCGTTATTCGCGGCCGGTTGGGGGCAGCCAGTTTGACGTGGCACCCAGTAATACACATATCCAAGAAAATAGCCGAAGAAAAATAAAATTACCCCAATATAGTTCACAGATTATTACGTTCACAGACGACGTGGCAGGGCCGGAGGGAATCGAAGCCTCGGTCCTTGCCTGTTGGCAAGGCCTCCGGCCGCGCCTCCTTCGCCTGCGCTCAGTCCGGCGGGTTCGATTCCTTTCATCGGATTTTTTCTGCAGGCGCTAAGCGAATACGTTAGAACCTATTACCAAGAGTATATACCACAGCCTCATTTTTCGATATAATTAAAGGTATGCAGTACGATATTCCAAGGCTTCCACCAAGGGCTACTTACGTTATACAAAAACCTTTTCACGATTTGTCACGAGAAGATTGCGCAGTTAATGATTTCGTTGGGCAACCTGTCTCTGAAGCGGGTGATTGGGGAGGATATATGTATGCAAACACTAGTACAAGCGTGGTGGCTAGTGGCACTTCAATATCAACTGTGCGAAGCTACGAAATTCATTTTATTCCCACAGACGGTGTTGTTCCGTCGTATGTTATGGAGCAACAACAAATGAGGCATAATTTAGAAAATAATTATTTTCCAAAAAAGCATCATAGTCGGTGATATCTTGAAATGTGGTATATGAGTTCAGATATGTTTAATAAAACACCATAAATTATGGGAATACTTTCAATATTTTTTAAAAAAACTAAGCGTACTACGGAATGGCAAAATCTCATTGATGCATCCCCAGATCAAAGAACTAAAGAAGTGCTTGAATATATTGTTGATAACTTTTTTATCCCAGATAAAATAAGTCCTTTATTATTCAAGGCAAACTACGAGATAATTAGGCATCACTCTAGGGATTCATATCATTCTCATGCGGTGCTAATGAATGATCCCGATCTAAGTGGGAAGGGTACAAAGAATATTGATGTGTTAGCTCAGTTTGGAAATCAGCCGTTGGGATACAGTGATTGGTTTATAGCTGCGTACCCCGATGTTGTAAATTGGTTTCAAGATGTTGATGACGAAAGAGCTGCGAGCATATTAGATGCCCCATCAGAAGATGATATATTCGACGAGGAACGAAAAATTAAGGCTTCTTATTTGAGAAAAATAGTCAATTCGTTTGGGAACAAACTTGAGTGCTCGAATTAATTAAGATTAAAAGGAAGCTTTCCCCGCAAAATTATATTTGTAAGAGTTATTTGAATCCCATAAGGTAGATAATTTAGAAAATTATTAGATACAACAAACACACGGTGCTATACTAAAAGTCGTGGAAGTGATTTTTTGGCTTGTACTTATATATGTTGGTATCGCGTTAATTGGCGCACTCTTCAACTTCATTGGTGAGCAGAATCGTAAAGCTCGCATTAGAATCCTCAAATACAAAATCGCTGAAAAGTACAAAAGTATTAAATCGCTAGCTGCGTTTGATATTTATTCCGAGTTGATGGCTTTTAGGGAGATAACAAAGCAAATTGCTCCTGATGGCCTACCTGCAGGAGGCTATAACCGCTATCAGTATAGCCACATGAACTATGAATTAAAGTCAATTGACACTCATCAAGATTGCCCCGTTTGTAGAAGCAAATTACTTATTCGTGTTAATGGCAAAACAGGCACAAAGTTTTTGGGATGTTCGAGATATCCTACATGTACATTTACGAAAGGATACAGCAATGGACGAGAATGATCTTCAGCGCACATTGGACAACTTAACGCAGCTTCAGACCTTTGTGGAGACTTATGGACAGGAGAAGCGTGCTTTAGAGCAGTATGTGCATGAAAAAAAGGCTGAATTAGATCAGAAAGCCGCAGCTGTCGAACAGCTAATTGGAGCTAACAAGAGGCTGGTGGAGGATATAGAAACGCTTAAAACACAATATTCATCAGGTTTTCCGTTATTAGCAAAAGCCTATGAGGAATATTTTCATATTTTGGACAGGCGTAAAGAAGCAGCCTTAATAAATAAGCAGCGCCCAGCATTAAAGGCGTCAGAAGCGATTAAGGAAGCTAACAGGCTAAAGCGAGACGCCTTAGTCGAAGCAAAGAAGTTTCAGTATCTCATAGAGTATTACGAGACTTACTTTCCATTCTTGCTCGAAGTGAAAGGTGAGATTTTGGACGAGCTTTCCGCATCAGAGGTGTTAAAGGAATACTCTGAAGAGGAGAAAGCTGATCGGGTTACCTGGTATGTCTCTAAAGAAGAATACCGTACGTATTCAACGGTAAAGAAGAATCAGCTTGCGTTGGATAGATATTGGGAGCGTCGCTTGTCGAGTAAAGGGATTGGGAACCTCTATGAGCGATATGTTGGATATCTGTATGAAATGGACGGGTATGAAGTTGAATATAAAGGAATATTATCTGGTTTTGAGGATTTAGGAAGAGATTTGATTGCCAAAAAAGGGAAAGAGATTGTTGTTGTGCAATGTAAATATTGGTCAGAGCAAAAAGTGATACATGAAAATCATATATTTCAGTTTTTTGGGACGACTTACAAATATCGGATTGATAACCCTAAAAAGATAGTGCACGCGTATTTCTTTACAAAGACTGTCCTATCGGAATTAGCTCGTAGTTTTGCTAAAGATTTTGATATCAAGCTTGTTGAGAATTTTAGACTTAAAAGATATCCCTGTATAAAATGCAATATTAACCGACAAACAGGGGAGAAGATTTATCATTTGCCGTTTGATCAACAATACGATAAGACGCGAATAGAGAAGAAACAAGGTGAATTTTACGCTATGACTGTCGAGGAAGCAGAAAAGCAAGGATTTAGAAGAGCTTGGCGATGGCACGGAGAACGATAAATATGTTGCCTTTGGGTTGTATTAGCATTATGATTCAGAAAAATGGAAACTAAAATATGAGTTGGAAAATTAATATTCTTAATTTAGGAGAAGCTTCATATAAATATATTAAACGCACCCAAGAGGGTGATTCTGAGATAAGCCAGCTCGAAAATTTATCCAAACTTAATATTTTTGTTGCTTCGAATAATTCTGGGAAAAGTAGATTTATACGTTCAGTATTAAGAACACCAAGTTTGGTTTATATACCTCAAGGAACATCACTCAAGGCAATAAATGAAAAAATCGAACAAATGAAAGAGGATATGTCCTCCTTTTTGCGGAGACATAACTCTGATCCTGATGGTGTTAGTGGCTACATCAGAGGGATACGCACACTTAATTCTGTTAGTGAGGACGAAGCCTCATTTGAAAGTGCTCTAAATAACTTAAACACACACATTGATAGGTTAAAGAAACAGACAAATGCGAGTCAAGGAGGCCTTACATTCGCTCAAGCAGGTGAGGCTCTGTCTAAAGTTTTAGATGAGAATAGGGAGGCTATTAATAAATTGCTGGCTCTTCATAAAGCTAAATTCATTAGATTATATTTCCCAATTCTTAGGGGGATGAGGCCGCTTGAAGGCTACCATGATCCGTATGAAAAAAGAACCCGTGATGACTACTTTAGTGATTTGAAACATGAGGTAAATATTTATTCTGGTTTAGAAATATACAATTCAGTAAGGAATAGTTTATTAGGAGACCTCGCTGCAAGAACACTTATTAGAGATTATGAGACATTTTTATCAAAGAATTTTTTTGAGGGTGAGACTATAACTTTGATACCAAAGATGGATAGTGCTGTGTTAACAATTAAAATAGGCAAAGAAAAAGAATTTCCAATTTACCATCTGGGAGACGGATTGCAGTCGATAATAATACTTACGCTACCACTTTTTTTAAATAGAGGTAAGGATGTTTTAGCATTTTTTGAAGAGCCAGAACACTGCTTGCATCCAGGATATCAAAGGAAATTATTGCAAACACTAATTGAGCAAGAAGGATTCGAAAATTTTCAATATTTTATTACAACTCATTCTAATCATTTGCTTGATATGACTCAGGATTTTAAAGATATTGCAATATTTACTCTTTCGAAGCGAATACCATCAGGGGATGAGATAGAGAAAACGCCATCATTCACTATCGAAAATGTGGAAACTGGCGAAGAGAGGCTGCTCAGCGCGCTGGGTGTGAGAAATTCGTCGGTTTTCCTAACAAATTGCACAATCTGGGTTGAGGGAATTACTGATAGATATTTCATTAGGCATTATCTGTCGCTTTATCAAAAATTTATGAAGGATCAAGGGCAGTCGATATTGGATATTAAAGAAGATTTGCACTATTCGTTTGTTGAATACAGTGGTGCAAACATAACTCACTGGTTTGAATTAAGCACTGCAAGTCCCATTAACGTTGACCGATTATGTGGCAAGGTGTTCTTAATTGCAGATTATGATGATGCGCATAGCGCTGCTAAAAGAGAGAGACGAGAAAAATTGATGGAAATATTAGGAGATCGTTATTACCCACTTCCAAGACGTGAGATAGAAAATATGTTGAGTAAAGAGACTCTTCTTTCAACTGTGGCTGATTATGAGGGTGACGCGACAAATCTTAACACTAATTTTACTCAAGAAGATTATAAGTTAGAAAAATTGGGGGAATTTATAGAAACGAGAGTAATTAATGGGCAAAAGAGAAGAGCAGGCTCGTATAAAGGGGAGAGTGGAACAGTCTCAAATAAGATGGATTTTTGTCAAAAAGCTATATCTCATATGAATGACTGGAATAATCTACCTGCAGACACAAAAAATTTGGTAGAAAAGATACATTCATTTATTATCAATCACAATTTATAGTGAGATTATTATCTAAAAATAAATAGCTCTTTAACGTGTAGTCGGAGGGCTTCGGCTATTTTATATACTGTGTACACTGAAGTGTCAGTCTCACCTCGTTCGATATTACTTACTGTAGCCGTCTGTACGCCCGTTTTAGCGGCTAATTCCTCTTGAGTCATGTGTTGAGCCTTTCGGACGCGAGCGATCTTCTCTCCAAGCTGTTTGTTTATTTTGTACGCCATCACACTCAAGCGTAGAGCTGAGGCTGGAATTACTCCATATAATTGACTTTATATTTAGCCTTGACATTACGGCTAAAGAATATGATCATTGATATGAGATATGAAAGGTCCGATGCTCGGCTTAGGATTATTAATTCTTTGGATATACGTAGCCGTAAAATTAGCAATGATGGGACAGATATTCTTTGCTATTGCAGTAGGCGTATTAGGTGCCGTGTTCGTGCCAATAATTCAAGATATTCTTAACAATTTAGAGTAGTTTGAGATATAGTTTAGCGGTAGTTTCCGCAGTTAATAAACTACACACTATTAGCCTCGCTTTAGCTTTAAAGTAATGGTTGGTATAACTTATACGTCTCTGCTAAATCATACTTTCATTCGGACTGGCAAAATTACTTAACGATTTTAGCCTCAAATTCGATGATCAGTATGGAGTTTTGCCACAAATTATTGATTTTCTTAAACTGCAAATATTAAAGGTCAATTTTAGCTTCAAAATCGGTTTATTTTACTGAGTTTTTGCATAGAATTGACGATTTTTGAAGCTGTTTTTATCAAATTATGAGAATATAGTGCTTTGTTAGCCTCGCGTTAGCCTCATATTTATGCTACAGTCGGGTTTAGATGGAGATTGATATGGATGCGAATACTGAAAAGAGGGTGCGCGAAGAGGCAATGAAATACCGTCTTGAACGGCATAATAAACGAGAGGAAATTGAGGAGGCAGTAGCCAATTACATTAAGCAAACGAGACATTCTTGGAAACGCGCAGCGAATAGTGCCATAAAGAATTTTAAGTTGGCAAAGGGTGAGCGTAAGTTATTACGTTTATTGATTATCAAGAAATACGTTTCGCCTGACGATAAAGACGTTGGTTATAGTGACCTAAAAAGCGCGATTAAAACGCTTAGGAACAAACTTAAAGGTCAAAGTGGGGGTGAGAGTTTCGTTATCAAAGCAAGGGCGCCAGGGGTTCCGAAAGGATGTTATTGCCTACAAAAACCTGTAAGACTCTAAAAACACGCTGTTATTATTTTAGCTTCAGTTTTCCCACTTGCAAGTTATTTATTGCTTAGAAGTCCCCGAGGTGCAGTTAATTTTTGGCCATACAATTCCCACATCTATCATTTTTACATCCCACCAGAAGCTTGACACACTGCGGATATGAAGTGGCTGACACAAGAGTTAAGGCAGAAACTTAGGAAGGTGTTTAAGCCTCGATATGGACGGGAGTTAGCGGAGTCAGAGGTAGAGGACATTGCGGAAAATCTAGTTAGTTTCACCCAAAATGTCGTAGAAATGTATAAAAAATATAGATATGAAAAATGTGTACAAAACCAGGGACTTAGCTGAATCTGCTGCGCTTCTATCGAGTGGCGCTTCTCTTATAGAGATGGTAAAGGAGGGGGAAACGTGCTGGTTTTTATTTAGTAATGCCACGGTCTGCAAAAGCCTGGCTAATAGGTATTATTTTGGAGAATTGTTGGTTAATGCACTTTCGTACCATGAAGCGATGAACCGTTTAAAAAACATGATTTTTAGGCGTTAGCTTATGAATTCAGATATTGAAATTAACATAATACCCACAAAGAAAGAAGGTAGTTTATTATTGGCAACTGCCAATATAACCTTTGATACTTACGCTTGCGGCAAGATAACAATAAAGGGATTCCTTGTCTGGAAAAGTGAGCGTTTTAATGAGCGCATTCACGAAAGAATAAATATAACACCTCCTAGTAAGCGCGTATATACAAGGTATATTGCCCAGGTATTTATTGAAAACAAAGATAAATGGTATGAATTAGAAGATTTAATATACAGAGCGTATATAGCTAAAACATCACACAGACGAGAAGAAGTAAATCCCGATGAAATCGATATTTAGTAACAGTAACTTATAAGTAACAGTAACTATATAGTAACTAAAATAGTAACTATATACGTTAATACTTTTACTAAAGTGTTACTGTGACTATCGACTTGTGATATTTTTGTGATTCAGTTACTGTCATGTATAAGGGATATGGAGCATACTGGTGATATAAACGTTAAATATTTTATCTACTGTCGGAAGTCGTCAGAAGCGCGGGACAAGCAAGCGCTTTCTATCGAAGCCCAGAAACGCGAACTAAACGACTACGCGAGACAACACAATCTCAAGATTGTTGAGGTATTCGATGAGTCACAGTCAGCTTACAAAGAGGGAAGACCAATATTTCACCGCATGATGGGGCTTATTGAGGAGGGCATTGCTAATGGCATACTGACCTGGAGGCCAGATAGATTAGCGCGAAACGCCATAGACGGCGGGAGAGTCATAAACGATTTGGATAAGGGCATCCTACGGGAAATACGTACGCCTAGTGACCTGTATCGCCAGGAGGATAACAGAGTTATGCTGTGGTTGGCTTTCGGAATGTCTAATGATCTGTCCAGACAAATTAGTGCCAACGTGAAGCGCGGTAACCGCCAAAAATATGCACGAGGTGAATTTGTAGGGAAAGCACCGCTTGGGTATCTAAACGCAGAGGTTGGTCACTCTCGTAATATTGTGATTGATCCAGATAAGGGGCCGCTTGTGAAGCGGTTATTTGAAGAATATGCGACAGGGAAATATTCGGTTATGGACATGAGTAGAAAAGCTGACGTTTGGGGGTTAACAAGCGTTTATAAACACAAGTTGCCTAAGAGTGAGATGTATAGGCTTTTGCAGCGCACTGCTTACTATGGAGTGTTTGTGCATAATAGAGAACCCCATAATGGCATGTATGAACCGTTGATAAGCAAAGAGTTGTTTGATAGAGCACAGGAGGTTTTGAAAGGCCGTTCCACTCCAAGGAAGCAATCATGGGTACATGCATATAAAGGGCTAATTAAGTGTGGAGGTTGTGGTTGTTTTATTACGGCGGAAACAAAAACAAAACATTATAAACGCACTGCGCGTGATGCAGCATATACGTATTACCGTTGCACTCGTCGTAGAGGCCGCTGCAGTCAACCAGGGGTCACAGAAAGCGAGTTAGAAGCAATGATAGCGGATTATGTGAATAAGATTACTATTGATCGTGAGGTGTGGGAGTTGGGAGTTGAGTTGCTTAAGGCTAAAAATAGTGACGAGTTTGACCGACAGGCTGAGGTTCGGGCAAACGCAGAGCTTGAGTTAGCAAAGCTAGATAGGACCCTCCAAACGCTTTTAGAGCTACGGTTAAGTGAGGAAGTCACTGCCGACGAGTACGCTGCGCAAAAGAAGAAATATATTGACCAACGGATTATCTTAAAAGAGCGGTTAGAGGATAGAGAACAAAGCACCTCACGATGGTTGGAACTTGCTGAGAACTTCTTTGAAACGGCGTTTTCCGCACGTGAGATATTGGAAAAGGGAGATGCGAAGCAAAAACATGATTTGGTACAAACAGTCGGTTGGAACCTAATTTTAGGTAATGGAAAACTCGGTTTTAGCTTCAAAAAACCGTATGATGCTCTTCTTCAACCTGCTCTTCGTACCGATGTGCAGGGCCGGAGGGAATCGAACCCCCAATAGAGGTTTTGGAGACCCCTGGTATACCATTTACCTACGGCCCTACTTGGGGACATTATAGCAAAGGATTTCGTGGAAATGTTGAAGGAGAAATTACGAAGCAGGCGAGAGGTTAAGGATGATCCGCAATACGCTCGACCCGCCTTCGCAGCTCAAAATACTCCCGATCAAAGAAGCGCACGATTGATTTCATGTCTTTGCGGATTTCCGAAACGTCTTCTTTGAGCGTGGCTATACCTTTCTTTATGGGTTTCAGTTGTCGTTCAAGGGCAACAGGAGTTTCTTCTCTAACAATTCTCCTCGTTTCGTCCTGCACTATCTTGCGCGTTTCGGACTGTACGATTTTCCTCGTCTCATCCTGAACGATTTTTGGATTTGGGAGAGGTCTTGTTTCGTTAACATGGTTCGGTTACTGTACACGAAGAAATTCGCTGATACAAGAAGTCAAACAATATCAGGGTAGCAGCTTCACGGTCTTGATGATGGCGTCGAAGACGTCTCCATACCCGGCGACATAGACATCTTTTCCGGTTCTCGGCTGCGTGAAGATAAGTTCATCAAGCAGCGTTCCGTCCTTGGGCGAGACGTTGTGGTAGAGTTTAGCAGATACCGATGCTGTGCCTGAGGTGCTTCTTATCATCATGGTTTCGATGCGCTCCGGTACCAATGGCGGTCGGGGGATGTCTGCCTGACAGGCAATGGCCACAGATCGTGTTGCCTCCTTCTCATCCATGAGAAGCGCGCTTCCGGACGCGCCTTCCATAAGCGTCAGTGTCGTAGGATAGACGAGTGATACGCCGCACGCTTCGCTCTCCAGGATGGCAATTTTTTCAGTAGGCGCAGCTTTGGACGGTGTCGGCGTTGTTGATGTGGATGCGGCAGTCGGCGCCTGTGGCGCGGATTGATTTAATCGTTTGCCGACGTTGACGCCGACAACCAGAGCGGCAAATGCTGCCAAAAAGAGGATAACGACATACGTATTGCGATGCATACCGAGTTGTGAAATTTCGACCTTTGCCTTAACGCTTTTTGGATTTTCCCTTTCTATATCTAAATGTACTTCGTTATTTGTGGTGGAGCAAGTTCGTACACGCGCAGGCAAAGAGAAAACGCGTGTCGAAATTCTGCTACCCGCGGCATGCGCAGGGCTTAGTCGAGCTTGTTTGTTTCTTTGTGCTGGGTGTGCTTCCTGCAGTGGCGGCAATATTTCTGCATGACCAGTTTCTCAGGTGTATTGAGTTTATTGCGCTTCGTGATGTAATTTTGGTTTTTACACACTGTGCACACGAGTGCGAGAAGTTCCCGCTGTTCCTTCTTAGCCATATAGGATGAGATTATACCTTACTTATTGGGGTTACTCAAGAAGTTTATTGGAAAGTATCGCCTCGAGGATTTTCTGGGCCACGAGGTCGCGTCCTGCGTCTGAATAGTGGATGTGATCGCCCGGGTTGATGTAGAGAGTGTTGCCATCGCCGTTTTTCATGAGGCTGGCGTGGTAGGCATCGGCAAGCGGAAGATTTTGGCTTTGGGCAAATTTCACGGTAGTATCCAGATACCGTTTTATGGTGGATGTATGGGAAATCCGCCCCTCATCCGTGAATGATAGACCTGCGACGCCAGAGCCAAAGACCGCGCTATTGGGAGCGATGGTCGCAGCGATGATGATTCGAGCTGCCGGAAGTCTGTTTCGAACCAGATCGACCGCCGCTGCCATCTGGAGCCAGTGTTTGTCGATCGCGCCGTCCTCGAACGGATAGGGGTTATATCCGAACGATTCGATTACGACGATGTCGGGCGACTGGGACACGAGAGACGGAATTTCTTTCCCCAGATAGGTATACGTATTGGTGATTCGGGAAATCCCCGCGTCGATGTTGGAGGCACCCACACCGTAATTGAGGATGGTAAACGTCGTATTGGGGAAATAGGCAAGGAGTTTATTTTTCAGATGCGGGACGTCCGGGCCGAGCGTGTCTATCATGGAGTCTCCCAGAAGGGCGATCGCATAGTGTTTTTGCCGCGTTTGCCGTGGGGTAATCGGCGTGGGCGTCGGCGTTGCAGCGGGAGTTGTCTCTGTTGCGGCAGAAAGAACGGCGGGGATGGGCGTGGGTGCTGCCGTAGGAGTTGGGGTGGTCTTAGCCACTAACGCACCGAACGACATGCGCGGTTGTGCCACGGTTTCCCGCCTTTGGAAAAACGGCGCATTATCAGCAAGTGGTGAAATAATTCCCTCCGCCGCCATCACAACCGACGCAAACAGAGAGAGAACGAACTCCATACATCTATAGTAGAGGGTTTACGGTAAGATTCCAACTGGAATTTTGGAGTGGAGCCCGGAGGGGGAATCGGACCCCCACTCAACTCCTTACCATGGAGTCGTTTTACCACTAAACTATCCGGGCGATAGTGGGATTGTACCAAAAGTTTAAAGTTCAGTGAATGATTTGTGTTGGGGTACCGACTATTAGGGTATGAAAAAGATCCTCGTTACCGGTGCATTCGGCCAAATCGGTTCTGAGTTAGTTCCGGCGCTTCAGAAAGCGTACGGGAAGAAAAATGTCGTTGCGGTGGGACACAAACATATCCCCAAGAATTTTGACGGCATCGTAGAATCAGTTGAAATCACCGACAGCCGCGCTGTGACGCGGCTTCTGAAGAAACATGCGATCGGCACGGTTTACCACATGGTATCGCTTCTGTCCGCCAAAGGAGAAATTGATCCGTCGCTTACCTGGAACATTAATATGGGCGGGCTCAAAACAATTTTGGATTATGCAGCCGAATTTAATCTAAAAGTCTTCTGGCCCAGTTCCATTGCGGCCTTCGGTCCGACGACGCCGAGGGTGAAGACGCCGCAGCATACCGTTATGGAGCCTACAACGATGTACGGGGTCACAAAAATTGCCGGGGAACATTTGTGTCACTATTATTTCCGCAAATACGGTGTGGATGTCAGGAGTCTGCGGTACCCCGGGCTTATAAGTTGGAAGACGCCGCCCGGTGGCGGGACTACAGATTTTGCGGTTGCCATTTTCTACGACGGACTTACGAAAGGATCGTATGAGTGTTTTGTGCGTCCCGACACCAAGCTCCCCATGATGTATATGGATGATGGGATTGCGGCGACGCTGAAGCTCATGGAGGCCGATCCCAAGAAGCTTACGATCAGAACGAGTTACAATCTTGCGGCGATCAGCTTTACGGCGGCAGAGCTTGCACGAGAAATAAACAAGCATATTGCCGTCAAAGTGACATATAAACCCGATCACCGCCAGAAGATTGCCGATTCCTGGCCCCAGTCCATCGACGATTCTGTCGCGCGCAAAGATTGGAAATGGAAGCATGCATTTGATATCTCCAGGATGACTTCAGTTATGATAAAGGAGCTCAGGAAAAAATTTGCTTCGGAAAAGAAAGGATAAATACCTATGGCAGATCCGCTAACACCGTATTTTAAGACGATCGAGCAGATGAAAGAAAAAGGTCTCTACACGCCCGTACGCGTATTGGAGTCGCCGCAAGGACCGTGGTTTACCATTGACGGCAAGAAGCTTCTTAATCTCTGTTCGAACAATTATCTCGGGTTTGCCCAGGATAAGCGTCTGGTTGCGGCGGTGGTGAGGGCAGTGAAGAAATACGGCGTCGGGGCGGGAGCAGTCCGACCCATCTCAGGGAACCTCAAGCTCCATATGGAAGCAGAAGATGCACTTGCGAAATTCAAGGGCCAGGAGGCAGCATTTCTTCTTCCCGGTGGATTTATCGCAAACATCGTGGCGATCGCTACGATAGTCGGGAAAGAAGATATAGTAATCTCGGACGAACTCAATCATGCCTCTATCATCGATGCTATCAAACTTGCCCAAGTGAAGAATAAATTCATTTACAAGCACAATGACATGGCGGATCTTGAAGCGCGTCTGAAAGAAATCGCGAAATTGGCAGCGACCCCGAAATCAGACGGCCAGAAGCCGATCGTCCTTATCGTGACGGACGGCGTGTTTAGCATGGATGGCGATATCGCCCCGCTTCCTGCCATCGTCAAATTGGCCAAGAAATACGGTGCTATTACCATGGTCGATGATGCCCACGGGGAGGGTGTGGTTGGGGAAGGCCGGGGAATTGCCCATCATTTCGGACTTCAGGGAAAGCTCGACATTGAGGTGGGCACGCTCTCAAAAGCGTTTGGCGTCTTGGGTGGTGTCATCGCAGGGAAGAAGGAGCTCATTGAATACTACCGCCAGAAAGGCCGACCGTACCTTTTCTCGACTGGACTGACGGTTGCCGATACAGCAGCGGTTCTTGAGGGGGTGAAAATTCTTTCCAAATCCAAGAAACTCGTCCAAAAGCTCTGGGATAATGCGGCGTATCTGCGGGCAGAGTTTGAGAGGCTCGGGTTTGATACCGGCCGGACCCAAACGCCCATCACACCGGTTATGCTCGGTGATGAGAATCTGGCGAAAGATTTCAGTAAGAAACTGTTTGAGCACGGCGTGTTTGCCACCCCCATCAAGTATCCGATGGTTGCTCTGGGCAAGGCCCGTATCCGCGTAATGCCCAGCGCTGCTCACACGAAGAAAGATCTTGATTTCGGGTTGTCGGCCTTTGAGCGTGTAGGAAAAGAGCTGAAAGTTATTTAGTACGCTGCGCCCTGGAAACCCGGACAGTTTTCTTTCGCCCAGGTGAGATATTGAGGAGTGCATTGGAATCTAATGCCGGTTGTTTTCCCTTCCAGCGGTCCGGGCATGCAGTCAACCCATGCAGACTCAGGGCATGTGTATCCGCTTTCGGATGGTAGTATTTTATCGGCGTTGAACGTGCATGTTTCATTACGGCATACCACGGGTAAACTAGGTGCTTCACAGGGCGCACATGCCATAAATGTTTGACAGCGAGATTTATTGCCGTAATCTTTTCCAGGCGAGTAGAGTTCCCAGCCGTTATTGCCGATCTGCGATTGGTTAACCGGTTGAGGGCATGCGCAGCATCCGGCAGGCTGAATGCCAACCACGCACTGCGTGTCAGCCGTGCAAGAAAGACTATCCGTATCGGGTGGAGTTTCAAGAGGGTCATCGGTAGGCTGTACGAAGCGCAAGCCGCCTTTTGTGACACAGACTTGGGGATAACTTTCCTGAATTCTACTGCCCTCTGCGGAAAGACACTGCTCATAGGTGGTAACGAAAGCCTTCGTGTCAGATTTACGCAGTTTCTGGTATCCGAGAAATCCTCCAATCCCTGAGAAGACACCGATCATGAATATTGCCAATACGCGGATGATCGGCATCATGCGCGGGTTTCGGGTCGGGAGCTTTTCCTGGAGAGAGGGAGATTCCATATATACGATTGTATGTGGTATCACTTTTTCTGACAAGAAATGGCTTGACAAACAGGTTGGAATGATTCATTCTGGATGCAAAGGGGAATTATTCTATGGCATTTTCTACATCCAAAAAACCGTCAACGGGGACGCTTTTTGTTACGTTTATTGTCCTTTTTATCCTCGCCGTGTCCGCCCTTGTTTTGAGCGGCAATTTCGCTTCCATCGCAACGCCGTTTGCGCCACTTCTCAAGCCGTTTGCATCCAGCAATCAACCGAAAATAACAGAACATTTTACGGACGCATTTAAGACGGATACGATCAATACGGAGAAGTGGATCGTAAACAAATCAGGTAATACACAGGTTGTCCAGACTGCCGCAAACAATCTCCGGATCGATATCCCGGAGGGAAGTGTGGACGGGAAAGCGAAAGGCGGGAATCTTACCTTTAAGGAGAAATTCAAGGAAAACGGGGATTTTCGTGTCGTTGCGGTGTTGTATCGCCCGGTGGTGACCGGAGAAGGCGTAGGGGCGACGGGTATCAGATTTGCTTCAGCTGGATCTGCTGATGATGAGGGAGCCGTTATCCGCTGGCAGGTGAAAGGGGCCACCAGCAAGGTTGTCTTCGCGGTTACTGCGGCAGACGGGACGAAGTTGGAATCTCAGGCAGACGATTTGCCAACGAACATCGCTGTTCTTCGACTGGAACGGATAAACAAAAAATACCGTGCGTATTATAAAGTCGGTCGGGATGTCTCAGGTGACGTAGCATGGAAACAGCTTGGCCAGGAACAACACTCGACATTGGGCAACGAAGGGAGAGTCATTTTGTTTACCCACAACACGGGAGGGGACGCCAAGTTTCCAAAGGTTGTTGGCAGGTTTGATACGGTCAACATCGGATGGGAGGGTGAGCCGGCGACAGATATCCGGTTTTCGGACGCATTCGCCAATGGAGTGCTGGGAAAGCAATGGCGCGTGAAGGGGACAACCGGTGCTACAGCCAGGGAGACGCAAGCGGATAATCTGGTCTTCACTGTTCCGGCTGGCGCGGTTTCGGGTAAACCCGGATACATGCGGGCGACCCGCAAGTCCCCAACGGTAGGAAGTGACAAAGACTTCGCATTTCAGACGGTGATGTTCAAGCCGACGATTACCGGCGAGGGTCGCGGCGCTGCGGGCATCTCGTTTAATTCGGCAACATCAGTCGATGATGAAGCAGCGCAGGTAAAATGGGTGGTTGAGGGCACGATGAGTAAGTTGGTATTTGTCGTCAGAAATCCCGACGGGACGCTGGCTGAGCGTGCGGAAGCTTCTGTAACGCAGAATAAGCTGACTGTTCGCCTTGCGCGCAGAAACGACAAGTATACGGCTTCCTACAGAGTTGGTGATTCGGATTCAGACTTTGTACGGATTGGTAATGAGGAAAGCGCAGTGTTCGGTGCCAACGGATTCGTAGGATTGTTCGCCAACAATCTCGGGGTCGGAGGCAAATACCCGCGGGTAACAGCTCGATTCGACAGCGTGTCGGGATCCGTTGAGAAATAGCGTATAAGTGTGGGCGTAATCAGACGAACTGTCTTAGTCACAGTCATACTCGCCGCCATAGCAGGTGGCGCGTATTGGTTGAGAGGAAGAGTACGTAGGGATCCCACTGTTTCTCCCCTTGGGCAGATATTTGAGAAGCCGCTTGAGAAATACGCAATCGAGCGCTTACGGATCCGATCTCCACGGGCGGGCCCAATTATATTAGGCGAACCCACTGCCACAGAGTCAGCGTACACGGTTTATCCGTTCTATTACACGAGCGAGGAAAAACGTGTCACCGGTCTTGCCCATGTTCCGCGCGGTACGTCAGTTGAGAATAGGAAGCCGGTTATCGTCCAGTTTCGGGGGTATGTGGAGCGGGATCAGTTTACGTCGGGCGTGGGCACCAGGCGCAGCGCTGAGGTATTTGCGGCCAACGGATTTCTCTCGCTTGCGCCGGATTTCTTGGGATACGGCGGATCGGATAATCCGAGCGAGGATGTCTTCGAGGAACGATTCCAAACATACACGGCGGCTTTGGACCTTCTGGCCGCTATTCCGTCGTTTTCCCTTGCAGATAGTTCACGGGTGGGCATATGGGGGCACAGCAACGGTGGCCAGATAGCGCTAACGGTACTTGAAGCAACAGGCAAACCGTATCCGACGACGCTCTGGGCTCCGGTGACGAAGCCTTTCCCGTATTCGATTCTGTACTATACCGATGAAGCAGATGACTTCGGCAAGGCGCTCCGGCGAAAGCTGGCGGATTTTGAACGCGACTACGACGTGGATCAGTACACGATGGTGCGGTATCTACATTTGATTACCGCTCCCATCCAACTCCATCAGGGCACGGCTGACGATGCAGTGCCGGTTGCATGGAGCGATCAATTTATTGCTATGCTTCGGGAGAAGAAGAAAGATACCGAATATTTCGTCTACCCCGGCGCCGATCACAATCTTTCACCAAGCTGGAATACCGTAGTTGCGCGCGATATAGAATTTTTCCGAAGGCGGCTCAAATAGTTACGGCTTGGGAAGCGCAAACATCGCGGTGCAGGATGCCGTTGCTCCCTTGTCATCCGCAAGCATCACGTCGACTTTTGTCGGGATGGTGTGTTTAAGTTCCAGCGCTTTGGTCGTGCATTTGAAAACGCCGCCCCCGCGTGCTTGATTTTCCGTTAAATCACTAGACATTTTTTCGGTAGCGACGACTTTGTTTTCCTGCGTTACCTTCATGGTACAAGTCACTTCTTTCGCGTCGCTCGTGTCTCCGCCTTCTGCGGAAAGATAGTATTTCTCAAATCCTATGACAGGATTATAGTACTGACTGTCGCATCCAAGTTTCGTGATGGGTCCGGGTGTTGGCGTTGCTACCGGAGCCATCGATTCCGGCTGTTGGCCGGTTGGCGTTGCGGATTTGGGCTTGAGGAAAAATCCTCCTGCGACCACTGCGATGACGAGCACTGCTCCCAGGACGTACGATATGACGGGATTGTTGTTTGGAGTTTCAGTTGTTTCTGTCATATGAAACCAGTATTGCAAAAATCGTTTCGCGATGCAAGTAGTATTTCATTCTTTGTGTTGACGGTAGCGGTATAATAGAGCTTCAGTATGCCGGCCGCAGAATTAGCAGAACTTCATCGAGAGAGCGCGCAGCCTCTCTGGCGATTCAGTGAGTTTGGGCAGACGCCCGAGGTCGAGGAAAAAGGCCCTCCCAGTATCGCCCAACTTGTGTATTATCCGGTGAAGTCATGTGCCGGGGTTTCGCTGGAAACGGCTGCAGTGGGCCTTCATGGTTTTGTGTGGGACCGCGGGGCCATGGTGGTGACTCCCCAGGGTGATTTTCTTACCCAGCGGGAAATTCCGCTTCTGGCGCAAGTCCAACCGTCATTTGATCGCGATGATCTCATCCTTACCTACCGGAATCAATCGGTTCGTGTGCCAATCTTTGAAGATGGTCCCGACATACAGGTAAATATCTGGAAATCGAAAGGTGTTGCTGCCTGTGATCAGGGAGACGAAGTCGCTGATTTTCTATCAGAACTTTTCGGTCAACCAGTGCGACTCGTGACTATGCCCGACGAGACAAGCCGACTGGTCGACACGGTATATGCCCACAATGGAGAAACGACCGGATTTGCGGATGGATTCCCGTTTCTTCTTATTTCCGAGGGCTCGCTTGATGATCTCAACGCGCGATTGCAGGCCAAAGGTGAGAATCCCGTTCCCATGAACCGGTTCCGTCCCAATATCGTGGTGAAAGGCGTTGCGGCATATGCTGAAGACACCTGGAAACGCATACGGATTGGGGGGATTGAGATGGATGTCGTCAAGCCATGCGCGCGCTGTGTCATTACGAAAACGAACCAAATAGACTCACTGCGTCACCAATTGGAGCCATTGAAAACGCTCGGGGAGTATAGAACGCAGAAACATCTGGGCATAGAGGGAATCCAGGGAGTGTTTTTCGGCCAGAATCTCATTCATCGGGGTACCGGCATCATTGAGGTGGGGGCTCAGCTTGAAGTGTTAGAGTATCGTTAGCCCTTCATGGCTTTGAGGTACTGGCGGTCCCAGGCTGCAGGAATACTTTCCCGCGGCGAGTATGGGCCGGGAACATATCTTCGCGAGGTTACTCCCAGTTGATTGCGCTCCACGATGGTCCAATCCTGCCGGTTGGTCAGGTCCCAGAAGTCGATCGCCCCCTTCATATTGTTTTTTTTGTTTTTGATGGTATCCGGATGGAAAAGCCACTCCGATTCGACGATCGTTCTGTTTGTGGAGACGGGTTTTATTATGTAGTAGTTGACATAATCCGGATGAATGGAAAGAAGAAGGTTGGGGAAAAGTGAATAGTAGTATGCACGTTTTTGGTCAGCTTTTGGGATGGTATCGCTGATGAGGCGACCGCAAGCCTTGCCGTTGAGCGTTGCGCTTTCGTTTGGTTGGCGAATTTCCATGTAGCCCCCCAGGTACGGTCCTTCGATAAGATCATTCGCGCCACTTGTATACGGGAGAACCATTGAGAGTTCCGGGTGCATGGTCGGACAATGTAAGCACTCGTTATAGTTTTGAAACACGAGTTTCCAATTGGCAGCAACGTCGTACACGACTTTGTGTCCCACGACGAGACCGGGAAGGCCGAATTGCGAGAGCCGTCCGATAAGGGCTTTGAATTCACGCGCAAACGGGATCGGTTTTTTGGCGATATTGACGAAGAGGAATCCCTCCCACTGTGCAATCGCGGCAGGGAACAATCCGTACTTTTCTTTTTGGAAGTTTTTGACCTCATACATGTGAGGCGCCGCGACGAGTTTCCCGTCCGTGCTATACGTCCATGCGTGGTAGGCGCACTGCATATGGGCGGGGAAATGTCCTTCCGGTTGCGGGCACACGCGGGTACCGCGATGCCGGCAGACATTGAAGTGTGCGCGATAGTTGCCCTTGGAGTCCACAACGATGATGAGCGATTCGCCGGCAATATCGACGGTGAAGTAGTCGCCGGGTTTTTTCAGTCGGGAGGCCAGACCAATACAGACCCAGTTGTTCGCAAATATCTTTTCCTGCTCCTTATGGAAAATTGCCTCAGACGTATAAAAATCTCCCGGAAGCGTCTTGGCGCCCTGCTTATACGTCGTAGTCGTCGGATGAAATGAGTTCATGCGTGTGAGGCAGAAATCATCGATATGTGCTGTATTTTGAAAAAATTCGAACGTATTTTCGGCAACTCGCAGGTTGTCTGCTCGCCCCGCCTCCGGCGGGGCTCGCATGGTGAGTGCGGCGCCCCCACCCGCCGC
>CAYUKU010000013.1:0-29034 GCA_964445435.1 uncultured Gammaproteobacteria bacterium
ACTTGTAACAATAAACCCGATGGATAAGTTCTTTTCATTTTTCGGTAAGGCGGTGCTTATTCTTCTTTTCGTCGGGGCACTCGCAGGCGGCGGATATTATCTGGGAAGAAGCGAAAAAATCAATCTCGGCGGACAAACCCAGAAACCCGAAGCAGTCTCAACAACCAGTCCGCAAGAATCACCTATGCCCACAGATATCGGCCTCATGCCGGAAAAACTGCCGGAAGAACTCAAAAAACCAACGACGATGACCGCAGGGCTTGGCTCTGAGTCGGGCCTAAGCTTCACCAAATATCAAATCGCAATCCCTGACGGATGGACTGCTGATTACACATCAGAAAATGAAGGAACACCGGTCGACACGCTCGTTGTGAAAAACGGAACCTATGAGGTTAAGATATTCCAGGCGGCAACCGGAGGGGCGATGTGTCTGTATCCGGGCGACGGCGATTTCGAGGGCCCAAGCTCACGGTACGATACGTATGTTGCGTTCACCACGGCAGACGGGGTAACGCTCAGGCGCGGAGGCACTAATGCCGCAAGCGGTACCAAGCGCGGATTTACCGTGTGCCAGAAAAGCGGAAACTCCTATGGCCAGCCCACGGTGTTTGGGCATGTAAGCTATACGACACCGCTGACTCCCGATGAAGCCATCCTGAAAGTGATGGATGAGATGATCCGCGGACTGAAAAAAGTGTAGACACCTCTACCAACGCTACGAAAGGAGCATCTAGCAAAACAAGCGGCATGCTCATGACAGAAAAAGCCTCTACGGTCACTACAGGAGCCTGTTTCCGGGAAGCGCAAGCAGACGCGCCACGTGAGTGCGAATTTTTGGAAATCCACTTTCCCCGAACCATTCCCGAGACTCTCGCAAACGCATAAGCACTGTTTCATCCTACCTGCCAGGAATTGAAAAATAGAGTTATACTACAGGATATGATACTTTGATATAGTTCTGAATCTGCGGAAAAAGTGCGATGACGAAATTTTCTCGTAAACGAATCTGTCTAGATTACCCGGCAGGCGTGAGCACTGAAGTTGAATAAATTTATTGTTCTTTTCCTCACAGGTTCGGAATTTTTGGACACATTCCGTGTTTCCACTCAAAAAAACAAAATCTGCCCACTACAGGACTTCTAAGATTCCCACATCCCGAGCGACCAGAGCCGGGGTGATTTCATATGTTCGTTGTTTCGAAGGATATCGAGAACCAGACGGACATAATCACCATTCAATTTATTTTCATCGGCAAGCTGCATAAGATATGTCGAAACCTCAGGAAATGATTTGCGGCCGTTTCGGTATGGTCTGATTTTTCCATCTTCTCTAAGGCTCACTGCAAAGTCGACAGCAGAAAACAGCTGTACGTGGGCAGGAATATCAGAGCCGATCAGATGATCCGGATAGCCCGATCCATCAAGCCGCTCATGATGCCAGCGAAGTATATAATACGCACTTGGCGGAAGCATAATACCGCGTCGCTTAGCACCCGCTTTCAGTAAAAAGAATCCCACATCAGGATGGGCCCGTATCTTCCGCCGGTCGTCTTCATCTAATATTTCGCGATCCCAGATCGTCTCATCGCCCTCGGTCACATATGGTTTGCCGATGTCATGATGAACTGCGCACGCACGAAGCTCAATGGGCGTGCAATCGTCGGGAACGGCCTCCGGAGCATGAGTAAGGGCTATATCATAAAGTGCCGCATCCCGAAATCCGTGATCGAGATACCTCCTAACAAATCGCAGATGAGAATCCGGAAGACTTCACCAGGGTGTCGCGTCCATGAGATCATCGACGAGCGTTAACGCAGGATCGTACTCCCGTTCACCGTGAAACATAAGACTTTTATTATACTGATCAAGTAAAGTATATCAATCCACATCTTTCTCTCTGCACCGATTTGATACTCCTTGACAAGGTTTGATCACCGTTGTATTGTTGTGAATGGAATTGATCTGCTCGAAATATTGAGTATTTCTGCCTCTCACAGAAAGGAGTGCATATGTCACTCGGAGATGAATGGCCAGATTTGTTAACCGTCCGCGAAGTCGCCAAAATATTGCGTGTTTCCCCTCTTACCATCAAACGGTGGGGCAAACGGGGCAAACTACCGGCCATCCGCATCAACTCTCGCGGCGACCGACGGTATAAAAAAGAAGCCGTGCTCTGGCTTCTGGGGCTCCAGCAAAAGGGACAACTCTAAACCCGGGCTTCTCCCCTATCGCCAACCTTTTTCATGGGCGTGGCATGGCGCCAAATGAAGTCAAACAGTTGCGTCTGCATACGCGCAAGGTCCCGGTTTTGTATCTCAACGCAGAAGATATCTTTGTGCTGGTAGTGGTATAACGCCGTTATGTCGTTGTAAATAAGCACTTCCGAGGCGATGGTAAGTTCTTGTGGAGAAATATGGCGAACGCTCCAGTTTTTCACCTCTTCCTTCATATCCGTATGAGGACCAATGTGGGTAAGGTTCGTTAACTGGTAAATTTTCGTTTTTCTGCGGCCAAATTCTTCCCGTACTTTCTCGCTAAACTCCTGCGGCAGAAATGCCGTCATACTCTCTGAGACCTCATAAATCCGCAGCGTCTTGGCGCGAAGTGAGTTCCAGGTGACATGCTTAAGACCGTCAATCCCGTGATGGTAGAAAACCTTCGATCCGGCAACCTCTGGCCCCGCCAGCCCGGACAGGTGCCCGAACAGATCCGGAAGCGTGTGTTTGAGCCTATCAAGCTCACCCTGGCGCTCAGCCAGAAGAAGCTCAAGCTGGGTGTAAGGAGCGGCGGTAAACTTAAGCCCCAGGGTATCGAATTTCTGGGTCACCAGTCCCCGGCCCTCAAGCTTGTCCAAAAGTCGATACACCCTCGTTCTTGCCATGCGAATACTGCGACTGATCTGGAGGGCTGACTGCGGGCCTTTTTCCAGTAAATACAGGTAAATTTCGGCTTCTTCGGAAGACAACCCAAAACCGGTAAGTGTACGCGTGAGTATGTCTGTTGGATCGGACATCAGCTTAGAGTATGGCACGGTATCTGCGTAAAATCAACTTCCAGGCAAAGCACGGAAGCGGCGAAGGAAGCAATTGCAAAGACAACTGAGCGTTCGCCCGGATCCTACGTGAATTTCTGCATATGCGAACGCTCATTGAGCGAACGATGGGGATTCCCTTCCTTAAGGAAGCCATCCGGTGAGCGGGTCCTTGCACATTGTTTCCGAGCCGATTGCGAAAATGGAATGAGCATTACGTTTGCATTTCTCGTCATCAGCACCATCCTGCCTCTCTACTCCCCCGTGCCGTACATCCGGTCGATCCTGCGTGGAGAGACGAAGCCACATCGGACCACCCGACTGGTTTACCTTGCGATCGGACTGCTCACCACGCTTTCCCTTCTTGCTGCGGGTGACCGGGTGGCCATATGGATATCGGCAGTATCGCTTCTTCAGGCGATCATTCTCTTCTTCCTCGGCCTTACCTACGGCGTAGGCGGATGGAGCAAGACTGATCTTCTGTGTCTGACACTTGCGTGTGTGGGTATTTTCGCGTGGCAAACGACAAAAGATCCCCTCCTGGGTCTCTATTTCGGTATTCTGGCTGACCTGGCCGGAACAATACCCACCATCATCAAAACGTGGCACGATCCGACGACAGAGGAACCCCAGTTCTACATTCTGGACGGGGCAGCGGGAGCGTTCAATGTGTTTGCTCTCACACGCTGGGCTCCGGGAGACTTCACCTATCCGCTCTATCTGTTTCTGATCAATGCCCTCGTGGCATATCTGTCACTGAGAAAATAATGATCAGAGCGAAACCGCGGCGAGTTCTTTTGCGGCCTGTGTGGGGTCAACGATGTTCACATTCAGGCCCGTTCCGAGCTCAAAACCGGCCCGGTGGATAAATCTGGGGATAATGCGGACGAACCAGTTATCGGTATGGGAAATATAGTAGTTGTATGCCAATGGATCGCCCAGACGATCCTTCGGGCGGATCGACGACGTCATAAACATGGCGCTGATACGCCGAAGCGACCGGATCATTACGTCTGCCAGATCCGAAAGCTCGCCATCCGATACGTCGCTAAACATACCCGCCTCCGCCTTCGGCGCAATCCACGTCTCGTACGGCCACTGGGAAAAATCCGGACAGTACATAACGAAATGGTCGTTGGTTTCCACGACGTTGGCGATGGGCTCCCGCGACAGCGAATCAAGGTTGATTTGCTTGGGGACAACGACCAATTGGCTATGGGGATGGGCAAGGCTCGCCCCTGCATGATAGCCGTGGTTGCAGAAAATAATAACCTGCCCGTCATTTGCGTGGGCACGGAACCGGTCCCGGTATGCCGAAAAAATCCGTGTCACCTGATCCTTGGGTAAACGATCGACGTTGTCGGTATGACTCGGACTGTGAATAAACACCTCATGCGTATCAGTAATGGGGAAAAGGTTCGGCACCACGCGCACCTGCCAACCTGACTTGTCCTTCTCTCCCGGTCCGATCCTGTAGACTTCGGGGGGGGTCGCTGCCTCATGCCCCTCGCAAAACGGACATCCGGTGGGCTTGGGTACCTCGTCTTTCACGTCGGCGGGCCTCGTGGTCCTTGCGGGTGCGATGACGACCCAACGCTGCGTTTTGATATCGGGAACGTATTTGGCCATACCCCTAGAATACTACAAATTACGAAAGAAATTGATTCAGGAATTTTTCCGCCTCGGCTTTCTTTGGTTTGCTCACCATAACCTCCACCATCCCTTCATCACCCGCAACTGCCGGCTGACCGTAATACACGACGCTTCCCACCGGCGCATGAACGATTGCCGGAATGGCCAGGAGATCCTCTTCTCCCTCAACCACCAGAACGGTTCTTCTCTTAACATCATGGCTCCAGGCTTCTATGGACTTGATCGCCTTTTTCGCGATAAAACCGGGGCCGCTTGTCAGACGAACGACGGTATACCGTCGAGGAAATTTGTATGCCGCAAACGACTGGTACGGCTTCCTCTCTACCTGAAGGTCGATAATGGCCAAAGACGGCTGTATGCCGCAGGCAAACGCCGTCTGCGTGGTCACGTCCCCCACCGATACGATCACGTTGTCCCGATTGTGAAGGAGGGATTTCATAATTGCATGCCCCGTCAAAACGGTTCCAAGCGGCTTTTTCAGCATCGGCCGCAACCGGTCGGGCAAAAGGAGCCGACCATCGGTGTCTATCTCCCCTCCCCGCACGCGGGTGGCGGAAATGGTCTTGGCATCCTCTGCCTTCAGAAGATCGATCTCCACGACGTGAAGCGCCCTCAAGCCTATAGCCACACGGCGGGTGTTTATCTCTTCTGCGGTCTTCCGGTTGTCTGCCGTAACGGCTATGGCATCAAATCCATCCGGCAGTATGGCCGGGCCGAAGGGATCGTGGAGGGGTACGACAATCGTGCGGGCCGATAAGCCCTCGCGCCTGAGCCAACCCGTGAGCGCCTGATAGCGCTTGCTGTATGGCGCGATGCCCTTTTTGTGCTTGTACCTTTTGATGTACCGCGCACTGGTAAGCCCGATAGTCACTCGCGCGCCGTGGGAAAAAGCAGTGGCGAGAAAATGCCTGTGACCGGCATGGAGCGTATCAAACGTACCGCCCAACACTATATGTTTGTGCATACCAGGTAGTGAAATTTCGACCCTTGCCTTAACGCGTTTTCGAAATATGAGATTCCTTTCGTACGGTATAACGGTTTATGGTAACCAGGTATGTGATTCACGCGCAGGCAAAGGGAAAACGCGTGTCGAAATTCTACAACCTGGCATAGGTTCATGCTACGGCCAAAATCGAGGAATGTAAAGAAATCTATGGGAGTCACTCGACAATACTTTGCCAATCTTCCCAGAATCGGGCAACGCCTGCATCCGTCAGCGGATGGGAAAGATCATACTCGGTCCAATCCTTATCTAGCGTCAGTTCCCGATACGGAATATCCGTCAATCCGGGAACATCATAGACAAAATCGTCTTTCGGAAGGACGCACCCGCCGTCTATCCACTCTTTCAAAACCTTGAAAGGGCTCGTGATAACGGGACTTTTCAAGTGAAGTGCATACAAAAAGTGTTTCATATTCCGTACGCTTGCAGTCAGAACGTTTACATGCCCGTCTCCCGTGGCGCCAAACATTTCCAGCTCATTGACCACTACATCCATGCCGTTTTCTCCTTTGTCATCCAGCCGCCCGACAAACGGAGAGAGAAACACATCATAGTTATGCGTCTTCGTGGCCGCATATACCGCTGCTGCCTGCTGTTGGGTGAAGTTAAGCGTGATATTTACCGGCCCTTCCTGACAGAATACTTCCACCGCGGCCAACCCTGCTTTCGTACAGGGGAATTTGATAACCCCGTTGGGGATCCACATGATGCGATCACGAGCCTGGGAGAGCATATCTTCGGTGGTAAGGGTGGCCGGATCGCCGATGACCTGAATGGAAATGCCGCCCTTCGTGACGGTCTTGGCTATCTCTACGACCACGCGCTTATACTCCGCAATCGCCTCGCTCATCGAAACTTTCTTCCCCCCGTTTTTGGCGGAGAAATTTTTGGCGATGAGCGTGGGGTTGGTTGTCTGCCCGTCCAGGCCGTGGTAGCCTGCCTTTTTCAGCATCCCGTCTATCTGCCTGGTTTCTTCAGGGTCGCCGCCGTCGATAAATATTTTGGATGGAAGCTCCATAATCCTCCTTGTGTATAAAATTTCGCTTCACCTGATCAATTTCGTGATTTCCTGTACACTTTCAATGATGTTATTTGCTGCGATGCCTTCGTAGTCCATGAGCTCTTTGCCTTTGCCGCTTCTGGGTGTCTTATAGACCGCCAGATGGATCACGGGAACCCGCGGCTCATCGGCCAGGGCCGATTTGACTGCCTCGCCCAATCCTCCTTCAGGATAGTGATCCTCAACCACAATAATCGCTTTCGTCTCCCGGCACGCCTTCTTCAGCGCCGCCACATCGATCGGCTTGACGCTGTATGCGTCAATAACGCGGATGGCGATCTTCTGGACCGAAAGCGTCTTCTGTGCCGAAAGTGCCTCATGAAGCGTCACCCCCGCCGCCACGACCGTCACAACCGGCTTGCCTCCTTGAGATTCAAAGGTCTTGCTGCCGCCGACTACAAACGTATCGCTCTCCTTGTAGAGGATGGCGGTATCCGGCCTGCTCGTGCGGATATACGTTATGCCTTTTTGCTCGAGAGCAAGCTCCACCAATCGTTCCGTCGACACGGCATCTGACGGATACAAAACCGTTGACCCCCGTACTGCGCGAAACTGCGAAAGATCCTCAAGTCCCATCTGCGAAGGGCCGTCTTCCCCTATCGACACGCCTGAGTGTGAACCGTTGACGAGTATCGTGGCGCCGGAAAACGCGGCCATGCGGATCTGGTCGGCGGCGCGGGTGAGGAAACACGCAAACGTCGAAACAACGGGATGAAATCCCCGGGCGGAAAACCCGACGGCAAGCCCGGCCATGTTCTGCTCGGCGATATACATCTCAAAAAAACGGTCCTTGTATTCCTTCCCGAAGAACTCGGTGAAGGTGGAATTTTTCACATCTCCATCCAATACAACCATTTCAGGATGCGCTTGCCCCAGGCGCTTGAGCGCGTTGCCAAAGGCTTTGCGAGTGGCAATGGGTTTGGCGGGATCGTAAGAAAATGCAGATGTCCCGGAAGGATTGACTGGTTTTACCGCAAATTTTTCAGGTTTGGCGACCGGTCCAACGACAGTCAAATCAACCGTGCCAAGCTCGGCAAGCGCCTTTTGACTCTCTTCTGTCGGAAGTGGTTTGCCATGCCAACCGTCCGCATCTGCGATAAACGAAATACCGGCGCCTTTCAGCGTTTTTGCCAGGATAACCGTGGGTGCATCGCTTGACGCAAGCGCCTCCTTAAATGCGGCGTCCACGGCAGACAGGTCGTTTCCTTCTTCTACTGTAACGACCCGCCACCCGAATGCTTCAAACCGTCGTTTATACAGCGCAAGGTCGTGCCCGTACATGGTCGGGTCCGACTGGCCGAGGCGATTCACATCGACGATAAAATAGAGATTGTTTGCCTTATGGAAACTTGCCGCTCCCGCGGCTTCCCATACGGAACCCTCTGCAAGCTCACCGTCCCCAGAGAGAACAAAAACGCGTCCGGGTGACCCAAGGAGTTTCAGCGCAAGCGCCTCGCCTAATCCGATTGATAACCCCTGACCCAGGCTTCCGGTTGCGGCCTCGGTGTACTTAAACCGCTCGGTGGGGTGCCCCTCTAGAACGCTATCGAACGTACGATACTTGGAAAGTTCATCCTGGGTGATGACCCCCGCTGCGGCATAGAGGGCGTAATACAAGGGCGATGCGTGACCCTTGCTGAAGATAACCCGGTCGTTTCCCTGGTTTTTGGGGTCGGAAAGGTCGTAGCGCAGATATTTGAAAAATAGCGTGGCCATGAGTTCGACGGCAGAGAGGGATGAGCTTGGGTGCCCGCTTGCGGCAGTCGTCGTCATGGTGAGGATGTCGTGACGGATGCGTTTGACAAGAAGATCAAGGGATGGTTCAGCCATAGTGGCATGATATCGTATTTTCGAAGGAGCGTCCAGAAACATTTTCGTGTGATATAATACTATAGGTTGAATATACCCCGCCAAATGCGGCGGGTTTTCGTTCACCCAAAGCTCTTTTACACAGCCGCATCGCATCTGGGCAGATCGTACAGCAGGAGTGCCGATATTCGTATCGGTAGTCGTGCTGTACGAATCTTAATCCCGAAAGGAATACATCCCCATGCGTAAGAAATTACTCCTCACCCTCGCCGGCATTGTCGGACTTGGTCTTCTGTGCTGTCTTGTCATTATCAGCATGATTCCGAATCTGACGATCACCATTCGTCCAATGTGCCCCCCACCGGGATACAAAGACGAAACCGGCAAGCATCCCTTCAACTGGACCCAGATCGAAGCCAGTGAGTACCCATTAGAAACACCCGAAGGCGTCGTTCTCATCACCTTGGATGAAACGAATATCTCAATCAAACCCCAGGAAAGAGTTTGGCTCACCAAACTCGACATCCAGAGCAACGACGTATGGAGGTACTTCCAGTTCGATGTTGTTGGTTCACTTGGCAGCTATGGTCCGGTACATGTGCTCACGTGTGTGCGTGAAGGCACGTTTTGGCTGGACCCTTCAGAGGCGAAATTCCGCCTCTGGGGACAGAGGGATACATGATGCGGCTGATAGTCGGCGGAAACGAAGGGACAAAAATTATGGCGTTTCAAAGCCATTTATGCCAATCTCTTCGTTTCCGTCACTTCAGTTTCTTAGGCGTTTTTGAGGCGCTCGATTGCGGCTGAGACATTGGCGGGGTCTTTAAAGAGAAAACTCGTTGAAACCAAACGCATGGCGCCTGCGTCTTTCACGATTTTGGCCGTCTGATCATTAATGCCCCCGTCAACCTCAATCGGCAAATCGGGAAAATTCTGGTGAATCGTCTTAATCTTCTCGACAGTCTCCGTCATAAACGGCTGTCCAGAAAACCCAGCCTCTATCGTCATCACCAGTACCATGTCTATTTCCTCCAGAAACGGCTCTGCCTGATCGAGCTCCGTCGCCCCGTCAATGGCTATACCCACCTCCACGTGCTCATACTGCGCCTGCTCAAGAAAGAGCCGCGGATCATTGGCCTCCACATGGGCAATCAGGCGCTTGAACCCCGCATCAGCCAACGGTTTAATATACTTCTCCGGAGACGCGACCATAAGGTGCGCTTCCAGGGACAATTCTTTGGCAAACGGAGCAAACTGACTGAACGTGAGGATGGTCTCGTTGGGAACGAACGTGTTGTCGGCAACATCAATTTGAACCGCGCGGACGAGGCCCTTCACCAGATTCAGGCGCTCTTCTATGGGTGACCACGCTTTCTCAAGAATTCCCGGAATGACATCAACCATGCGCCTCCTCGCGAGCGGTTATTTTTGCAATACGGCGCTTATATTTTTCCTCTCCGGAAAACGGCGTCTCCAGAAACGCCTCAACCATCTTTCTGGTCTCTTCTTCTGTCGTAAAGTTGGCGGCGATAGCAATGACATTGGCATCATCGTGGGCGCGATTGTGGCGCACATCCTCTACCCGGCCTGCCGTCACGCAGCGGATGCCTTTTACCTTGTTGGCTGCAATCGTTACTCCTCCGCCCGAGCCGCAGACAAGAATACCCAAACTTCCCGGAGTTGTGGAAACCGAGTCTGCAACTTTGAAGGAAAAATCCGGGAAATCATCGAAGGGGTCGAGAACCGTATTTCCGCAATCGACAACGTCGTAGCCCTTCTCACGAAGCCAGGGAATGAGCCCAAGCTTCCGTTCAAAACCGCGGTGGTCTGCGCCGATGAAGACTTTCATATTCACACTCTATCAGAGGGTAAGATCGGTAAACAAGAGGCAATGTTTCATCTGGTGGATGATCCGGCCGGGCGTTGCCGCAAGAGCGCCATCCGGTGCTAACACGCGGGCGAGCGGTTCCTTTTTGTCCTGCCCGCATACAAACACGATACTGTCATCGACGAACCGTAAAAATGGCAGGGTCGTCGTGACGCGAAGCGGATATTTGTTTTTCTCTTTGGCATCGTAACCGACCGCCCAGACGTCACTGTCGTCGAAGAGAAACCCAAACGCCCGCTCGTCTTCCGGGTACGGCATCATGCCTGCAGTATGACCATCCAGGCCAATTCCCTGGGTGATGACTATTTTCCCTGCGGGGTTTGCCTGTTTCCATGTTTTCAGAGCCGCGTCAAAGCGCCGTCCCGCCTCCTCAACTGTTTCGCCGGAAACCGGCCGGGTGTCAATTGAATGGCTTCCCTTTTTCGTCACGGACGCGTACCAAGGGGTGGTAATAACCTGGGCGAAGTTGTTGACTGAAGGATCGGTACTCCATCGTTCATCACTGACGCCGACCGTAATCCGGGCATCGAACGGATCGGATGAAAGATATTTGAGAATCTCGATCGGGGAACCGCCGGAAACGAGAAAAAGTATGGGATTGCCCGCATAACCGGCAAGAATCGAACCAATTGCCTCTGCTGCCTTCTGGGCTGCTGTAACGCTGTCTTTTTCCTGGTGAATGTCTATTGCGGGCATATTAACCTGTTACCAGGCTGGCATATTGTCGTGTTTTTCACTCCCCTGCTATAATACACGGCGGCGTGAACGCAGTCTATCGCAGATTGCCGGTTCGCTCCAAACTCTTGCACGTTGACAGGAAACAGAGCGGTTTGCCGGCTCCACATCGTTACCAATCGGGTAACGACGTATTGGCTGGCAAACCAGCCGGGAGGTAGATATGTCCCTCTTCACATGGCCGATCCCGTTCTTAAGAGACATCAAGAAGTATGTTTATGATGCGGTCACGGACGAGGATTCTGGCCCACTTTGGATGATCACCAATATCTTAACCGTGATTATCCTGTTCGGCGGAACCGGTGGACTCGGATGGATGATCATGCTGCAGAACAGCGCCCCGCTTTGGCTGGGTATCGGGCTCGTCTGCCTGATCTTCGGAAGACTTCTGTACCACATAGTGCCCCCATTGAATTACGGCCTACTGTGGGCGTTCGGATGGATCTTCCTAAGCGCAGTATTCAGCGTCATCGCAGGGAGCATCCTGGGTTTCGTTTTGTCGCTTCTGCTGTAACTTGCACGATTCCAACTGCCGGAATCACGCCCAGAGGGCAAATATGTGTGATTTCGGCGGTTGGAGATTTTCCCACAAATTTGGGGCTATATTCGCGTGTTAACATGTTACCATGTTGACATATTTCCACTGAGCGACGGGTAAGACAAGAGTGAACGTATAACCAAGAACGCAGCATGCAACAAGCTGGTCATGCAACGAGGCATCACGCAACAAGGTAGTCATGCAACGAAGCATCACGCAACAAGGTAGTCATGCAACGAGGCATCACGCAATAACGGATCGATTCGACGATGTGACAATGCTAATGGGTTGTGAGTAATATTACTTCGGCTCGGTGTGGCCGCCGTACCCGGCACGCAGGGCTGAGACGACTTTTCCCGCAAACGTAGGATTCTTCATCGACTTGGTACGCGCTTCTGCGGACGTTGCGATCACTGCCGCGTCAACATTGAATTCCTTCGCTGCCTCCAGTGTCCACTTCCCTGTTTCCCCGCCACCTACTTTCCCGGTGTATGAATCGAGCTTGGGATCCTTTTCAAATGCCGCTGCCAGAAGTTCTACCAGCCAGCTTCTCACAACACTCCCGTGACTCCATGTTTTGGCGACTTTTGCGAAATCCAGCTCGTACGGACCTTTCGCTAAAATCTCAAAACCCTCTGCCAATGCCTGATTCATCCCATACTCGACACCGTTGTGTACCATCTTCACGAAATGACCGGCTCCCGCGGGGCCGAAATGCGCCCAGCCGCCTTTCGTCGCCAGTGCCTCCCAGAGCCAGGAAAGCGCATCGATATCCGATTTCTCTCCTCCCAGCATGAGGCATGCGCCTGTTCTGGCGCCTTCAAGCCCGCCGCTTGTGCCGCAGTCGATATAATGAATACCTTTCGCTGACAGTTCTTTGTGCCGCCGCACGGAATCCTTGTAGTAGGTATTTCCCCCGTCGATAAGATAGTCTCCCGAAGTCAGTCCACCCTCAAGAAGTGCGGCTATCACCTCGTCAATCGGCTGACCGTTGGGGACCATCATCCAGACGATACGGGGAGGCGAAAGGCGTGAGACAAGCTCTTTCGGCGTTGCTGCTGCAGTCACATGAGAAGCTTCACGGGCCAGCTCAAGCGTCTTGTCCGTCGTCCGGTTGTACGCGACGACATCCACGCCCTGTTCTCCAAGACGAAGAACCATATTGCGGCCCATGCGGCCAAGACCGACAAAGCCAACCGTATGACTCATACTTTCATGGTAAAAGAGTCTCCGTTAACAATCAAGAAATGCAAAGCTGATTCCCGCATTCGCGGAAATGACAAAACGCACGCAAAAAAGCGTTACCAGTTGCGGCCGCCGCGGTCATCACCGCCGAATCCGCCACGGTCACCACCTCGGTGTCCGCCGCCTCGTCGGTCATCCCGACCACCTCGAAATCCGCCGCCTCGAGATCGGAATCCACCGCCGAAGGAGTTATCGCGGGGCACCATAGGCTTGGCTTCATTGACGACGATTGCACGGCCGTCAAGCATCTGACCGTTCAGGGTTTCGACTGCTTTCTTGGCTTCCTCATCAGAGGACATTTCCACAAACCCGAATCCGCGGGAACGGCCGGTGTATTTGTCCATGATGACCTGTGCCGATACCACGGTACCTGCAGAGGCGAAAAAGTCACGAAGACTGGTGTCTGTGGTGTCCCAAGATAAGCTTCCTACAAATAACTTCGCTGCCATGAACCCTCCTTACCATCCGTCGCCCCCAGGCGCGGAAAACCAATATGTATTTCATGATACGGGATTATGGGAGAAATTGCCATACGGACAAATAATCCCCTCGCGGCTTTGCTTGTAAAACCTTGAGGGGAAGCGTATCGCTTCTTCGTATCGGCTAAACTGCGATGCGCATGGGAGAAGAATTTCTCCTCTAGGAAAAACAGTTTAGCCAACGCGTTTCTTATGAAAAGAAAAGTGGCTGCAACCGCCTTGGCACGGGTTCCCTTGTACCCCATCCGGATATCTTCGAACAAAGCCCTTCCAACTTCGTTCTCGATCACCGGGGGAACCCGATCCATGACGAACCCGAAACTGTCTTCACGTTGACCTACCTGAGGTCCCCGCGTCGAGCAAGCCGGCCAAAGGCGCTCCCAAAGTCCGGCCCTGCGGGGACCCTGTCTAGCACTTTGTGTTTTCGCACCGTGTGGTGCTCAACGTCGGGTGACGATCTTCCTGTCACCTTCTATCCAAAATCGCGCGGATTCACCGGCGACGCATTCATCGTGGGCGTCAGGTGGTGGTGTTGTTCGCGCAAGGCATCGGGGACCAATTGTTGTTCGTATTCATCGCGGCTCCTCTCTTTAGGATGGTCTTACAAAAGCAAACATTGGTCGAGCGTTTAGGTATTTTTGAGGACCACCTCCTCTCACACTAAACGGGTCAGCATGCTACGGAGTCGATCGTACTGTCTCCCAGCTCACACGGACTCACAACAGGTAAGTCAATGTCAGCCGGGAGATGCGGTTGCTGCCTGTTAAAGAGCAATATACGCCTCAAACGGTATACCAAAGCACAAAACGGCAGTCAATGGGGAAAGAGTATTATCTTGGCAACTTGCTTCCCAACGCTTCGTACGCGCTGTCGAGCTTCTGGAAAACCTCATCGTCGAGGGCTTCCTGCGCCCAGGCCACCGAGAGAAGACTGCGGACGCCCGCAACCATACCCATCGCGTCACGCAGTTTCATATCCCGCTCTCTTCGGTCCCGGCGCGAAACGCCATCAGCTACGGTAGAAAGTGCATTGAGTCCTAATTTCTGCGCCTGATGGAGAATTTCATTCTCCGTCGTTGCTTCGCACAAATCCAGTACCGCTGTATATGCGTCCTGCCAAAGTTTGTCTTCATGGAATGTACTCATAATAACGTATTATACCGATTCTTCGTCCAGAAACCAATGGCGGCCGTCGCGTTCGATGAGATCATCCGCTTCTTTCGGGCCCCACGTTCCGACCTTATACCTGTAAAGAGGTCCTGTCGCGGGCTTTCCCCACCCCTGTAAAATTTTCGTCACGAATGTCCAGCTTGCGTCGATGCCGTCCGTTCGGGCAAATAATGTCTGGTCTCCCCGGATGGCATCCAAAAGAAGCCGCTCATATGCCGTCGGCTGTGCGACTGCGGCAAACGCCTGACGGTACGTAAATTCCATCTCAACGGGTGAAAGCTTCATGGTAAATCCCGGTTTCTTGGCCATAAGCCGGAGCGCTATCCCCTCGTCGGGCTCCACGCGGATTGCCAAAACATTACGCATCACATCAGGCTCGGGAAACAGACAGACCATTTTACCGGGGTCTTTGGGATCCATGCGACAGACTGCGGGCTTCTTATAGTGAATGCTTATTTCCGTCACTTTGCGCCCCAACTGTTTGCCTGTCCGGATATAAAACGGCACTCCACGCCAGCGGGGCGTATCGATCATGAGCTTGAGTGCGACGAAGGTCTCCGTCGTTGAACGCATATCGACGTTTTTCTCTTTCGTATAGCCTTCGTATTGTCCGCGCACGACGGCGCTCTCTACATCTTTGGGTTCGATACACTCGATAGCCTCTACAATCTTTACCCGTTCATTTCTGATCGATTGGGCGTCAAACGCCTTGGGCTGGTCCATGGCTACAAGCGCAAGCATCTCCAGAATGTGGTTTTGGACGACATCCCGAAGGGCGCCCACGCCGTCATAGAATTCTCCCCGGGAGCCTACCCCCACATCCTCAGCAAGGGTAATCTGCACGTGATCGATGAATTTACTGTTCCACGTCGGTTCAAAAATTCCGTTTGCGAAGCGGAAGCTGAGGATATTCTGAACAGTTTCCTTACCCAGGTAATGATCTATGCGGTAAATCTGCCGTTCTTCAAAAATCGTGCCTAACAGTTGGTCAAGCTTGCGCGCGGTCGTGAGGTCCTTCCCAAACGGTTTCTCGATAAGTACTTTCGTATAGAGCGTCGTCCCCTGCCCGCAACCTTCGGAGAGCTTACTCGTTTGAAGATGGGTGAGAATCGTTTCGTAATGCTGCGGAGGAGTTGCCAGATAAAAGAATCGGGGCACACAGGCGTTGTATTCCTTATCAAACGTATCCAGAAGCCCCACGAGATCGTCATACAGATGCGGATCCTCAAACTTCCCCTGACTGTAGTGCATGTGATCAATCATCCGGCTCCAAAGCCCCAGATGAAACTCTTTGGGGTAGGCTTCCTGAACACTTCGGGCCATCAGTTCACGGAATTGGTCAGTCGTTATGGGGCGCCGGCCCACGCCGACGATGTACAGATCAGCCGACAGCGCGCCGTCTTTCACCAAATGATAGAGAGCTGGCATGAGCTTACGGTGCATGAGATCACCGGTAGCACCGAAAATAACCATGATGAGCGGTGAGGTAAACGACATACAGAGACTCATCATAGCATACCGGAAAACCGCCTGTTGAGAAGATAGAAAACGGTAAATTGTACGCGTTATTTGGCGTCCAGACCTAATATAATAAGGAAGTCAGCTCCCTCGGGTTTGGTTTCACCCGCAGGAAGGCTTGCTTTCTCAAGCCCCAGGGCTTGGGCAAGCTGCGTAGCAGCAGCCTGGTTGCCGGCAAGATCCACCAGCATACTTTTCTCGTAGTCCCGTTTCTTGGCGTTATCGCGGTCGACGATCTGGGTATTGGGGGCCTTCTGTTTCAGCGTTGTTTCGTATGATTTCGTCAGGCCGGTCGTCGTCGTACCGTTATATAAAACGATACGAATTGGTTTCTCTTCTTTCTTCTCTGCCGAGCCTGTGGCCTGGTTGCCGATATTGACGGGTGCGACATTGAGGATCTTATTGACCTCCGGGTCATAGAGAATCGCAAGCTTGGCATTTGCGTAGATAATAACCTGATCACCCTTCTTGGCTTTCGCGAAAAACGGCTGGTTGGCGAGTTTCGTCGGATCCGTAATCCGGGCGACCGTGGGCTCCTCGCCTGTCGGTAACTCCATGAGTTTCCCAACCTTTGCAACCAGATCACGCGCTTCTTTGGTTCCCGCGTCAGCGGAGTTGGCTGATTTCGTTTTCTCCACCTGCCAGTTTCTGTAAAAATAGACAGAAGAGCCAATTGACGCCAGAAGAACAAGGAAAAAACCCGCTATCACCATCTGAGATTTCTGAAATTTCATCATGTCTATCATTAAAATATGGCGTACATAAAGGGAGCTATCGGTGAGGCCTGAGTAGTCACAACGGCGATACCAAGCAACACAAGCACGGCTACGAACGGAATCATCCACCAGAGCCGCTGCTCCCAGAGGAAGGCAAACAACTCCCCGACTATCGCCCCCCGCCCGGTCACCGATTTTATGATTTTCCTCATGCGTCTAGACTACTTGGTTACCACGTAGTTTTCAAGTACGAGCATATCCAGCCCGCTTCTCTGAAACGTAGAAATGGCATCCTCCGGCGAATTGACAATCGGTTCGCCTTTCAGGTTAAATGAGGTGTTTAATAAAACGGGCACACGGGTTTTCCTGTAAAACGCTTCCAGAAGTTTCGCATATCTGCCCTGGTAGGTCTTGGCATCTACCGTCTGAATTCTGCTTGTACCGTCATCGTGAACGGTAGCGGGCGATTTCCGACGCGCAACGGGCTGGGCCCGAAATGTCGCAAGCATGTACGGTGATAGGCGTGGAGCCGTCACCCGGTAATACCGCGGGGCAAACCGCGAAAGCACCACCGGCGCAAACGGGCGGAATTCCTCGCGGAACTTAATACGCGAATTGACGATATCCTTCATCTTGGCCTTGCGGGGATCTGCTAGAATCGACCGATGTCCCAAAGCGCGGGGACCGAATTCCGCCCTCCCCTCAAACCAGCCGATGACATTCCCCTGGGCGAGTTTGGTCGCCACATGGGAAAGGAGTGCACGCGTACCCATCCTGACGTAGCGTAGTTTGCGCGCACGAAGTGTGTGGGCGATAGCGCGTGTCCCATACCCTTTCCCCAAAAACATATGAGAAGCGGGCTTGCGGTTGGTGTGTCCCAGAATGTGATGGTAGACGTACAGCGCCGCGCCCGCCGATCCCCCGTCATCGCCTGAGGCCGGAAATACGAACAGGTCACGGAATTTCGTTTTCTTCGTCACCAGGCCGTTGACGACACTGTTGAGCGCCACTCCTCCGCCGAAGACGAGAGACGTTTTGCCTGTTTTTTTGGCAATATACCGCATCATGGTGAGGATAATCTCCTCCGTCGCCTTCTGAAGGCTTGCTGCGACGTCGAATTTATTTGCCGTCATGAAAAGATCTTCCAATTTTCTCGTATACATGGCGCGACTGGACTGGTGAAAGGCAAAATACTCCAGATTCAGACGGATGGAGCCGTCGGTATACTGTCTGTAAAGCCTTCGAAGAAGATCCATGTGGCGGGGCTTGCCGTACGCGGCCATGCCCATGACCTTAAACTCACCGTCGTTGACCTCAAACCCAAGATACCGTGTGATGGCAGAATACAGAAGTCCTACCGAATGCGGGAACCGAAGCTCTGCCACAGGCGTCAAATTGTTCCCTTCGCACACGCCCCAGCTGCCCGTCGTCCACTCTCCCACTGCATCAAGGGTGAGAAACGCGGCATCGGTAAAAGGCGAGCTGTAATACGCGGCTGCGGCATGGGACAGATGCTGCGGAACGAAAAGAATGCGGTCGCGCGCAGTGTGAAGCTTCTCGACGATCATGGCCCGAATCCATAATTTTTCAGCAAATTCGTTTTTCATCCCCTGGACGAAAAACGACATGCTTGAAGGAAACTCCCGCATGCTCACCGTAAGCGTACGCTCAAATTTGACGAGCGGTTTCTCATAAAACACCACGTAGTCAAGTTTCCGCTCGGAAATCCCCGCTTCTTTGAGACAAAAGGCAATTGCTTTACGCGGAAACGCGGCATCGTGTTTCTTGCGGGTGAAACGCTCCTCTGTGGATGCGGCAACAATCTTTCCGTCCACGACAAGGGCGGCTGCTGCCTCGTGATAGTGACAGGATATGCCAAGAATGTTCATATGGGTCGTTAGTATTGTTTCTTAACGTCAGAAAGAGTGTCACTCGGAAGCGACCACGGCCGCCAATTGGTCCTGGTCGGCTCCGGACGCCTTGGGGCAAGAAGGGCAAATACCGGAAGAATAACGATATATATGGAAGAAAAAACAATACTGCCAAGAATGTCACCGACCGCCATCTGAAAGGCTTTGAGCCGCCTGACGCCTGCCTTTAGCGGAGGATGGATTTTTACCATGCCGAAAGTATACCATAAGGATTGCCTCATCGCTCCGTGTTGCGCTTTGGATCAAGACATTCCACCCGCTCAGGGTAACAATCTTAGACGCGCGGACACTTGGTGCCTGCGCGCTCCCCGTGCGACCGGGTGGCGCTATTTCAGCCGCAAGAAGGCTACCGGACGGACGAAACTTTGATAGAATGATAATGCTACTCTTTCCTTCGTATGAATAAATTTTTTCGATATCTGTTGTTTTGTATCGTTACTTTTTTTGTGATCCTCCTGAGTACAGAAATTGTACTTCGACGTTTTCTCCCGCAGAAAACGCTCTCACAGGTACAATCAATCTCATTTCGGTGTTTTGAGGAAGGCGAACACCGGTGGATAAAGATGAAGAAAAACGCAACGTGCTTACTCCAGTCACTGTATAATTCATTCCCTCCGGTCGAAGTACATACGAACAAATACGGCATGCGAAATCCTGATATAGACGTAGATAAACCTGCTAATACCAAACGCATCTTGTTTATCGGCGACTCATTTACCATGGGATGGGGTGTGAAGGAGGAAGACGGATTTGTGCGGAGAACCGAGTCGATACTCAATCAGGAGCATCTCTCGAATGCCATCCAGGCCATCAACGCCGGATTTACCGCTGCCGGCCCAAGCGGATATTACCTTTCGCTCAAACTCGACGGCCTTCAATTCGATCCCGATGTCGTCGTGGTCGGATTCTTCCTCGGAAACGATATTCTGTCACGAAAAGATGTGGAATGGGTGAAGGTCGATGCGCAGGGACTGCCGGATGTCGTTCGCTCCAAAAGCAGCTATATCGACCCGACGGGACAGCTGCGACTGAAAGATCTGCCGCCTGCGTATCACGTGCCATACTTGCGAAACACACATACCTTTGTCTTCCTTATGAATGCCCTCTTCCCCGACGCTACCTTCCCCACGCAGGAAGAGCTGATAAAAGATACCATCTGCATCTTTAACCGGCAGTGTCATGACTTCGACCAGGCCAAATCCGAGGTGAAATTTCTCTTTACCGCCATGCATAACCTGCTTGCGAAACAGGGCAAACGCCTCGTCGTGGCGATTATCCCCACGCATTTCCAGGTCCACTTCGACGTCGGCTACAAAACGAAATACAATCTCCCTCTTCTTCCCTCGGAGCGCCGGTTCCTCAACGACGAATTCATCCAGTTTTTCGAGAGCCAGGGCATCGACTACATCGATCTTCTGCCCCCGCTTCTTGAGAAAGCCGGTGAATCCCGATTGTATTTCCGCAATGACGATCATTGGAACGAAAAGGGGCACGCGGTTGCGGCTGAGGCGATCAGTAAGAAGCTTATGGAGTTGTTGCAACAATGAAAAGAATAATTCTCGTACTGCTGGGTGTACTTCTTGCCGGGGTTGCGGCAGAGGGATATTTGCGCCTCTTTCGGCCGCAGCTGACCTATGAACGTCTCCCGCAGGTCAAGTCGGGCTGCTTTCGTCCGAATCCAACGTTCTTCGCAGAACACAAACCCAACGCCATGTGCCGGTTCGTAACGCCAGAGTTTGACGTCACGGTCCCCACGAATAATATGGGGTTCAACGGCACAAGAAAGACAGAAAAGGAAAAGAAGGAAGGGGTGAAACGCATTGTCTTCGTGGGCGATTCGTTCACCTTCGGCGAAGGGGTGGGCACCGATGAAAATTATCCCGCCGCCACCGAACGACTTCTTACGCAAAACGGTATGCAAGTAGAAGTTGTTAACGCCGGTATGGCAGGCGTAGGCATCGACTGGTATTACCTCACGCTCAAAGAAAAACTTCTTGCACTGTCTCCGGATTTCGTCGTCGTGGGGGTCCACATCGGTACGGATCTCACGGATGATTTCGTCTACTTCAAGACGCCTGAAGCGGACGCAAACGGACTGCCTACCCGAATGACAAGCTCACTCCAATATGTCGATTCTGACGGATCGAGGCGGTATACGACGACACCAATGCGCTACCGGATCCCGATTCTTCGCTCCCTCCATTCCTTCATATATATAAGTACGCTGCTGTCTGGTCCGTATACACCTTCCTCAGAACGCGAGCTAACCGGGACGCCCTGCCTGATATCTCCCGGATGCCATGATCTTGATGAGAATTTCACCAGAGCGGCTAAACTCATCGCCGCCATGGATGCCCTTGCCCGCCAAAACGGCGCCCGACTCGTCGTCGTTCTCATTCCCTGGGAATACCAATTGCCCAGAAACTTACTCTCTCGCCTGCAATTGGGAATCTATGTCGATTCCACCCGGCGCCATTACCCGTCTGACAGACTGCGAAGCCTGCTTGAGGAACGCGGCGTTGCAACCTTTGATCTTCTCCCAGCATTCGAAGCATATAATGGAAACGAAGAGCTCATCTATCCGTATGACCGCCATTGGACTCCGGCGGGACATAGGGTGGCAGCGAATGTAATCGCGCCGGTTCTGGAAAAAATCCTTACCGGGGACGCAGAATCTCCAAGCGCGGAAACGGAAGTATCACCGTAGCGCGCGGGGCGAGTTTACCGATCTTGGCGAGAATCTCTTGCCGGTAGTTCCAGGCAAGGATAAGCACGCAATCAACCGACTTCCCTTTCAGATACTCCTCCCCATATACGGGGATGGTCGTCCCGGGCATCACGCGCCCCTGTTTTTCTTCTGTCGAATCCACGATCCCGCGGATATCGCCCTCATTCAAACCCATCACGTGAAGAAACGTCACGGCCTTCGCAGGCGCGCCAAATCCGTATACTGACTTCCCCTTCCACGCGCCAAATATATACCGAAACCGTTTCCGATACTCGCGTATTCCTTTTCCGAACTGGATAACAGCCTTTTTATCAACCTTGCGGGCTGAACTAACTTTTCCCCGGCTGCTTTGCTTCGTGAGATACACCCGCGTTGAGCCGCCCTGGGCTTTTAGATCCCGCATTTCCATAACTGTTAATCCTGCATCTGAGGCCAGTTTACCCAGTGTGTATTTGGAGAAATAATAATAATGTTCGTGGTAGATGCTGTCGAAATTCCCCTGTTTGACCATCGACTCGAGGGAATCCACCTCTATAATCGCCGTACCGCCGTCACGAAGAAGAAGCGCGATTCCTGCCATAACTGAACGAAGATCCGGCATGTTTGCGAGCGTATGTGTGAGGGTGATGACGTCAAAGGTGCCGTATCGGGCGCTCATGGTTTTGGCCAAGCGAAGATCGAAAAAGTCCTGCGTCACTTCTATCCCCCGCTTCTTCGCAAGCTTCCCCACGTTTACGGACGGCTCAACGCCATGCAGGGTATATTTGCCTTTCGGAAACCCGGAAAGAAGCGTCCCGTCGTTGCATCCGATATCCAGAACCGAACCGCCGGGCGGCAGATATCGCGTGGTAATTTCGCGGGCAAGGTTTTCCAAATCAGAAACAAGCGGTGATGACGTACCCGTTACGTAATGGTATGTCGGGAAAATCCTCTTGGGAGGCACCCGGATGCCGGTTTGCCCAAGTCCGCAGGAGTCGCAATACCAGAAATCCAGCGGATAGCGCTTCATGCTTCCCGCTTCGCTTCTTTTGGGGAAATAATTCACCAGCGGAATGCGCCCAAAAGAAGCGATACGGTGAATCCGCCCATGGCAGTACCGGCATGAATGAGTCCTCGCCATCAGGAGTGTATTGTATGATCTTTTCTCGCAACCAACAATCCTATGGGAGAACCGCCCAAAACATACAAGACGAGTGAAAGCGGAATTGTAACAATAAGAAGCGGCAGTGCTCGACGCCATGAAGACCTGCCACCTACCACGGACATAAGACTCAGAGCCATCCCCATAGGAGCGTATTCCAGGGCATAAACGCCCCGCCGGGAAACGATGCGAAACCCGCGACCTTTCACCATGTCTGCAAGGCCTCTATCGCGAAAATGCGTCAGGTGCCTCGGCATATCGAGGTGAAGCCAGTGCTTCCCAAAAACCCGTGATTCAAAACTTGCGAACCTCGGGTATTCGATGAAAAGATAACCGCCGGGGAGAAGAAGCGCATGAGCTTTTTTCAGATAAAGTTCAGGCGTCTCTACATGTTCGAGACTTTCCCAAAACGAAAGGGCGTCGTATTTCTTTCGATTTGACTCTCTGAGAAAGTCAACCCGCTTCATGGCATCAGACGGACCATGATAGTACGGGTCAATGCCCGTAACCGTGTACCCGCGGGCTTCGAAATCCGCCGCCAATCGTCCCGCTCCTGACCCTACATCTAATATATAACCGCTTTTTGCCACGAAATCAGAAACCCACCCAACCCGACGACGCTGGGCCAGACGAAACACCAGTTCACGGAAGTACCCCAAAATTCCCGATTCCCGATAATACGAGGAGGGGTAATACGTGCCCATATTTCGGGGGACAGGACCGGTAAAGCCGTTTCCGCAGATGTGACAGTCAAATAGTGTAAACTCGCCATTGGCAAACCGCGGCTCAACCAGCGCCGCCGTGCGGCATGTGGGACAGGGCGGAGACTGTGTAAACGGCGCAAACATTTGGTCTGGGACGCCCAAACACGCGCAAAAATATCGCAGTATTACGGGCACGGTCCCAAGGGTATACCTCAGGCTGTGTGTCCATGAAGCGCCGCGCTTCTTCCCCTGGTATCTCGCAGTTACAGGAACGCTTGCTATCTTCATAGTATGATAGATAGCCTGGCAGATAATCTCGAAACTAAAGAGAAAATCATCACGGGTTGCGCGCCAATTCACGGCGCTAAGAAGCGTTCGTGTGTACACTCGGAACCCCTGATGCATGTCGGGGATGCGGACGCCCAGTGCTGCGTCATATAGAGCGGACAGGAGGCGAGTCACCAGATATTTGGCGGGAATCATACCCTGAGGTAGTTTGACACTCCGGGAAGAAAATCTGTTTCCGAGTATAAATTGTGCTCCCTTTTGTACTTCTGCTAGCGCGGGGGGGATCCCGTCAACTCCGTACTCCCCGTCAGGATGGAGCTCGATAATCACATCCGCACCATGATCGAGGGCAAGGGTAAGACAGTATTTGAGGTTGCCGCCGTATCCGAGATTGCGGGGAGTTTGATAGGCTTTTATGCCCCGAAGCATTTTGGCGTAGTCATACGTCCCATCGGCGGAACAATCATCAACCAGAAGAATCTCGTCAAATACTCCGCGCGGCAGACTTCTCACAAACCGCGAAAGCGTCCTTCTGGCGTTGTAGGCAGGAAGGATAGCAACAACGTTCTGTTTCATTTCTTCTTATATAGGAAAACCTGATCCTGATATGTAGGCCGTACCCCCCGAAACGAGCGCAGTTCGAATTCCGGCCGGGACATATCGGCAAAAAAGACCGGCAGCACGGTCTCTTCATAATCTCGAGCGAGATTGATTTGGGGCGGAAGCGGCCGCTCGTCAAACGTGAGAAACGATCCGTCATTCCCCCGTTTGCTGTAGAGAATGATCCAATCCGGGTTGTCCCGAAAATCGTAGATATACCGCGGGATAATGCCGCGATTTTCCGGAAAAATGCGGGTGTTTATCAGAGACACGCGGTTGACGAAACGGATTTTCTTCCCAAGGTGGAAAATAAGCGGTTCATGATCGCGGTCAAGATTCACAAACGCCGTATCGCCGTCTTTTGCGTTTTTCAATAGGTATTGGGCTACCACACGATCCGGTGTTTCGTAGGGCCAGACCATCTCACGAAGATATTCCGCCAGAAGGATGCGCGGCTGGAAGGCCAAAAGGCTCGTAAATCCAAACACCACAATGAGCCCTATACCCAGAGTCCTCCTCCATCGCCAGATAGTATCGATAACCATAGCAGCCGCAAGGGCAAAAAACGGCAGTACAAGTGTGGTATAGCGCGAGTGCACGAACGACGTCACCACATCTCCCACGACGGTACTTGCGGCCATAACGGACAGGAAGAAAACGACGACCGCAATGGGAAACATCAGTCCCCACGGAGCTTTTCTTCGCCAAATCCGTTCTGCCAGTACTATCCCCCAGAGCATCCACATACCCAAAGGAAATGCGTTATTGTTGTGATACGGCAGGATGGCAAGTTTCAGAAATTCGAAAAAATACCGCACCCCTTCGACAAATCCCGGAATGACGATGTCTCCCTGGCTGCCCGATGGCTTATAGAGAAGTACCCACGGAATGGTCGCGGCGGCAATTGCCGCGCAACTTATCATCAGTCGGCCGGCAAGCGTCCCGAGACCCCGGACTCCATGTATAAGGCGGTGATAAAGAAAAAAACTCAGGCATAACGCGAGGAAAAACGCACCAAAGATGACGTAATTCCCGTAAAAAAAGACAATACCGGCTAGGATAAATACGAGCATTTCTCGCTTCCTCCCCTCGCGCAGTCGCAATCCCACATACGTCATTAGAAGAGCCATCAGGGTGACAAGACTGTAATACCGTGCCTGATAGGAGAAAAGAAGATACGGCACGGAAATGGAAAGTAAAAACGCGCTTGTAAGCGCAATCCGTTTCGACTGCGTAAGTCGAATTGCCAAAGCATACAAAAGAGGAATCGTTGCGATCGCCAAAAGGACTGCAGGAATCCGCGCAGTAACGCTCGACTGCCCGAACAGAAAAAATGATGCGGCAACCAGATAATACTGCGCCCACGGAGAGGTGTGGTTGACGAGGTTTTTGTCCAACACGACCGCGTTGTTTATCCCCATGATATTAACGCCGTCCCATCCTTTGGGAATCCCGTACGTCAGAATATTTCTTCCAAACAATGCAGTCTCCGCCTCATCTCCCCAGAGAGGATGGGCGCGGGCACCAAGAATGATAAGAACAACGAAGCTAAGGAGCAGGATCATCCACGGCCATCGAAGCGCTCCTATTCTCTTCATAGTGCCTATGATACCATGACCGTATGCGCAGGCTTCTTGCGATAATAGGACTTCTTCTTAGCACATTTATCCTCTTTCTCCACCCCGTCAACAGCGGCGACTTCTTCCACCATATCGCAACGGGACGGGATATCATTCTGACCGGATCGCTTCCGCGTGTAGACACCTGGACGTTTACTGCGGCGGGAAAACCGTGGATTGCCCACTCGTGGGGATCGGGAGTACTCTATTACGTCGTCCATTCCCTCTTCGGATACGAAGGAATAAGCGTGCTATTTGCACTTATCGGTACGCTGACGACGATCTTTCTGTATCTGACCCTTCGAAAACTTGCCATTCACCGGCCGGTTGCCATCCTCATCGCACTCACGACTGCGGCATTCATAAGTCTTCGGTGGCCCAGTCGGCCCGAGGTTATCGCGCCGTTTTTCGTCAGCGTGCTTTTCTACCTCCTGCTACTTGAAGGGCATGTCTTCGGGTATATCATACCGGTTGTTATATGGCTTTGGAGCATCATGTATGGCTCGTCCGTGTTTATGGGCATAATACTTCTTGCGGTAGCATTTCTCACTCTGCGCCCGAGGAAAGCGGATTATCTCTGGATATTTGTCCTGAGCATTCTTGCCGCCTTTGGCAACGGCTACGGGTGGCAAAGTTTCGCTTATATCTTCACCATCCCGAAAATCGCAGGCAATGTCGGCGAATGGCTGCCGGTAACTGCGGCGCTTGATCCCAAAAATCCCGGTGTCGTCCTTTTCTACCAGTATCAATTCCTCGTGTACGGGCTTCTGGTTGGCGGGACAACTATCTTATTGTTGTGGGCAATGTTTCACAGGAGAGACCTTCTTGCCAACCGCATATTCTATGCCCTATGCGCAGGGGCGCTTATCGTACCGTTTGCCGCCGTGCGGTTCGTCAACCTGGCGCCGCTTCTCGCAGCCCCGATACTTGCACTGCTTCTGACCCATCTTTCCAGGAGGGCGCAGGTATTTGCCTTCACGGGAACGCTCGCCCTGGGAATGGCAGCTGCCGCAGTGCGGATTGCCACCTACCCCGTCAGCGTCGGACTTGCGCCGATTCCCTTCGGGTCCAGCGCAATTGAGTACCTAGTGAAAAACAACATATCGGGCAACATCTATGCCAGTCAGGAGATGGGCGGATACATCCACTGGAGGCTTCCTGACAGTAAAATCTTCTATGACACACGCGATGACCTGTATACGTCAACGGCCGTTCCCGCAGACCTCTCTCGGCTCACCAACGGACAGACGGATCTTCGCACGCTTCTTCGGACATACAAAGCTGATATCGTTGTTGCCGAGGCGGATCAGGAGGTGTTTACCCCGCTTCTGTATCTCGACACCTGGAAGCTCGTTCATGTGGGTGACAGCCAGTTTGTACTCCTTCGTACGTCGGTCGCCGACCGATACGGACTCTCCTCGTATAGCGCGCTTGATCCGACACGATCCCCCTCTGCCAAACCGGGTGAACTGAAAAAAGCAAAGGAAGAAATGACACAAATCCTCAAACAGCAAAACTCTGCCGAACAGCATATCCGCATGGCAGATATTCTTCTTGCGCTCGGGGAAACGGCCGAAGCGGTAAGACACATGGAAGAAGCAACCATCGAGGGTTTTCTGGGGATGAGCGCTCCCCAGGTGCGGCTCGGTTTTGCTGAAATCCAAGCAAAATTTTACCTTGCCTCGCGGCAATGCACTAAGGCACACACTGCGCTTCTGCAAGCGGACCGGCACCGGAGCCGGCCGTTTCTTTTCTCTCCCAAGTATCAATTATTCTCGACGATCAACCGCTACTGGGGGCAGTATTATATCGACTGCGACCGCGATATCACGAAAGCCCGAGAATATCTGATCAAATACGCTGCACAAACAACGAATTCCCGCGAGCGGAAAATCATCGAATCCATGCTCAATACCCTGGTACAATGATGGTATGTCCTTCCTACGCCGCAACAGCACGTTTTTCATAGAGGCACTTTTCCTGGTCGTTCTTTTTTTTGTCAGCCAGTTGCCCTTGCGTGACTTCGACCTCTGGTTTCATATCAAATCCGGCGAACTGTTCGTCAATCAGGGGCACCTCCAGAAGACGGAGGTATTCTCGTATAGCGCGTTTGGACGCGAGTGGACGACATTTGAATGGCTGTTTCAGATCATCATCTACGAAGTGAGCAGGATCGGTCTCTGGGCGATCCCGCCGTTTACGAGTCTCTTCGTCGTCATATCGCTCGGAAGCCTCCTTGCTCTTCTGAGATTCCTATTCAACGTACCGCTTGTTGCACGACTGGTTATCGCCTTCGGATTCTGGGTGTCGACGTATGAATTTAACACCGCGCGACCTCATACAGTAGCGTATGCATTCCTTGCGGTCCATCTGTTTCTTATCCTTGCGCGCGTGGTGAAAGGCAAACGGTGGGTATGGATAACTCCCGTCCTTACGCTCATCTGGTCCAATATCCACTCAACCGGATTTCTCGCGTGGGGGTTTCTTCTCGCATTTGCCGTGACAAACGCCCTGCAATATGCGGTAAGCCGGGAGTCGTCCTACCTCAAGCTCGCACGGGAATTGTCTCTTCTCGCGCTTCTCAACGGTCTTGTGACCCTTCTTCCTCCCATGGGGATTGCGGACTACAAGCTCCTGTGGCGGTTTTTCCGGGAACGCGAATTTTTGGGATACTTCATCTCTGAGTGGGGCCCGCCGAGCGATAATCCATTCGGTTTCCGTGTGTATATCGGATCAATCATAGTCGTCTGTGCGAGCCTTATTCTTGTGACGATCAGGAATAAACAGTATGCGAAGACCCTTGTGAACGCTCCCATTCTTATCATGATATTCGGTGGACTGAGTGCCACGCGAAATATCTACCTGGGAACTCTGGGACTGGCTATCCTCGCAGGATATGTCGTCGGACATGCGGTTGACATTGCTGCGAAACACTCCCGCATGCTTTTAATAGGACTTGCGGTCATTGCGGTCGGATTTTACGGATGGGTGTATGCACTGAAACTCGATAGCGTTCATGCAAACCGGCTGTATTATCCTCTGGGGGCTACGGAATTCATAAAAACTTACAATCTCCGCGGCAATATGTTCAATGATTACAATTATGGTTCATATATGCTCTATCGGCTCTACCCGACGCACCAGGTATTTATCGACGGGCGGGCAGATGTGTATGAGTGA
>CAYUKU010000014.1:0-2029 GCA_964445435.1 uncultured Gammaproteobacteria bacterium
ACTCCATATTCTGCCCAAACTGCGGGAACCGTCTTACATATGAGGGTGTGTATTACTCTCATATCGGTGTATGGCACTGTACGAAATGCAAAGCAAAGCGCCCGAAGCCATACTACGATGCGTTTCCTTCGGCGCTTCCCGGACTCTACAACAAGTACAACACATTGGCTGCGGTTGCGGCGGCGCGCGTTTTGGGAATCCCCAAAGAGTCAATTAAAGCTGCGCTCGTTTCTCTCGCTCCTGCGTTTGGAAGGCAGGAGGAACTTGTGGTAGGAGGAAAAACGATAAAATTGTTTCTTTCTAAGAACCCCGCGGGATTTAATATGTCGCTTCGTACCGTGCTTGAGATGGGAGCGCGAGATATCCTTCTTATCCTTAATGATCGGACTCCGGACGGTCGGGATGTGAGCTGGATATGGGATGTCGACATGGAAATGATTCCTGCTTCTTTCACTCCCGTGGTTTCGGGGGACCGGGCGTGGGATATGGCGCTTCGCGTGAAATACGCACGAACCAAGACCAAAGGGGGTGAGCCCGCAACGCCGGTTTTGGTGTATGAACACCTGGAGACGGCACTTTCGTATTTTACGAAGAGTTCTGATATGACGAGACCGTTGTATGTTCTTGCGACTTACTCCGGAATGCTTGACGTGCGAAAGATTCTGACGGGAAGGAAAATTCTATGAAGCTGAATATCGCCTGGCTCTATCCTGATCTTATGAGTACGTATGGCGATCGCGGGAATGTCATTGTTCTTGAAAAACGGTGTGTATGGCGTGACATTTCCGCCACCATCGTCCCGATCACGCTTGAGACCAGTCTGAAATCGCTTCGTTCGTGTGACATTGTGTTCATGGGCGGGGCCCAGGACCGGCAGCAGAAACTTGCAGGAGAGGACTTCCTCAAGCGAAAAGGTCCGGTTGTGAAGGAAATGGTTGAGAAGGGAATCCCTTCTCTTTTCGTCTGTGCCGCGTATCAGTTCGTCGGTCATTATTACCGGCCGTACAAGGGTGAGGATATTCCCGGCGCTTCCATCTTTGACCTGACGACGATACATCCCGGGGACCAGGCGAAACGCCTTATCGGGAACGTGGTCGCCCGGGTTGTCAACCCGTCTGACCTGGCGGGTCTTACTATTGTCGGATTTGAGAATCATGGAGGCCGAACGGTGTTAGGTCCCAAAATGCAGCCGCTTGCGAAGGTTATCATGGGAGGGGGAAATAACGGGCAGGACGGATATGAGGGTGCCGTCTATAAAAATGCGATCGGATGTTATTTTCATGGCCCGCTTCTTCCGAAGAACCCGAAGGTTGCAGATTGGATTCTTCGAAAGGCGCTGAAGGTGAAGTACAATACCGACATATCGCTTCCGTCACTGGATGATGAATTTGAGGCGAAGGCAAACACGTTTATTCAGGAAACATATGGACACTAACGCCATTACGGTAGATACGTACAACCACATCGCTTCAAAGTACGCGGATACCTATTTCGACGATACTGAAGATATTCCGGCCATCGATGAATTTCTGGAGAGGCTCACTCCCGGAGCTAACATTCTCGACGCCGGTTGCGGCGTCGGGCAGTTTACCAAGTATATGCAAGCAAATGGCTTCAGCGTTGTGAGTATCGATGCCTCCGACGAGATGCTTGTGATTGCGAGGTCAAAAGTACCCGATGGAGCATTCCAGAAAATGGACATGCGACACCTGACGTTTGGACCGAATTCATTTCACGGGATACTTGCCGCGTATTCGCTTATCCATATCCCGGAAAGCGAAATTCACGACACGCTTGTCGGTTTTCATCGCGTTCTTGCACCTGGAGGACTCCTTCTTGCCATTACCCAACGCGGTGTGCATGATCACTGGGTCGATGAGCCGTTTGCTCCGGGGATGAAGGTGTTTTTCAATTTTTTCACCCGGGAGGGGATAGCGGAAGATCTTGCCGCGGCCGAATTTACCGTGTTGTCACAAACGGAAAAAGACACGACTGATTCGTACTCGGGAAGTGACGCGGTTATCTATAC
>CAYUKU010000014.1:2039-26446 GCA_964445435.1 uncultured Gammaproteobacteria bacterium
CTATACCGTAGCAACGAAAGGCCTCCTATAAAATTCCGACGAAATCGATTTTCGGATACACCTTTCTGATCTCGTCCCAAAATTTCTGAGACAAGCCCCCTGAAAATTTGCCGTACTGTCCGGATTCCGTCTTCCCGCACAGGATTCGCTCGTAATGGCGGATGATGTCAAGAATTTCACTTCCGATTTTGTTGAACCGGTCCTTGTTTGTTTCCGGAGCCAGTGTGTAGGCGTCATGGACCTGCCGGAAATTATCAAAGAGTTCTTTGTTTTCCTCAATCATGAGCGCGAAGATCGTTTGGTATTTTTGCATAGATACCTAGCGTACAGCATATTGGAAAATGGGGCAACTGTGCCTATAATACGCATATATGGCTATGAATTTTACAAGCGATGACGTCTCGTATATTGCATCTCTCGCGCACATCCCTGTCACCGAAGAAGAGAAGAAGAAATTGGCAGACGGTTTCACGACGACAATTCGCGTCGTGGAGAAGCTCAATACCATTGACGTAACTGCTGCAAAAAGCGTCCACATGACCGGATTAACCAACACGCTTCGCGAGGATGTTGTCGACGAGGAGCGCATGTTTACCCAAAACCAGGCCACCGCAAACGCAAAAAAGGTACATGAAGGATATTTCGTAGTCGACCAGGTTATAGAACAGGACGAATGAAGTCATCATTAAACACACTCACGCTCAAACAGGCAGTCACGAAGCTCAAAGCCAAAGAGATCTCCCACAAAGAGCTGTACGCTGACGTGCTTGCGCAGATCGCTCGGGATAACGACGCGCTTCATATGTACCTGGCAGTTGATGAAAAAAGCGGCCAGGGCGCGGAAAAACTTCTCGACACGCCGCTTGCTGGCGTTCCCATCGCGGTTAAGGATAATTTCCTGACAGTCGGTTTCCCCACCACCGCATCATCCAATGTGCTTAAGGGATTCATGCCCCCCTATGAATCAACCGTTACGACAAAATTGAAAAAGGCAGGCGGCGTTATCGTCGGAAAAACCAATATGGACGCCTGGGCACATGGATCGAGCACGGAAACCTCGGATTTCGGCCCGACGAAAAATCCGCGAAACCCTAAACACCTTCCCGGCGGATCATCAGGCGGGAGTGCTGCGGCAGTAGCCGACGATGCCTGTATCGCCGCACTCGGAAGCGAAACTGCAGGATCCATCCGCCAACCGTCCGCGTGGTGCGGCGTTGTCGGCTTTAAGCCCACCTATGGAAGGGTAAGCCGTGCCGGTGTGATCGCGATGGCCTCGTCAACGGATAGTCCCGGCCCGATCGGAAAGACGGTTGAAGATACTGCCATGCTTCTGGGCGTGATCGCGGGACACGATCGATACGATGCGACAAGCAGCCCTACCCCGGTACCGGACTACACGACGTTTCTTACCCGTGGCGTACGTGGTATGCGGGTGGGCGTCTGCTATACCGATCATGAGAAGCTGAAAGGTACTCCGGCCAGCCGCGCGGTAGAGGACGCGGGGAAGGTATTTGAGAAACTTGGGGCAGAAGTTTCGCTCGTGCCCGTATCTTCGTCCCTTAGGCCCGGCACCATTCTCAATCCTGATTACGCCATCAGTGTGTATACAGTCGTTCAGCGTGCAGAGGTGAGTAGTAATCTCGCGCGGTATGATGCAATCCGCTACGGCAATGACCGGTCGAATTTCGGTGCAGAGGCCAAGCGCCGGATCATGCTCGGAACATTTACCCTATCGCGGGGGTATGCGGATCGTTATTACGTGTTAGCCAACAAGGTACGAAGCCTCTTCATACAGAATTTCCAGGAATTATTTTCGCGGTTTGATGTGCTTATTGCTCCCACATCTCCCGGATTTGCGCTTCCTCTGGGGGCAAGCCGCGACAATCCGATGTTCGGGGAGCTGGAAGATATGCTTGTCGAGCCAAGTTCTATCTCAGGACTTACCGGGATAAACGTGCCGTGTTTTCGCGATCCCGAGACGAATCTTTTTATTGGACTTAATATTATGGCAAACCAATGGGAAGAAGGCAAAGTCTTTACGGCCGCCCATGCGTATGAGCAGGCGACGATATGGAATCAGTGGACAAATCTATGAGTACCTATGAACCGATTGTCGGCATGGAAATCCATGTCGAACTGAAAACCAAAAGCAAGATGTTCTGCGGGTGCAAGAACGACCCGTTCGGCGCACCGAAACCGAATATATATACATGCCCGGTCTGTTTGGGGATGCCTGGGGGGTTGCCGGTTCCCAACCAGAAGGCGGTCGAGTGGACGATCCTGCTTGGGCTTGCCCTGGGGTGCGAAATTCAGACACGGTCTACGTTTGACCGGAAAAATTATTTCTATCCCGACCTTGCGAAAGGGTATCAGATATCCCAGCACGATGACCCGTTTTGTATAAACGGCCGCGTTCACGTGCCGGAAGGAGATGTGCGGATAAACCGCGTGCATCTTGAAGAAGATACGGCCAAAAACCTCCACAAGACGGTAAACGGTAAGAAAGTAACGCTCATTGATTTTAACCGTTCAGGGGTTCCACTCGTTGAGATTGTGACAGAGCCGGACATCCGGTCAGGCGAACACGCGCGGCAATTTCTCAAGAAGCTTCATCAAATCATCCGGTATCTGGAGATTTCGGATGCCGATATGGAAAAAGGATCCATGCGCCTGGAGCCTAATATTTCCGTGCGCAAAACAGGAGAAACACATGTGCCGGCGTATAAGGTGGAGGTGAAAAACATCAACTCCTTTGCGTTTGTGAAAAAGGCAATCGATTACGAGACGAAGCGCCACGGGCAGTTATTGGAGAAAGGCGAAATTCCGCCACAGGAGACTCGCGGATGGGATGAAGACAAGGGACTGACATTTACCCAGAGGAAAAAGGAGAACGCTTCCGATTACCGGTATTTCCCCGACCCTGATATCCCACCGATTGTCCTATCACGGGAGTTTATTGATGATATTCAAAGGAGTCTTCCCGAACTTCCTGATGCCAAGCGTGCGCGGTTTGCGGCATCGTTTGGTCTTTCGGATTATGACGCGGACATTCTTACCGAGAGCCGAGCGCGGGCGGATTTTTTTGAGGCATGTACCAAGGTTGCGAAAAACGTTTCGCCTAAAATGATTGCCAACTGGATTATTAACAAAAAGGTGGACATAAAGACGACAACTCCTGAGAATCTCGTTTCCGAAATTGCGAAGGCGACGGCGGTAGAAGATGTCGCCGAAGATGTTATCCAAAAAGCAGTCGAAGGCGTGCTTGCCGTAAACGCCAAAGCCGTTGCCGATTTCAAAGCCGGAAAAGTTCAAGTAAAGATGTTTCTGTTTGGCGGTGTCCTAAAGGCACTCGGCGGCAAAGGCGACAAAAAGAAAGTGATGGAGATACTTGAGAAACATCTGTCATAAACCTCTTGCATCCTTTTGGTATTTTCCGTATTGTACGAATGAAACCTGCCGCGCGCGCCGCGGATTTATGTGTTTCGCTCCTTATGGGCGATTTCGTACATCTTCATACGCATAGTGAATATTCCCTTCTGGACGGTTTGGGGAAGCTGGATCTTCTGATCGAGCGTGCCAAATCACTGGGCATGGATGCTCTTGCTCTCACCGATCACGGCTCGATGTACGGGAGTTTCAAGTTTTATCTCAAAGCGAAAGCCGCAGGCATGAAGCCGATTCTGGGCGTGGAGACCTATGTAGCCAGGCGTAGCCACCTTGATAAAGAAGGAAAAATCGACACCGATCCGTACCACCTTATTCTTCTTGCGAAAAACGAAAACGGATACAGAAATCTCATGAAGCTTGTTACGATCGCGCACCTTGAGGGCTATTATTATAAACCGCGCATTGATTGGGAACTCTTGACCAAATATCACGACGACATTATCTGCACGAGTGCGTGTTTACAGGGGCAGATTGCCCATTTGCTTCGAGCAGGCGAAGAGCGGGAAGCAGAACGGGTTGCTCGCGAATATAGCCAGTTGTTCGGGAAAGATCATTATTATCTGGAAATTCAGAAACACCCCAATATTCCTCTCCAAGATGAAGTTAATGGGAAGATTATCGCATTATCACGAAAATTAGGAATTCCACTTGTCGCCACGAATGACATTCACTATGTTGAAGCAGACGACGCCGAAGCACAGGAAATTCTTCTGTGCGTGCAGACTCAGCGAACGATAACGGATAAGGATCGTCCGCTCTCCATGCTCGGATCGCCGGATTTCTACATGCGTTCCCCTGAGGAAATGAAAGGATTGTTCATTCAGCACCCCGACGCTATTGAGAATACAGTCAAGATTGCGAACATGTGTGACATTTCCCTCTCGGTCGGCAAATGGATATTGCCCAGGTATCCAATCGAGGATAAAGAAACGCCCGCTTCGTATCTGCGTAAGCTCGTCTGGGAGCGCGCGCCTCTCAAATATCCAAGCATGAAAAAAGAATTGCGCGAACGGATTAACTATGAATTGGAGATTATTAATACCAAGGGATACTCGACATATTTTCTTATCGTGCAGGATTTCGTTAACTGGGCCAAAAAAAACGGCATCGCCGTCGGGCCCGGAAGAGGATCTGCTGCGGGGTCCGTTGTTTCCTATATTCTGAACATTACCGGTATCGATCCCTTGTTTTTCAACCTTCCGTTTGAGCGGTTCCTTAATCCGTTCCGGCCCAGTCCGCCCGATATCGACCTTGATTTCGCGGACGATAGGCGTGATGAAGTGATTGCGTACGTGACGGAAAAATACGGTGACGACAAAGTGGCCCAAATTATCACCTTCGGTACCATGGAGGCCAGGGGTGCCGTGAGGGACGCAGGTCGTGCCTTGGGTATGCCCTATGCTGCGCCTGACCGGATATCCAAAATGATTCCCATGGGATTTCAAGGGAGCGCCATGACGATAGACAAGGCATTGACACAGTCGCCGGAACTCGCGCTTGCCTATCAGAGTGAGCCCGAAACCAAGCGTCTTTTGGATGTGGCACGTAAACTTGAAGGAGTCGCCCGGCATTCATCGGTGCATGCCGCGGGAGTCGTAATAGCAGACAAACCGATTGTTGAATACACCCCGCTTCAGCGAGAAAGCAAAGGAGAGCGCATAGTTACCCAGTATGACATGTATACCGTCGGAGAAGACGGAGTGGGGCTCCTCAAAATGGATTTTTTGGGTCTTCGAAATCTCACGATCATGTCTCAGGCTCTTTCGTTTATCAAGCAGGTTCGTGGGATTGAGATTGATCTGGGGACTATAAAACTCGATGACAAGAAAACGTTTGAAATGCTTTCAAGCGGTGAGACCACGGGGGTGTTCCAGCTTGAATCTGCAGGAATGCGGCGGTACATAAAGGAGTTGCGGCCTACCAATATCTTCGACCTTATGGCGATGGTTGCTCTTTTCCGTCCAGGTCCTATGCAGGTAATTCCTGAATTTATCCGTCGCAAACGCGATCCGACAACCATTACCTACCCTGACCCGAAACTGAAGGACGTCCTCAAGCAATCATACGGCATTATCGCATATCAGGACGACGTGCTTCTGACGGCAATCACGCTTGCAGGGTATTCTTGGGGCGATGCTGATAAGTTGCGTAAAGCAGTGGGGAAGAAGATTCCCTCCGAGATGAAGAAGCAAAAAGAGAAATTTATCGAGGGATGCGTGGGTGAAGGAATGAAAAAAACGAAAGCGGAGGAAATTTTCAATCTCATCGAGCCGTTTGCGGGGTATGGCTTCAACAAGGCCCATGCGGCGTGTTACGCCATGATTGCCTATCAAACGGCATATTTGAAAGCAAATTATCCGGTCGAATACATGACGGCGGTACTGACTGCCGAATCACGGGCAAACACCGGTCCGACCCGTGATGAGAAGATGAGCTCGATTGTTGCCGAGTGCAGAAGAACGGGATTGACGCTTCTTCCGCCGGATATCAACGCGTCTCAAGTGGAATTTGCCATCGAAGAGAACAAGATCCGCTTCGGACTCTCAGCGATCAAGAATGTCGGTGAGGCCGCAATTGAAAGCATACTGTCAGCGCGCCGGGACGGACGGTTTATCAGTTTGTCTGATTTCATCCACCGCGTGGATGTGGGCCGCGTAAACAGGAAGACCATCGAAAGCCTTATTAAGGCAGGTGCAATGGACGCATTTGGCTCGCGAAGTGCACTTATCTCATATCTGCCCGTTTCACTTGAGTATGCTCACAGGCAGAAAAAACAGGTTGCAAGCGGGCAGGTTGGGTTGTTTGCGCTTGAGGAAGACGCGGGAGCCAAACGTGACGCACTTCCTAGCGTCCCCGAGCTTCCCCAGTCAACGCTCTTGGGGTATGAAAAGGAACTATTAGGGTTCTATCTGACAACGCATCCTCTGGAGCCGTACCGCAAAAAACTTGCGACGATGAAATTAGCACCCATCGGAGAAATTAACAAAGAACGAGTCGGAGAACGTCTGTCAGTCGGCGGCATTATCTCGGGAGTTAAAAAAATAACGACGAAAGCGGGAAATCACGAGATGGCATTCGTGAAGCTCGAGGATGTAACCGGCCTTATCGAAATTGTTGTATTTCCCAAGACGTACGCCAGAACGTCGAATTACTGGCGAATGGACGCGGTGGTCGTCGTAACGGGAAAACTCGACGAAAAAGATGATAGGCTGACTATTCTTGTTGACGAAGTAGCACAGGTTGCCGAGTGACGCATCGAGGCTAATTGTATGGATTTGATGCATCACCGATGTGCATTGACGGACGAGCAATATATTATGTACAATGTGGGCAGACAACTGAAGAGATGGAGACCAGATGCAGCCATCCGTTAGAGAGCAGTTTTCGTTGTTCGTGGATCACGAAGGAAAGATTGTCCGATCAACGAGGTACCAGAGACACACAAAAAAGCGTGAAAATCTGTGGATATACGTCGGATTAGTGGGAGATATCGGATTGACGATCGCGATGCCTATCGCGCTTTCTGTTTTCGTCGGTGGGCTTCTTGATCATCAGTTTGCTTCATATCCTCGCTGGACGCTCGGACTTTTGGTTGCAGGGTCGATTATTTCTGTTGTCGGATTTGTACAAATATTAAAAGAACTCATTAGGCGGACGCGATAACATCATGCCACACGTAACACTCGCAGCAGAGCAGATAACCTCGTTCTTGGGTTTCAGCGTGACAAATTCGATGATTGCCACGTGGCTGGTGATGTTGCTGCTTTTTGCATTTACCTGGTTGGCGACCCACAGGTTGTCCCTGGTTCCCAGTGGTGCTCAGACCATTGCCGAGCTTGTTATCGGTGGGTTGTATGAATTCTTCGAGCAGGTTACCGGCGAGAATGTGAAGAAATTTTTCCCGCTTGTTACCAGTTTATTTTTGTTTATTCTGGTTTCCAACTGGATGGGACTTCTTCCGGGAGTCGGAACGGTCGGCATAACAAAAGTTCATGAGGATAACGCGGAAGTTGTCATGGTTAAGGAAGGGCCCACCGTCCAAGAATCTCCCAAGGCAGAAGGAAAAGCCGAGGAAAAAACGGAATTCATACCCATTCTTCGTGCCGCTACGGCTGATCTCAACACGACGGTCGCACTTGCACTCATCGCGGTTTTTGCCATTCAGTATTTCGGCTTCAAGGCGCTTGGGTTTCACTATACGGGGCGTTTCATCATACTGACGAATCCCATTATGTTTGCGGTCGGGATCCTTGAGCTTGTTTCTGAGATCGCGAAAATTATTTCTTTCGGATTCCGGTTGTTTGGGAATATTTTTGCAGGCGAAGTGCTTCTTACCGTCATTGCGTTTCTCATTCCGTTTATCGCGCCGCTACCGTTTATCGCCATGGAACTGTTCGTGGGCGTGATTCAGGCGCTGGTGTTTTCTATGCTTACTGCCGTATTTTCTCAGATTGCTGTTTCCCATGGGGAACATGCGTGAGGGAGGTGAGGTTAGGTGGATTTAGATTCTATAAAAACTATCATGTTCGGATTCACCATCGCCGTCGGCGGAGGGATGCCTGCTTTGGCAATCGGAATTCTGACGGGGAAGGCACTTGAAGCAATCGGCCGAAATCCGGAAGCTATGAACGATATCCGTACAAACATGATTTTGGGTATCGCTTTTGCTGAATCAATCGCGATCTACGCTTTGGTCGCGGCATTTATTATTAAGTTCGTGTAAACCTCTGGCGGTTATGTGCCGCCAGATAAAACAGAAAGGATAGTATGGACAAATTGGGAATTCAACCGACGCAACTTATGGCACAGATCGTGAACTTCACGATCATTATGGTTGTGCTTTCACGGTTTCTGTATAAGCCGATTTTGTCCATGCTGGAAAGGCGGAAAAAGGAAATAGAGGAGGGATTGAAATTGACTCAAAAGATGCGCGAGGAAGAAGAGAAATTCAATTCCAAGAAGCAGAAACTTCTGGAAACGACGAGAAAAGAAGCGCAGGAAATTCTGGAAGAAGCACGAAAACAGGCCAAAGAGGAGGAAAAAGAGTTGGTCGCGGGAGCACATAAGGAAGCAGAGCTCATCATAGAAAAAGGCAGAGAGGAAGTAGCTCAGCTTCGCCGCGATATGGAAAAAGAAGTGGAAAAAAGCGCGGTGGTATTAGCTGTCGCCATGACGAAGCGGCTTCTGGGTGGAGTATTGTCGTCTTCTGACCAGCATAAGGTGCTGGAGAAGCATATCAAGCAGCTTGAATCCATGAAGGTGTAACTATGGCACTTCAATCAGATACATCACTGAGTTTGAAATCGACCGGGATGATGCCGGAGATACAGATTCTTATTGAAAAAATCACATCTCAGGCGAAGAAAGAGAAAGTGGCAAAAGTGGAAAGCAGCGTTGAGCTTACTCCGAAAGAAAAGAAGGCCATCGGTGCGTTTTTGGAGAAGCTGATCGGTCATGCCGTAACGCTTCACTGCCATGTCAACCCGCACGTGCTCGGAGGGTTGAGAATTCAGGTCGGCGACTGGATTGTAGACACAACCCTTGCAAACCAATTAAATCAATTATCAGAAGTATTACTTAGCTCTTAATTCTATGAAAAAAACCGTCAAAGCGAACGTTTTTGGTAGTGATCTCACCCGAAAAATTGAATCATTTGAGGTAACGGTCGAAGCCAAGCGCGTTGGTCGGATTCGAACGATCAGTGACGGGGTGGCGAAAATAGAGGGACTGCCGCGGGTGGCATATCTTGAACGACTTGAATTCCCCCATGGCGTTGAGGGATTTGCCATCAACCTGGAGGAAAACGCCGTAGGCGCCATCATCCTGGGTGATTACCTTAAACTGAAAGAAGGCGATGAGGTCCGGGGAACCGGACAACTTCTTTCCGTGCCAGTTGACGAGGGATTTTTGGGCCGCGTAATCAACCCTTTGGGTGTTCCGGTTGATGGGAAACCAACTGTTGCTGCGAAGAAATATTATCCCCTCGAGAAAATCGCACCGGGTGTTGTGCGAAGGCAACCGGTCAATACACCGCTTCACACGGGAATAAAGGCAATCGATGCCATGATACCGGTCGGCCGCGGTCAACGTGAACTTATCATCGGAGACAGAAACACGGGGAAAACTTCGATTGCGGTCGATACGATTATTAATCAGAAAGAAGAAGGGGTTATCTGTATTTATGTCGCAATCGGTCAGAAAACCTCGCGCATCGCACAGGTAGCAGCTGAGCTTTCTGAGTATAAAGCGCTTGAGTACACGGTGGTTGTCGCCGCGGCAGCCTCAGATCCGGCAGCATACCAATACATCGCCCCGTATGCGGGATGTGCCATGGCAGAGTATTTCATGGACAAGGGAAAAGACGTGCTTATCGTCTACGACGACTTAACGAAGCATGCGTGGGCATACCGTCAGATTTCTCTGGTCCTTAAACGCCCCAGCGGCAGGGAGGCGTATCCGGGAGATGTTTTTTATCTTCATAGCAGGCTTCTGGAGCGTGCGTGCAGACTGGATAAGAAATACGGCGGAGGATCCATTACCGCGCTTCCGATCATCGAGACGCAGGCTAATGATATCTCGGCGTACATTCCGACAAACGTTATCTCGATCACGGACGGGCAGCTCTTCTTGGAATCGGATTTGTTTAACGCGGGACAGCGGCCGGCAATCAATGTCGGCGTGTCGGTGTCGCGTGTCGGAGGATCCGCGCAGGTAAAGGGCATGAAGAAAGTAGCGGGAAGTCTTAAGCTTGATCTTGCACAGTACCGATCATTGGCTGCGTTCACCCAGTTTGCGACGGATGTCGACGAGGTTACGAAAAAACAGATCGACCGCGGGGCACGAATGCTCGAGCTTCTTAAGCAGGGACGATTTACGCCCATGAGTGTCGAGAAGCAAATCGTGAGCATTTGGGCCGGCAGTAATGGATATTTGGATGATGTACCAGTCCACCTGGTCTCACGGTTTGAGAGGGAATACATCGAATTCGTTTCCAAACTCTATAAAAAGGCGCTTGCTGACATCGCGAAGGAAAAAGTTATCCGTCCGGAGACAGAGGAAGCACTGAAGAAATCTATACTAGAGTTCAAAAAAGGATTTTCAGCAGCATAATGGCAAACATCCGTCTCATTCGCGGCCGGATAAAATCGGCTAAAAACATCTCTCAGATAACCAAAGCGATGGAGCTCGTCGCTGCTTCCCGAATGAGGAAGGCGCAGGCGGCGGCTCTTTCCGGCAAACTCTACGCGCAGAAGATTTATGAGATGGTCATTCTTCTGTCGTCAAAAATCACGCTCGCTGAGCACCCGCTTCTTACGAAGCCGAAAATACCCACAGGCAGGCGTCTGGTAGTACTCGTATCCAGCAATAAGGGGCTTTGCGGCGGACTTAACACGAATCTATTTCGGTTTTTCGCACAGCAGTACCCAGGCAGCGGAAAAATAGATGTCGTAACATTGGGCAAGAAGGGTGCTATGTTTGCCGCGCGCTATACAGGGACGGATCTGAAAGCGGATTTTTCCGAGACCACGTCATTTATCACCATGGTGCCCTCTCTGACCGAACTCATCACATCCGACTATACGAAAGGTCTGTATGACGGAGTAGACCTCGTCTATAACGATTTCGTCAACATTATTTCACAGACACCGAAGAAGAAAACAATTCTCCCCCTGACCATCGAATCGCTCGATACGAAGATTGAGGTTCCATCGCATGAGTTTCTTATCGAACCGTCGGTTGATGAGGTCTTTGCCACACTCCTTCCCCATTATCTGGAGAACCAAATCCGTGACGCGGTCCTTGAGGCTGAAGCAAGCGAACACAGTGCTCGGATGGTTGCGATGCGCAATGCAACTGACAACGCGCTTTCGCTCGTCGATGAGTTGACGCTCGTGTACAACAAAGCACGTCAGGAAAAGATTACGTATGAAATCACGGATCTTATAACGGCATCAATGGCGGTCCAGGTATAAAAGTAAAGGAGTTTTTATGAAAAAACAAACCAAAAGCGTGCGAAGCAAAAAAGCAGTCGATCAGAATAGCACTAGTAAAAAAGTTACCACAAGCGGGGTCGTGACCCAGGTCGTCGGAGTCGTGGTCGATGTTCAGTTTCCTGGAGGTCACGTTCCTGCGCTGTACGATGCGTTGACGGTGAAGAGCGAGTACATCTCCGGAGGAACGCTCGTGCTGGAGGTAGCTGCCCATTTGGGGTCCGATCGTGTGCGTACGGTTGCGTTGGGTCCCACGGACGGACTGCGCCGGGGAGACGTTGTGGCGGCAACCGGTGCGCCTATTTCCGTTCCGGTCGGGAAAAAGACTCTGGGGCGCATTTTTAATGTCGTGGGAGAGGCGATTGATGAGAAAGGCGATGTGGTGACGGAGAAAAAGTATCCTATTCACCGGCCTGCACCCTCGTTTGTCCAACAAACGACCAAACCGGCTATCCTTGAGACGGGAATAAAAGTTATCGATCTGATCGCTCCATTCGTGAAAGGCGGAAAGGTTGCTATTTTCGGCGGCGCAGGGGTGGGCAAGACCGTGACGATCCAGGAGCTCATCCATAATGTCGCAGAAGTACACGGAGGCGTATCCGTGTTTGCCGGTGTCGGCGAGCGTTCCCGTGAGGGAAACGACCTATGGAAGGAAATGAAGGAATCGGGTGTTATCGAGAAGACTGCCATGGTGTTCGGGCAGATGAACGAACCGCCCGGTGCACGCTTGCGTGTTGCCCTGACTGGGCTGACGATGGCTGAATACTTCCGCGATGAAGAAGGACAGGACGTTTTGCTGTTTATTGACAACATTTTCCGGTTTGCGCAAGCGGGAAGTGAGGTGTCGGCTCTTCTTGGACGTATCCCTTCAGCGGTCGGATATCAGCCGACGCTGGCATCGGAAATGGGTGCGCTTCAGGAGCGAATCTCAAGTACGAACAGAGGATCAATCACCTCAGTCCAGGCTGTGTACGTGCCTGCTGATGATTATACCGACCCGGCACCAGTGGCAACATTCGCGCATATCGACAGCTCCATATCACTTGAGCGTTCGATCGCCGAACAGGGATTGTTCCCGGCTGTTGACCCCCTTGCTTCCAATTCCCGGATTTTGGAGCCGGGTATCGTTGGAGCTGAACACTATGAAGTGGCCCGCGGGGTCCAACGGGTCCTTCAGCGATACAAGGACTTGCAGGATATCATCGCTATCTTGGGCATGGAGGAGTTAAGTGACGAGGATAAGCAGGTAGTCTCGCGCGCGCGCAAGATCCAGCGTTTTCTCACCCAACCCATGTTCGTTGCCGAAGCGTTTACGGCAAAAGAAGGGAAGTACGTCCCACTGAAGGAAACCGTCAAGGGATTTAAGGAAATCTTGGACGGAAAGCATGATAGTAAGCCTGAACAGGCATTCTATATGGTCGGAGGGATAGAGGAAGTCAAGTAACCCAAAAAAGGTGCGTCATATGAATACGTTTCTTCTCGAGATCATCACGCCGCAGCGGCAGGCATTTTCAGAGCAAGTTGCGCGGGTGACAGTTCCCACGCCGGGTGGGACGATTGGGGTTCTGGCCCATCACGAGCCGCTTTTTACCTCACTTTCCGAAGGAGAGATTAAGATTACGACTCAGAACAAGGAATACTTCTTGGCTATCGGGGGCGGATTTATGGAAGTGACGAAGGAGAAAGTTTCCGTTCTCGTATCCCGGGCTGTTCACGCAGACGAACTCAACGAAGCTGAAATCAAAAAAGCCCAGGAGCGTGCCCGTGAAGTTATCTCAAGGAAAGCCACAGCAGAAGAAATGGCCACGGCCCGGGCCATGCTTCGTCGTTCACTTTTGGATATGAAGGTACTTCACAAACGAAGGCGTTATGCTTCCACTGTTGAGCAACGCTCTTCGCAATAATTTGGAATCTCTTGTTGACTGCTCGGTTTAATTTGCTACTATTAGGCGGATCTATGTATATACGAGATGTCATGTCGAAGCGTGTCGTGACGGCCCGTGAGGACGCAACCGTGCGGGATGTGTGGAAGCTTATTTTTGCCAAACACATTAACGCAATTCCCGTGGTCGGCGCGAAGAAGAAAATCGTTGGCATTGTCACGAAAGAAGATCTACTCAAAGCCCTCTACCCTGACTATCAGGAGTATTTCGTTGATGTCACCGGCATTGCGGATTTCGAACTCATGGAAGAGAAAGTGCGCGAAATGGGCAATACGAAGGTTTCCAAGATCATGTGCAAAAGGGTCATTTATACGCGGGATGACACGCCCGTCATGCGGGCGCTTTCACGGATGATTGTCAGGAGTCTCAACCAGCTGCCGGTTATTTCCGATGATGATGTCGTGATCGGCATGGTGACGAAAGGGGATATTTTCTACGCGCTTTTCAAACAATCCGCGAAAAAGGAAGCAAAGTCAAAAAAGTAGAAATTAGCCTCAATTAGTAAAAAAGTTAACCTTTTCAGCTTCAGAAAATTCAATTTTCTCCAATTTTGCGTGATTTTTACGGAATTTGTATTGACACCGTGTTCAAAGGGGTGTACACTTTTCTCTATGCAAAAGAACTCTTATGTGAAAGTAGCTTCCTATGAAGCGAAAAAAGGCGAAGTAAAGAAGGTCGTGCTTCTGTATTCCGGCGGTCTGGATACGTCGGTTATGCTCAAGTGGATACAGGATGAATACAATGCACAGGTGGTTGCTCTCACGATCGATATCGGCCAATTGACTGATGATCTTGAAATGATACGGCAAAAGGCGCTGAAACTGGGAGCCGTGAATGCCTACGTCATCGATGCGAAGGACGAATTTGCCGATGAATACATCGCCAAGGGTATAAAAGCAAACGCTTCGTATCAGGGTGGTTATCATCTGTCTACGCCGATCGGGCGGCCGCTTCTTGCCAAGTGGGCCGTGAAGATAGCTGCCCGCGAAGGGGCTGACGCAATAGCTCACGGATGCACCGGGAAAGGCAACGATCAGGTGCGTATCGAGGGAACGGCTTTAGCTCTTAACCCGGATATCAAGATTATCGCTCCTGTGCGCGAATGGTCGATGGGTCGCGACGAGGAGCTTATCTACGCCAAGAAACATAACATTCCCGTGAAGCAGACTGCCGAAAGACCGTATTCATACGACGACAACATGTGGGGAGTCACGGGCGAGGGTGGAGAAATAGAAAATCCGGGACTCATTCCGCCGATGGAGAAAATCCTTCAAGTGACTACTCATCCGAAAGACGCCCCGGATCGCGAGGAAATTGTGGAACTTGAATTTATCAAGGGTCTACCAGTAGCGCTCAATGGCGAGCCGATGAAACTGACGGATATCATCCTCAAGTTAAATACACTCGCAGGCAAACATGGCGTTGGCATCGTGCACCTTATCGAGGATCGGGTCGTGGGACTCAAAGTCCGGGGCCTCTATGAGGCGCCGGCCGCACGTGTCATCATCACAGCGCATAAAGATCTGGAAAAGTATGTTTCAACACGGGAAGAAAATGAGTTTAAGACGCTTGTCGACACGAAATGGGCATATCTTTGTTACGGAGCCAAATGGTATGAGCCTTTATTTGATGATCTCAACGCATTCATCGATCGGATGAATCAAAAAGTTACCGGGAAAGTGAAAGTTCGCCTTTTCAAGGGAAACTGTGAAGCGGTGGCAGTTGAGACGCCAAACACTATATTTCAGGAGAAACTCGCGACATTTATGGCTTCAAGCGCGTTTAACCAAAACGCATCTGCCGGATTTATCGAACTGTATACGCTTCAGATGCGTATGTCTCAGAGGGCAGAAAAGACAGCGCTTCTCTCAGTCGGCAAGAGAAGCAACAAAATAAAACTGCTTCCCGTCGTCAGGAAGCTCGCGGAACTTCACTATAAACTCTATGCGACGTACAAGACACATAAATTCCTCAAGCAGCACGGCATAGAGGCGATTCTGGTGAATAAGATTTCACAGCCGCATCTAAAGCCAAATCTGGCTGATCTGCTTGCGATAAACCGTTTCGACCTGATTATAAACGTGCCCTCCGGCACGAAAGCGAAGGAAAAAACAGACGGGCAAATGATCAGAGAGTACGCCGTGAAGTTCGGCGCGACACTTGTTACAGAAGTGAGTGTTTCCAGGGATCTCGTCGACAAACTCTACTCAGCACAGCTACACGCGAATCAATGAAACCGCAGCCACTTCTTAAGGACGCTATCCTATCGCGCGTCAAGGCGCGGGGCGGATGGGTGAATTCTCATGGCCACTTCGACCGTGCGTATACGGTTACCTCTCAAAATCTCAACGAGGCCCATGAGCTGATGGAAAAGAAATGGACACTCGTTGATTCCATGATCAAACAATCCTCGGAAGAGGACTACGCTTCGCGAATAGAAACGGCGGTGAAAATGATGATTGCTCAGGGCGTAACGCATTGTGCAACCTTTATAGGCGTGGATCCGCTTTCCGAACTTCGGGCGATCAAGGCAGCTCAATTCGTGAAAAAGAAATATGCCGACAAGATACATCTCGTCCTCATCAATCAGGTCTTGAAGGGCGTCATAGATGATGAGCCGAATGCATGGGCGCGTAAGGCATTGGACTACGTAGATATCATCGGCGGTTTGCCCTCGAAGGATCGTCCGAATCATGAGAAACATCTCGATATCCTTTTGTCTTGGGCCAAAGAAACGGGCAAGATGATCCATGTCCATATCGATCAGGAAAACAATCCGGATGAACACGATACGGAGTTGTTGGCTAGGAAAACCATTGCATATGGTCTGGAGGGGAAAGTCGTAGCCGTTCATGCAATTTCCATCGGCGCCCATCCTCCCGATGAACGAAAAGAGATCTACAAGCTCATGAAAACGGCCGGATTATCTGTCGTGTGCTGCCCGTCTGCGGCGTTATCCATGAAAACACTGCCAAAACAGTCATATATCCATAACAGCATGGCGCCGGTGGTGGAATTGTTGGAAGCGGGCATTCCCGTTTCCTTGGGAATCGATAACCTGTCGGATATTTATTTGCCGCTTGTTGATGGAGATATGTATACTGAATTACGGATGCTTGCCGAGGCGAATCGGTATTATGATCTTGATGCCTTGGTTGATATTTCGACGAAGTATGGCAGGATTTCTTTAGGAATCATATGAATGACTGGAAACTACTGGCGATATTTACGCCTTTTCTGTTCGTTACCTATCAGACGATTTCCAAGTTTCTCCCGAAGGAAGCACCTATTTTTCTCGTCAACGCGATTGCATCGTTGATAGGTGCACTCATAATGTTTTTGTTCCATCTTCTGTTTTCTGCACGTACTCAGGCGCTTCCGGTTAAACTGCTGCCCTTTGTGGTAGACATTGGAGCCTTGATCAGCATCGGAAATTTTCTCATCATCAAGGCATCTTCATTGGGAGCTGCGCTATCCACATTTACGTCGCTGTACCCCCTGCTTATAGCATATGGCGTCTTGTATGGGATCGTATTGTGGCATGAAAGACTCAGTCCCATCCAATTCATGGGATTGGGGCTTATCACCACAGGCCTTATTCAGGTAACTTATTTCAAGAAATAAGAGGAGCAAGTATGAATACACTCTTTTATGATCCAGCCAGGTCATTCGATGAAAATTTCGAGAAGGGACCGTTTGGACCCGTTGTTCCGCCAATGCCCCTGCCGATACCAGCGCCTTCTTCATTTCTCGGATTTCCGGTCGATGTACCGTTTGGTATTCCTGCGGGACCCCTTCCGACGAGCGCGTTTGTCGAAACTGCATGGAATTGGGGCTACTCCATCGCCACGTATAAGACCGTCCGAGGCAACGAATATCCCTGTCATCCCTTTCCCAATGTTGTGAAGATTAAGATTCGTGATGCGGATGTCCATCCGGGTGATACGGTTGAGGGAGATGCGGATATTTCGGCAGTTGATGTGGACCATGAGGGTGTTACGAATTCCTTTGGGGTTCCGTCGCGCGATATCCCGGTCTGGCAAAAAGATGTGAAACATGCGCTCGCCAAGGAAACCAAAGGAAATCTTATGATTCTCAGTTTCATGGGAACGCCAAAAGAAGGCATGACGCTTCCCCAGTATGCTGAGGATTTTGCTAGAACCTGCAGGGCCGCGCGAGAGACAGGAGCACGGATGCTTGAAGTGAATTTTTCCTGTCCGAATGTGGGCAAAGAAGGACTTATCTGCAACGACGTGGAAACGTCGCGGACTATACTGGAGGCGCTCAAAGCAGCAAAAGGCAACATCCCGCTTCTCGTGAAGATTGGCTATTTCCCAAAGGAAAAACTGGCGGATCTGGAGGCACTTCTTGAGGCCATTAACGAGAACGCCGAAGGTGTTGCCGCTATTAATACCATCACGGCAAAAGTTGTGGACAATAACGGGAAGCAGCTTCTGCCCGGAAGCCCGGTTCGTTTGGTAAGCGGCGTATGCGGACGGGCTATGCGGTGGGCCGGACTTGAGATGGTGGAGCGGATCGCATCCATTAAGGAAGCAAAAGGATGGAAGGATTTGGCTGTGGTTGGTATGGGAGGAGTGACGACACCTGAGGATTACTTCCAGTACCGCCGTCTGGGCGCCGACGTCGTACAGTCAGCAACGGGAGCCATGTGGAAACCGAATTTGGCTATAGATATCAGGGACGCTCTTGAGAAAGGGGTGGCATGAAGCCGCTGTACGGAAAACAAACTGAGAAGGCGATACGGAATTTCCCGTTCTCGGCTCCACCCGTTCACCGTGAACTCGTTCTTGCCATCGTAAAAATCAAAAAAGCCGCGGCGCTGGCACATGCCCGTACAGGGGAGCTGTCTGCAAAACAATCAAAAGATATTGCACACGCCTGCGATGAGATACTGGCGGGGAAGCATGATGACCAGTTTTTCCTACCATCTTTGCAAGGAGGCGCAGGCACGTCTATAAATATGGTCGTCAACGAAGTCGTGGCGACACTTGCCAAGGCGCATCCAAATGACCATGTCAATATGTCACAATCCACCAACGACGTGAATCCTTCGGCGCTCAAGATCGTCGCCATCGAACTTGCGGAAAGGCTTATAGCGACCGTTGGCACATGCATTGCGACATTTGAGCAAAAGGCAAAAGAGTTCAACGGTGTCGCCAAGCTGGGACGGACGCACTTGCAGGATGCTGTTCCGGTAACCTTGGGCGGCGAGCTTGCCGCCTACGCGGCCACGTTATCGAGGGATCTCCGACGACTGAAGGCACGGCTTCCCTATCTGCATGAACTGAATTTAGGTGGTACTGCTGTGGGTAACCGGATAAATGCTTCAGACGCCTATATAAAGTATGTATACGAAGAGTTAGCAAATATAACCGGTTTAGAGTTGAAACCGGCGGATGATCTTATGTCCCAAACCAGTAGCCAGACTGACTTTGTCAGTCTGTCCCAGGCTATTCTTTCTCTTACCCTAGACGCATCAAAGATTGCCAATGATTTGCGACTTATGAGCAGCGGCCCTGCGGGTGGGCTGGGGGAAATTATTCTTGAGGAACTCCAGGCAGGATCGTCAATTATGCCCGGGAAAGTTAATCCCATCATGCCCGAAACAGTGAACCAACTCTATTACACGGTGTCCGGAAACAACCTCACGATAGAACACGCGGCGCATGCGTCATTTCTGGAATTGGCAAATATGTTTCCGATTCTCGCAGATCGGCTCATTAGCTCGCTCAAGTTATCCGGAGAAGTTCTGGATCAATTTACGAACCAGTGCATCCGCACGCTGCGCGCCAACGAGAAGCGGTGTAGAGAGTTATTGGAAAAATCTACGGCATACGCAACGCTACTGTCGCCCATACTTGGATATGATACTGTGAGCGGTATTGTGAAGGAGTCGGTTGCATCAGGCAAATCGATTCGAGAGCTTGTCCTCGCGGCGAAACTCATGACTGAAAATGATTTTGAGAAAGCAATACGAATATGAGAACATTCCGCGAAAAACTTGATGCGATTACAACAAAAAATTCCTCACTTCTCTGTGTGGGACTTGATAGCGATATCGATAAAATTCCTAAACATATTCTGGCACTTGATCACCCGCAGACCACATTTAATTGCGCAATTGTTGATGCCACACATGATCTTGTATGTGCGTTTAAACCCAATATGGCATTCTACGAATCAAGGGGGTTGCCGGGCATAGATGCCATAAAACGTACGTGTGACTATATTCGTAACACATATCCTGATATTTTGATCATTCTTGATGCGAAGCGGGGAGATATCGGGAACACGAATGAAGGGTATACGCAGTTTGCGTATGACTATTTGGGAGTTGATGCAATCACCGTCCATCCATATCTTGGGAAAGAAGCCTTAAAACCCTTTTTAGAAAGAAAAGACAAAGGATGCATTGTCTTGTGTCGAACCAGTAATTCTGGAGCAGGGGAGATACAGGATCTTTTGATAGATGGAAAACCGCTGTACCAGGTCGTAGCAGAACATGTGGTGCACGAATGGAATGGTAACGATAATTGCGCGCTTGTTGTGGGAGCCACCTACCCTGCCGAGCTGGAAATTGTGCGACGTATAGTCGGAAATATGCCATTATTAATACCCGGAATCGGAGCTCAGGGCGGCGATATGGAAAAGACCGTAAAAGCCGGCGTTGACAGTGCAGGTAAAAACGCTATGATCAATGCATCCCGCAGTGTTATTTTCGCCTCGACCGGCGAGGATTTCGGGGAAAAAGCGAGGCAAGAAGCAGTAAAATTAAAGGATGCGATAAACTTTTATAGAGTATGACAGAAGATGTCGTCGAAATTCTCAAATCAGTCGGTGCCATTATCACCGACAGTCACATCGTCTACACCTCAGGAAAACACGGAAGCGTATATATAAACAAGGACGCCCTGTATCCTCATACCGAACTTGCCTCAAAAATTGGGGAACTGTTTGCTCTCAGAAACAAAGATTTGGATATTGATGTCGTCGTTGCTCCAGCGTTGGGTGGTATTATCCTGTCCCAGTGGACCGCCTACCATCTGACGAAACTGAAAGGAAAAGAAATACTCGGCGTATATACGGAGAAAGATTCAGAGAAGAATCAGGTGTTTACTCGTGGGTATGACCGATTCGTTTCCGGGAAAAACGTGCTTGTTATAGAAGACCTGACCACTACGGGCGGTTCGGTACGAAAAGTCGTGGGTAGCATAAGAAACGCAGGAGGAAACGTGGTCACGGTTTCGGTCATGGTCAACAGGAATCCCGATGCAGTAAATTCTGAGATGATGGGAGCACCGTTTCATTCGCTGGGTGTTCTTCGTGCGGAAGCGTTTGACGAGGCAGATTGTCCCTTGTGTAAAAAAGGCGTGCCTATAAATACGACGGTGGGGCACGGGAAGAAATACTTGGAGTCCAAGAAATGAAAAATATCGCGGTCGTTACCCACCCGCTTATTGATCATTCCCTTACGGTTTTACGGGACAAAAACACGCGCACGGAGGAATTCCGTAGACACGCAGACGTTGTTTCCAAGATTCTGCTTCTTGAGGCAATGAAGCAGATGACGACAAAAGAAAAATCCATCGAAACGCCGCTTTCTCCATTTGCAGGGCGACAACTTGCAGATGATGTGATCGTGGTCCCCGTTCTGCGCGCGGGTCTTGCGATGCTTACGGCCCTTCAGAATTTGCTCCCTTCCGTATCAGTCGGGTTTATAGGACTTGAACGGGACGAGAAAACGGCGATAGCCCGTGAGTACTATAAAAAGATTCCCAAGATTTTCTCGACGCATATCGTGTTTGTCATCGATCCTATGCTTGCAACCGGAGGGTCTATGGACGACACGATTTATGCGGTGAAACAGAAAGGGGCCAAGAGGATCGTCGCCGTGTCTATCGTTTCTGCTCCCGAAGGGATAGACCGGGTCGGGAAGAATCACCCTGACGTACCCATCGTGACAGCTGCTATCGATACGAACCTGAACGATAAAGCGTATATCGTCCCCGGACTGGGAGATTTCGGTGATCGGTACTTCGGGACCGAGCAGCTTTGAGCTTCATTTTCCCCCTTGAACCTATGAAACCCATATGGTAGGAATTGGACATTCTATGAGTGTTAGTTTTAGTGAGGCTCGGAAGTTCGCCATTTATCAGATGCGGGAGAGTTATACTGCCGCCCATGAGGCAGGATGATCTTCGCGACTTATGCAGGTGGCATGAGGGGACGATGAAGTTGATAATGGTATCTATTCGATGCAGGACATCTCACTTGTTGGTACTGCGCGGCAAGTTGAAGCCATTTTCGAATCCCACACGCTTCTTTTTACAAGAGCAAGCGAAGCTCGGGATGTTATTGTTCAAGCTGCCCATTCACTGTCCTTAGAACCCCGTGAAGTGGCTAGTGCTCTTGGGAGTGAGATGATTGTCATATATTCATTTTCAGGGGAGTAAGATTTTTCCTCTTTGACAGAACATAATATGTTTTGGTATCTTAGACCATGCCCACTAAATATATTTTCGTGTCAGGCGGCGTCATTTCTGGTTTGGGAAAAGGCGTCACAACGGCTTCTATAGCACTCCTCCTCCAAAGTCGGGGATATAATGTTACTCCCGTAAAATGTGAAAACTATCTCAATATCGATGCCGGTCTTATAAACCCCATCGAACATGGTGATCCGTATCTGTGTGATGACGGGACCGAAGCGGATATGGACATGGGCACCTACGAGAAATTTCTCGGGAAAAACATGTACCGGCATAATTTCGTAACCCTCGGACAGATTTATAAGGCCGTAATAGACCGGGAGCGCAATTTCGGCTATGACGGCGAGGATGTGGAGGCAATTCCCCATGTAACTGATGAAATTCTGGCTCGCATAAAAGAAGCAGGAGAGAAAGAGAAAGCGGACATCATCGTCATCGAGTTAGGGGGTACCGCAGGCGAGTACCAGAATATCCTCTACTATGAGGCATCACGGATTCTTTCCCGTGACCGGAAAAACTCCGTGGTGCATGTCCACGTCAGTTACCTTCCTACACCGAGCCACCTGGGCGAACCGAAAACGAAGCCGACGCAATTATCCGTAAAAATGCTTAATTCCATGGGTATCCAGCCTGATTTCATCGTGACGAGAAGCGAGCAGCCCATGGACGAAAGAAGACGGGCGCGGTTTGCCCTTTTTTGCGGCGTTGAGGCAGAACATGTCATCGACAGTATGGATCTCAAAAGCCCGTATGAAAGCCCGCTTCACCTGGCCAAGCAGGGTTTGGATGAGAAAATTCTTACCATGCTCGATTTGCCCGCCCGGAAACTGGCAATGGATAACTGGAGGGCAATGACAGACACAATCGAGACGAAAAAGCCCAAAAAGAAAACCATAGCCATAGTGGGGAAATATTTTGCAACCGGTGAATATCAGCTGCGAGATAGCTACGCGGCGCTCATGGATGCTATCGATCACGCTTCCTGGGCGAAGGGAGTGGAGGCCGATGTGAAGTGGATCCAGGCCGAACGGCTGGAAAAAGGAGACCTAGGCACGCTCAAGGGTGTCGACGGCATTATCGTGCCGATCGGCTGGGGTCCCAGGGGCGTGGAAGGGAAAATTAAGGCAATAGAATATGCTCGAATGAACAAAATTCCGTATTTGGGTTTGTGTTACGGTATGCAGTTGGCAGTCGTCGAGTACGCCCGAAATGTGCTCAATTTACAGGCACACACGATCGAATGCAGTCCCGAGACGAAGCATCCTGTCATTCACATGATTCACGGGCAGGAAGAAATTCTGAAAAGGCGCGCCTATGGCGGAACGATGAGACTCGGCCGGTGGGAATGCAAAGTGAAACCAGGTTCGATAGCGGATGCCTGTTATCTGAAGTATCACGCCTATGACAACGAGAAAGACAAAATAGTGGGCGAACGTCACCGTCATCGGTATGAGTTTAATGATGCGTATGCCAAGCAGATTGAGGACGCAGGCATGGTGATTGCCGGACGTTCCGTCGTTGAAAATTTGGCGGAAATAATAGAGCTGCCCCGTGAGACTCATCCATTTTTCGTGGGTACGCAATACCACCCGGAATACCGCTCCCGACCTCTGGTGCCGCACCCGCTATTTCTTGAGTACATAGCTTCCTTGTAGAACGCGTAAAATAATGATAAAATAGGCTTCTTATGGCGAATTTTTCCAGGTGGACCACCAAAGACGGGGAAACCGAAAAAACCGTGGAGTTTCATGTCGGGGACACGGTTCGCGTGCATTACAAGCTTATCGAGCACGAAAAAGTTGCCGGAAAAACGAAACGTGAAGTAAAAGAAGAGACACGCGAGCGCATTCAGGTTTTTGAGGGTATCGTTATTGCCATCAAAGGCACGGGAGCCAATACCATGGTCACCGTACGCAGGATCGGCGCTGCCGCTGTCGGTATTGAGCGCATTTTCCCCATCGTTTCCCCATGGATTAAGAAAATAGAGATCAAGAAGCGAGGCGAAGTGCGTCGGGCGAAGTTGTATTACCTCAGAGACCGCAAGGGCCGTTCAGCCGTGAAAATTGATGAAGTCCAATCTGCCCCCGCACAAACAAGCACTCGGTAAATTCGGCGAAGATCTCGCCGCCTCCTATCTCCGGAAGAAGGGATTTCGCATTCTTATACGTAATTTTAAAGCCAGGTACGGCGAGCTGGATATCGTGTGCACGAAAGATAACACCCTCGTGTTCGTTGAAGTTAAGACACGTATCGGACGATCCTACGGATTACCAGAAGAGGCCGTTACTTCGGGGAAACTTCGTGAGGTTATCAAAACCGCGCAATTTTATACACAAACACATCCCACTCTTCCCCAAGTGCAACGTGTTGATGTGGTCGCGGTGGAAGTAGACGAAAACGGCGCGTTAACTCGGCTTGAACACATCCCGAATGTAACGGGTTGACGAGGGGGTTACCGCCACGTTTTTCCGTACTCGGGGCACAAGTCTCCAAGCGGGCAACCTTCACACGTGTGAGGG
>CAYUKU010000015.1:0-23925 GCA_964445435.1 uncultured Gammaproteobacteria bacterium
GTCCTTTCCCTCATATCCACCGAGGGTCGCAAACTGTCTGAAATGGTCGATGAACTCGACGTTTATCCAGAAAGCGGGGAGATCAATTTCCAAGTTCCCGATAGTGACAGGGTCATGGACGCGGTGAAAAGCGACTATAAGGATGCGCAAAGCATGGACGAATTGGACGGGCTGAGCGTCTGGTACCCGGACTATTGGTTTAACATCAGGGTCAGTAAAACCGAGCCGCTCATCCGCCTGAATGTCGAGGCGAACACGAAAGAGCTTCTAAAAGAAAAAACAGACGCACTCGTCAAACTCGTTTTATCATTGGGAGGTGCCATCAAATGAAATCACTTGATGACGTTGCCGCCATGCGGGCGCTGGATCCCAAAGACGTGCTTGGTTCGACGGCACTTTTTCCCAAACAGTGTGAGCAGGCCTGGACGGAAAGCTCACGGCTTGTTTTCCCCGATACGTATAGGGATATCTATAACGTCGTTGTTTGCGGCATGGGCGGGTCTCGATTCACTCCGAAGGCTATCCGCGACGTTTTTTTGGACCGCATCAAAAAGCCGGTCGAGATCGTCGACGATTATGACCTTCCTTCATATGTCGATGAGCACACCCTCGTCGTTCTGTCTTCTTTTTCAGGAACGACAGAAGAGGTGATCGCCTGCGGACAGGAAGCGGCAAGACGAGGGGCAAAACTGACGGCGGTAGTCGGCGGCGGGAAAATAGCAGAAATGCTTTCGCAACATGGGCATGTGGGATATGTCTTTGATCCAAAGTATAATCCATGCGGACAACCCAGAATTGGGGGTGGATATCTCCTCATGGGTCACCTGGGAATCCTCTCGGCCCTCGGATTGCTGGAGGTTACCGATGATGAGGTTACGGCCGCGATCAGATTCGCACGCGATTATGCACAAACACTGGGCGCCGACGTGCCGACGGAAAATAATGCCGCCAAACAGCTCGCTTCCTATCTGAAAGACAAACACCCTATTCTGGTGACCAGCGGATTTCTCAAGGGGTTCGGGAACGGATTTGCCAATCAAATCAACGAAACGGCGAAGATGATTTCAGACGTGCGGTATATACCGGAACTCAATCACCATCTTATGGAGGGCCTGAAACACCCGGAAACTATTCACCAAAACGGAGTTTTTGTTTTTTTCACCTCACAGTTGTACAGCGAAAAAATTCAAAAACGCTTCAGCATCACCCGTGACGTTGTCGAAAAACAGAATGTCGCGACGCACGAAGTAAAACTCGCCGGGAAAACAAAACTCGATCAGCTCCTTGAGGCCTTCACGCTTTCCGGGTTTACGACGTTTTACATGGCTATGTTGTATGACACGGATCCCGTCGCCATCCCCTGGGTTACGTATTTCAAAAATCAGCTTGCGACCGGATAGCGCGTCATTCGTCAGATGGATGTCAAGCGTGTCAGTATGTTTTCGGTCACTCTTCTCTCATGCCCCTTGAAACACCGGGGAAGTTTATCCATACTAGGAAAAGGAGGCCCGTCATGATAAACCAATACATCGCCTGGTTTAAAGATATCCACAAAGAGGACATCGATAGTGTCGGCGGGAAGGGTGCAAATTTGGGAGAAATGACGCGTGCGGGATTCCCCGTTCCGAATGGATTTGTCGTAACTGTTTCTGCGTACAAAGCATTTCTCGACACGGTCCAGATCCGCCACAAAATAGAAGAACTTCTGCATGGATTAGACGTAAGCGACAGTAAAAAGCTTGATAGTGCGTCGCGGCAGATTCAAAAACTCATCACGCGCTCTGAATTCCCACCGGAAATCGCCAACGAGGTGATTAAAGCGTACTTCAAGCTTTCAGGAGGCAGCATGAAGGCTGCTCTTGTGGCTGTTCGTTCTTCGGCGACTGCCGAGGACCTGCCGGGTGCTTCTTTTGCAGGCCAGCAGGCCACGTTTCTCAACGTGACTGGCGAAGCAAACCTGATAGAGAAAATTAAAGAGGCGTGGGCATCACTTTTTACTTCCCGCGCCATTTTCTATCGCGCGACGAACAAATTCGATCATTTCCGGGTTTCCATCGCCGTGCCGGTCCAGAAGATGGTGGCCTCAGAGAAGTCGGGTGTCATGTTTACCATAAATCCGGTCACAAACGACAAATCCCGCGTTACGATAGAGGCCATTTTCGGATTGGGTGAAATGATTGTGCAGGGTGCTGTTACGCCTGATCACTATGAAGTGGATAAGAAGACTGAGCAGGTCGTCATCCGGGAAATCCATACCCAGGAGAAGCAAATGATTCGCGGCAGACTGGATAACCGTATTGTGGCCCTCTCAAAAAAGGATGGCGGGAAAATGAAGCTTACTGACAAGGAAATCATTGCCCTTGCCCGGCTGGGAAAGAAGTTGGAAAACCATTACTATTTTCCCCAGGACAGCGAATGGGCAATAGAAAAGGGTCATGTGTATCTCGTGCAGACCCGCCCCGTAACAACAACGGGTAAAAAGACCGAAGTGACAAGCAGTTTCAAGGCGGAGGTATTCGCAAAAGGCGATCCTGCAAGTCCGGGCGTTGCCACGGGACCGGTGAAACTTCTCTCATCGGCCAAGGAAATTCACAAGGTAAACGCGGGAGATATTTTGGTGGCCGAGCAGACGAATCCCGATTTCGTTCCTGCGATGCGCAAGGCCGTTGCCATCCTGACCGAGCGCGGAGGTCGGACGTCTCACGCGGCAATCGTTTCGCGGGAACTTGGCATTCCTGCAGTTGTGGGCGCCAAGGATGTGCGCAAACTTCTCCATGACGGAATGGTGATTACCATAAACGGAGCGACCGGTGAAGTGTACAAGGGATCGGTTGGAGTGTCTCCCGGGATAGTGAAAAAAGCCGCACCACGGGAATATCTCAAGACAGCGACAAAGGTCTACGTCAATCTGGCCGAACCCAGCCGGGCACCTGTGGTTTCAAAAATGAACGCCGACGGTGTTGGGTTACTGCGTGCGGAATTTATGATAGCAGACATAGGTACCCACCCAAAGAAACTTATCGCTGAACATAAAGAAAAAGTTTTCATCGATACGCTCGCGGAGAAATTAGGGGTATTCTGTTCTTCGTTTTCCCCGAGACCGGTGGTGTATCGGGCGACGGATTTCAAAACAAATGAATACCGCAATCTCAAAGGGGGAGCTGCATACGAACCGGAAGAGCCAAATCCGATGCTGGGATTCCGCGGCGCAGCGCGATACGTTATCGATTCCCGGGTGTTTGAGATTGAACTGGAAGCGATAAAAAAGGTCCGAAACAAAATGGGACATACGAATCTTTACCTCATGCTGCCGTTCGTGAGGACACCCAAAGAACTTCTGGACGTGAAAAAGATTATCGCCGCAAGCGGACTGTCACGGTCAAGCACGTTCAAACTCTGGCTCATGTGCGAGATTCCGACGAACGTCATTCGGCTGAACGATTTCCTGGATGTTGGTATAGACGGCGTGTCGATAGGATCCAATGATCTGACGATGCTCATTCTGGGAACCGATCGGGATAACAGCGAAGTCGCTCACGATTTCTCCGAGATGGACCCGGCGGTGCTGTGGGCCTTTGAGCATGTAGTTAAAACATGCGTGAAACGCGGCGTGACGGTTTCCATGTGCGGACAGGCCCCGTCAGATTACCCGGAACTGGTCGAAAAGCTCGTATCATGGGGGATTACCAGCGTGTCCGTGAATCCTGATGCCATTGATCACGTCCGCGAGACCATTTACCAGGCGGAGGCGAAGGTAACGAAGAAGAAAAAGTGATATGGCGGATTCAAAGATTTTCTCCATAACCGCACGCGAAATTCTCGACTCGAGAGGTAATCCCACGGTCGAGACAACCGTTATCCTCACAAGCGGGTATCGGGGTGTTGCTGCAGTACCTGCTGGAGCTTCGGTTGGAAAATATGAGGCCATGGAGCTTCGCGATGGTGACTCCAAGCGCTATGACGGGAAAGGTGTCATGAAGGCTGTTGCAAACGTAAACACCGTAATTGCGCCCAAACTCAAAGGACAGGATGCGCTCGCTCAGGGAGCCATCGATAAGCTCATGGTGGACCTGGACGGTACTCCCGGAAAGTCCCGCCTCGGGTCAAACAGTATTTTAAGCGTATCTGTCGCAGTTGCTATGGCGGCGGCCAACCATATGCGAACGCCGCTGTATGCGTATTTCAATCTGCTGGCCAACAACGGAAAACCCTCGCCCATGACGAACATACCTACTCCCACCTTTAATGTCATCAACGGCGGGAAGCACGGGGGAGGAAATCTGGACTTTCAGGAGTATCATATCGTCCCTGCCTCAAATAAGTCTTTCAGCGATGCTCTTAGAATGGGCGTGGAACTTTACCACGGCGTGAAACAGTTGTTGATGAATCGCGGCGCGGTTCACGCAACCGGAGACGAGGGCGGGTTTGCCCCCAACCTTTCTACAAACATGGATCCGCTTGAGATATTAAGCGAGACAATTCGAAAAAGTAATTATCGCTTCGGCGTTGACGTATTCTTCGGTCTGGATATGGCGGCATCCTCGTTTCACAGTGAGCGCGGATACCAAATCAAAGATCGCCCCGTTGCGTACAAGACAAGCGAGTTCATCGAATACATTATGGATATGCACAAGATATACCGCCTTCTTATGCTTGAGGATGCGCTTGATGAAGATGACTGGGCTGGATGGATTGAACTTAACAAGCTTGTGGGCGACGATATTCTTCTTATCGGAGATGATTTGTTGACGACCAATCCCGAACGTCTTACGCAGGCCATTGCGAAGCGTGCCTGCTCAGCGATTCTTTTGAAACCCAATCAGATTGGTACGATATCCGAGTTTCTTGCAGTCGTCGCGCTTGCCAAGAAAAACGATATCAAATGCATCGTTTCACACAGAAGCGGCGAAACCAATGATACATACGTTTCTGATCTAGCAGTTGCGGTTCAATCCGACTATGTAAAGTTCGGGGCCCCTGCAAGAGGTGAGAGAGTGGCCAAATACAATCGACTTCTTCAGATTGAATCTGAATTGTTTTCATGATAGGGTAGAATGGTGCATATATTCGCAGAAACTGGGCCTAAAGGAGGGCATGTATGAAAACGACAATCTCAGTCATTAAAGCAGACACCGGATCAGTCGGCGGACACAACCGGCCGAGTAATGCCATGGTCGCCAAGGCCAAGGATCGAGTGGAAGAAGCAGTCAAAAACGGCCTTCTTCTGGACGGGCGCGTTACATTTACCGGCGATGACATTGCGCTTCTGATGACGCACACGCGGGGTGTTGACAATGCAGATATCCACAAGTTTGCCTGGGATACGTTCGTAGAAACGACGAAAATCGCCAAATCCCAGGGGTTATATGGGGCGGGACAGGATCTTCTCAAGGATGCCTTCTCGGGAAACGTGAGAGGCATGGGTCCGGGGAGCGCTGAGATGGAAATTGAAGAGCGTCCCGCCGAACCATTTATCGTTTTTGCCGGTGACAAATGCGGGCCCGGAGTTTTTAATTACCCGTTGTTTGAAGCATTTGCCAATCCGTATCACAATGCCGGTCTTCTTCTTGCTCCTGACATGAAACCGGGATTCAGCTATACCATCATGGACGTCAATCACACGGACGCAGATCGGGTGATTACGCTGAAAGTTCCCGAAGATTACTATGACATAGCAACGCTTCTTCGCGATCCGAACCACTACGTCATTGAAACCGTGGTCGAAAACGCAACCGGCCTTCTGGCGGCTGTAGCTTCGACGAGCAGACTCCATAACATCTCGGGAAAATATGTCGGAAAGGATGATCCGGTTGCAATTGTCCGGACGCAGAAACAGTTCCCTTCGACGGGAGAGATTCTTTCACCATGGGCGCTTGCACACTTCACCTTGGGTGATAATCGCGGGAGTCATCACGTCGCGGTGATGCCGGTGGTACAAAATTCCATTATTTCCTATTTTGACGGGCCAACCATCATGTCTGCCGCAGGCTACTGTGTTCATGAAGGGAAGCTCACAGAGGCAGTTGACTTTTTCGATCAGCCGTTCTGGGATGTGGTGCGCGAGCGTGCCTCCCTCAAAACACTTGAACTTCGCGCTCAGGGGTTTTATGGTCCGTCCATGGCTGGAATGGACGAGCTTGAATATACCGGCGTCGTGGAGAACCTGAAGCGTTTGGGTGACAAGTTTTCCGTGCGTTCGAAAAAATAACTCCATGGACGAGTCTGCCCAACTCATCAAAAAGGACGCCTCTTCGTTTCGAGTCCCCCCGAACGTTCCTTCGGCGGGTGAACTTGCACGTGCTAAGGGGTGGGAAGAAGCCCAAAAAGAACTTACCTACTTTACGGACGGAGGCGTAAACCTTGCGTATAACGCGGTCGACCGCCATCTCAATACACCTCTCGAGGGGAAAACGGCACTCCTTTGGGAAGGTGACAACGGTGCGACGGCAACCTATACGTTCGGGGACATGGCCCGTCTGTCCAATCAGTATGCCAATTTTCTCGTTTCCCTGGGGGTTGTACAAGGCGATCGGGTGTTTCTTTTTCTTCCCAGAATCCCTGTTCTGTATGCGGCGTTTCTGGGAGTTTTGAAAACGGGCGCTATTGCGGGGACACTTTTTTCGGCATTCCAGGAGCAGGCGCTTGTGGATCGTCTGGGAAACAGTGAGGCAAAAGTTCTTTTCACCACCAAAGAATTATCCGCCCGAATTGTCGGCGCCAAAGCCAAACTTCCGAAGCTTGAGCACATCGTCATCGTCGATAGCCCGGAGTTTCTCGGGAAAATCGCCAAGCAGTCTGAATCGTTCTCCTGCGTCCACACAAAACCGACCGATTATTCATTTATGCTGTATACCTCAGGAACGACGGGAAAACCGAAAGGGATTGTCCACGTGCACGGTGGCATTACCCATGAGTATATAACCGCCAAGTGGGTTCTTGATTTGCATCCGACAGACGTTTACTGGTGTACTGCAGATCCGGGCTGGGTGACAGGCATTGTGTATGGAATACTCTCTCCCTGGATGCTCGGAGTGACCATGGTGGTTCATGCTGGTAGATTTGACCCCAATACGTGGTACGGCATACTTTCCAAATACAAGGTTACCATCTGGTACACGGCTCCTACTGCTATCCGAATGCTTATGGCGAAAGGCGATGAGCTCGTCAGATCACACGATCTTAGCCACCTGCGTCATCTTTGCAGTGTGGGTGAACCGCTCAATCCCGAGGCGATCCGCTGGGGACTCAAAGTATTTGGGTTGCCGTTTCACGACACGTGGTGGCAAACGGAGACAGGCGGTATGATGATGGTAAACATTCCCACGATGGATATAAAGCTCGGATCTATGGGGAAACCGTTTCCCGGTTTGGAGGCTGGTATCGTTGATGACGAAGGGAAGTTGCTCCCTGATAAAACCGAAGGAAATCTCGCGTTTCGTCCCGGGTGGCCCTCCATGATGAAAACAGTTTGGCAAAACGAGGAAAAATACCAGTCCTATTTCGTCAACGGGTGGTATATTTCAGGCGACCGCGCATGGAAAGATGAAGAAGGGTATTTCTGGTTTATCGGAAGAGCTGATGACGTTATCAAAACAGCGGGGGAACGCGTTGGGCCGTTTGAAGTCGAATCGGCGCTTGTGGAGCATCCGGCGGTCGTGGAGGCAGGGGTTATCGGGAAGCCGGATGAAGTACGGGGTGAAATCATCAAAGCATTTATTGTGCTTAAGGATCCCAAAAAGTTTGCCGAGGCTCCCAAGGGTGAAGCGCTCAAAGCCGAACTGATGGAGTTTGTTAAAAAACACCTGGCAGGGCATGCATATCCGCGCGAGATAGAATTTATTGATAAACTTCCCAAAACCCGTTCAGGAAAAATTATGCGCAGGATACTCAAAGCAAAAGAGCTCGGGCAACCCATCGGCGATACGTCGACTCTGGAAGAGTACTAGCGCGTAGGGAAGTGGAAGACGATGACGAATTCTCCTTTGGGGTCTGTGAAATGACCGCGCGCATCTTTGGGTGTTCCCTTCCAAACCTCTTCATGTACCTTCGTCAGTTCCCGTGCTATGACCAGTTCTATGTCAGGCAAGGCAGTTTCAAGATCCTCGAGTGTATGGACGAGTTTGTGCGGCGCGCAGTAAAAAAGGTAACTTGAGGATAGAGCTGCGTTTATGTCTTTGATGGTGGAAAAGAGTTTGAGACGCGCGGATTGTTTCTCTGGAGGGTACCCCAGGAAGAAGAACTTGTCAGTCGGAAGACCTGAACTGGTTAGTGCGGTCAGAATTGCCGATGCCCCCGGCACGCTCTCGACCCGAATCCCTCTTTTTACGCATTCGCGCACGAGACGGAATCCGGGGTCTGATATAAGCGGCGTTCCTGCGTCCGAGACGAGTGCAATATCATCGCCTGAAAGGAGGCGGTCGATAATTTCAGGAAGCATCTTCTGCTCGATTTCGTCATAATACGAAATAAGCTTTGGTTTATGTTCTACGCTCGCGTCGAACTGCTCACCGTACCGTTTTGTAAGCTGTTCGATAAGGAGTCCGGTCTTGCGGGTATCTTCACACAGAATACTATCTGCGGCAAAAAGCGTTTTAATGGCACGTACCGTAATATCGTCGAGATTTCCGATTGGCGTTGCCACAACCGACAATATACCCATACGTGTATTATGAGACAAACCGGCGGATGAGACCGACGCACTTGCCTTGAATTTTGACGTGTGTTGTGAAGATAGGCGACATTTGTGAGTTGGCCGGCATAAGTTTGATTCTGTCTTTCTCGAAGTAAATTCTTTTGAGTGTTGCCAATCCGTTAGGCAGAAGTGCAACGACGATGTCGCCGTTTTTGGCATCCTGTTGGTGCTGGATGACGACGAAATCGCCGTCCATGATGCCGTCATCGATCATGGAAGTTCCCTTGACCTGAAGAATGTAGCTGGATTTACCCGGGGATACCATTCCCGGCGCAACAGACATATAGAAATTCGGGTCCGTGTATGGCTCCAGTGGGGCGCCGGCTGCGATGTACCCTAAAACCGGTAATTCAACTGCGGTGGATGGCTGCCCGGCGCGGTATTTTTCCTCCACAACTTCAATGCCGCGTGAGGTGCCGTCGAGTTTTTTGATGTATCCCTTCTGGCGCAGTTTGTCCAAATGCTCATGGACGGTAGCAACGGAGTTCATACCCAAGGCGTTGCCGATTTCTTTCAGCGTCGGCGCATAGCCGAAACGCTGAATAAACTGTGTGATAAACTCAAGTGTTTGACGCTCCTTTGTGTAGAGGGTTGGTGCCATCATAGTATATAGACAAAAGCCGAAACTGTGATATGATGATTTAAATTATTACAAAATATACCCGAACTGTCAATCATATCAATCCGTATAATTTCATATCAATTTTGAGTATACCCGAATATGAATAAATTCAAACTCCGTTCTGATTTCCAACCTACCGGGGATCAGCCACAGGCCATTGACGCACTCGCTTTGGGCGTGAAAAATTCCGCCCCCGAACAGGTGCTGTTGGGTGTTACCGGCAGTGGGAAAACGTATACGATCGCCCAGGTTATCGAGCGTACGCAGAAGCCGACGCTTGTTATTTCTCACAACAAAACGCTGGCGGCTCAGCTGTATCAGGAATTCCGTGATTTTTTCCCTGAGAATGCGGTTTCGTATTTCGTTTCGTACTACGATTATTATCAGCCTGAAGCATATATCCCCCAAAGCGACACCTATATAGAAAAGGAAACGGAGATTAATGAGGAAATAGATAAGCTTCGTCTGGCCGCGACCACAAATATTCTGACCCGAAACGATACGATCATCGTGGCATCTGTTTCGTGTATTTATAATATCGGATCTCCCAAAGAGTACGGAAATTTTGTCCTTGAGCTTGCCCGCGGGATGAAAGTGAACAGAAAAAGCATATTTGACCGCCTTGTGCAGCTTCAGTATGAACGGGGGGATTTCGGGTTTCACCGAAGTACATTCAGAGTGCGCGGCGATACGATCGACATATTCCCGGCATATACGGATACGGCTATACGGATAGGATTAAACGGAGAATTCATAGCCGAACTTGAAGAAATCGATCCTCTCACCGGCAAGACAAATCAAATACTCGGGGCCACCGTTATCTATCCTGCGAAGCATTACATGACGGATCCGAAACAACACAAAGAAGTTTTTGCGCAGATTCGAAGCGACATGGAGCGTCAGGTTGCTGCTTTTAAGAAACAGGGCAAACACATCGAAGCTCAACGCATCAGCGAACGGGTCAATTTCGACCTTGAGATGATCGATGAAATGGGTTATGTCAACGGCATCGAGAATTATTCACGCTATTTCGACGGCAGGAAACCCGGCGATCCACCCTATACGCTGTTTGAGTATTTCCGACAGGCGTTCGGGAAAGACTGGCTTCTGGTTATTGACGAGTCACACATGACCGTGCCGCAAATCCGCGGCATGTATAACGGCGATAGGAGCCGCAAGCAAACGCTTATCGATTACGGGTTTCGACTTCCGGCAGCGCTTGATAACCGGCCTCTACGTTTCGAGGAATTTGTGCGGATTCAGCCGGCGACTATCTATGTATCTGCAACACCGGGTGAGTATGAGCTCGACAGAAGCGAGGGTCACATCGTCGAGCAGCTCATTCGTCCTACAGGTTTGGTCGATCCTTCCGTAATCGTGCGACCGGTTGCGGGGCAAATAGCCGATTTAACGAGGGAAATAGAAGCGCGTATCGCCAGGAAAGAACGTGTTTTGGTAACCACGCTTACGAAACAGATGGCAGAAGATCTCTCGCGTTTTCTCGAGCAGAGACAGATAAAGGTCCATTATCTTCACTCTGATGTCGAAACACTCAAGCGCACCGACATTCTGGCCGACCTAAGAAGCGGCGCGTATGATGTCGTTGTCGGCGTCAATCTGCTTCGCGAGGGGTTGGATCTCCCTGAAGTGTCGCTTGTCGCCATACTTGATGCTGATAAACAGGGATTTCTCCGAAGCCGCACCAGTCTGGTGCAGACGATGGGCCGGGCCGCTCGTCACGTATCGGGAGAGGTCATCCTGTATGCCGATAGTGAAACGAAGGCGATGAAGCAGGCCTTGGAAGAAGTGCGGCGTAGACGCGAAATTCAAGTCGCATACAATGCGAAGCATGGAATCACACCTCAGGGTATCGTGAAACCCATTCGGGAGCGTTTGGTCGAAAGAGGGGCAGAGGATATCCGTCGCGGGATGGACGAAGTCGAAGAACGCATGAGCGAGAATGTTATCCAATCCATGACGCCATTGGACAAGAAGAAATACATTGCCAAATTAACGAAACTCATGCGGGACGCCAGCCGTGATTTGGATTTTGAGCTCGCCGCAAAAATCCGCGACCGCATACGGATGCTCAGCGACTGATGCTATAATAATTAGGCCACGGTTTATCGGTGGCAATTTTGCGTTCACGCGTATGGACAAGATCATCATAAAAGGTGCCAGACAGCATAACCTGAAAAACATAAACCTCGAGCTTCCGAAAAACAAGCTTGTCGTTTTTACGGGCGTGTCTGGATCGGGCAAGTCCTCCCTTGCATTTGACACGATTTATGCGGAGGGGCAACGCAGATATGTGGAATCGCTGTCTTCGTATGCACGGCAATTCTTGGGAATTATGGATAAGCCCGATATTGACAGCATCGAAGGGTTATCTCCCTCCATATCTATCGATCAGAAATCCACTTCTCACAATCCCCGCTCGACCGTGGGTACGGTGACGGAGATTTACGATTATCTCCGGCTACTTTTTGCGAGAATCGGTCATCCGCATTGTCCGAATTGCGGGCGTGAGATAAGCAAGCTCTCCTCTTCACAGATTGTCGATCTTATCCTTGAGCTTTCGCAAAAAATCTCATCCGAGAGCGGGAAAAAGTACACCCGATTTCTTATCATGGCCCCCGTTGTACGCGATCGCAAGGGAGAATTTGTTCAGCTTTTTGATAATGTGCGAGCCAAGGGGTTTCGGACGGTTCGTGTGGACGGGTATTTCTTCGGTATTAACGAGGATATTGCTCTAATCAAAACAAATAAACACACGATCGATGTAATCGTCGACCGGGTTGTGATTGAAAAAAACCCTAAAGACCCGACACTGCGGGCGAGGATTGCGGACGCCGTGAGTCAGGCGCTTACCCTTTCGGACGGGCTGGTTACCGTAGGCGTCGTTGAGGATTCGGGATTTGCATTTCCGGACAAACCAAAGAAGGTACATGATCATATCTATTCCGAGAAATTTGCCTGTCCGGTCTGCAACATTTCCATTCCGGAAATCGAACCACGGTCATTTTCATTTAACTCGCCACATGGGGCATGCGGTGAGTGCAGCGGCATAGGGACGATCCTTACCGTTGATCCGGATTTGGTTATCAATCCGGAGCTTACCGTCAGTGAGGGGGGTCTTCTGCCGTTTGCCAGGATGTTTTTCCACGATACGTGGCATTCCCGTCTGATAACGACGGTCCTTGAGAAACACGGCATCGATGTGCGCCGACCATTGAAGTATCTGACGAAAGCACAGCGAGATGTCATTTTGTACGGGACGGGGGACCGGCTCTATCGCGTGGTAGGGACAAACCGGTTTGGCGACATGACCACCATCGAGGAGCCCTTCGAAGGTCTTGTTCCCGAACTCAAGAAGCGCTACGTGGAAACGGAAAGCGACATCGTGCGGACGGAAATAGCAAAATACATGCGTCAGGAAGTCTGTCCGGTCTGTTTGGGCAAGCGGTTGAGGAAGGAAAGTCTTACTGTTTCTGTCGACAAGTTTTCGATCGCTGAGGTGACTGCTCTTTCTATCTCGGATGCTTTGGACTGGATGGAGAATCTCTTCGGGGACAAAACTCATATATTAAGCGAACAGGAACGCGTCATAGGAAGGCCGATTCTGAAGGAAATTATCGCCCGACTGACATTTCTCAAGCGCGTGGGACTCGAGTATTTAACGCTTGGACGAAGCGCAACCACCCTCGCAGGAGGCGAAGCTCAGAGGATACGCCTTGCGTCCCAAATAGGAAGCGGTCTATCCGGAGTTCTTTATGTCTTAGATGAACCATCGATAGGACTCCATAGCAGGGATAACTCAAAGCTCATCGATACGCTCAAAACGCTTCGTGACCTGGGAAATTCTGTCATTGTGGTCGAGCATGACCGTGAGATGATGGAAGAGTCGGATTGGATCGTGGATTTCGGACCGGGCGCCGGAGAGCACGGCGGGAGAATCGTAGCCCAGGGCTCGGTTGCGAGCATAAAGAAAAACCCGCATTCGCCGACAGCAAAATATCTTACACACGAGCGGAAAATCATTCGATCCACAAATTCTCACGAAGCAGTCGCCGACGATCAGGCGCTCGTCCTGCGCGGCGCAACGGAAAACAACCTCAAGGATATCGATGTTTCGTTCCCCCTGGGGAAGCTTGTCTGCATTACGGGTGTGTCGGGGAGCGGAAAATCAACGCTTATCGTGGAAACCCTCTATAGAGCGTTGGCCTCACATTTCAACCCGCTTGCCAAAGACCGTGTGGGAGCACACAAGTCCATAGACAATCTTAACACCGTCGACAAGGCTATTCTCATCGATCAGTCCCCCATAGGAAGGACACCCAGAAGCAACCCAGCAACGTATACGGGTATCTTCTCCCATATACGGGACATATTTGCGCAACATCCGCAGTCACGGGCAAACGGCTTTGCGCCGGGAAGATTCTCTTTCAATGTCAAAGGCGGAAGATGCGAAGCCTGTGAAGGTGAGGGGCAGAAGAAAATAGAAATGCAATTCCTCTCCGACGTATATGTCACGTGCGAGGTGTGTCATGGAACCCGGTATAACAGCGAAACGCTTGAGGTTCTGTACAGAGGCAAGAATATCGCCCAGGTATTGGATATGACGGTTGAGGAAGCCCGCGTGTTTTTCGAGCACCATCCTATCCTGTTTGAGAAGCTAAAAATTATCGAGGAAGTTGGACTTGGCTACATGCACTTGGGGCAGCCTGCAACGACGCTCTCTGGAGGAGAAGCACAGCGTGTGAAGCTGGCAAGTGAGCTTCACAGACGATCAACAGGGAAAACGGTATATATCCTTGATGAACCGACAACCGGGCTTCACTTTGCCGATCTTGAGAAACTCCTTTTGGTTCTTCACCGCCTCAGCAGTCTGGGAAATACCGTCATCGTTATCGAACACAACCTCGATATCATAAAAAATGCTGATTGGATTATCGATTTAGGACCTGAGGGCGGCGACGCTGGCGGACGCATCGTCGCATCAGGAACGCCAAGAGACATCGCGAAAGTGAAACAGTCCTACACAGGACAATTCTTAAAAAAGATACTAGAATAAATTTGTGGGCCTTCTATTCGGGATAATCGGCATCATTATTGCTCTTTTGGTACCTCAGAGTCATGCATGGGCTGCCGGGCAGTTTCGGGCTGACTATGACGTCTCGTATGCCATTGCGCCGTCGGGAGTCACGATTGTGACTCAGAACGTCACATTGACGAATCAGGTTTCTAACCTCTACGCGCAAAAGTATACGATAGTTATCGACTCCGCGAAAGTAAAAAATATTATCGCATATGACAACGGAGGGATCATATCGCCTCAGATAACTCAAGAAGACGGCAAAACGCAGATAGCTCTCGTGTTTAATGAACGTGTTGTCGGGTTGGGAAAGCAGCTTCAATTTTCACTCCGGTATGAAGACAGTCAAATCGCATCGAAAAATGGGAGCATCTGGGAGGTAAACATCCCCGGAGCACCACGCGACGCTGATATGGCTTCCTACTTCGTGAGCTTGCGGGTTCCTCCAACGTTCGGACCCAACGCCTATATGTCTCCGCTTCCCGGTTCGGGAAGCCGCTGGACGAAAGAGCAAATGACACAGGGTGGCATAAGTGCCGCCTACGGAGAAAGCCAAGTGTTTGATGTTGACTTATCGTACTTCCTGGAAAATCCGACGATCACAACCGCGATCAAAGAAATAGCTCTTCCTCCCGATACAGCGCATCAGCGGGTGTATATTACCGAGCTTGAGCCCAAACCGAAAACCGTTCTTTCGGATCGTGACGGAAACTGGCTTGCACAGTATGAACTTCTGCCTGCCCAGCGGTTGGATATCCGCGCTAAGGCACAAATTACCCTAAAGATGCAACCTATTCCCGATACGCAGAAGGGACTGGATGATCTGGCCGTGTATACACGACCGTTAAAATACTGGGAGAGCCAGAATCCCGAAATTCAGAAATTGGCGACCCAATACACCACGCCCCGCGCCATCTATTCCTACGTGGTGGAAACACTCTCGTATGATTATAAGCGCGTAAATGAATCACCGCGGCGTCTGGGTGCGGCGGCGGCCCTCAGGGATCCCGATCGGGCAATTTGCATGGAATTTACCGATCTTTTCATCGCTATTGCACGGGCAGCCGGCATCCCCGCACGTGAATCGATAGGATTTGCGTACACGAACAACGCGAAGTTGCGGCCCCTTTCGTTCGTATCCGATGTTCTTCATGCATGGCCCGAGTATTACGATGCGACCCGGAAGCGTTGGATTCCCGTAGATCCGACGTGGGCAGACACGACCGGAGGCGTCAATTACTTCGATAAGCTTGACTTTAATCACATTACATTTGCGGTACTGGGTGAATCGAGCGAACTTCCGTATCCGGCCGGTTCTTACAAACGCGACGGGCAGCAGACGAAAGATATCGATGTCCAGTTCGCCACCAAAAAACTCGATTACCCGGAAGAAAAGCTGACAACGTCTATTCTTTTCCCCAAGTCGATAACCGCTGGCTTAGTGACTCGCGGTACCGTGTTAATCGAAAACACGCAAGGTGTTTCCGTATCAAATGTAGAGCTTGCAATTCGATCCACTCCCGTGAATGTTCGTGTTGCGAAGATGATCGCACAGCTGCCTCCGTACGCGAAAATTTCAGTACCCATTGAAATACCTATAGAGGGCTATTTTGCCAAAGGAACCGGTTCTATCGCCGTTTCCGTCAACGGTCAAACGACGGACTATCAGTTCGAAATCCAGCCAATCGTCTCCAAATTTATCGTTCCGGTTACTATCGCAATAGTTATTGCAATCATTCTTATATTTGCTAGCATTCGGTACCTATGGTCACCACACAGGAAGCGCTGAAAAATCTTTCTCATCAGCCCGGCGTGTATATTTATCGAAATCATGAGGGGAGCATCCTGTATGTCGGGAAAGCCAAAGACCTCAAAAAGCGCGTATCGCAATACTTTCAGCGAGATGATGCGGTGGGCGCAAAGACTTCCGTGCTTGTGGCGCAGATAGCTTCAATCGAAACGAAAGCAACAGACAATGAATTTGATGCACTTCTGCTGGAAGCCAAGCTTATCCGTGAATATCTTCCCAAATACAACGTTATTGCCCGAGATGACAAGAGCCCTTTGTACATAGGGATAACGATGAAAGAAGAATTGCCTCGCATGCTTTTTCTTCGTCGCGGTTCACTTTCCGAGTACCCTGACAGCGTTGTTTTCGGTCCGTTTCAGTCAGGAAACGTATTGCGAACCATGCTTCGCGCTATCCGTCATGTCATACCGTATTGCACGTCCAAAGAACGAAACGGGAAGCCTTGTTTTTACACGCACCTCGGGCTGTGCAACCCCTGCGCTTCAGTGCTTGCCAAGATGGATACCTCGCCACTGAAACGAGATCTTACTCGGCAATACCGGAAAAACATGCGAAATATAGCGTGCATATTGTCCGGAAAATCACTCATCCTGCTTCGTGATATGGAGCGTCAAATGAAGATATTTGCAGCGCATGAGCAATTCGAAGATGCTCAGGCAAAACTTGCGCAAATTCGGTCATTGAAAGCGTTGCTTTCTCGGCACTTCGACCCCCACATGTATATCGGAAAAGAAGGATTCCTTGATGACATACGAAGACAGGAGGATGAGTCGCTGCGAATCGTATTGGCACCTTTCTATCCGACTCTTTCCCAACTTCACCGCATAGAATGTATCGATATATCGAATACCTTCGGCCAATATGCGACAGGATCATTGGTGGTTTTTACCGACGGAGTTGCCAGCACCGGCGACTATCGAAGGTTTAAAATCCGTACGAAAGACGCACCGAATGACTTTGCCATGATTGCGGAAGTACTTTCGCGCAGACTGGCACACAGGCAGTGGCCTAATCCGGATTTACTTGTTATTGACGGCGGCAAAGGGCAGGTGCAGGCGGCAAAAAAAATCCTAGCGACACACGGCAGGGCGATTCCGGTTATAGGGCTTGCGAAACGGTTTGAGGAGATAATCGTACCCTTTGAGAATAGCTGGAAGGTAATTCGGCTTCCCATGTCTGATCCGGGTCTTCAGCTTCTTGAGCGGATACGCGATGAATCCCACAGGTTTGCCCTTTCGTATCACCGTCTGCTTCGAAATCGGGCGTTTTTAGATAGCAAGGTTTGACCCTTCCAAGCCCAATCTGATACCATTACAAGCACGATGAAGCACCTTGTGCGGGTATTCCTGTTTCATGTGTTTGCACTTTGGTTCACCAGTCAGATTTTGCCGACACTGAGTATTTCGCCCGGATGGCAGACCATCGTTTTTGCGGGGTTCATTCTCAGCCTCCTCATGCTGATCGTTGCACCAATGCTCAAAATACTATTCATTCCGATAAACATACTTACCTTCGGACTTCTTTCCTGGCTTATCAATGTGATTGTCATTTACCTTCTGACCGTTTTCGTGCCTGAGATTCAGGTCGTGGAATGGCTGTTCCCGGGTGCATCCTGGGCGGGATTCGTCATTCCCCAGATTCGGTTTTCGTACTTTCCTTCGCTTGTTGTCACATCTCTATGTATTAGCACCATTGCTGACGTTCTCCATTACGTAAGCGAGGAATGATATGGTGAAGAAACGTGTGCCTAAAATAGTTTGTATCGGCGGGGGGACAGGCACGTTCGTGGCGCTGAAAGGTCTCAAACAGTATCCCTGCCATCTGTCAGGAATCGTAACGATGAGCGATTCCGGTGGCAGCAACAAGCGCATACGCGATGAATTCGGCCTTTTACCTACGTCTGATATCCGCCAATGCCTCGTTGCCCTTTCCGATGAAAACGGAGGAATCGGGCTTCTGCGGAAGTTATTCATGTATCGTTTTGAAAAGGGGACCGGTATATCGGGCATGACGTTCGGAAACCTCTTTATGGCAGCGCTTTCTGATATTCTGGGATCCCAAAAGGAAGCTATTCGCCAAACGGGCCGCGTGCTTCGTATTCACGGAACCGTCATTCCGGTTTCACTCACGGATACGAATCTCTTTGCGACCTACGAAAACGGGCACGTCGTAGGCGAGGAGCATCTTATCGATGAACCGGAGCACGACGGAAAACTGCGAATTGTGGACGTGTACTTAAAACCGCGCGCAGTTGCAAACCCGGAGGCAATCGCGGCCATTGCGAAGGCAGATGCGATCGTGCTGGGTCCTGGTGACCTATATACCAGTTTACTGCCGAATCTTCTAGTAGAGGGCGTTGGCAAAGCAATCCAGGCATCCAAGGCGAAAAAGATCTATGTAGTGAACCTTATGACGAAATACGGCCAGACGTATAACTTCACTGCAGCAGACCACGTAAATATCGTGGAGAAGCACATCTATACGAAACTGGATTATGTCATCCTCAATAGCGCAAAAATTCCTTCAAAGGCGCTAGCCCTGTATGCGCAGGCTCACGAAGAACCGGTCATAAACGATCTCGCTGACAGCAAAAAGACGAAAATCGTGAAAGCCGATATCGTGAGCAGGCAGTTTACTGCGAAGTCAAAAAGCGATACACTTGTAAGAAGTCTGATTCGCCATGACAGCGTGAAACTCGCTCAAACCATCATGACGTTACTTCAGAAGTAGTCAAGAAGTAGTCAGTGTCTATTGCATGAAAACTTTTGTCTATATCATTCATATATTGGCATCCGTCGGGCTTATGGCCCTTATTCTTCTTCAGAGCAGCAAAGGCGGACTGGGAAGCGCATTTGGAGGCGGTGAGTTCTACAGAAGCAGAAGGGGCGCTGAGCGGATAGTCTTCGTTTCTACCATCGTTGTTTCCGCGGTCTTTTTGCTTACGTCCATAGCGAGCTTGATTGTGCAATGAGGGACGCTCTTCTATGAGCATTCAACGAAGGTGGCGTATTTTTTATTTGGTTGTCAGGGAACTCGCGCACAAGTATACGAAAGCACTGTTCGGCGGGTTTTTGGCTGGAATTATCTTGTCGCTTACCACACTTCGAATGTATCCGTTTGTCTCACAACTTTGGTTTTCACCAACCGAACGAATAGGCCTTGTAGGAGAATACACGCCGAACAACCTTCCTTTGTCTATCCAAAGAGAGATTAGTCTGGGTTTGACGTCCGAGGGGTCGGACGGTTCAGCGCAGCCGGGCCTTGCCGCACGTTGGGAGGCCACTGACAGCGGGAAAACATTTACCTTTTATCTTCGCGATGATTTCCGATGGCACAATGGAAAACCCGTCGAGGCTAAAGACGTTAACTACAATATAAAGAATGTCACCCTTACTGTTATCGATCCTCATACACTCAAAGCGACACTGAACAATTCGTACAGTCCTTTTGTGTCTCTTGTTTCAAAACCTTTGTTTCAGTCGGGACTTCGGGGTTTCGGTCCGTACAAATTAGCTTCGATTCGCCTCAACGGGGATACGGTAAGTTACCTTAAGCTGGTCGGGAACGATGCGTTCGACGGAAACAGGCGAAAAACGAAGGAGTATCGGTTTTACCGCACCGAAGCTTCCGCAGTGACAGGATTCAAGTTGGGTGAGGTTGACCGTCTGGACGATTTGTCAGCGCCGTACGATTTGGGCTCGTGGGGAACTACTAAGATTGAACAGCATATAAAATACAATCACATCGTTTCTTTATTTTTCAACCTGAACGACAGTCTTCTTACCGATAAGACATTCAGACAGGCGCTTGCATACGGGATTCCCAAGCTTCCCGGCGAAATGGCTGTTTCGCCTATCCCAAAAACATCGTGGGCATATACGGATAAGGTAAAGAAATTCTCCTTTGACGCCGTGCAGGTTAAAAAGCTTTTCGGATCAGCAAAGGCCGCGTCGGAAGAAGCAAAGCTGAAATTGAGCGTTTTTCCGCAATACGCTGACGAAGCACAGACAATCGCAGACAGTTGGTCGAAACTCGGTATTCCCACAGAGGTGCGAGTGGTCAATTTTCTGCCGTCCGATTATCAGGTGCTTCTGAGCGCTCAAGAGGTTCCGCCCGATCCTGACCAGTATCCACTCTGGCATTCGACGCAGGCACAGACGAATGCGACTGGTCTTGCCAACGTCAAGATAGATAAACTTCTTGAAGATGGGAGACAGGAATTGGATCTTTCGGCACGTAAAAAAATATATGCGGATTTTCAGCGATACCTCGTCGAAGATGTTCCAGCAGTTTTTCTCCACTACCAAACAGTGTTTTCCGCATACCGCTAACCCTTTTGTACGATTTTCGACTTGTTTGGACACCGCGTTGCAGCTATAATCAAACTACACATGAACAGGAAGTTATGGATAGCTATTTTGCTTCTCATCCTGTTAGGGGGATTTCTTTTTTGGCGCAGCAAATCGTCCAAGACTGCGTCAACTGTAATCCAAACAGCGTCCGTTAGAAGGCAGGATTTCGAAAAAATCGTCAGCTCGTCCGGGAAGACAGCGGCTGATAAGGCTGTTGAGCTGAAATTCCAGACATCGGGCAGGCTCGCGTGGGTGAATGTGAAGGAAGGAGACCATGTTTCTGCATACCAGGCAATAGCCGGCATGGATTCCCGGGAAGTCCAAAAGACCCTCGAAAAAGCGCTTGTGGACTATAGCGTGCAGAGAAACACGTTTGAAGATACGAGAAAATACGATGCACAGGCGGCCACTCCAGAGGATGCGCTCAACGAGCGCATGCGACATCTTCTCGAGGAAAATCAGTGGGACCTTACGAAAGCTGTTTTGGACGTGGAGCTTAAACACCTGGCAGTTGAATTTTCGACACTCGTGACGCCAATAAGCGGTATTGTGACTCGGGTGGATACACCGGTTGCGGGTGTGAACATAACGCCTGCGACGGCAACGTTTGCCGTAGCGGATCCCGATAGCCTCATTTTTGAGGCAAAAGTCGACGAGACGGACGTTGGTAAGTTGCTTGTCGGGCAATCCGCTTCTATTTCTCTCGATGCCTACCCGGATGCCACATTCTCAGGAAAGATTTCCTACGTCTCATTTACCTCAGAGACATCGGCAGGAGGCGCCACCGTATTTCCGGTCAAAGTGCGCTTTGATGCGCCACAAACTTTGCGAATCGGTCTCAATGGGGATGTAAGCATAAAGGTTGAACATAGGCCGGACGTGCTCACCGTACCTTCAGAGGCAATCCGTGAAGATGAAGACGGATCATACGTATACAGGAAGACTGCGAAGTCCTACGAGAAAGTGCGCGTTACAATTGGCCCACAGAATGACGACGAAGCCGTGATTTTGGCGGGACTTTCCGAGGGTGACTCTGTTGTGACGAAAGGATTTGGGAACATCCTGAAAGCACAATGACCCAGCCATGACGAATGAACTTCTGAGAGTCGAGCGCGTTTCCAAGGAATATAAGATGGACGGAGTGGTCTTCCGTGCCCTCCACAATGTTTCCCTCACGATCAAAAAGGGAGAATTCGTTGCCATTATGGGTCCTTCCGGATCCGGAAAATCAACGCTTATGCATATCATCGGATGCCTCGATAGGCCGTCGACCGGAAAAGTCTATATCGAAGGAAAAGACATATTCAAAGCGAACGATCAGGAATTATCAGAAATCAGAAACACGCATATCGGGTTTGTCTTTCAGCAATTCAATCTTCTTCGAAAAACACCCGCAGTGACGAACGTAGAACTTCCGCTTGTTTATGCTCATGTGACGGCTCGGGAAAGACGGGCTCGTGCTGTACGGCTTCTTTCTGAGGTTGGACTTTCAGAGAAAGCCGCTAATTTCCCTTCGCAACTTTCAGGAGGGCAGCAGCAAAGGGTCGCAATCGCCCGCGCACTCGTTACCAATCCCAGCATTATTCTGGCGGACGAACCTACGGGCAACCTCGACAGTAAGTCTGGTCGTGAAATTATGACGATGTTCCAACAGCTGCACGCAAAAGGCAGAACCATCGTTTTGGTAACACACGACGAACACGTCGCCGCGTACGCGAAGCGGGTTATTCAGATCGCCGACGGAAAAGTGGTCACGGACGCAAGAAAAAGAAAGGCGATGCCATGAATTGGGTTGAATATCTCCGCCTAGCCTTATTTTCGCTTCAGACAAACAAAATCCGATCACTGCTTACCATGCTCGGGATCATTATCGGAGTTGCTTCCGTAATTCTGCTCGTGTCCATAGGAACAGGCCTTCAGAATCTCGTAACACAACAGTTTGCTTCCCTGGGCTCGAACAGTGTGTATCTCATGCCCGGAAAGGTTGATTTGCGGCAGGGACCGCCGACCGCAAACATGAGCAAATTTGAAATTTCAGATGTTGATGATTTACTTCGCGGAAGCAGTGTCATCGCACACGCTATACCGGCCGTTCGCGAAGTAGCTCCCGTAACCTACAAGGGTGAAACGATAAATGTGGAAATTATCGGCACATGGGAGGAGTATTTCCCGGTCAATAACTTCGTAGCGGAATTGGGGAATATCATTCTGCAAAACGACGTTGAGCGCACACGAAAAGTTGCTGTGCTGGGTGCCAAGGCCGCCCGCGATTTATTCGGTGATGCAGACCCCATTGGTTCGTACATCACCATGGGAGACGTACGTTTCCTGGTAAAAGGCGTGCTTGGGGCAAAGGGGAGCGGTGGAGGGTTCGGAAGCGATATCGACAATACGATCTACATTCCCTTGACTACCGCGCTTCGTCAATTCAATCTCTCCCGTCCCATGATGATTATGATCCAGGCGACTAATCAGGAATCGGTCGACCAGGCAGCGTCAGATGCCAAGCGCGTACTCAACCGTAGATTGAAAGACGATGATTTCACCGTGATGCAGCAGACAGAGCTTCTGAATACCATTAACCAATTTCTGGGAGCGATAACGGTCGCGTTGGGCGGAATAGCGGCCATTTCGCTTCTCGTGGGTGGTATCGGAATTATGAACATCATGCTTGTGTCAGTCACGGAGCGCACCCGTGAAATTGGCCTTCGCAAGGCGGTGGGCGCTCGTCCCCAAGACATCCTTTTTCAATTTCTTATCGAATCCATCATTCTGAGTCTTTTCGGAGGCGGCATTGGAATTGCCCTTGGAATTCTTGGGTCGGCGGCACTAAACCAGTTCATCCAGACGTATGTTACGGCGTGGTCAGTCGTTCTTGCATCCGGATTTTCTGCTCTTATTGGCGTAATTTTTGGTGTAGCGCCTGCAGTGAGAGCCGCCCGACTTGATCCTATTGAGGCTCTGAGATACGAATAACTCGGAAAACTGCGAATTGAGTTTTTCCACGCTTTTTTATAAAATTGTTGTCATTGCGGGCGTAGTTCATCGGTAGAACGTCTCCTTGCCAAGGAGAAGGCAGAGGGTCCAATTCCCTTCGCCCGCTCAAATCAATAATACGATATAATATGTCGCAAAGGCGTGTTCGCACAGGTGAACCCTTTGCGATTCTTTGTAGGCGAAGAAACCTGAATTGGATGTTTGCGGGGTCGTTCAATGGTAGGACACCTGCCTTTGGAGCAGGGTATTCTTGGTTCGAATCCAAGCCCCGCAGCTGTGTTAAAATAATACTCTTGCCGAGTTGGCCGAGGTAGTCAAGGCGCGTGTCTGAAAAACACGTTATCTGGGTGCAATTCC
>CAYUKU010000016.1:0-16783 GCA_964445435.1 uncultured Gammaproteobacteria bacterium
GTTTGTAGCCGACCAGCCGGTCAAGCACCCGGCGCGCCTGCTGGGCATCGACGAGCTTCTCGTCAATCTCGCGTGCATGATCCAGCGCATGGGTAATGGCGTTTTTCGTGATCTCATGGAACACGATACGGATAAGTTTCTTCTCTTTTGCTTTCTTTGATTTGCCTGACGCGTCACGAAATATGTGCGCCATGTGCCAGGCGATGGCTTCGCCCTCGCGATCCGGATCTGTCGCAAGGATGATACTGTCTGCATCTTTCGCAACCGCCTTCAGTTCGCTTGCGCGCTTGGCCTTATCTCTGGGAATGATGTACCGGGGAGCGAAATTTTTCTCAAGATCCACTCCAAGCTCTGACTTGGGCAAATCCCGGATGTGCCCCATGGTCGCCTCGACGCGATACTTCCCGCCCAAAAACTTGGTGAGCGTTCTCGCCTTCGTCGGTGATTCAACAATTATCAGTTGCATATGCCGTATGTCTTGCCTCCGAAATCTTTTACCTTTCCCTTCATTTCAAGAAGGGTGATGGTAACGCCCACTTCCCGGGTTGTCAAGCCGGTTTGGCGCACCAGATCGTCGATATGGGCAGGACTTGCGCCAAGCGCCGCCAATATCGCGCGCTCCTCTCTCGTATCGCCCTGCCATCCTTCCTTCACACTGCGAAGCGCGGGTATTTTCAGCTCTCCAAGAATGTCCGCCGCCGACGTAACCAGTGTCGCGCCGTCTCTCAAAAGCCATGCCGGTCCTTCCGAATTGCCGCTTGTAATGGGACCGGGAACTGCAAATACTTCCCGCCCCTGCTCGGCCGCATTTCTCGCGGTTATAAGGGCACCGCTTTCCTTCGTCCCCTCCACCACCACAACGCCCAGGGAAAGACCGCTAATAATCCTGTTTCGTGCCGGAAACAGTCCCTTGGCGGGCCTGTGCCCCAGGGGCATTTCCGACACGATCGCGCCACCGCCATTTACGATGTCCGCATACAATCTAGCATTGACGCTTGGAGCGACAATGTCAATACCGCACCCCAGAACCGCAATCGTACTTCCTCCCGCATCCAGCGCCGCCTGATGGGCAATGGCATCAATGCCCATTGCCAACCCCGACACGATCGTACACCCTTCGCGCACCAAGTCAGTTACCAGACGTTCGGTTGCCTCTCTCCCGTAGGGAGTATTCTTTCTCGTTCCCACCACACCGATAGTACGCGTAAGGTCAATTGGTGTTCTGGGTTTGTGTCCTTTCACATACAGAACATAGGGTGCGTCAGGGATATCCTTCAGAAGCGCGGGATACCCTGCATCATTCAGTGTGCGGACGGAAACATGCTCCTTCTTCAGTCTTCTTCTGTATCCTTGCAGATCATGAACGCTCCGGAACCCCACAAATGCATCAAGAAGCTTGGCGGGGAGTCCTGTTTTCAAAAGTGCGGCACGATCGGCATGCCACAGCTTCTCTGCAGAGCCGAAGTATTCGATAAGAAGCCGGAACCGAACGGGACCGATTCCCGGAAAAACGGAACACGCAAGCCAATAATCAATTTCCTGCCGGGCAGGCATATCTATGAGCGCTTACCTTCTGAACTTCGAAACGAAGAATGTCAGCAAATACCATGCATGACGGGGAAAAACCTCAAGCGCCTCTCTCGTGTAGGAAAGGATTGCCTCTCCAAACGGGCGCTTCTCAAGTTTGATTTGGTGGGATACATAGGGAAGAAGCACATACGTAATCTGTTTGTTCTTATAGGCGCTGTTAAGTACAACCTCCACACCGTATCCGGTATTGGACATCTGCGGAAGGAGTGCCAGAAGATCGCGTCTGCGAAACACTCTCTCTCCGCCGAATTCCTTGTACCGGGCCGAAAGCGCGTGTCCCATCCCCCGTACGCCAACCACCATATCAGCCGCCCCTGCGAAGGCAGGCGCAACCAAGGCATCGAGTGCCCTGTGCGTCAACCCCAGAAGATCGCCGTCCACAAACATAATGTGCTGCCCGCGCGATGCCAAAATGCCTTTCTTCATGGCTTCGGATTTGCCTAAATTCTTCTTGTTGACAATGAGACGAACAGCTTTTCCGAAATCCGCCACGACCAGTCTGGTTTTGTCCGTCGAGCCATCATCAACGACAATTATTTCATCCGCTTTCCCCCATGTTCTGATAACCTCCAGAATGGAGCCGATGGTGCGCATTTCATTGTATGTCGGTATGATGACTGAAAGATTACGTTTCTTCATGCAAAAAATGAATCACGGGACCGGCGAGTCTTCGAACCCATGCTTTGTCTACCGGTCCCAGCGGCGCATGCAGTTTCTCCGCAAGCGTTATCGTTTTCGATGACGGGAAGATGATGGTAAGTCGTTTGGTCATCTTCGCAATATCGAGAATGTTATCATATTTGTTATATACATGAAGCGCGGGAACGGTGAAGCGCATGCCGTTTTTCGGAAAATCATAGGTAAAGATATCATCAATAAGTTCCACCCATGCGCGCGGGTGCATATTTGCCGTCAAGTGTACCTGATTGGTGATAATCCGCGCGTACCCCTTGTACCCCAAGTATCGAATCGCAAACACGACACGAAGAACGAACGGGTTCACCATGAACGTCCGGGCAAACCAGATCGCACGCTCTTTTTTGCGGCGCATACGCATGTATAACCGATAAAAAAGTTTCATTTCGACAGGTAAGTGAATATCACCTGCTGATACAGGCGCACCATAGGTGATGAATTTCCTGGGCTTGGGGCAATCGAGCGTGAGCATGTGCAAACCAATGATAGCCCCAAGGCTTAACCCAAAAAGCATATAGTTTTTAATTCGTAATTTCCGGATCATCGCTGCGAAAAAACGCGCGTACGTTTCTGCCGTATGCTCATAGCGGTCGGGCAGTGATTCTGTCGTAGCAACTCCCGGAAGTTCAGGAATAATGACACGGTGGGTCGCAGCGAGTATGTCCAGGAGCGGTCGTATCCGGGCAACGTCTGAGTGAAACGGGGGGGGCGATAAAAATCACCGGACCGCGCCCTCCCTCGTAGTAGACAAAGGAAACGCCGTGCACAACACAACGGCGTTTGACGAATTTCATATCGGCAAGTGTACATGAGGAAAGCCTCCCTGGCAACAAAAAATTGGTATAATTACCCAATGGTGAAGCCTTCCGTCTCGATCATCATTCCGGCCCACAATGAGGCCTTGCTTCTCACCAAATGCCTGACGGCGCTCGTCAACCAGAAGGAAAGCCCGCCGTTTGAAATTATCGTTGTCGACAATAATTCTTCCGACAACACCTCCCAGATCGCCCGTTCATTCGCGGCTCGCGTCGTTCGGGAGGAAAAACAGGGGCCCGCCGCTGCCAGAAATCGCGGCATTCGGGAGGCTCGAAGCCAACTTCTTATCTTCGTCGATGCTGACTGCATCGTCGCACCCCGGCATGTGGCGCGCATAAGCGAATGGTTTGGTGCCGACCCGCAACGACTCGCCGCGGCAGGCGCATATGACTTCTACGATGCGCCGTTTTTCATCCGATGGTTTGCCAAAAAAACGCGTCTCTACATGCGATACTACCGGATTCTCAAATCGTTGTTTGATGTGCAGATTCTCTTAAGCGGGAATTTCGCCATCAGGAAAGACACGATGCTGACAGCCGGCGGATTTGATGAAACGCTTCAGGATATTTATCACAGCGAGGATACTGAATTGGCGATCCGTCTTCATAAAGCGGGAATTACAGTACAGCACCTCCCAATGATGACCGTTCGCTCCTCCCACCGGCGGATGAAAAACTTCGACATGGGTCAGCAGATATCCCGTTTATCAACACACTTCGGATATCTGGTTAATTACAAAATGAAATCCTCCTAACGCCCAAACCAGGATTCCAATATTTTCTTTGCCACGGGTGCGGCAACGTTACTCCCTTCTCCAGCGCCCTCCACCAGAACGGTAATGGAGATTTCCGGCTCACCGGTAATGGTCGATTGCGTATCCGTATCATCGCCGTGCAGGGCAGAACTCCTCAGAGGTGCGAAAACAGTAAACCAGGCGTGGGTGCGATTCTTGGGATCTCCGAATTCTGCCGTACCGGTCTTACAGGCCAGGGACACCGGCGTTTTCGACACGACCGCGGACGCCGTTGCCTCTGGGAATTCGTTCTTGCTCACCGCGAAATTAAAAAGCGGCCACCCCGTGCCTCCTGGCGCACACGCCTGACGCATTCCTTCGGTGATAAGCTGTATCGTCTCTGCCGAAATCCGAAGGTCCTTGCATTCGCCGTCCGACGTTTTGCGTATCGTGGGTTTACACAATTTCCCGCCGTTTGCGATTGTATTCGTCCAGCTGTTTACCTGAAGCGGCGTCGTAAGGAGATACCCCTGACCGATACCAACATGATATGTATCGCCGACATACCATTCGTCGTTTCGAAGTTCACGGTCCGAAGGCGTATTAAACCGCTCTTTCTTCCACGCCGGGTCAGGCATAAGGCCGCCTGCTTCTCCGCCCAATTCAATCCCCAGCGGTCTTCCCAGACCGATTTTGTGCGCCCAGGCAACGAGCTTGCTTATGCCCAAAAGTTCTCCTGCTTTGTAGAAAAAAATATCGTTACTTCGTTTGAGTCCCTTTACCACATCGACCGTGCCTTCCGTTTTCCCGTATTGGATAAAATACCAGTTGGGGAACCGGAACGGTCCGATGGTCAAAACACCCGTATCTTCTACCGTCGTGTCGCGGGTAATTGCGCCTTCTTCGAGGGCGGCAAGCGCAGTCACAATCTTAAAGGTGGAGCCCGGCGGATATAATCCGCCGATTGCCCGATCAAAAAGGGGCTCTTCGGGATCACCTAAAAGCGCTTCATACTCTTTCGCGCTTAATCCCAGCGAAAACGCATTGACGTCGTAGGATGGACTCGAATACAGCGCAAGAATTTCCCCGGTCTTCGGCTTGGAAACAACCACGGCTCCCTTCTCTCCTTTCGGAAAACTCTCCTCGACGGCGCTTGCCAGGGCAGCATCAAGGGAAAGCATCACCGCCTCCCCTTCCGACTCCTTATCGCGTCCCAGAGTCCGAACAATAGCGCCCGACGCATCGACCTCGACTAATTCCTTCCCGTTGCGCCCTCGCAACCGATCTTCATAGACTGCCTCTGCTCCTGTACGACCAACCCGATCTCCCGGCCGGTACTGACGGAGTTTGTAGTACTCTTCGGTGAGCTCGTTTTGACTGATTTCGCCGGTGTAGCCAAGCACATGCGCAAGCGCCTCGGGATACAGATACTGTCTTTTGTAATCCACTTCCAGAAACGAACCTGCCTCCAGACCGCCTGCTCCCAATCTTTCCCCCTCCTCTTTCGTAAGAGGCACCACACAATCTTCCAGATTTTTTTCGCCGGTACAGGGCTTGATAAGGCGGTAATACGGAATGTTGGCAACAAGCGGTTTACCCGTCCGGTCAAGAAGAATGCCCCTGGGCGCATGTCTGATAAGCTCACGGGTGCGATTGCCGTCTGCAAGTGTGCGAAATTCATGCCCCCGCACAACAGTAAGGTCAAAAAGCCTCCACACGAGGATGAAAAACGAAACGCCAAACAGGGTAATAAACATCAGAATCCGGCCCATCCCCAGCCACCACTGACGGGATTCTTCGTTAAACTCCCGGGAAACCCGATGACGCCCGGCAAATACGCTGTCTGTAAATGCTTTCCCCAGTTTCATAGAACGTAGAATACGGCCACGGTGAACCACGCATAGAGAGCGCCCGCAATCACCTGTGCGGGCGTGTGATTGTTCGTTTGGACGCGGGCCCAACCGACGAGAGGAACGGCAAGAAGAATAGGCCACCACGCGCTACCAAATCTCGCGACGATCGTCCCCGTCATAAGGCCAATGGCAAGCGCGTGTCCGGACATTTTCCAGAAATGCGAGATAAGCGTAAATCCAAAAAGGGCTACAAGAAGCGGCATGGTTTCCCCGGTTTTCAGAAGAACGCTTGCACCGATCTCTATTGCCAAAAGAATCCATAATACTCTCGGCCGCTGGCGACGGTCACCCACATCCCAGTTGCTGATAAATTTCGTTTTCCAGGCAAGGACAAAAAGCGCAAACGGGAGAATGATCATAAGGAGTAATGCAGGCAGAAATGTCGGAGTTCCCCAGTAGAGAAACACAAAAACGATGGCAAGCGTCAGGAACGGATCGAACAAGCGGGAGATGATGGTTGCAAGTTTATAGTTCATGGTTCATGGTTAATAGTAACGCACTTCTGCTTTGCAGTGAACTACAAACCACCAACTATGAACCTTCTATACCTTGCGGGCGGCAATTTTGACTTTCCGAAGAAGTGTCTCGTTATCAAGGAGTTTCCCGCATCCGCGTACCACTGCGGTTTGCGGATCATCAGTCACCCAGACGGGCATTTTAATTTCCTGGGCAACCAGCTTATCCATCCCCCGGATAAGCGATCCGCCACCTGCCAGAACGATGCCGTGCTCCATGATGCTTCCGATAAGCTCCGGAGGTGTTTCTTCTATCGTCTCTGCGATGCCCTCTATTATCTGGTGTACGACGGGCGCAAGGGCTTCCCGTATCTCCGACTCGTTGACTCTAATTGACTTGGGAAGGCCGGTCTCGATGTCCCGTCCGCGCACGACGGTCTGCTTGCCTACTTTCTCAACCGGAAACGCCGAACCGACGGCAATCTTGATTTCTTCTGCCGAGAGCTGTCCGATAAGAAGCGAATACTTGAGGCGCATGAAACTGATGATAGCTTCATCCATTTCATCTCCCGCCACACGGATGCTTCTGTTGACGACAATACCGCCCAAACTCAATACCGCAATTTCACTCGTTCCGCCGCCGATATCACAGATGAAGCTCCCGCTCGTATCTTCTATCGGCAGACCCGCGCCGACTGCTGCGGCCATAGGCTCCTCGATGAGATATGCCTCTCTGGCGCCTGCCATGATCGCGGCTTCCTGAACGGCACGGCGCTCGACTTCTGTCACGCCTGAAGGGATGCCGACCACAACCTTCGGCCGCGGAATGCTTGGGAGACCCGGCCGTACCGGCTGCCGGTGAACAAGCTGGATATAATGGCGAAGCATCGCAGCCGCGGCGTCGAAGTCTGCGATGACGCCGTCCTTCAGGGGCCGGAATGCCTCTATCGTCTGCGGGGTTTTCCCGAGCATCCGCTTGGCCTCACGGCCAATGGCGACAATCTGCTTCGACTTCTTATGGCGCGCAACGACTGAGGGTTCCCGGATGACGATGCCTTTCCCTTTCACATACACGAGGGTGTTTGCGGTACCCAAATCAATACCCAAATCGTGAGATAGGAGGCCAAAAAGGAAGTCCAACATCGGATTATTCTATCACACGCCCATGTATCGTTGACGCGTGCGATACAATACACATGTATGGGTGGCGAAATTCCAGACCCGCCAACCGACACTGGTGGCGGACTTGCCCATTCTGTAGCCCAAGAAATTGCGGAAACTGATTTCACCGTTGCCATCGTTACCCCAACAGACTCCGAAGGAAATCCGATGCACGACGATTCAGTCACCTATGACCCGCATGAAATTGGAATTCATGGACCGATTGAAGAGGAATAGAAACCATTTCTTTTGCCTTCCTGCAAGAAAGGCAAGAGAAATGGAACAAGCGCACCTGCATTGGGATTGCCGTTGCGGGCTAGCTTGTTCCGATTTCGGTGGGTGGGTGATTTGCGATTCGTGGGTCACTGCGGGGGTTGGCACGAGTTTGGAAAAACCCGGGCAAGGCCGTTTTTTTCCGCCGCGACGAACCCCAGGTCTACACACTGGCGGGACCACATACAGGTAGTCGATCCCAGTGTGCAGGGCATTCCTGCAAATGGGTTATCCGGACGGATAAACCAGCGCATGGGGTCCAGCGGGATGCAGGAATTCGGATGGACCTTTGTAAGCCCAAGACCTGCCCATTCTTCGGTCGTATACTGACCGGTTACGCACGCAGAAGACCACATGCAGTTGGCTCCGCATGAGCCTCCGGCGTATGGAACGGACTCGATTGTCGCCGTGGTAAACTGTTCGCCAGTGGGCGTTCCCTGAGGAGTACCCTCAACAACAAGCCCCTGCCTTTCTTTTGGGGTTGGTGTCGCGTCAGGCGTACCGCCTCCTCCACTTCGAAGGATGCCAATAACTACCGCGATCGCAATCAGAACCACCAGCGCACCGATGAGGAAATATCTGTTTTTGAACATTGGAATTCACCTCCTTCCTGTTCACTAATTTCCTCTATTCCGAGCACGTCAGACAGCCACCAATTGCTAACTGACAAGCACGGAATAGAGCGACAAGAAGGCGTCAAATGTTTCCTCTGATTTAAAGAGCGTGCCGACGGTTCGGCGTAACCGCGTATTATACCTTTTCTGGTCAATTAATGATATACTATGGGCTCATCCTTTCGCCACACGGTGAACGCTATCGTGTCTTGCCTTTGGGGGCAAACAGGCCGGAAGGAGACCTTTGACAAAAACCACTGTGCACGTCGGAAGCGGCACGGTGTTCATACGCAGACAGAATGGGCACTACGGCTCCAAAAGAGCCAGGAGAAAAGAATGACTGAAAAGAAGAAAGAAGAAAAGAAAGAAGATGGCGGCGCAGCGACAAGCAACCTGGTTGAGCGGGCGACAGCCTGGATATGGATTATTGGGTTTGGGAGTACTGTTGCCGTAACGGGCGTCATGTCGATGATGAACAGTCCCTGGACCTGGGTGCCCGCCCTTGTCCTTGTGTGCGAAATTGCCGGCGGACTTGTCTACATGTTCTCCGGCGACAACGCGCGCGGGCTCAAGGTGTGGCTCGCCATTTTTTTCTGGACGGTGGGAACAATTGCGTTCATCAACGCGATGAACGCACTGTGCAACGGGATCTACCAGCTGGGGATGATGGCGAAAAACTGGCTCGACTTTGCCATGTCGGTCCAACCCGACATGCAAAGCAAAGTCGTCGGGGGCTCGCTCATCCTCGAGATGGTCCTCCCTGTCATCGTCGGCGTTGCCGGCTACCTCGTGCTGTACTACTGGCTCGGGTTGACCGATAAGAGGCTCGCCGTCGCAATCGCCTTCGTGCTGTACGCGCTGTCGCGCGGGCAGCTGGAAGTATTCCTCGTCGCGGTCCTTTTGGGCATGGGACTCATTCGCATCCTCAAAAAGCTTCTCAAAGGAGCTGCCAAGGACGCGGTCCAAAAGGCAAAAGACGAAGGAAGATGGAACTTCGCGATCGGCTTTGGCGCCGTCAGCACGATCGTGATTGGGTTGTTTTTCGCCCAGGGAACGACCTGGGTCACCGGGCTGCTCGTGATCTTTTCCGAGCACCCGTTTACGGCGCTATCCTTCATCGCCCAGGGGACCCTGGTCGGTGGAATGTTTGCGATAAAAATTTGATCTGTCTGCGCCTTCGGCTAGGGGCCTCTTGCGCACTTTGTGTTTCACAGTGTCTCGAGGCCCCACCGATTGTCTACCAAACCTCTATGGTATACTCAAACCCATGAACCTATCGCTTCTTTGTACCCGAATCATCAGGGCAGGATTTCTCGCGCTTTTTACCCTCGTCCCCCTTCTTCTTACTCCCTGGAACTACGAACTCTTCGAGTACAACAAGATGATGCTTACCTACGGACTCACGGTGATTATAGGATCGGCCTGGGTCATAAAAATGATCGCCGATAAAGAAATCCGCATCGCAAAAACTCCCCTTGATATCCCGATTGCTCTCTTTGTCACATCCCAATTTATAAGTACGCTTTTCTCTATCGATCCTCATGTCTCGTGGTTCGGATACTACTCCCGTTTTAACGGCGGCATGTGGTCTACTCTTGCCTATGTCACCCTCTACTACGCACTGGTCTCGAATTTCATGCAGGACAACGCGACAAAAAAAACTCACGTCGGCTCACCTGTTATCATCACCCTCCTTAAGGCTGCAACCATCACCGGAGTGGTCGTATCAGCATACGGAGCCCTGGAGCGGCTGGGCATCGACAAACACCTCTGGGTGCAGGACGTGCAAAACCGCGTCTTTTCCACGCTCGGTCAACCCAACTGGCTTGCCGCGTATCTGGTGGCCCTCTCTCCCGTTGCGTGGTCCTTCGCCGTTTTGAATACGTCAGTCAGACGGTATATCTGGGCAGGCATCGGAATTCTCTTTTTCGTGGTACTGCTTTTCACAAGATCACGATCGGGGCTCATCGGATTTGCAGTTGCCGATATTGTTTTCTGGGCGATAACATACTGGCACGTCAAAAAAACGCACAAAGCATCTTCGAAAAACGCATCAGAAAGCCCCAAAAAATTTCAAAGCTTAGCTTTGAAATTGGGGACAGGAATTCATGCGGTTCTGGCTCTGGTCATTTTCGTAAACGGCTCCAATGTCGCCCAGATCGACCGCTATGCTTCGTTTGCCGGACTGCGCGATACATTGATCCGCAGAGAGCAGAAGCCCACGCCCGCTCCCACGCCCACAGCTCCGCTTCTTGAAGTCGGCGGGACGGAATCCGGAACGATCCGCAAATATGTCTGGCAGGGCGCCATAAACGCCTGGAAAAGCACAACAAAAACTATGCTTATAGGCACGGGAACTGAGACATTCGCATTTGCCTTCTACCAACACCGGCCACGGGAGCACAACATGACGAGCGAATGGGATTTCCTCTATAACAAGGCGCACAATGAATACTTAAATTATCTGGCGACGACCGGAATCCTGGGACTGACATGCTATATGAGTTTCCTTATCGTTTTCATCGTGTGGTTCCTTCGCTCCATGAACGCTCATACGCCCCAGCACATCGCGCTATTTGCCGGATGGGCTTCTATCCTTATCACCAACTTCTTCGGCTTTTCGGTCGTGATCATGCAGCTTTTTCTCTTCCTTTTCCCGGCTACGGTATTTATCCTCTCCCCGCATGAGGGATCCATCATCTGGAAGCGGGCGCTTGCGTTCCCTTCCTGGAGCAAAACCGTCACTCTGGTGCTTGGGGGTGTAGTCGTTTTCCGTATAATGTCACTCTGGTACGCGGACACGCTGTTTGCCAGCGGGTATCGGCTCGACCGAAGCGGGCAGTTTGCACAGGCTGCGGAGAAACTCGACCAGGCAATCGCCATTAACCCGACAGAGCCTCTGTATCGCGATGAAATTGCGACCCCGCTTATCTCACTCGCCGTTGCCGCTATAGAACAGCAAAATGCGACCGCAGCATCGCAATTTATGAAACGCGCGCTATCAGAAAGCGACCGGGCAATCCAAATTTCTCCCCATAACGCAAACTTCTGGAAAACGCGGACAAAAGTGTACTATTCGCTCTCGGGCGTCGATCCCCAGTTTAATGACGCGGCCATAAGCGCACTTGTTCGGGCGCGCGATCTGTCACCCAATGATCCCAAAATTTACTATAATCTCGCCATCCTCACCGGACGAACGGGCGAGAATGAAAAAGCCATCGAATTCTTGCGCCAGGCAATCGAGCTTAAACCGAACTATCACGACGCGTACTACGGACTCTATATCTTCTACACGGAAATGAAAAAACCCAATGAAGCAAAACAGGCGCTCGTCGACTATCTCACTACCGTGGATCCCAATGACAAAAATTTCAGAGAAATCCTGGAAAAAGGGAAAAAATGAAAACTCCAATCGTCCACGTTCCCAATGAGGTTCTGACGACCCCGGCTAAACAAGTCGTCCAATTCGATAAGCGCCTCTCCTCGCTTATACGCACCATGAAGGACACGCTTGTCGCAACAAGAAATCCGAAAGGCGTCGGTCTGGCGGCTCCCCAAATCGGCCAACCGTGGCGCGTCTTTGTGACCCGGCCGCATGAGACTGACCCGATCCGCGTGTTTATCAATCCCAAGATCGTCTCAGCCTCCAAAGATCAAACCCGCGGCGTACCTGAGCGGGACAATAAACTGGAAGGGTGTCTCTCCATCCCGAAAATCTGGGGCAAAGTCCAGCGCGCCGCCTCTCTCACACTGGCCTACCAGGATGAAAACGGTGCGCCTCACGAGGAAAAATTCGAGGGATTCATCGCAACCATCATCCAACACGAAACGGATCATATAAACGGGATTCTATTTACTCACCGCGTGATTGAGCAGAAAGAAAAGCTCTACCAGTCCGCCAAAGATGAGAATGGCAAGGAAATTCTTGAGGAAGTAACACTCACATGAAGATACTCTTTTTCGGGTCGACGGGAGATTCCGTCATCGTTGCCGATCGGCTCTTCGCGCACAAAGACGTAACGATTGCGGCAGTCGTCACGCAGCCGCCCCGGCCCGTCGGACGGGATCAAACCATCACCCCGACGCCGGTCGAAACCTGGGCGAAACAGCACACGATCCCCGTCCTTACGTTCCCTTCCGACAAAGGGAAACCGTGGCTTTATGAACAGGAATCAACAGTTATCGACACCCTCGCGCCCTTTGAGGCCGAGCTTCTGATAAGTGCGTCGTATGGCCAACTCATCCCTACTCAGACCATCGCTTCTGCCACGTATCACGGGCTGAATGTCCACCCTTCACTTCTCCCACGGTGGCGGGGCGCTGATCCGGTGCCCTGGGCGATTGCGACCGGCGATCATCAAACCGGCGTCACGGTCGTCACCCTTTCCCCTGAATTTGATCAGGGGAAAATAATCGCGCAGAAAAAAGTCCCCATAAAACCCGATGACACGAGCGATCCTCTCAGAACCCAACTCTTTGAAATAGGAGCGAAGCTTCTGGTTGAGGTACTTGCCGATTATATAAGCGGGAAGCTGCACGGCGATCCTCAGGACAAATCGGGCACCCCGTATGCGCGCCGCCTCACGAGAGATGACGGCTACGAACCCTGGGAAGCCATAGAAAAAGCGGCAACTGACGAAAAAGAGGCGGGTCGAATCGAGCGGAAATTCCGTGCCTTTACGCCCTGGCCCGGGCTATGGACACTCCTTCGAGGCAAACGGGTAAAAATTTTGGCATGCCACCTGACGGACCATCACCTCTCGATCGATCAGGTGCAGCTGGAAGGGAAAAAACCAGTCCCGTATGATGAATTTGCCCGCGCCTATCTGGCCCCTTCAAAAAACACTTGACACGGGAGGACAAAAATTTTACGGTAGATAGAGGGAGTTAGCTATGGCAAAACGTAAAACTGTATCACGATCTTTCCGGACGAGCGATTTCGGTTCATGGAACTTCATCCTCTTCCTCACGCTTGCGTTTATCCTTCTGGTCGTCATGCTTAATGCAATGAGCAACATGGCATTTGACCTTCGCAGCCGCGCCGGTCTTTCGTGCCCGCAGGTAACGCTCCCAAGGACAGAGGACTGTCCGGGCGGATGGAAATACCAGAGAGACGCCACCAACGGCTGTCCCACCTTCGTCTGCGAAGCCAAATAATCAGAAAAAAATCCTAAAAAGCGAAATTACGCTACTGCTCCTTTTGCAGAGGCTGTCCTGAGGTCAAATCGCGCGCGCTTGATGCATTTGGCGCATGCGCGGACACGCTGTCTGGAACCGTTCAGCATCAACGTCACCCAATGGAGATTCGGAGCGAATGATCGGAGGGTCGTTGTAGCGCGTTTTTTCCACTGACCTCCCGCCACACCGGTGTGATGGGTATGCTGTCTGCCTGCGTGCGTTTTCTTGCTGCAAAGGTCACATTGGTACGCCATAGATGGTATACTATACCATATGTTCGGGGAACTATTCAACAATCCGATCTCCTTCCTCTTCTGGCTTATCGGGCTTGCTGTCGCCATCACGATCCATGAATTCGCTCATGCGTATACGGCAGACCGGCTGGGCGACCCCACGCCACGACTGCAAGGACGACTCACCCTCAATCCGCTCGCACACCTGGATCCTATCGGCACGCTCATGCTTCTTTTCGTCCGGTTCGGATGGGGCAAGCCCGTGCAGTTCGACCCGTTTAACCTGAGATACCCCCGAAGGGACAGCGCCATCATCTCGCTTGCGGGGCCGGTATCAAATTTTCTCGTGGCGGCTCTCTGTGCGGTTCTCGTGCATATGCTCTTTACCGCCCGGCTTACCCTCTTGTCCAACCCGACGATCGGTTTTCTGACCTATAGCCTCATCGGACTGCTTCAGCCGCTTGTCATTCTCAATGTGGCTCTTGGAGTCTTCAATCTCGTGCCTATCCATCCCCTGGACGGATTTAAAATCGTGGAGGGCATACTTCCTGCCGATTATGCACGGCAATGGCGGGACTTGGAATCGTACGGGTTTCTCTTCCTTCTCTTTCTCGTATTCCCTGTGTTTGGGGGAAGCTCTCCCGTGTCGCAGGTCATTTCTCCCATTATCGACTTTCTTCTCTCAGTGCTTCTGCCGGGCAGCCGGTTCGTTTAGTGACCGCCGCCACCACCGAGAATCGCCTCAGAAGCGCTTGCTCTCGTCGATCCTTTCACCAAGACGCCTAAAAACGGGAAAATAAGTGCTGGGATATTAATCACGTCGACGATAATCTCGCCCATGACCGCGGCCTGCTGGTGGGCAAGCTCAACGGCAGCCATCGGTGCATCATGACTTTCTGCGTTCACTGGGAAATTATACACGATTTCGATATGAGTGTATAATATACGAAATATGTCAGCAAACAACGCAGGAAATGTCTATTTCACGGCCTCGGTCGTGGGGAAAAAGGATTATCTTACCAATTATCTGGCGATCATCGATATACTCACGAAAAAAGGGTATCACGTCCAGTCAGATCACATCCTGAACGTCAACGAACAGGATATCCACATGAAAACGCGTGAAGAACGCCTCAGATTCCATGAACAGCTTGAACGATGGATACACAACAGCGATTTCATGGTTGTGGAGTCGTCATTCCCCAGTATTAGCGTCGGGTATGAAATATCCCTCGCGCTCCAGCAGCGGAAACCCGTCCTCATGCTCTACAGCACCAATGCGCCGCCCAGCCTGTTTGCCTATCACACCGACGAAAAGCTTACGTCGGAAAAGTATACACCCGACACGGTCGAGGGTATCATCAGCGACTTCGTGAGTTATGTCGAGGGCGCCTCAGACACGCGATTTACGTTTTTCATCACGCCGCAGATTGCTTCTTACCTCGAAAAGGTCTCAAAGCAGGAAAAAATGCCCAAATCCGTGTATCTGCGAAAGCTTATCGAAGCACATATCGCCAAGCATCCTCTCAAAAAGGGCTAACTGAAGACGTATACCCCACTTGACAAACACAAAAAATTTGGATTACGATAGGAATGCCCGAGTGGAGAACTTGAAGATAATTTTCCTCTACAAGTTCAAAACAAATGAGGTAACTTCGATAGAATATCGAGGTGACAGGACGAAGTAGTTCGATACCCGAGGGTACCGACTCAGTCCATCCGATTGAATAAATCGGGGAAAATACTTCAACCCGCCCGGGCAACAGATATTATAGAATTTGTCTTCCCCTCTTGACACCCCGAGTCTTTCCTATTCCCGTTGTTGTTTGTTACAATAAGGGAGGGTTTTGTCCCAGCACTATCTTGCAAATCTCAAAGATTTGGCTTAGAAGTGGGGATCCCGTACATCTAAGCCGCCTTAGCTCAGTGGTAGAGCAACTGTTTTGTAAACAGTAGGTCGTCGGTCCGAATCCGACAGGCGGCTCCATCGAAGGCGGCAAGATGGTACGGGGATAAACGCTGAAGTCAGTTTGATTCTGACTGGAGGCTCTGAATTACCTGAAGTGTTTGGAAAGCACGTCCTTCTCAAACGGCGTATCCTCAAAGAGACGGCCGATCTCCAGAAATGTCTTGGATTTCAGTGAGTATACGGTCTGTCTCCCCTGACCGGTCCTGGTAACCCATCCTGCGAGGCGCAGTTTCTTCAGGTGATGGGCAATGAGATTCTCGGCTATCCCTACATTCTGCGCGAGTACGTGTGGCGTTTGCGGCTCATGCGCCAGAAGATAGATGATGCAGAGTCGATGCACCTGGGATAGACCTGCCACCCGACGCGCAACGGGTGTAACCTTTTCGCGCAATCGCGCCCGTGTCAGCATACCTTACGGAAGAACAGTAATGGAATCGATATACAGGGTCGTCCCAGAATTCTGACCCTTGGCTTCTACGCGTTTGCCTACGTACTCATCCAACTGGACTGCGTAGGAGGTCACGCCCCAGGACTCGCCGGAATCTGAACGAATGCTGTGCGTCACGTCGCTGTTGGCCGATGGCGTTTTCACCAGCATGCCGGTCCTGGTAATGATAACCTGTTCGCCCTGCGTTGCCTCCTTATTTGCTGAGGAAGACCGTGATGAAAGATAGAAAAACCCACCGACACCGACAAGAACGAGAAAAAGAATGCCAAAGAGAAATGATTTCATACCGAGTCGTAAAATTTCGACCTTTGCCTTGGCGCGATTTTCGAAATTTCAGTTCCTTTCTTTTTTGTAAAGAGTTTTTACTGCCAGATTGTTATCCACGCGCAGGCAAAGGAAAAGCGCATGTCGAAATTTACAACCCGGCTTCGTGTCTCTACTGTATCGCCTCACTCATACCGCGTCAATATCCCGATATCCAAGGCGAGAAATTTCCGATATAATATATTCTACATTTTGCTGAGGTGCCGGAGCGGTCAATCGGATCAGACTGTAAATCTGACGCCTTAACGGGCTGCCTAGGTTCGAATCCTAGCCTCAGCACAGAATCGGATTTTCCGGCGGAGCCGGTTGGGTGGCTCTGCGCGGGCAGGGGCGCGCAGAGCGTCAAATAGGGCTCGCGGAACACGGGCGAAAGCTGCCGG
>CAYUKU010000017.1:0-16175 GCA_964445435.1 uncultured Gammaproteobacteria bacterium
CCTCCAACCGACTCCTTAAGAGGGAGTTGCTCTACCATTGAGCTATGCGCCCTTACGGTAAACTGCGCGCCTAGAGGGAATCGAACCCCCATCAGTAGTTCCGAAGACTACTGCTTTATCCGTTAAGCTATAGGCGCAGCCACAATATTATATCATGCAGACTGCCCTTCTTGACAGTAAAATCCTACCGAGTACAATACCAGCGGTCGTATTAATATGAGCACAGCTGAAACGACACGCCGTAAATCCGTTGAAGCGCTTGAACGATTGGGAGTGCCTCGCAGTTACAACAGAGACCATCTTGGCACAGAAGCAGGCAAGTATTTCCTTGAGGTTACGATATCAGATGAAAGCTTCCGGCTTCCGGTGGCAAACGTTGGCACCTCTGACTCCCCCTTAGGCATCGCATTTCTTGATACAAATCCAGAGAAAAACCCTCGGCTGTTTCGCGCCGCCTCACGGCACCTGGCGCTTCTTATCGCAGCCCAGATTCCCACTGCAGTTATTATGCCGGGTTCCAAGAAATCCGAGCCTGCTATACAGTTGGCTGCACGGCTGGCATCCGCGTTTCTCGAACTTGATTCCCAGATCCCCGTCATTCGGCTGGCTACGGGGAAAGACGAGGCGCTTGTGCGAGCGGAAATTGGTCTCGACGGCACTATGACTGATTATCGTCCAGTGACACTCCTCCCCCACGAGCAAAAGTTTATTGGTATCACTGCCGCTGACCGTGAGATGCTGCAGTCTCTTTGTCCGGGCGGACTTGACATGCTTATCGTGGATGATGTCGGCACGACGATGGCTACTATCCTCGGCGCCGAAAAAGTCCTGGGACTGGACGGAAATTCAACCCATCATATTTCATTTCTTGCCCGTGAGGCGCCGTTGGGGATCTACTATCCACCACTCCTGTCACCACGCGTTCACGCGGGGCTGTTTTTGCCGGAAATAGAATTTCCGGCTCACGAGGCTTCGTATCTGCATTCGCCTGCTGATATACCGGCAGTAGTCTAAGCTTAATGCAGTTCGCTTCTTCGTTCCTTGAGGTATTGACTCCAGCTTTCGATGAAGTCAAATACTACAACCATCGGTGTTTCGATCAGGAATGTGAAGAGAATTGCGATAATGTTGTATTCCTTCCATTTTGCCGCAAGAACTGAGCCTACCCGCGCAATCGGAACGGATACCATATCGAGGATAAACTCCCACACGCTTGACCGGTCATCGACGGAGAGTTCTTTTGACTTGTTGCGTATAAGAACTGCGGCAAAGAACGTGAGCGCAATCGTAAACGTGTCGAAGATAACCGAGGTAATAGGCAGGTGCGTAATATAGAAAATATACCCGACGACCCCAAGTACGCCAAACATCATCAGAAGATACAGAAAGCCCATGGTCGTGGCAATCACGGGATTGCGCTTTCTTTTGAGATACACATCATACATCTTCTTTTTCTGATCATCGTAGACAAACTGGGCAACGGCACGCTTGACACGCTCTATGTTTTCGGGTGGCGGCGCTTTGATGATGGAAACAAGGGCAAACATGACCGCGGTCGGAACGACAAAATCGATGGCCGCCGTGAAAAGGTTAAAGCCCTCATAAAACCATGCAGCAAGGGGCACCTCGACGATGTAGAAGGTTACCCAGTTGGAAAGGAACACAGAAAGTGTGGAAAAAATGGCAAGGCGAAGCAGTCGAGTTTTCAGCGATGTGTAGCGCTTCTCGTAGACCTGTGTGATCTCTGAAATCAACTGTTCCTTATTTGACAAAACGTGCTCCAATTTTTGTGGTGATTCCTTATGCAGATCCATCACGTCACCGATCAGCATAAACACGGTATCCACTCGTTCGCAGATACTGTACAGTTGTCGACTGACCGGGTGCTCCAAAACGTGCTGGCTGCCAAGCCAGAGGTTCGGAATTTCCGATGTGAGTTTGGTGAGAAGTTCAGAATCAGGATCACCCCACCCGGGATAATTAAACTTGATAAGCTCATAAAGGATGAAATGATCATCGAGATCGAACAGGGTGCGGCAGGTGGCGATAAACACGTGCGTTTTTTTCTCGTCTTCGCTCATTGAGCCGTCGGGAAGAACGCGTATGCGCGCCGCAAGAGATTCGGTCATGGACTGAAGAAGCGTCTGCTCTTTTATGGGGTTGGTGAGAATTTCTTCTATTTCGCAGGAGGCAAGTTCGATGATGAACGTGGCGTAGTTTATTTTCCGTTTGATGGGAATGAGGTCTGCGGAAGGAAACTGGGCGTGTTCCAGAAGGTAAAGATATTTTTTGAGAGCATTCTCGACGGACAGAACCGCTTCCTGTGGAATTTCATCGTTGGGCAGGTGTCCGCCACGGATGAGATCAGCCGTAATCGTAAACGCCATTCGGTACGTATTCACGTCGGTGCGAATGGTTACGCCTGACAATTTCGGGAAAAGTGTCCTTTTCAGTGCTCGCTCTATTGCGCTTCTTCGAAGGACGTTATCCTCTTTCCAGTCGACCACCTTCCGAACCATTTCATAGAATTTAGCGATCCTGGATGCAATCTCATCGACATGTATGGGCGTGACGCTTTTATTCGTGCCATGCATGCGTTGTGCGTACATTTGGGCGAGCTTGGAGAATTCCGCAGTAAGGGGATGAGATTCGGATTCCTCTTTCGACCCCGGTGCGATAACCTCCAGTGCCGTCACTGGTTCCGCATGCGTCGTATCGTGATGGTCTGCCATATAAATTCGATCCGTATAAATTGTATGGGATATTGACCTCGTTGGCAACCGAGGTATATGATGAAGGCATCCTTCGGGGTCGGGTGCAAATCCCAATCGGTGGTATAACCCACGAGCCGCGATCGCATCAACGCACGATCAAGTGAAATTCTTGAGTCGACCGTACAGTCGGGAGCCTGCTGAGCCAGGCATCCACGGACGTGGAAACAAGAAGGAGGGTAAATCTCGGCGTTTGTCCGGAACCTTCGTGTATACCCCGAAAGAAAGGGGTATTTTTTATGAAAAAAATAGCATCGTTCGGACCATTATTCGTGGTTCTTGCCTCTCTTTTATGGAGTCTTGACGGTTTACTGCGAGTGAGCTTGTATGCGTTGCCACCAATTCTCGTTGTGTTTCTGGAGCACGCCGTCGGGTTTCTTTTCCTTCTCCCATTGGCCTACCGTCAACGACACTTACTGGCCGGAATATCACCCCGAACATGGGGTGCGTTTGCCTGGGTGACGGTGTTAAGTAGCGTTCTTGGCACACTTCTGTATACCGGCGCGCTGGGGATGATCCAATTCGCGCAGTTTTCGGTCGTTGTACTTCTGCAACAACTTGAGCCTTTGGTAGTGCTCGTGTTTGCGCGGATTGTCCTCAAAGAACCATTGCCCAAAAAATATATTCCTTGGTTTATCACCGCGCTTATCGCGGCGTATCTCATTTCGTTCCCCGACCTCCGGGTGAATTTGGAGACAGGACAGGGCACGCTTATCGCGGCGTTGTTTGCAGCGGGAGCTGCATTCTCGTGGGGCTCCTCGACGGTATTTAGCAAGTATGCCCTTTTACAGCTTCCGACCGTCTTAACGACGGCCGTTCGTTTCGGGTTAGCGTCAATCCTTGCGGGAGTACTTGTTGTCCTGTTTGGACGCGTACCCATGATCGGGGCGCTTACTGTTTCGCAGTGGACGACGCTCGCTACCATCTCATTGTCAACCGGCATGGTAGCGCTCACGATTTACTACTACGGCCTTAAAAGGACGCCGGCCAGAATCGCGACTATCTGCGAACTTGCCTGGCCGCTCTCGGCCGTCGTTTTGGACTATACGTATTTCCACAAGCCCCTGACTCTGACACAGGGATTGGGAGCGCTTGTTCTTTTGTTGACGATATACAAAGTGTCCTCGATGGTGCGCGAGCAGAACAAAACAACACCAGCGTTGGAAACCTGACACAGGGATATGTCGCCGCAGTGTTATTGGGGTGACTGACGGGATTCGAACCCGCAACACTCAGCTCCACAAGCTGACGCTCTGCCGTTGAGCTACAGTCACCAATATGTCTATAGTATACCCCAATTTGGGTAAATTCCGAAATTACCGACTGAAGAATAACGAGAAGATGAAGTTGGGTTTGAGTTGTATCATCGCTTTCAGGTCTCCAAGCGTGAACGCCCCATCACGGTTGAAATCTATGGGAATCATGCGTTTCATCCGAATGTTCGTGGTGGGCGTTTCCACGGGAACAATCGTTTGACGCGGCAGGTAATACGGAACCAGAAGGACGATGCGATACGGGTGCCCCGGAAGCACAGTGTCGATGTGAGAAACATTTACTAAGCCGTTTTCGAGAGAAAGACCTGTGAATTTATAAACGAGTTTCGCCTCGTCATACACGAGAACTGACACATCGTTGGCGTTACTACTTCGCTTCCATCCTTGAGGTGCCGAAATTGCAAGAGATGGAGGAGGGACGACGCGAATATCCTGTGTCTGGAGGGGAAACATACGTGACCGTCTCCGAACACCTAACGTGACCCGGTATGTACCTTCCTTCGCTGGCGCCTTAAGGTGAACTGTGATTTGGCCCTTTTCTCCCGGCTCCAGGGTGGGCAGTGACTCAAAAAGAAACGAAAAGCCCTGTTCTTGCCCGTCAAATACGAGTTCATATCCGTCAGGGGACAAAATCCCCTGCCCCTCATTAACCACAGGAGCGGTGAAAGAATATGTCGAACTGGTAACAATCGTAAGGGGAAGAATGGCGTCAGTAAGTTTGTACTCCTCTCGTTGGCGCGGTTCACCCTTCGTTTTCGCAATATTTTTGTAGCGGTCATATTGCGGGTAATAGCCTCCTTCACCTGACATTCGCTTCCAGGAAAACGAATCAAACGGCACATCCTGGTAATTGAAGACAAACGGCGTGACGGCGACCACACGCGGGTCGCTCCAGACGTTTGCCGCTACAAGTTCCAGATTATTTCCTACCTGCTCAGATGAAAGAAGCCCGCTTTGCGTAAATTTTCCTTCGCGATGCATCCATCCGGTTTCGGTAATGAAAACGGGCAGATTTCGTTCCAGCCCAAGATCCCGCAGAAGCGCCAGCTCCCACTCGTAGGAGCGCACTGTCCCCCGCCCGACTGCAAACGGCGAGCCCGAAAAACCAGGATTCGGGTACGAATGGGAATTCCACCCGTCGATGAGAGAAAGCACATCACGGTTATTTGCAATCATTCGCCTCAAGTACTGCGCTGCGTCCAGCGACTGATTGTCGCTCGCAGCTGAAACATCCAAACCAGCGGGAAGTAGAAAAAAGTCACTCGACGCAGCTTTGAATTTTCGGCTCAAATCTACAAAAACGCGCGCGTACCCCTCAGGGTCGACCTGGCCGCCCCACTCCTTGGCGTGGTTTGGCTCATTATACAGAATTATATAGCGGTTTTCCGTGGGCCACCTGAGAGCGGCAAAAAAACTGACAATCTCATCGAATTTCGACGGATCGGGTTTTACCCAGTGATCCTTTTCCACACGTGTCGCCAGACGCACCAGTGGTATAAGATGAAGTCTACGCATTTGATCAAACATATTTTGCCAGCGTCCGGAATCACGGTCACTATCAGACGCAACAAGGGTAACGTATCCCCAGTCACCACCGGAAGAGTTTACGAGTGCTGCAACGTCAGGAATATCATTGAAATCCGCAATGTGCATACCGAATTTGTTGTTAGGGACAGTCGTTGGATCGTAAATCGCCTGAGCGGACGCAGGGGTGAGTACGAGCAAAACGGCAATGATAAGGATGCGTATCATGACGGGGTATGTGCTGCAGTTATGCGCTCCCAGCAGGAGTTGAACCTGCAACCTACTCCTTAGAAGGGAGTTGCTCTATCCATTGAGCTATGGGAGCGTCATGGAGAGACAACTACGTTTTCTCTCCAACTCTCTTTCCTACCAACGTGTCGCAGCTATTTCCCTCCGAACGGCACGCTGCGACGATTTTTAAGGTAACCACCTATCACGAGTAGCCTCCAATGAACCTTCGCCCCTCGTGACAAATTGATAACCGTTCTTTCCGGCCGACATCCGCATTCTTTGAGACGAAGCAGGACCGTGGAACTTGGAGCGGCGTACCGGATTCGAACCGGTGACTTTCAGTTTGGAAAACTGACATTCTACCGCTGAATTAACGCCGCAATACTATGAATTATACATCGATCGTGCGGCAATTTACAGCTTCACCAGCTTTATCGCTTGAGAATTTGAATAGAATCCCCTACGTGCACACCGAGACGCTGGGTTGTACCGGCGTTTACCTCGAGGACCTTATCAGCAGGCTTTTGTGGCGCGTATGTTGGCAACGCTCCGCCAGTGGCAACCGGCACATTTTGCGCTATATCCACAATCTCAGTGCCATTGATCCAAATGATATCCAGCGGAAACTGCATTCCTTTCATCCAAAATGCATACTGCTCTGGATGATCGTAAACAAACAGCATACCCTGTTGCGCAGCTATGCCCTGCCGTTCTCCAAGGCCTTTTTGCTTTTCCTCCGGGCTTATGGCCAACTCGACGGTAAATTGTTCGCCCCCCATAAGAAGTTTTGGTGCTAGCGGATGCTGTACATAGTACCAAACCAAAACGAGGATAACGACGATACCGGAAACGATTGCAGCGGAATATCTATTCTTCATTTTTTTCTATTCTGACAGAATTTCGCAAGGGCAACAAATTGATCCTTGGCCGTAGCCGCAATCGGAAGTAACTCGATGATTGCCTGTGCTTTTGCATATTGTTCGATTCTTAAGGCATTGTAGGCCTCTTCTGGCAGGATACTCTTGAGTGTTTGCTTACGGTTTTTCTGATCGCTGCCTGTGGGCTTTCCGGTAACCGTCGAGTCACCTTTTACACTCAATTCATCGTCGCGCATTTGGAAGAGAATACCCAAACATTCGCCAAGCGTATCCAGTTCATCGACCGCCTGCTTCCCTGCGTGTGCCAGAAGGGCGCCGATTTTTAACGGGAGGGAAAAACTGTATCGTGCGGTTTTGTGAAGGTACAATGACAGAACATCGTCCTTTGTAAGGCTCGTTGGTATGTGGCTGACGCTCACGTCTTGCATTTGGGCGGCAACGACGTCTTGGTATTGCCTACTCACAAGCCGAAGAACAGTATTCGATTCCCCCGGAATTTGACCCATCAGCTCATATGCCATGAAGAAACACAAGTCACCGGCATTTATGGCCATGCTTTCGCCAAATCGTTCAAAATCAGTTCCGCCGCGATCAACTGCAATATGCTTGTACTGTTTGTAGAAAGACGGTTGTCCACGTCTTAGGGAATCCTGATCCATGATATCGTCATGGATAAGAAATCCGCTTTGGAATAACTCCACTGCCGCAGCCACATCCAGAACATGCGTGGGAATATTTTTCAAAAAAAGGCAATAGGAATACACAACGAGGCTGCCTCGAATCGTTTTCCCCCGGGTGACAAAGGGAAGTAAACGATCAATGGTGACCGGCCCCCACGCATTGACGAGCGCGAGAGAATCTCTTTTTTCGGCGAGAACTTGTTTTAGACGCCCGTCTACCAGGGGTTTATAGGTATCCAAGAAATTCATGTCGGGATGGCGAGACTCGAACTCGCAACCTCATCGTCCCAAACGACGCGCGCTAGCCAATTGCGCCACATCCCGTCCCTTTGGGGTGCCGCGGGAGCGACTCGAACGCTCACGTCTGTTAAGGACAAAGGCTCTTAAGGCCTTCGTGTCTACCATTCCACCACCGCGGCTTCTGGGCAAAACTTCTGATTTTCTCCGCCCGAATCAGACTCTACTCGTTTTTATTCTACTGCAGACTCCTAGATTTTCCAATCTTTTTTGTACTCTCTTAGCGCGCTTGCAACCACTTCCCAGCAGAAATCAGGGAAGCCAATGCCGGGTATCTGGTCTTCGTCACTATCGTAAATATTCGGATTGGCATTTGCTTCAAGTACGTACGGAACGCCATTTTTGAGTCGGATATCGATTCGTGCGTATCCACGAAAGCCGAGCTTATGGAATACGAGTCTACTTACCCGTTCGATTTCCTTCTTTTCGGTGACAGAAAGTTTGGCAAGAGTTACGCGTGTATTATTGAAGTCCGCATGTTTTGGGTTCCATTTGCTGTCATACGTTTGGAAGGTCAGCGTAGAATCAGACAAAAACAGAATCTCCTCTACGGGAAGCATGACAAGTGAATTCTGTTTCTCCAGAAGATAGACGAGCAGCTCCCTGCCGTCAATGAATTCTTCAGCCAATACGGGCTGACGGTGTTGACGAAGCTGGGAAGCGACAATTTTTTTGAGACTCGCCGCATCGGTTGCAATTGCGCTTCTGGTCAGACCGATACTGCCGTGTTCCTCTGCGGGTTTGACGATGAGCGGGAAAGGCAAATTTCGCCAGAGGGGCTCTTTTCCCGTCACGAACGGCTGCGCTTTTGGCGTTGGAATTCCGTGTCGGAAAAATAGCTTTTTTGCCACGATCTTATCCGTCGTTTGCATGAAATTCTTCTCAGTTGCCCCCGTTACCGGGATGTTAAGTTCACGCAATCGAGCAAAAACCGCTTTGGAGAGTTGAATATCTTTTCCTGTCCACTCAACGAGATTAAATACGCAGTCAGCCTGGATTTGTTTTATCTTGTCGATTGTCTTCTCGTCAATACGAAGGAGCGACGAGTTTACTTGCTGCATGCGAAGCGCTTCGTTTACCTTGCCGGCAACGTACGCAGTATCATCGTCCGTACCGGAATACGGCGTGCTCTTGGCTCTTTTTGTCGCAGCACTATAAAGTATGGAAACGGTAACTCGTTTTTTTTCTGCGAGCAGTTTATCAACGACGTCAGCGCGCAGGTCGTGCAACGCGCCTGCTATTACAGCGTCATGGGTAGCCGGTGTGTAGAAAAGAGGGTAAGAATGAGAGGGGCTTAATTTTCCGATCGATATCCTCGTCTCTTTGCTGGTGATTGCTCCAGCAATGTATGATGTGACTGTAACATTTGCCAGCCCGTTTGCGACAGGGCCATAGTCAAACGTTTCGATGTCTCCGGGTGAAGAAGACAGAAGCTTTTCAAGCGACTTCATATCCGCTTTGGCGTCGCCTGTCGGATACATGCGTGTTTTTGCAATAGTATCGAGCGTTTTCGTACGCCGCTTCACCATGTGCGCCGCTTGCTTATCAATAATAGAGGGGCTATCGTGATTGAAGAGGTCTTCTGACTGAAGTGTCTTCGTGCGCGGATAGTTCGTCTGCGCGATACAGCGGCGTGTGCCGATTATGTTCTCCGGCACGCGCGCCATGTTGTCGCCGCTGAACTCGAAGGAAAATGAACGGTTCTGTCCGACGATGTGAATCGCATACCCGCCGAGTATGGATATGCCCTTTTTTTGAAGAATCGAAAAGAATCTTTCTGCCCGCTGAGGATCGCCTATGTCAGCAAACATAAACGCTACGGCGTTGGCCCAGAGAGAACAGGCAGTGGGATTTTCCCAGCGCATGAGTGTATCTGCCATGATGACACTGTCGGTTTTGTAGTTAATCCCGAACGCCGGCCCCGGTCCGACCAGGCCAGGGTAATCGAAAAATAGAAAGTGCAGATCAGGCGTTTTCCAGGTAACCAGCCTGTATCGATAGAGTTCATTGTTACCTCTTACGGTGTCGCCGCCTTCTGATGCCTGATAAAGAGACACGAGGCGTCGGTCTTCATCATTTTCTTCTATGTGAAAGAAGCTCGTTGAGGAATTCTTTTCATCCCGCACAACGACCGTCTGACATCCGACGTCGGCATGACTTTGGAGAAACACGACTTGGGTATCGGTTATTCCTGCGCCTGCAGCGTATGCTTGAAGCATCGAGAGATAGCGGGAGAGAAGATTTTTTCCGTTGAATTCAAAGTAATTCTTTTGGGATAGGTTTTTTGCACGCGCGAGAAGATCGCTTGACTCGTCGAGGATTTTACGCGAGTCAAAAGTAGAAAGTTTTTCTCTCAATATCTCTTGAGTCAGTGCTTTTGCCTGTACACCGTATCGCCATGCCACTTCGTCAAGAGACCTCCCTAAAATTTCTATACATTCCGATGTTTCAAAATTTTGCACTTGAATACTTGTTTTTTTCATACCCATAGTGTATCTTCTTTTTCCTGTAGCCTCAATTGCTTGACAAGGATGACACAGTATGTACTATGGTTTATAGAAGTAATTATTATGGTATTTCATGAAGCAAATCCAAACGCAGAAAGAAAATATTACTGATTTTCCACAACTCGCCGCCATACCGAAGCCGAAAGAAAAACTTCCTCGGATAAAAATAAATGGAGTAGCCAAGATTACTGCCCAGACGTTCGACAGCGGCTTCTCCGTCAGAATTAATGACCGCACGATTCGCATGAAGTATCCCCCTTCCATATGGGGACGTTTTCCCAAAACGCACAGAAAAATTCTTACCCAGAACATTTCCTTCGGTCTTACCTTTCAACTGCCGTATCTTTACACGAGCGTTCATCGCATGTTGTACTCGATGCCCGTGCCGCTCTCAGAATCATTCTTTTTTAAGGGCCTGGCTATGGCACTCCCCTCAACAGCCATCATGCAATCGCAAAAAGACCAGCGTGTTACGTCAAATCTCCTTCGCAAACTCTACGACATCGATTATGTTTTCTCGTCACATAAAGCAGATATTCCGCCCTACAACAGAACAAGCATGAGCAATCGCGCTATCATGCCCTTCACGTTCGGAAAAGACAGCCTTCTTACCTTCGCACTTGCTCGGGAACTTGGCATCCATGTGTATCCGGTATATATCTCAGAACCGTATTCTCCGTATGAGGAGGTCGCCAAGAAACTACTATCCGAGTCATTCAAACGCGAATTCCATACGCAGATTCATTTTCTTCGAAATTCGTTGGGTATCCTGCGTGAGCCATCGGGATGGTTCGGGTGGGAGTTGCAACTCACGCAGTATTCCCTGATGCTTTTGCCGTACGTTTATGCCAGACGCGCCGGGTATATTTTCTTCTCAAACGAACAAAGCTGCGATGATCTTGTCATAGATGAGGATGGATTTCGATACAATCCGGTATTTGAACAATCCCACGGGTGGCTTCTTCAAAATTCCCTTATGGCGAGCGTCATAGGTGGTAACTCCCTTTCGATCGGAAGCCTCCTTGAGCCCATTCATGAAATCGCCATTATTAAAATACTGCACAAACGATACCCGGAGATTGGAAAGTATCAAACGTCGTGCGATCTGCCGGAGAAGCCTAAGGCAGACGGACGCTGGTGTGAAAACTGCTCGAAATGCGGCCGCATGTATATTTATCTTCTCGCACACGGCATTTCCCCAAAAACAGTTGGTTTTAAACGTGACCTTCTTCGGACGAAGTACCATCACATTTATACAATTTTCTCCACAAGCCGCATAAAGGAGTTCGGATATGATCAAAGCGAACTGGGAAAAAACGAACAGATACTCGCGTTTCATCTGGCCTACCAGCGCGGATACCGGGGGCCTGTTATGAGTAGCTTCATCCGGCGGTATCTGCCCTACGCTCGGAAGCACGAGACTGCGTTACGGAAAAATTTCTTTGGTATTCACTCGACACGCACGATACCGCAAGATATTAAAGCCAAAGTACTTCGGATTTACCGCCAAGAACTTGAGTCTCTTACGTAATACCGATATCTCGTTTGAGTTTATTTATTTCCGTACGATATATTTCGTATATTCTTGGTTTTATGGCTGCTGGTATGCTTCGTGATTCGTGTACAGTCAGATACTTAGCAAACAGAAACGTCTTTTGTTTTTCGACAACAGGGAGAAGTTCGCGTATAAAATCCTGCATGAGTCCATCCCGAATTCCCCGTTTATACGCAAGGTAAAAGGCAAGTAGTCTCTCCGGGTAACTTTGAAAAACGATGTTCAGATCCTGTCTCTTTTCGGAAAAAAGATAAAACAAACTCCGTTTTCTGCGGTCAAACATGTTGTCCATGAGTCCAACGCGTTTCGGATCAATGCCAAGTGCCATGAAGAACAAATACACGCGCGCGCATTCGAAGCACCGGCCGCACCAGCGGTGCTTGGTTTTCTCCCCGTCACAGGAAAGCTGATATTTTCCGATTTCGGGATGGCGTTTATGAAGAACAGAGAGAATTACGAGCTCATGTACGGGCTCAAGGAGGCTTCCGATAGTAGTGTTGATGTCGAACATGCGATAGAGATTTGTTAACCCAAGCAGCCACTGAACACTTTGTTCGTGGGTGTAATTTACAAAGTATCCATCGCGCGTTTGAGCAAACTCGTTCGTGCTCTGTTCATTAGACCAGAAAAAGTATCTCGGCGAGTGGAAAAATACATACGGGATAAGAAGAGTCGTGTACTGCAAAAGCAGCATGTCCCATCCCCACATCATATCGCCCGGTTGTTTTAGAGTGCCAAGAGAATTCACAAACGGCGTGACGGTGACGCCGAATTCTTTCTCGAATGCAGTCCTCAGGTCGCGTTTTTTAAGATTCTGATAGGCGCAGGTCGGCTCCTCAAAAAACACGGGATGAACGGTGATCCCAAGCTCACGGCACAAAGCAAATGTCAGGAGGCTATCCTTACCGAAAGAGAGCGGCATGAGCGCAGTTTTCTCCCTCATTTGCTTCACTCTGGTTTGCGCTCTCGCGTCTGGAGCTGTGTCGAAGTTCACGCAAAACTCTGCATTATAGACAGACTTCAGTACGCCTTCCATCGTAAGATGTTTCTCCACAAATTCGTACGGGGCCTCAGACATGGAATAAAAAAGGCCGTAATCGTAAAAGAAGCGTGCCATTGGAGGCGGAAACTGGTACTCGAGTGCTTTCTGTCGTGCGAGCGCGAGGTGTCTTGTTGTGAAATAGGTAGCAGTTTGAGCGAGTATGGCCCTCTGAGACTGTGGCACAGACTGCCAGACCGACACAGGGTATTGCGTACGAATGTTCTTCTTTTCTACGTGAGTCTGAAAACCGTCCTGCGTTACCGAAGCAGCTATGGCGATTTTTTTCATCAAACGTTTTGTGGAGCAGATTTCATTTTTTTGCGCATATTCATCATACGAACCTATGCTATAATTTGCAATAGATATCGAGTAGGTACCTCACTATCGCAAACACACTTATTCGATAGACTATTTCTAAATACGTCCCAGAGGTGTGCACGCGCAAGTCATACCTTTGCGACACATCGGTACGAAGGATCATTGGAATGGAAACTACGTTTCCGTTCCAGAATGCCCGGATGGCGGAATTGGTAGACGCGCTAGCTTCAGGAGCTAGTGACCTTTAAAAAGTCATGGGAGTTCGAGTCTCCCTCTGGGCACATAATGAAAAGAAAATTCCTCGTTCTCATACCCGTACTTCTGTTCGCAGGTGGTATTCTCTTCTTCTCTCGTGACTTCCTGGGTCTCCCAAAAGCCTCTTCACGCGCGGATGGTTATTATCGTTCATGCGATAACGTAAACGCTGAAGATAAAGAAAACTGTTTTATTAACGTCGCGCGCCGCATTTCAGGCTCGGAAACTCTTGAGACTATTTTTGGCGTGTATTCGCGATTCGCCCTTTCCGGCGACGTAGAGTGCCATTCTCTCGCGCACACAGTCGGTAAAATTGCCCAAGAGAAAACCAATTCAGATGGAATATCCGTATTGGACACCGTGAACGCCAAAATATTTCGCTATTGCGGGTGGGGATTCTGGCACGGATACATGGCAAGCCTTTCCGAAAAAACACAGTCAGACCCGGATTCCCTTCGCACATTTTGTGTCGATCAGGGAAAACGCTATGAAGCCGAATTTGACTGTTTCCATGGCATCGGCTTGGGTGCAATCGGCGATCCTCCTCCACAAGACCTCTGGGGTAAACCCCAAGAGTTGTTGAGGAAGGCCTTTTTGCTGTGCGACCAGACGGCGACAGATAATAGTAAGGAAACGTGCTATCAGGGCGGATTCCATCAGCTCATTGATTTTATGGTAAAAGACAGCTTCGGATTCGTTCATCCCGATCCTGATGATCCATTTGACCTTTGTTTTGCGCAGGAAGGGAAATATCAACATGCATGTTTCGTTCAAATGGCACCGGGCGTGTATGCAAGAAGTAATGGGACTGCATTTCAAAACAACACGCTTATGAAAAAGCTGCAAAGGACTCCCTATTTCCCCCAGATTATTTCCGCTATGGTAGCGGGCGCGGTAAATGCTTCGAATACAGACACGAAACTCGATCAGTTTTTGGCTGAATGTAGGCAAGCCACTCAGCTCCCACAATCCTGCATCGAGGGTATACTCTTGGGCGAGTTTGGAAAAGGAAACGAAGATGAAAAGGCAACAATACTCAAAGACTGGTGCGGTTCTCTTGATTCCGAACCCGAACAAACGTTTTGCCGTACGAAGCTTTCTGCCCTGTAACCACATTCCATGCTTCACCGTTTCATGGTACAATAGAACCTAAGACTAAGAAGATATTTACAGGCTAGAGTCTGACGAATTGAAAAGAAAAATCCGTTGCGACGATGCGCTCTCGGATGTGAACCCGTCGCAACACGTTGGTAGGAAGTATCGCAGGGATTGAAACGTAGTTTCTGTTCCGGAATGCGGACGTGGCGGAATTGGTATACGCGCAGTCTTGAGGAGGCTGTGCCGCAAGGCATGGAGGTTCAAGTCCTCTCGTCCGCACAGAGGGACGATTAGCTCAGCTGGCTAGAGCGCTTCTTTTACACAGAAGAGGTCGGGGGTCCGAGTCCCTCATCGTCCACCATCAGGATGCGATACAGTCGAATATAGGAATCCCCATCTCCCTTTTGAATTTTCAGAAGCTCTTCCCCGATAAGCCCCTGCGGAAGCGACTGCGCCCTGTTGAGGATAAGATAAACCGGAGCATCCCATCGTACATCTTCTGGAATTTCAATAGGCTTCTCATCGTCAAAGGGAACGATACGCACCTGCGGGTAATTTCCGAAATACAGTCGCATGGCAGTAGTGGGCAGACTCCCAAAACCCCCTCGGTTACTACGGTAATTTCTCCCTTGGCGGCTTCACCCTCCAGGAAGCGAACTATGTCTTTTACTCCCCAACCCGACGGCCATCCGTTCACGTACTGAAAGCGGTCTATTTCAGGGATCTGCGCCATTTTGTAGTTCATGAGCATGCCGCCGCTTGTGTAGAGCATAGGCGAAAGACACACAACTGCGACCAGTGCTTTTTGCCAGACCGTTCTCATGCGGGCAAGAATTGTCACAAGTCCCAAAGAAGCAACAATAAGAAGCGGCATGAAAATGAAAAAGAGATGTCTTGCGTAAATGAGTTTGCCTATCACAACGACGATGAGAAACGGGATCGTAAAACTTGCCAGAAGATACTTCACGCTTCGATTACGCACACTCGCATACGATATGCCTCCAATGATCAAAATAATCGGCAGTGAAAAGTAGGCAAACATCCATTGACCATAGGTAAGTACATTCTTAAGTACGGAGGGGAAAATAGACATGTTTCTTAACTCATCCCACGTGTACACGAAGGTTTGGTTTTTTTGTCCGATAAAGGCAGCCTCCGCCGACAGCTGCTGAACGGACTGGTACAGAAAAGCCATCGAAGCGACAAGTACGAAGTAGCCAGCTATTTTCATCCAGCGTGCCCGTCTCGGTTCGAAAAACGCAATTGCCAGAGGCAAACTCACCATAAGAAGCGCGGCGCTGCTTTTGGTAAGAAGCGATGCCCCCAGAAGATGAGCCAGAAGGAAAGACAGTCCAAGAGACGGCCCGCGAACAAGAAGGATCATGACAATAACCGACCAAACGGCAAGCGACGCCAGGAGGCTGTCATAAAGCGCAAACCGATCCACAAGAAGCGCAAGCGGGAAGAGTATATAAAGCAGGCCTGAGGCCATTGCAACCAATCTATCTCTAAAAAGGAGCCAAGACAAAAACACGAGTCCGATCACTGTAGATGCACCGGAAAAAATAGAAACCATTCGTCCCGCGGCAAGAGGACTTGGAATGATATTCATAAGGAGACTCACAAGCCAGATATAAAGAGGTTGTTTGCCGTCAGTCAGAGATAGTAGGCGTTTTCCCGGGTCGAAGAACCCCTCCTGAGCCCATCGTACGTAAATAAATTCGTCATTGAAAGGAGGCAGCGAC
>CAYUKU010000018.1:0-12694 GCA_964445435.1 uncultured Gammaproteobacteria bacterium
TTCATGTACGCTTTCATAAAACTGTGTCCCACCCGTACGCGCCGGAATTTGCCGCCGTACTTTTCTATCGTCTGGGGGACAATGCGCCCGCACACGGCACTGTAGAGGACGAATTCTCCGGGATGGGTTTTGAGGATGTGGCGCGCCAGAAGCGCAGTTACCAGAGTCCCGGAAACGAACCTGCCGGTATCATCGACGAAAAACACACGGTCCGCATCGCCGTCAAATGTAAGTCCAACATCAGCGCCGACTTCTTTCATTTTTACCATCAGATCACGATTATTTGATTCTATCAGGGGATTGGGCGTATGGTTGGGGAACGTACCATCAAGATCGAAATACAACCGCGTTTGCTTGAACGGCAATCCGTCGTACACAAGCGGGACAAGCTTGCCGGCCATTCCGTTTCCCGCGTCAATAACCAGAGAGAGCGGCTTGAGGCGTGCGGTATCCACCAGAGACAGAATTTTTTCCCGCCACTGCGGGAAGACGTCGATAGGGGTGACTGTTCCTTTCTTCGCAGCCGGGGGAGGCGGCGGATTTCCAAGTTTCGCCTTGATTTGCGCAAGTCCGGTCGCGCCGGAAACAGCAACCGGCCCCCGCTTGACGATTTTGAGCCCGTTATATTCCGGCGGATTATGGGAAGCGGAAATCATTATCGCCATGTCATACGATTCGGTTCCTGCGATGAAATATGACAATTCAGTACCGGTTAGTCCGGCATCAAAGACGTTGACACCCGAGTATGTGAACGCTTCGACAAGCCCGTCTCGCAGCTCCTCTCCGCTTGTGCGCATATCACGGCAGATGGCGACGGATGTGGGGTGAAATGTGTCGACTATCGCGTATCCGATCGCACGGGCAATCTGTCCGTTGAGCTGATTGGGGTAGGTCCCGCGAATATCGTAGTCCTTAAATATTGATGTATCAATGTTCATGTGGATAACTCCATAAGCCACTGTTCAATGTGCTGTTTCAGATCAAACGCTGAATTTCCTGACTTCACAGCGTACTCGCGATCCGCAAGACTCAGGTAGAGTTTTTTCAGTTGTTCCATCCTAAAAGACTTCGCTTGTGTTGTCAAACGCGACAACTGCCAGCCGGCCATTGTGGGCAGCGTCACACCGAGCGCAATCATAAGAAGCTGTCTCATGCGTTTGGCGATCATGCTGAAAACAAGCTCAGGAGGCTCCGTGATCAAAAGCTGTTCAAAAAGCTCCAGCGTTCGTCTTGTTTGGCCGGGCACGATGCTATCCAGAAACTGGAAAATGATGACAGGCGTCTTAAAGAGCCGCACGACTGGATTTCCCAGATACTTCAGCGTTGCGGCGCTTAACTCCTTGTCCTCCCACACGATGATGTCACAGGCGGCCTGGCGGTCGACCAGAAGCCGAGCCAGCCGCTCGATTTTCTTCTGCTGCCTTCCCAACCGCGAAAACAGAAGTTCTATAATAACCAGGGTGTCACCGCCGAAAAGCGAGGATGACTCCAACGACTGGATAAGCGTTTGTTCGTCGATCTTGGAACCCTGAAGTTCACGGATTTCCTTCCCGGCAGCTTTCCCCTTTACGGTAAGCAGTTCTGAGCGTGAGGCCTCAATGTGATCTCCGTGAATAACGGTAATCATAGATGTTTCCCAAGAAGTGCGTATGCCTTTCGAAGAAGAGGAACGTTCGTCTCGGCATATCCAGCCGTTTTGTAGGCAACCGGGAATGAAAACCATGAGACTTCTCCAATCCCCTCATCTGCCTGACCCACCGGGGTTTCACTCCCTTCGTATACGAAAAGGAAATAATGTACGGTTTTTTTTATAAGACCGCGACGGCGATAATAGTATTCGATGCGCTCTATTGGCGCGACAAGACGAACCCCGGTGAGACCCACCTCTTCTCGTATTTCCCGCATAGCAGTATGCTCCTCTTTTTCCCCTTTCTCCACCAACCCTTTGGGGAACGTCCAGTTCCCGCTCATATCCTTAAGAAGAAGCACCTTCCAGGATCGGGGGAATTTCTTCACGATGACGCCGCCGCTTGAGCATTCAGTTTTCATGAGTCAGAAGATAGAGAATGTCTCCTTCTTTCACTGGTTTGTCCACCTTCACGCCCCCTGCTTCACCCGGAGCAAGTTCAGTCACCTGTTTATGGCCCACCTGGATGGAAATAAGAACTTGGTTAAATTCCTTATCATGTCCTGAGAATTTCACGCGGTCACCGACGCGAAGCTGCTGGTTCATCGCCTCAACGACCGCAACACCAATTTTGTCGTAATAATGGGTCACCCTGCCGATTTGAATATCCATATTACGAACGGTTTCCCGCGTAGTACTTCTTTCCTTTTATTTTATCAGGTAACAGACTCTCATTCGTGTACGCCTGGTAACCTTTTCCATATCCCAGATTTTTCATGAGTTTCGTCGGTGCATTCCTGATGACGAGCGGGATGGGCAAATTTCCCAATTTCTTCACGTCATCAAGCGCTGCAAAGTATGCATCATACGCACTTCTGTCTTTCTTGGCAAGGCAAAGATACACGACGCCATGTGCGAGATTCTCCTGACATTCCGGATACCCGATTTTGTGGCAGGCATCAAACACCGCGTTTGCAACGACGAGCGCGGTGGGTTGGGCAACGCCGATATCCTCCGACGCGAAAACCACCATGCGACGGGCGATAAAAAGCGGATCTTCTCCCGCGGTTACCATACGGGCAAGATAATAAAGCGCTGCATCCACATCGCTTGCGCGCATGGATTTAATAAACGCACTAATCGTATTGTAATGCTCCTCTCCAACACGATCATACTGAAGCATTTTCCTTTGTGCTGCTTCCTCGATGATCGCAAGCGTAAGACGCTTCTTTCTGGTAAGCTGTGAGGCAACCTCAAGGATATTGAGAAGACTGCGTGCGTCTCCGTTGGCAACTTCGATAAGGAAAACCTGTGCTTCTTTTTCAATCGTACGCCCAAGATAGTCGAGCGCACGGGTCGTGATGGATACGAGCGCTGCTTCATCCAGGGGCTTTAGAACAAGTACGCGGCACCGCGAAAGAAGCGGGGAAATCACCTCAAAGGACGGATTCTCCGTCGTTGCGCCGATGAAGATAATAGTTCCCCGCTCCACATGCGGCAAAAGCGCATCCTGCTGTGCTTTGTTGAAGCGGTGTATTTCGTCCAGGAAGAAAATTGTCTTGACTCCCCGCGCGAGTCGTTCTTCTGACTCCTTCACCACCCGGCGCACGTCAGCAAGCGTGGACGTGACGGCAGAATGAGACTCGAAGTGTGCGCCGGTAAGCGTTGCCAGAAGCTGTGCAAGAGACGTCTTTCCGCATCCCGGCGGCCCCCAAAAAACCATAGAAGGAAGGAACGTCGCGGCCAGGAGTTTACGTATAATACCCGCTTTCCCCGCGAGGTGATCCTGTCCGATCACATCATCGAGACTATTCGGACGCAGCACATCTGCAAGTGGCCTGGCATCTCTCATTGTGTGTATTCTACACCCCCCGGACAAGCTCGCGCACTCGTCCAAACGCGATCCGGTCAAGCACTTTTTGCTCCATATCAAGCATCCGCCCGGAGGTCACGACGAAATCCCCAAACCGATCCTGCATCGCGTCGATTGCCCGGGTGATGGTCTCTTTGCGGTTTTCTTCAGTGAACAGCGATGCCTGACGATAAAGGTCACGCTGAAGGTCGAAACACGATACTGCAAGTATGCGAACCGGCCGGGCCGGAGACTGGACAAGAAGCATGCGCAGTCGCGTATAAAAATCGGCATCCGAAAACAACTCCGTCTGACCCCGATGTTGCACGCCCCAGTGCGTGTGGTCCGCAAAAAGAAGCGATACGGATATTCCTCGTGCCGTAAATCCGTCCCTTCGAAGACGCCGGCCCATTTTCATCACCAGTTGGGCAAGAATCTGCCAAAGTCTGGGATCATTGGGGATGCGCGGCTTGCCCATCGCATGAGACTGACCGAAACTTTTCTGTTTACTATCAGGCGATCCAAACGCCTTATACAGTGTTCCGTCTTCGTACCCATGCAAGCGCATCCACCAATGGTGACCCACAATGGACCGGAAAGCATAGTGCAGGTTTTTTGCGGATGCATACAGCATGGCGACGGGAGTCGTAATCCCTACGGCCTTTAATCTCGTAGCGTTTCCTTCTTTGATCCCGCAGAGATCTTCCAGTGCAAGCGTTTTGAATTTTTCTTCTATGTTTTCGCGGATCAGCCACACGAGTCCGTCCGGTTTCCTCATTCCTGAGGCTACCTTCGCCAGATACCGGTTTGGAGCAATTCCGATCGATACCGTAATCCATTCGCCGATTTCACGGCAAATCCGATGTTTTATTTCCCGCGCGATGTCTGTCATCGTTGCCAGTACATCATCATTATGCGTGTGGATTCTCCCGTTCAGAGCGGGCGTGTACAGGAAATTCAGAACCATTTCGTCGATGGACTCTACGCTGAGATTTGGCGTGTATTGCGAAAGAAGTCCCCGCAGTTGGCGGTTGACGAAACGGTATTTCTGCGGATCGGGAGGAAGAACGACAAGCGATCTCTCAATCATTTTCGCCTCACGCACGCGCATCCCTGTTTTTATCCCCAACCGCTTGGCCTCCGTGGATGAAGCAAGGATACATCCGTGATCCTCTGCATACGCGGCAACCACGACCGGTTTGCCGCGAAGATGAGGGTGCGCTTGTTGTTCTATCGTGGCGAAACACGAGTTGATATCGACATGCATGACGGTGGGAAGCGCGGTGCTGAATATCATACCGGGTTGTGAAATTTTGACCTTTGCCTTAACGCGTTTGTTCTGAACATGCAGCTTCCTTTCCTGTCGAATGAACTTTTTTCCTGACCAGAGAGTCTCTCCACGCGCAGGCAAAGAACAAAGCGCGTGTCGAAATTCTACTACCCGGCATAGATCAATTCATCGGATCAATCTCTAATAACCTCCATGAGAGCGTCTCAGTATTAAACTGCAACTTGAAGTACGTATTGCCGTCGGTAACCGAAAAAAGATGAAAGAGAATTCGTCCTTCCCGCAACGTGTGATGAAGACCTATTTTCGTCATCATATAGCGGTTTCCCCGCCAGTGAATAACCCACGGATACGCTCTTCCTCTCTGATGATTGGAAAGAAGGTCTACGGAAACTGATTCATCAATGGTTTCTGCCATAACCGACCGGGTTGTGAAATTTCGACCTTTGCCTTTACGCGTGTGTTTCGAATTTCACCTTCCTTTCTTTTGTATGTAGCTTATTTCCAGCCAGGTAACCTTGACACGCGAAGGCAAAGAAACACATGCGTGTCGAAATTCTACTACCAGGCTGAAATATACCCGAACATAATCATAAAAAAACCGAACATTTGAGTCAATATATCGAAAATAATACGAAACATATCAATTTTTGCGTTGTACGCGGTATAATTTCCCGTATGAATGCGACGGAAACCGATGTATTGGCCGCACGAGTGTTTAAAGGAGACTTTGTTATCCCTCCTCTGGAATCCGTTTCTCACGGGTGGCAGGAGTATTTTCTGACAGAAACGCTGATTACGGACACGCTCAATCAGCCTCCTCACATCGCAAAGCTACTGGCAGGAACACATGTTTGGAACGAAACGGCAATCCATACCCGTCTCGAAGAGGCAGGAGAACTTCCGGCGCTTCCCGCTGTTTTCGAACTACTTCGCGCATACCGCAAAAAACACGATCTTACTCTGACACTCTCCGAAAGTCTCCTGGTGCGGACGCTCGGCGAGCAGCACGCTTCAGTTCTGCACGACATCGACCTGGCCGATCGGGATGCCGTAGCGCGCGCACTTGACGGACACCCGCCGAAACCGGGCGTTATCACAAATCTCCCGCATAGGCTCCCGCTCTACATCTGGGATCGGATGGAAGAGCATGAAAAGGAAAGAAAGTCTGCCCTTCGGGAGAAAAAATGACGCGTTGATGCGACGCAGAAACCAAAGGTGTATACTCTGAGTATAATGAAAAAATCTGGCTTTTTAGAAGTTATCGCCGGCCCCATGTACAGCGGCAAGACTGAAGAACTCATCCGCCTCGTCAAGCGCGCCTCCATCGGCAAGAAAAAAGTCCAGGTCTATAAGCACGCGATCGATACGAGATACGGAAAAGACAAGAAAGTGTTTTCTCATGCCGGTGTGAGCTTCAAATCGTATCTTATTACAGAAGCGGGCCAAATCCTGAAAAAACTCCACAAAAACACGCAGATCGTGGCTATCGATGAAGCCCAGTGGTTCGGGGTGGATCTTATTCCGGTCGTCGGCGAATTGGTAAACAAAGGAATCTACGTGATCGTCTCAGGACTTGCTATGACGTACGACCGCCAACCGTTTGCCCCCATGCCGACGCTCATGGCTATTGCAGACAAAACGACGAAGCTCTCCGCAATCTGCAGCATTTGCGGAAACGATGCGGTATTTCATAAACGCATCACGAATGGGAAGCACATAAACCCTCTGGAGGCAGACCCCGCGCTCGTTGGGCGGACGGATTCCTACGAAGCCCGCTGCCGACGGTGTTTCGAAAAAAATCCTTAACGCGAAAGTGGGAGTATTTCTTCCAGCTGCTGGCAAAGCCTTTTGGCCAAGTCAGGATCGTGATGACCCGTTATGTGAGACAAAACGTCATCAATGGCCACAGCCTTAGGCAAACGCTCTTCTTCGGGGAGTAACGAAAGGGCGCTGGCCCTTTGAGCCGCGCTAACTGATACTTCGCGCCAGCATCCGCCATCTCCCCATGTATCCTCAAGTTCACGCACGCGCGACAGTATATGTGATGGAAGTGAGCGTTCTAACTCAACCATAAATAAATTCTATCAAATGCTCGCCAGGAACATAAATATTTGGTACAATTCTTCTAACCGCCCCCATCGTCTAGCGGCCTAGGACAACGGGTTTTCAGCCCGTGAATCTGGGGTTCGAATCCCCATGGGGGTACAAGAATAATGAAAAAAACACCCCAGTTAAGCCTGGATATCCTCGTGATGCGGGATTCCAAGATACTTCTTTCCCTTTTGTCTGATCGGTGGCTCATCAACGGAAAACAAGTATACGGTATCCCGGGGAGAAACATCGGTTTTCGCGAAACAATCGGTGATGCGGTGCGAAGGAATATCAAAGAAGAAATCGACTGTGCCGTCACAAGCTACGAAATCATTTCCATCAACGCAAATTACGAGTGGGAGAACCACTTCATCGGAATCGGCGTGGTTGCACAAATCAAAGGTGAACCCAAGCTGCTTCATCCAGAAGACTGGGTGAAATGGGAATGGCTCGATATTCGAAACCTGCCCTCAAATCTCTTCCCTTCTGCGAGAAACGCGATAGAATCCTACCGGACAAACCGGATAACCGTTTCTGAATAAAATCCGCACAAATCGACAAGGTAATTGTAAAAACTTCGCACCGCGCGAACGTTTACAAACACCCTTTGTGCTCTTGCCCTTTCTGCACGGTCCTATGACCTTTCGCCATCCACTCCCCGCGGACGACAATACCCATGTTACTTCATGGAATGCAGTGCCAAAGCATCTCGCTAATCCTTGCGCCTGTTGTAGTTGAGTATGGACATCCACTCCGGGAATGAACGCGCGTTGGCAACCACCATGAGAATGAGAGTGATGCCACAAGCGAGAAACATCCAGAAGTAGTACGGCGTCAATCCCGGAAAGCCTGGAAGTCGCACCTGGGCGATCGCCGCATATGCCAGAAGCAGAGTCATCAGAAGCATGAATACATTGGCATGCCCGTGGATGTGAATGGGCATGTGTTTGTCGTCGTATGCCTTGATGAACCAGAAGCAGGTGTATTCGCCCCATTTCGCCGACACGCGAACGAAACTGCCGACGAAGCCGAGGGCGAGAAGGAAAAACGCGAGATATGTAAACAGCGGCTTTTGCGTATACACGCTCAGGCCGAGAAAGCCGAAACCCAGGAGTCCGGCTCCGAGAAGGATTCGTTGAGCTGTTGTACTGGTCATAGTCACCTCGCAATTATTGAACTTGGGAACGCGGTTTTTGTGGGGAGTGTACGCGTCTGCTGAAGTTTCAACAGACAGGTTTCTCCCCGCAAAAAAGTAAGCTCGATTTGTGCGGATGTAAATGTGCCGGGCAGAAGAACAAGGAGATTATAGGTCTAGCAATTTCTGCTGTCAAAAAATAAAACCTCACGCATCCAACATGGCGGCTACTGAGTGAATATACCCTTCCACCGCATCCAGGTATTCCGGTATCAGATTACTCCAATATGGTATGGCCTCACGGATATCCAGATCGCGACGTATGGGAAGAATTAAGGTCGCAAAGTCGGATGGAGGTTCTTGTTCGGGTCTCTCGCTAAGCCATACCAAATGAACCGGATCAATCAAGCTTAACTCTCCTTCAACTTCTGCTATGATAACCGCTTGAAAATCGTCTCTTTCTGGAATATCAATTTTCACCATCTGCGCTCCGGGGATACGCTTTGCCAGTTCAGTTGCCACAAATATACACACAGGAGAGTCGGTAGAAACACGCCATCCGCGACGGTGCGAAACGGCATCTCTGGCTTCCCTCGTTGCTGAAAACACGCGTTCTTTTTTCATATTCATCTCCACGGAACGCTTAAACAGCGTAATCCAGACGCTCCATATCCACAGGCAATTGCAGAAGGGATTGGCACATGCACGACTCCAATCCCGTCCAATATACGGGTTATTTCCTCATCAAGCATCCGCACGCCGCCCACCGTAAAAAACTGGGATGCACTCTGGGGCTCTGAACCGCGCATCTGAACACCATTTACGGGCGCGTACACGGGGACGCTGCGCGCGGACAAAATTTTCCTTACACCTGCATTTGCGTTCGTCTCTGAAAACGCATCACTAAACAGAAGTGAGGGCACCTCAAGGATGCGCTCCCTTTCAACTCCCAACTTCAAAAGTGATTCGCGTATAACGTGAAGGTACTCACCAAGAGAGTCCATATTTGCCGGTGAGAAAAATTGGTGTAAATTCGCTCCCAAATCCGCATGTGCGGCGGCCGGAAATCCCACAACCACCTCAAGTCCTTTAGCCGTCTGTTCGCGTACTTTCGTGGATATTCTCGCTCGTTCGGCTTTCATCACCGTTTCCACGAGGCGCTGGGAAAACTGTGAAACGCGATTTCGTGTATACGATGGGTACCCGGCTTCGCTTCTCCACCGTCCGAAATTCATCGGCTCCTGTCCGAGAAACCCATGAGCCGATAGAAGTTCTCGTGCCTTTTGCGGACTGGCAAGGAGAAAATATTCCCTTCCGTCCGCACCCAAAACAACATTAAGAAGCATATCCAAATGAAACACACGCTGCTTTCCTTCAGAGATAAGATCGAAATCCAATACTGCAATATCTTTCCCGAGTTTAATGGTGCCACGATTTGACTCAATCGCGGGAACGGCGAGCCCCATCCGGTCAGAGGGCACCAAGTTCATGTGAAACGTATCTTGCAAGGTCAACACGAAATCTCTCGAGACGACAATGTTTCCTCCCGGAAACCATATAGGTATCTGTCGAGATGAGATTCCAAGCTGTTTTTCCATGCTCATGGCAAATATGTACTGGCTGTAATCCGTTTTCTCTTTCTTATCGGCTACATAAGACGGAGGGCGACTCAAAATCAACTGTGAACCCTCAGTATCACCGGAAGGCTGCACCACCATGAACATGTCACGGGGATAAATCGATCTGCTCTCAAAAGATTGCGGCATATACTGATACACCTCTGCTTTCGACCGTCCCTCCTCTCCCCGAAGCGCCCTCCCAAGAGGAGTTTGGGAATACTGAAACATACGCAGTATTCCCACTGCATTCTTGTCAAATGAAGGACGAATGAAATCAACGCCAACGTACGGAGCTTTTGTGAAAATGTCATTGACCACCAACATAAGTTGAACTCCTTCAGTTGGAAGCACTTCAGGTATTCGCTGGGTAATAATATCGGAATGATTGAGAAGAAGAACAAGTCGGGATTTTCCCAGTGCATATTCCGGCTCAAGAGCTATCTCCCGAACCGTTGGAATGTGCTTTTCGATGTCAGCCACGTTTATAGGTGTCATTTCCCCGACAAAAGACATAGGAAATTATTATACTATAGGACATATATCTTGACAATGAAGTGTTTTCTTGCCCGTTTGCGTATTCTAAGATACACTCCGAACTGTTAATACCGTATATCGAGGTATGCCTTTACCGGAAGCACCACTCCTCCGTATCGTTCCGTTGGACCACGTCGATCGCATCGTTGAAGCAAATCGCGATCAGCTTGAGGCACTCCTGCGCTATGATCGATACCGGGTGCTGGGGGAGGAAACACCGGAAGAATGGATCAGGCGTCTGGGCCCTGATGTTTTGAGCCTCACGCACCCCGCAATCACTGCAGCCATTACCATCCGGTTTGCCGATTACAACGAGAGGCACGGTATTGTCCTCTCAGACGAGGAGAAAATTATTTTCTTTACCACCCCTTGGATCCACGACTTCGGGGAACTCAAGGTAAACGGCTGTGGTCCAGGAGATGTTTCGTATTCGCTGCGAACTGCGGCCGACGAGGAGGCTGAGGCAGAAATATTTCACCTGATAGTTCAACATGTCGGTGATATTCAAGCACGCACACTCTTTGAGCGGGCCTACGATACCGTCGCCATGGATCGCGACACGAAGCTTGGTCGGATGTTTAACGCGGTCGAACAAATAGGGTATCTTCTGACCGCAATCAGAACCTATCAGGGTGTTGACGGGAAGCGAATTATCAACTGGGACGGGCTTGCAGGAAACGTTCTTTCCCACCAAATCGAAAAACTCCTCGCCTATGCACCCGAATATCCCTACGTGGCTGAAGTGTTGCGGGGGAACGAAAAAATTATCACGGAAATGTTTGCCGAAATCGGCGAACGTGAGTCCGTCAGCCTGGATCGCGAAGGAAGACCTTTCTATGACTGTACCCTCTTTGCCGGCGCGCGTGATGCCTGGGAAACCAGAAACAGCTCGGTCGTTCTTTGGGTCGCGGATAACGCCGTGCTATAATAGCCACCGATGAAAGCAAAAGGTACGTTTCCCCTCAAATCAGGCCTGGCCCAAATGCTAAAGGGCGGCGTTATCATGGACGTCGTAAACGCGGATCAAGCCAAAATCGCCGAAAAAGCAGGCGCAGTTGCTGTCATGGCACTTGAACGCGTCCCTGCAGATATCCGCGCCGCAGGCGGCGTCGCGCGCATGGCAGACCCCAAGAAAATTAAGGAAATCCAGAAAGCAGTCACGATACCCGTCATGGCCAAGTGCCGCATCGGCCATTTTGCGGAAGCACAGGTTCTGGAAGCCTTGGAAGTTGATTTCATTGACGAAAGCGAAGTTTTGACTCCCGCCGACGAGGAATTCCACATCGACAAAAAACCGTTCACCATCCCCTTCGTCTGCGGAGCCCGCGACTTGGGAGAAGCATTGCGGCGAATCCATGAGGGTGCTGCCATGATCCGAACGAAAGGAGAAGCGGGATCAGGAAACATCGTTGAGGCTGTCCGTCATATCCGTGCTGTATCGCGGGGAATAGCGGAAATTCAACTCCTTCTTTCCAAAAAGAAGGTAAAAGAACTCAAAAAAAGAGCCGCCGATATGTGCGTGCCATATGAGCTCGTTGAGAAAACCGCACAACTTGGCCGACTTCCCGTAGTTAATTTCGCGGCCGGGGGCATCGCAACACCTGCAGATGCATCGTTATGTATGCAGCTGGGTGTGGATGGCGTCTTCGTGGGAAGCGGCATTTTCAAATCAAGCGACCCTGAGATCCGCGCGCGCGCCATTGTCGATAGTGTCGCCCACTTTCAGGATGCCAAAAAGGTCGCCCGCGCAAGCGAGGGACTTGGGCAAGCGATGAAAGGTCAGGAAATAGACTCCCTTGAGACCCGTCTGGCATCCCGCGGCGTATAACCAATCATGAAAAAAATCGTACTTGGCGTTCTGGCCTTCCACGGTGACGTCATCGAACACATTCAGGCCACCCGGGAAGCTATCATTCAGACGAAAACGAAGGCTGAGGTTATCCCCATCCGCACAAAAGAAGAACTTCTTACATGCCAGGGACTTATTATTCCGGGCGGAGAAAGCACGACACTGCATATTTTATCGGCGCGTGAAGACATGTGGGAATCAATGAAGCATGTGCCGGCACTTTTCGGCACCTGTGCCGGTGCCATCATGCTCGCCAGGCACATCCGTCACAGGGCTCCGGGACAACAAACCCTCGAATGCATGGATATCACCGTAGACAGAAACGCCTACGGGCGCCAGACGGAATCGTTCGTAAAAACCATTTCAACGGAGATTGGTCCCCTTCCTGCCATGTTCATTCGTGCCCCGAAGATTGTTTCAGTTGGGAAAAACGTCCGCATCCTTGCCCGCGACGGAGGCGATATTTTGGCTTGTGAAGAAACGGCGGGTAAACAATATTTTCTTGCGCTTGCGTTTCACCCCGAATTAACAACTTCGAAATTCCACAAGTATTTCCTCTCCAAACTTACGTCTCTGCGGCTGTAAACCGCAAAACTACCATCCGCTCACGGGGTCCTGAAAGTTCGACAAGCACGATTCGCTGCCACGTCCCCAAAGCCAGTTTCCCTCCCTCAACAGGAACACATACGGATGAGC
>CAYUKU010000019.1:0-11727 GCA_964445435.1 uncultured Gammaproteobacteria bacterium
TGATAAATGCGCCATATCCTAACCACGCCGTAGGATATGAAAGCGGGCGCAGATCCTCATCCTGCAGAAACGTCCGGTAGAGTTTATCAATCCCCACAGGGGTCAGAAGGATAAATACCATGACCAACCCGATATGCACCTTCGCGGCGAGCGTGAATGTCACTTCAGAAAGCCGCATATTGTCCACCGGATCAGTGGGGACGATAGCCAGAATGAACGTCACGAGTGCGGATACATACATTGAAATCCGAACGACGAACGATGCATGCGGCGAGCGAATCCTTCGGCTCAGAATGGCACCCGTGACCAGAAGTGCGATGACCATCTGGAGCATGTTGATGGCTTCCAGATATCCGTACTTCTCTATAAGAAGCCGGCTTATCGTGCGGGACAGGTGATTGTATCCCGGTGTGATTAGCCCGATAATAAGAGTGCCCAGTACGAACACGTACGGGCTTATAAGTACAAGACGCTCAAGCATCGTAATTGTTTTATTATAGTATGAAAAAGTTATTAATCGCTACAACGAATCCGGGGAAACTTGCTGAAATTCGACTTTTCTTGTCGGATTTACCCTTAACGCTTACCGGGTTGAAGGACGAAGGGATTTCACAAACAGTCGAAGAAACCGGCAAGACATTTGAACAAAACGCAGTTCTGAAAGCCACGTTTTACGCCAAGCTTTCGGGATTGCCTACGATTGCCGATGACGGGGGGTTTGAAATCGACGCGCTCGGCGGAGAGCCGGGAGTGAAATCACACCGATGGATTCATGGCGACCGGGAAGATACGGATGAAGAACTTATCAGCTATACGTTTAAAAAGATGAAGGACGTACCAGAAGGCAAAAGGGGAGCACAGCTTCGGGCCGTTCTTGCGCTCGTTTTGCCCGGAGGTCATACGTACACAGCGTCGGCGACAATCCGTGGAGTTATCCCCAATAAGCCTTCTGATGCACGGACAGAAGGATTCCCGTACCGGTCGATTTTGTTTCTTCCGGAGCTTGGCAAGTTCTACAATCATGATGTATTAACCCCCGAAGAAAACGCCCGATATAATCACAGAAAACAGGCGCTTGAAGAACTCAAACCCATCCTTCGGGATTGGTTGACTTCTTAGAAAGCCCGATATACTATAAGGAAAGAAAAGCGCCTGAGACGGAATTCCATCTGTCGAGCTGTCCGGTGTCGCAACCGGATCGGATGAGCCCGTAATCGCTCAAAATAAAGTACACGTTACGGTGGCACCTTCCGCCTCGCCGGCGGACCATAACACGCAAGAGTTTGCGTGTTTTTTATTATAAAAAGGAGGGTTTATGTTGGACATAAAATTCATTCGGGATAATCTCGAACTCTGTAAGACCGCAGCGAAAAATAAAAACAGGGACGTTGATTGGGATAGTCTCCTCTCAACGGACGACAAGCGAAGAGAGCTTATCGGGAAGGCGGAGGCGTTACGAAGCGACAGAAACAAGCTGAAAGGAAGCGACGAGAAAACCAGGGAAGCAGGCAGGAAGCTGAAGGAAGAACTCAAAGGCCTGGAGGACGAGCTGCGTCAGGTAGAGGAGAAATTCACTTCCCTTATGCTTACCGTTCCCAATGTACCGCATGAGAGCGTTCCGGTGGGGAAAGATGAAACCGGAAACAAGGAAGTCAAAACATGGGGGAAGCCTACGACATTTGATTTCGAGCCCAAGGATCACATCGAGCTTGCACGATCACTTGATCTCATAGACTTCGACCGCGGTGCGAAAGTCGGCGGATCACGCGCATATTTCCTGAAAAATGAGGCGGCGCAGATGGAATTTGCCATTCTTTTCTATACGTTTCAGAAGTTAATCGGGAAAGGTTATACGCCGCTTATTGCCCCGAGCTTGGTCCGGGAATTTACCCTTCTGGGAAACGGGCAATTCCCGTGGGGAAGGGAGGAAGTATATCACCTTGAGAAAGATGATATGTATCTGGCGGGAACCGCAGAAGTGCCGGTGACTGCGTATTTCAGCGACGAGGTTTTGGATGAGGCGGATTTGCCCAGGAAATTCGTCGCATTCTCGCCCTGTTTCCGACGGGAAGCGGGAAGTTACGGAAAAGATACGAGAGGGGTTTATAGACTGCACCAATTTAACAAAGTTGAGCAAGTAATTATCTCAACGAATGACTTGAACAAATCTTTTACTCTTCATGAGGAGTTACTTGCAAATGCTGAAGAAGTTCTTCAGGACCTAAAACTCCCATATCGGGTACTTTTGATGTGCACCGGCGACATGGGCGAACCGCAGGTGAAGAAATACGATGTCGAAACCTGGATGCCGGGGCGACATGGATACGGCGAAACCATGTCCAACTCAGTGATGGGCGACTTCCAGGCAAGACGGCTCAAGATCCGCTACAAGACGAAAGATGGGAGGGTGGCCTTCTGCCACACGCTCAACAATACGGCGATTGCCTCGCCCAGAATTCTTGTGGCGATAATGGAAAATTACCAACAGAAGGACGGTTCCATAAAAGTGCCGGACGTTCTGCAACCCTATATCGGGAAAACGGAAATCAGAAGGTAGCCATGGGATGGTTTTCGCAAATCATCGGGCGCACCATTGCCGTTTCCCATTCGTCATGGAACGGAAAAATTGAGGTAAAAGATATTCGTGGACACCGGACGCTTCTTGTTGATGGCATCCAGCAAACCGGGCCGTACCCGAACCGCCTTTGGGATGTGGGGCTGAAAGATATCCTGACCGCAGGAAAAACTCCGATAAACATACTCGTTTTCGGTGTCGGTGGGGGATACGTTTTTAAGCTTCTTAATAGCGCATTTCCGCAGGCGATGATTTCCGGCGTTGACATCGATCCTGAAATAATCAGACTTTCCCGACAGCATTTCGGGCTCGACGCCATTCCCCATTTACACCTCGTATGTCAGGATGCGAAGACGTTTGTACACAGAAAGAGTGAGCAATCGAAATATGATCTCGTGATCATCGATCTGTATGTGGCAAACGATGTACCGGGGTTTGTAACTCAAGAATCGTTTTTGCGCAGTGTAAGCCGGTTTCTTCGTCCAAGAGGGCGACTTGTTATCAATTATTTCCATGCCCGAAATCAGGAAGGCGAAGCCAAAAAGCTCGCTTCGAAGCTCTCCCGGTGTTTTTCGAAGGTGGAGTACCAATCCGTGCTTCGAAATATCTTCTTCACCGTGGTAAAATAGTTGGATGTTCAAATTCTTTACCAAACTTCTTGATAGCCACGAAAAAGAGATAGTCCGCCTGCGCAAGATCGTAGAAGAAGTAAACGGCCTTGAAGAGAAAACGAAGAAACTGAAAGACAAGGATTTCGCCAGAAAAACGGCGGAATTAAGAGAGCGCCTCGCGGGCGGCAGTACTCTTGATGATCTTCTGCCGGAAGCGTTTGCGCTTGTCCGGGAAGCCGCACTTCGGTCCATCGGTCAGAGGCATTATGACGTGCAGCTTATCGCCGCATGTGCCCTTCATTTCGGCAAGATCGCCGAACAGAAGACGGGGGAAGGGAAAACACTCTCCGCAATCCCGGCATTGTATCTTAATGCGGTAAGCGGACGAGGTGTCCATCTGGTGACTGTGAACGATTATCTTGCCCGTCGTGACGCCGGGTGGATGGGACCGGTGTTTCACCTTCTGGGTCTAAAAACCGCAGCGATAATCAGTGACCAGTCGTTTCTCTACGATCCTGAGTATGAAGATAAAACGGCAGTAGATTGGCGCCTCAAGCACCTCAAGCCCATTACGCGCAGGGAGGCCTATCTGGCCGATGTTACCTATGGCATAAACAGCGAATTCGGGTTTGACTATCTTCGGGATAACATGGTTTCCGATATTTCTCAGGTTGTGCAACGTGAGTACCACTATGCCGTCGTTGATGAGGTCGACTCGGTGCTTATTGACGAAGCGCGCACACCCCATATCATTTCAGCACCCGCCATGGAGGCGACGCATGCGTATTATGATTACGCGAAGCTCGTCGAGAAATTAAATAAGGACACTGATTTTGTGATCGATGAGAAACTCCGGACAGCGCATCTGACCGATCACGGTATTCTGAAAATCGAGAAATTCTTAGGCGTCGGTAATATCTACGAGAAGGATTTCGAGACCGTCCATCACATCGAGGCCGCACTCAAAGCGCGGACGCTTTTTCAGCGGGAAAAGGACTATATCGTCAAAGACGGGCAGGTTGTTATCGTAGATGAATTTACGGGTCGGCTTCTAGTGGGGCGCAGATTTAGCGAGGGCATCCATCAGGCGATTGAAGCCAAGGAAGGTGTGGCCATCCAACAGGAAAGCAAAACCCTCGCAACCGTGTCGCTTCAGAATTATTTCCGTATGTATGAAAAGTTGGCGGGCATGACGGGAACAGCTGTGACGGAGGCAGAGGAATTTCAGAAGATTTACAAGCTTGACGTACTGGTCATTCCGACTCATCGGGCCATGATCCGGCAGGATTTCGCAGACAGCGTATACAAGACTCCCAGAGCCAAATATGCAGCAATTGCACAGGATGTCGCCGAGGCGCACAAACGCGGTCAACCGGTGCTTGTCGGAACCACCTCGATCGACAAAAACGAGATTATCAGCGATCTCCTTTCAAGAAAGGGCGTACCCCATCAGGTTCTCAACGCAAAAAATCACCTGCAGGAGGCCATGATTATCGCCGAAGCGGGGAAGAAAGGCGCGGTAACCGTCGCCACCAACATGGCAGGACGCGGGGTTGATATCATCCTCGGTGGCTCCCGGCGGGAGAAATGGGAAGTGGACAACGAAAAAGTCTGGGAAAAGGAAGAGCGTGAATGGCAGAAGCATCACGACGAAGTGCTTGCCCTCGGAGGCCTTCATGTGATCGGCTCTGAGCGCCACGAGTCCAGGCGCATAGATAACCAGCTTCGGGGGCGTTCAGGCAGACAAGGAGACCCGGGAAGTAGCCGATTCTTCGTGTCTCTGGAAGATGACATCATGCGACTCTTTGGCGGCGATCAGGTCGCCCGCCTTATGACTGTTTTCAAACTCCCTGAGGAAGTACCTCTCGAGCACCCGATGGTATCGCGGGCGATTGAACAGGCACAGGTAAAGGTGGAGGGGTTCCATTTCGATTCCCGTAAGCATCTCGTTGAGTACGATGATGTACTTACGAAACAGCGTGAAATCGTCTACCGGCGACGACGAAAAATTCTTGAAGGAGAACGGTCGAAGGAGAAAATTCTTACAAATATCGGTACGGAAATTGCAGGTGTCGTTGCAGTGTATTCAGCAGAAGGCGCCATAGATCGCCAAAAAATCGTAACCGAGTTTAGTTCCATCATTCCGTTCGATCCGCCGAGCCAACAGCAGCTGGTAAAACAGCTTGAGCAAATGCACACGCAGGAAGAAATAACAGAATTTTTGACGAAAGTGGCAGCTGATATCTATGAAAACCGGGAAAAGAACGTGTCGCCGGAAGTCATGGCGCAAATCGAGCGCTGGGTGTCTCTTTCCGTCATCGATAATCTGTGGATGGACCATCTCGATGCTATCGATGATTTGAGGGAGGGAATCGGACTTCGGGGGTATGGTCAGCGTGATCCGCTCGTCGAGTACAAGAACGAGGCGTTTTCCATGTTTGAACGGCTCATCGCTGCCATAGACGGAGAGATCGTTCACCGGATTTATAAAGTACAGGTTCAGATGCAGCCGCCCGCAACCGCTGCGCCTGACAAAAAGAAACCTACTAAACCAGTCCCGGCAATCGTTCAGGAAACGGTAATAAGTCAGGCGGCCAAAAATATGAGGACGAATACCGAAGGAGGTGCGAAAGTTCCGACGGTTAACCCCAAAAAACAACTTGGGCGCAACGATCCCTGCTGGTGCGGATCCGGGAAGAAGTGGAAGAAGTGTCATTATCCGCAAATGGGGTAACCTGTTTTTGATAATTCAGGTTATGGCTTTGCGAGAAGATCGTTGTAATGTTTGAACATATCATTTAAGTCGAGTGGTCCCACGTCTACCGCGAGTGCGTGCGTCTTCACTTCAGCATAATCAGATTCACTCCATGTTTTCTTCTTGGGTATGATGAATATCTTGTTTTTAACAATACAATACACTTTGTGTTCGCTATAGAATACCGCATTCCAGTCGGGCTTCAGTGATGCGGAGATCTGCTTCAGAGTTTTTTCTATGAGGGATTCATCGTCAATTCGTAAAATAAATATATGCCAATATCCTTTGCCGTCGGACCGATGTTCGATAACGACTTTGTGATGCGGATACGTGTTGAGTATTGTGGGGTCATCAAAGCTCTCGGATTCGTAAAGCCGTAAAACACATCGTTATCGTATAGCATCAACGTTACGCATGCAAACATAACACGGGTGACCTTCGTAATACGTCGGGAGTACAGCGGTTTGGGGGCCGAGTTTTTTCCAGAATTATCTCTCTCGTTTATACCCGGTACTGAGGGCGAAATTTATATGTGCCTCTCCCGGAGCGCCGTGCCCATGTATGAAAACAATTGTGATCCGATTCCTTTTCGTTGATGTGCGGGATGTACATATACGGCGACAATCTCCCGGATTGAAGAAACGGGGATGTTTAGCTGCTTTGCGATTATCACAACCGGTTCGCTGGGTTCCAAGTGCGCGATCATTCCAACAAGCGAATCGTTATACTTGGCCATGAAATACTTCTGAGCGTGAGATGTTATTCTTTTTCTTTGGATTTGTAATTCATGTTTGAGGTGAGATTTTTCCTGCCAAACGTCGATGCCTGCCTCGATAAATCCCTCGACAACTATTTCGTTAATGAGTCGTAAGCAGGCATTTAGGTGTTTTCCCTCAAATGGCAGTACAGTTTGGTGTGCAACAGTCGATTTCGATGAATAAGTTTTCGTATTTTTATCCGTGGACGATGATAATTGACCGTTATGTTTGGTGCAAACTGAATTAGTGTTTGCGAGACGCGTATTGGCTCCTCTACAATAGAAGGCGATGAGACTAATTCGTTTTTCTCAAAGACAGCAACTCGCTGCTTCTCATGAGGATCCGCGCGATCCTGGCGTCGTTAAAAGAGTTCTTTTGGATAAACATGTAACAATACGCGGCAATATTCAAATGGTGAACTGGGCGACTCTTTTGCCGAGAAGATCGTTCCGGGCACATTATCACGAGGATATGCTTGAGATATTCGTCATGATTGACGACGGAATCTCAACCGTGATAGATGGAAAAAAGTGGCGATTGGCTAGCGGCGATGTTTTAATTGTACATCCGAGGGAAATTCATGAGCTTGGAAACACGACCGATAAAAAACTCGCATATCTAGTTATCGGGGTTTCAGGAGACACCAATGGGAAGAGTGTTATTGTTTGACAAAGCAAACCCCCGAGCGAGTACCGGGGGTTTGCTTATGTATTTCCTTCTATTCTTCCCGAACGGAAATTCTTTTAGGCTGTTTTGCAGGAGATTTGGCGAAGGTTACTTTCATAACGCCATTCTTTACTGCAGCTTGAGGCTCACTCGCGGTATCCAGATCTCCTGGTACAGCCACACGATATGAGAAAGAACTTGCAGCCTTGCGGTAATATTTTTTATCTTTCTCTTCTGATTTTGCTTCACCCTTGATCCACACGATTCCCTTGTCAAAGGTTACTTCGATGTCCTTTGGATCAACGCCAGGAACAGCGGCTTCAATGAAGACATTTTTGTCGTCTTCGGAAATGGAAATTCCGCTGGGCCAATTTGTCATGAGACCCCATTCGTCTTCATCGTCCCACAAGTTTGACAATGCCGGAAATCGCCAAAACGATCGTGGTGTGATATCTAACACCATTCCTTCTCACCTCCTTTCAATGTATCTAGCACTCTTATATCATGAGTGCTAATATCTGTCAAGATGTTTTTTAAATTGATCCCTTGCTAAAACGAGGAGACATTTTTACAATGGATGGACGTATTTCGTAAGGAGGGAAACATGGATGCAGGTCACAGAGGCGGATCATCACTTATGTCCGGAGGATTATTTCCTTCGGTGCTTCTTATTATCGTTGCGGTAGGATCATTTTTCTTAGGTTCATTGTGGACGAAGGTGCAGATTCTCGAGAACGGCGGCGGGGTGGCGGGTAACCCCACGGCAGCAGCTCCCGCAGCACCAGGTGGAAGAGAAGTGCCCTCGGCAGCTCTCGAAACACCCAAAATTACCGCGGATGATCATGTTCGTGGTGACAAGAACGCAAAGATCGCCCTCATCGAATATTCAGATCTTGAGTGTCCGTTCTGTAAATCATTTCATCCGACTGCACAGCGGATTATCGCTGAGTATAAAGGGAAGGTGAAGTGGGTGTATCGTCACTATCCACTTTCATTCCACGCAAATGCCCAGAAAGAAGCGGAAGCCTCAGAGTGTGTCTGGGAGCAAGGTGGCGATGACGCGTTCTGGAAATATATCGATGCCATCTATGAACGGACGACATCCAACGGGACGGGATTTGCGCTGGACAAATTAGGCCCGCTTGCCGCGGAAGTCGGCGTCAACGAGACGAAATTCCAGAGCTGTCTGGATTCCGGAAAGTACGCCCAGAAAGTGAAAGATCACATGGCCTTGGGAACGAAAGAAGGGGTCACAGGAACACCGGGAAACATATTTCTCAAGGTCAGCTCCGGCGACACCAAGCTTATCCCGGGTGCACTTCCGTTCGAGCAGCTCAAGCCGACGGTAGAAGAAATGCTCTAAGGTTTTTATTCACTCAGAAGTGGAAGAAGTGTCTGCGGAATGGATTTGCCCAGGTGTGTAAATGCTTTGGTCGTTGCAACTCTTCCCCGGCTGGTTCTTTTAAGAAACCCGATCTGCATCAGATACGGCTCCAGGACTTCTTCAACGGTTCCTATATCCTCAGACAGGGATGCCGCTATTGTTTCTATGCCGACTGGTCCGCCGTCAAACATGTCAATCATGGTTGTCAGAAGTCGCCGGTCAGAACTGTCTAATCCTTCGGAATCAATCTGAAGCATTGAGAGCGAAATATGAAGGATGTCCGGCGTTACCGTGCCGTCGCCGTGTACTTGCGCCACATCGCGCACGCGCTTGAGAAGCCGGAGCGCTATGCGAGGCGTGCCACGGCTTCTTTTGGAGAGCTCCTGTTTGGCTTTCTCGTCAAGCGTGATATGAAGCTTCGAGGCTGCGCGCGCGATGATATGTTCGAGTTCCTTGGGTTCATAGAAAGGGAGTCTTGCGATAAGTCCGAACCGGTCGCGCATGGGCGAAGACAGAAGTCCGATGCGCGTCGTTGCTCCCACGATCGTAAATTTCGGAAGGTCAAGCCGAAGTGTTCGCGCAGACGGGCCTTTACCGATGACGATATCGAGGAAATAGTCCTCCATGGCGGGATACAGGGTTTCCTCGACGCTTTTGTGAAGCCGGTGAATTTCATCGACAAACAGGATGTCTCCTTCTTCCAGATTCGTGAGAATAGAAGCAAGATCTCCTGCGCGTTCGATAGCAGGTCCGCTGGTTGCTCGTACGTTTACTCCCATTTCCCGGCCGATGATATAGGCAAGTGACGTTTTCCCTAATCCCGGCGGGCCGTACAGAAGAATATGTTCTAATGGTTCACGGCGTTTCTTTGCAGCAGCGATGGCAACCCTCAGATTTTCCTTCACCGCTTTTTGGCCTTCAAATTCCTCCCACGTAGAAGCACGAAGGGAGACAAATAATTTTTCTTCTTCTGCCGAGGTTGGTTCTTTGGTTGGTTTTGACTTTTTCGTCATAGATTAGAGGGGTTTCCCCAGAATCCGCAGTGCGAGGCGGATTTTTTGTTCCAGCGTTGTTTCTGACGTATCCAGCGATTTGATGGCCTCCCGTATTTCGCGTCGCTCGAAACCCATGGAGAGAAGCGCTTCCGTGAGTTGCTTGGTCTCTGCCGACGGCTGTCCGTCGAGCGTCATCATAGTCTGATCTCCCAGCTTGTTTTTCAGTTCTATTATTATTTTTTGCGCGTTTTTCTTCCCAAGTCTTGGGATGGATGTGAAGAAATCGACGTCTGACTGTTTTACCGCCTTCTCAACTGCGGGAGCACCCCGATCAATGACGCCGAGTGCCGTTTTCGGGCCGACCCCAGACACGCCCAGAAGAAGTTCGAAAAGCACGAGCTCGGATTCTTTCGCAAATCCGTAGAGATCGAGAGCATCTTCCCGCACGTGCGTATGGATATACAGGGCGCAAACGGCACCGGGAGTTAACTGGGAAGCGACTGTTTCCGGAACGTGAACGAGATACCCCACACCTCCCACGTCAACAAGAAGCGGGTTTCTCTGTATCTGTTCTACCGTGCCGGTAAGTTTGCCGATCATATGAAGCGCTTTACTTTGTAAGAATACGCGTGTGTCATGGCGATGGCAAGTGCATCGGCTGTATCGTCCGGTTTCGGCGGTTTCTTAAGATGAAGCGTGAGCGTTACCATGCGCTCTACCTGCTTCTTGTCCGCGTTGCCGGATCCGGTTATCGTCTGTTTTATAGTCGACGGCGAATATGACGCCACCTGGGTGCGGCAGTCGGCTGCGGCGAGAAGGACAACCCCGCGCGCCTGTCCGACACTCATGGCTGTTTTGGCGTTGGTGGAGAAAAATAACTCTTCTATGGCGACCGTTTCCGGTTTATATTTTTTCATAAGGCTTGTGACGGATCGGTAAATTTCTTTCAGCCGCATTTCCAGGAGTCTTCCTTTTTGTGTTTCGATACAACCATACGCAAGCGAGCGGATGTCGTTTCCATGGACATGGATAATGGCCCAGCCTACGCGGGCGACGCCCGGATCAAGACCCATAATTGTCATCGAGTCAGTGTACCACTTAGCCGGAACGAAATACAAAACATGATACTATTAGGCTGTGGGACCGATCGGCCATTTCATGCTTGCGTTTGTGGTTGCCGTTTCATCGCTTGGGAGCGGAAGTTTGCTTTGGCCGCGTCTGACTGACAGGCCCAGGCCGAAGTTGCTTCAAGACGTTCATGATATAGTCCTGAAAACCCCGATGGGACAGGAGGCAGCTCAAGTTTTGGGGGTCAGCGACGAGGCAAGCGTGACGCCGATCAATTTCGGGCAGGTGACGGCTTCCGCCGTCAGCGGCGTTAAGGAGGCAGTACGGGCGAGGATACAGAAAATAATAGTCGGCAACGCCGTAAACCAGCTTAGCAGACAAATGAATAACCTGTCAGACGAGCAGCGTTCGTTCGTAGAAGAAGCCATCTGCAAACCGCAACCCACGCCCACCAGTGAGACTTCCACCTCTAATTAGGGTACAATGCTGCCATGAACGAAGAACTGAAAATCCGCGCCACACAGGTTTTGACCAAACTCGATCTGGACAACAAAAGGAAAATTATTCGTGAACTTGAGGCCGAAAGTCTCCATCCTGACTTCTGGAAAGATCCGCAGCTTGCCGCCAAAAAAATGAAACATCTCTCAGGGATGCAAAAGGAGTTAAAAGAGGGAGAAGACCTGGAATTATGTCTGTCACTCGGCGAAGAAGGCGAGCTTGAAAAAATGGTTGGGCGTCTGGAGTTTGCGTTATACTTGTCAGGTCCATACGATCATAGCGATGCGATCCTTGCACTTCACGCAGGGCAGGGTGGTACCGAGGCGATGGATTGGACAGGCATGCTGTATCGTATGTACACAAGATATGTGGAGCGCAAGGGTTGGGAATACGAAGAGCTTGACCAGACTCCGGGTG
>CAYUKU010000020.1:0-10086 GCA_964445435.1 uncultured Gammaproteobacteria bacterium
CGGCTACAAACTTTCACCGCTTCTCTGGCAGAAGCTTTCGAAACGGTGGCTTTCTGCCGGCCGCGTCCAGTCAGTGACGGTGCGGCTCATCGTGGAGCGGGAGCGCGAGATTGCTAAGTTCGCGAGTCAGGAGTATTGGACTATTGATGGTTTTTTTATACCTTCCATCCGATCGCGGTTGGTTTCGAAAGACGGGAACAAGTACGAAAGGACGCTCAAATTTACGCTTTTTGAGGGTGACTATAGCACCACATCCTCGACGATTACGGACGAGAAAGCCGCCTCTGCCATCGTTTCCGATTTAGAGGCTCCGTTTACTGTCAGCGCCGTTGATCAGAAAGAAGTGCGAAGAAATCCCGGAGCGCCGTATACGACCAGCACCCTTCAACAGGATGCGGGAAGGCGGCTGTATTTTTCCGCAAAGAAAACGATGCAGCTTGCCCAGAAGCTATATGAGGAAGGATACATTACGTATCATAGAACTGACAGCGTTGCGCTTTCAGAGAAATTCGTCGGCGAGGCGAAGGAATATATTTCCCGCGAATTCGGCAGCCAGTATGTACCTGAGAAGCCACGCACCTTTCAGACGAAATCAAAAGTGGCCCAGGAGGCACACGAGGCCATCCGTCCGACCGAGGTGACGCGAACGCACGAAACGCTTGATGCAGCCGGCGAGATAAACCGCGATCATCATCGCCTGTATGAGCTTATCTGGAAACGGGCGGTTGCAAGCCAGATGCGGGAAGCGGTTTTTGATTCTACGACAATCGACATTATGAGCAAAAACGGATATCTCTTTGAGGCGCAGGGTTCAGTGGTGAAATTTGACGGATTTCTGCGTGTGCTTGGCCGCGATGCGGATGAAGTCGTTATTCCCGCCGTCGCGGTAGGCGACACGGTGAAACTTGAGAAGGCGACACCCGAACAGCATTTCACCAGTCCGCCTCCTCGGTATACGGAAGCGAGCCTGGTCAAGGCGCTTGAGGAGAAAGACATCGGCAGACCTTCAACGTATGCGCCTATTATCTCCACTATCCAGGAACGGCAGTATGTGATGAAAGAAGACAAAAAACTGGTGCCAACGGAACTTGGCAATTCCGTAACCGACTTTCTCGTCCAGTATTTTCCGGACATTCTGAGCCTTCCGTTCACGGCCATGCTTGAGAACGATCTGGACGCGATTGCCAACGGGCAGAAAGAATGGCAGCCGGTCATCGAGGAGTTTTATGGTCCGTTTGAGAAGGATCTCGCCAGGAGTTACGAGACGGCAGAAAAAGTGAAAGTAGCGGTAGAAGAATTAGATGAGAAATGTCCTGAGTGCGGAAACGGACTTGTGGTTCGGGTCGGCCGCTTCGGCAAGTTTGTCGCCTGCAGTACGTTCCCTGCGTGCAAATATACGCGTCAGTTCGTCGAGAAGATTGATATAAAATGTCCCCGCTGCGGCGGAGACATGATTGTGAAGAAGAGTCGGAAAGGCAAAACGTTTTACGGATGCAGCAATTATCCCGCCTGCACCTTCGCCGCGTGGAAAAAGGAAGATATTAAATAGTGGATAAAGCGTATGGTTGAGTATGTCAGTGACTGGCCTGATACGGCAAATATTCTGATAGGAGACAAACCTCCTTCACCGATAGACAAACGTATCATCCAGGCAAGCCCCCTTGAAAAAGAGGTGCAGCAAACAATGTTGGCGTCCATTGCCCGTTCGGTTGAACCCGCAGCGGCGCCGGGTGCGTATTACCTTTGTGAGGTTGATGACGTAGCGGATAAACGTATACTCCTTTCCCCGAGATCAGATGAGTCTATCCAGTCACGGCAGCGTACCTCCATCGCAGTTACCCCGGATACGTATAACCGCATGAAAAAGGCCGGAAACATACTGGGAAGCGATGGAGTGCCGATTCCGGCCGGGAATGTATCCATGATAAAGGCGCTTCTTTTTTTGCGGCAGGAAGCTTCGCATCACACGGGAAACGTGGAGAGATATCTTATGCAATTTTGCGATAGGGTCCAAGCATACATGGGAGAAAAGGTGACGACCGTGGAAGAAATTCTGTCACATGTACAAGAGGACATGAGTCAGGATAGCCGTGATTTTGCAGAGCATATGTTCATGCGGGAAGCCGACACCATTCGACAAGCGACAGCGCTTGGGTCAGAGATCTTTAGCGAGGTTTCCCGATTTTTCGATAGGGTGCATGGGATAACGCACGCGAACGCAGACAAGCGTTCGTTTTTGGGTTTTGATCGTCGGGCGACAATACCGGCACTTCCGGATTTTTATCTGGACGGCGAACGGAAGGCGCTGCGCTTGCCGTTATCCGGACAAATGGAGCGGCGGGAGATATCAACATCACGAAGCCTTATCGAGTCAATCGTGCTGGACGGTACGGCGCTGAGTGTTTATCAAACTGCGGGAACGCCTTTTGTTCCCCGCAAGATTTCGGTGGCAGGAACTGCCTATGAATTAGCGGAAAATCAACAGGATGAAACAGGATCGGAGAGTATCGTATATAAACCCGTCGTGCCCCAATTGCCGGATGTACGGTTTTCCTCGGCAGACGGCCGGGTGGTGGATTCGATTCACCTGGAATATCAGACGATATACCCCGGAGGCGTCGTGACCGAAGAAGTGCATTCGTTTACGACGTATGGATCGCTTATTGCCGAAGGAACCAGAATTTCGATGCCAAACACGCATGAAATTCGGATCGGGTTGGAAACGCCGGATGAGATCACGCTGTATCACCGGAAGTTGCACAATGAAGCCTATCAACCGCCGCAGGATGTGCGCGATGTCAGAGGGAGGGAATGGGTACGGGTTTTTGCCGGAAACATGGATCCGCAAACATACGTTTTGCTTCAGGATCCGTATCCCGACGGCGTCCTCAGAATGATTTCACTTGACCACGAAAAATATATCGGAAGAAATATTCCGGGCATTATTGATGTATCAATGCAGTTTATGCGCGGCGTTCGTGTACTTGACTACACGCCGGCGTACGCCCTGAGTTTCGAGACGTTTCAAGACCGTATCGCCGACGACGGGACGTTTTGGGGGAGAAAATCCACGATTATAGAAAATTCACAGGCGCTTCATGGAATGGCAGTCATACGGGAAACGGTAGCGGCCTGGTTTGGGCAGCGGATAAGTAAACTTGCAAAAGGCCTATCGGCGTCAGAGGAAGCAGATTTTGAGATTCGTCTTCTTCCGGTTAAAGATACGCCGCTTCTTTCCGAATTGGGAATCGGCGAGGTAGCGCTCAGTATCGATGTGAAACGCAACCGGTTTGGTATCTCATTCGGGTCGGTAGCAGGGGCACTTGCCGAAAGGTCGTCAATGGTGTGGAATGGGGGGTCCGCCAGAAACGTCCTGCGAAGCGAACTGTCACCCCAGCTGACCGGTCAGATACTTTCTTCTCTGGCATCATCGTTGCGAAATGGCGAGTGTATCGCTGTAACCAATACATCGGTATATGGAAAAGACGATCCTGCCGAAAAAAGAGTCAGGAAATTGAAAGATCGGGTAGAGAAAGGCAAACTTCAATCACAGGAAGAGTTGGCATTTTTGTACCGGCATGCTCTTGCGCAAGAAAATATTGTGCGCTCGTCAGAATAGGAAACGCCGGAAAGATTGGTATAATAGGCAGACAGGTGTATTATTAGGCTATGGATGACCGGAGAAAGACGCTTGCTGCTATCACCGTTATCATCGGTTTTCTCGTGCTCGTCGCGATCATTGTTGGTGTGCTTGTCTCGAGCAAGAAAATTCTCTCCCCGGTTCAGGACGATGATGCCATAAAAATTATTTTCGTTACTCCCACAACCATAGAGACACCCACTCCTACCGAGTCGCCGACACCAAGTCCGAAGACGGCAACCAAGACGCCAAGCCCGACGAACAAGCCGACTGCGACGCCCACTTCCGCGACCCAGGCAACGGGAACGCCGACGACGACAACGACACCGACCAAGACTCCGACACCGACACCGTAATTCTTTCTTGGTGACGCGGGCACTCCTTTCGTTATAATGATCCTATGGAGTTTCTGTTGGGGATAGATAGATTGGTTTTTCTTTTTATTAATCACCTACCTCATTCGTCCCTTTTTGACAGTTTCGCCAACTTCCTCTCCGGGGTCGGTACGTGGGGATTCGTGTGGATATTAATTGTGTTCTATCTTTTCTTCCGTGAGGAGAAACGTGATCACTGGTTTTTCCTCCCCAGTGCCATCGTTAGTGTTGGGATCATTGTTTCCGAGTTTGTGTTCAAAGCGCTGGTCGCCCGCCCGAGACCCACGCCGGATATGGGTGCCCTCATTGTCGGATACGCGGACAATTTCTCGTTTCCCAGTTCGCATGCGACCATCGCATTTGCATTTGCATACATACTTTCTCTCGAAGAGCCGCGCTGGAGGGGTTGGCTGTATGCGTTTGCGGCCCTTATTTCGTTGTCGCGCGTGTATCTGGGGGTTCATTATCCGCTTGATATCATCGCAGGCGGGTTGTTGGGGGTTGCCATCGGCGCGATTGCACGCGGGATTGAGCTTCACTGGTCGGGACGCCGACGGACAAATCGTCGCTCCCATCGGCCAGCCGTCTTTTTGTTTCTGGCGTTGGTTGTTGTATTTGGAGGGTGGCTTCGGGTTTCCCAAACCGCAAGGCACGCAATTTCAGATCCTCTTGATTTCCGGCAGGAACAGAGATATCTTGAAGCACTCTTTGCACGGGATGACCCTGTTTCGAGTTATTCATATTTCACCCAAACGTACGCGGTTATAGACCCATCGGTTGCGCACGATCTTGCACATGTTGTGGGTGGCGTTCTGTTTCGTCGGTTCGGGCAGAAGGGGATAGTATATTGCGGGAGTGACTTTGAATGGGGGTGCTACCATGGCTTGTTATCTCAGGCCATCGCCTCAGGGATACCCGCCTCCGCGCTTTGTACAAGCACGGATCCGGACACCCTCAGAAGCTGTCGGCATGGACTTGGCCATGGTCTTCTTCTCGTGAATACGTATACGATTCCCGGATTGGAGCGGGCGCTTGATGCATGTCAGACACTTGGTCAGGGATTTTTTGCCTGCGCAGGCGGTGTTTTTATGGAATACAATACCGGGCGGTCAACCCAGCTTATGGGAGGCGTGCGCGACGCGGCAACGAAGGACAAAGAGAAGATCTATGAACCGTGCCAGTCGCTCTCCCTCAAATACCAGTCGGAGTGTTTCCTGGACCAGCCGCCGCGGTGGTTTATTTACACGACCCAGGATCCGAAGGAAATAATCCGGCTTTGCTCGACAGTTGGGCGTACCGAGAACAGGCGTGCGTGTTATCGGGGAATCGCGAGAATTACGCCGGGCAGGAAAACGAAAGCCGATGTGTTGAGAGAATTCTGCCAGCCGATCGCTGACGCGGATGGGCGTTTAGATTGTCAGAATGAGCTTGGTATATAATAGGCCCATGATCAAACTCAACGCGAAAGAACTGCGTACTACTCCGGCTGATCCCGATGTCGCCAAAGCGCTTCCGAAAAATCCGATTACCATCGTTTTGGATAACGTCCTTGATACATACAACGTGGGCTCTATTTTCCGGTTAGCGGATGCTATAGCTGCCAAAGAAGTGCTTCTATGTGGAGCGACACTCACGCCCCCAAATTCACGAATCAAGAAAGCATCGATTAACACGACGGGATGGGTACCCTGGCGGTACTGCGATTCTGCTCTGTTGGCTATATCGCAGTTACGGGCCCAGAATCCGGGTATACAGATAGTGGCAGTTGAACAGGACGCAAGAAGTACGCCGTTTGATAAAGCGGCATACTCATTTCCCCTCGCAATTGTGGTGGGGAATGAGACCACCGGAGTTACACCAGAGGTTGTGCGTGAATCAGACATGATCGTCGAGCTTCCCATGTGGGGAGTAAACAAGTCGTTAAACGTTATGGTGTCCTGCGGCATCGTCCTCTACGAGATCATGCGTCACTGCCTATGAAAATGGGGCGGTGCTATCAACGTATTGGCATATTTCTTATCGTTTGTCTAAACATACTATTTGGTGCCACCGCGTACGGCGCCTATCGGTATATACAAGCCAAACGAATGCGCGCTGCCTCTGTGGCGGTGCTTCACAAAGACCGTCTGGATGAATCTGCCACCGATGAATTACCGGGGTATTATGAACTTGCTCCGAATCAAACCGACGAGTCAGAGTTTAGCTGGCTTCCTTCCAAGGTTACGTATGTATATAACAGCGACGGGATCCATAGCCCTGTTGAGCATAACATTGAGGCTCCAATAGGGACATATCGCATTGCTGTTCTGGGAGATTCGTTTGCATTCGGGCTTTTCGTCAATACGAAAGATAATTTCTCCCAACAGTTGGTACGACGCCTCACCTCTCGACCGGTTTGTCCCAATTATGCATATGAGGTTATAAACCTCGGAGTGCCAGGGTATGATGTGCGTTATGCCGCCGAGCGGTATAAGAGAAAAGGAGACAAATATAAACCAAACGCCGTCGTTTGGTTTCTTCAGGCTGAAGATTTTTTCCTTCACACCGACGTATACCGTGCGAGGGAGAAAGCGTACGAGAAGGAGCTTCTAGCTACAGGCGCGGCACAGCGGCTCGGTGTATCGGGTGACGATCCCGCTGCCGCATCGAAGCTTTCATATAAGGAGAATCTTGATACTTACACCGCGTTAAGTCCTCACGATCGGCGACAGTTTATTGCGCCCCAGTTGTCAGCGCTTCGGTCTTGGAGGGTGACCTATACACCGATACTGCTTATCGTGACTCCGTCTCATACGGAAGAAGAATATAAGAATTTGCTGAAAGCGTTTGCGTTATCGCACTCTAATACGTTTTTTGTGGAGGTATCGGATATAGAGACATTTCATCCATATGACTATCATCCGACCGCAAACGGCCACCGGACGATAGCAAACTCGATATACGAGTTTTTCGTAACCCAAAAATCTCTGATGTGTCAGGGCGAATCGTCTTCAGGGGAATAAAGATTTCGTATCCACTCGCAGTAAATTACTTCAAAGGGTATCGTCATCAACATCCGTAGTTTTCACGTCCTCATATCAGCATGTTAACATGTTGCCATGGTAACATGGTAACATTTTTGTTTGCGTTTACGGATTGAATGAGTAGAGGTAGTAAGGTAATGAAGTCAAGAGGAGATTGGTAGGAGTAAGGCGTGTGAGGGGAAACTGCGTGATGACGTATCGGATGTTATAGCGTGACAGGCTGTCTTGTACAGATGCAAGCGTTGCGGCATAGGTTGCTTCTTTTGCAGTCATCCGTTCAAGCGTGAGTACGTCGCCGATCAGCTTCGTGCGTTGCTCAAGCGGGACATTGGGAAAATCGATATTCTGCGAATGGAAGAAGCTTCGTTTGTTTCCAAGGGCCGCGGGATAGGGAAGCGTAACCCGGTACCAGGAGAGGATATCCAGATGGGTTGCCGGTGTTTGTATTGTTGGTAGCTCCAGAACGGTTGCATCATAGTGCGTGTCACTGGAAAGCGCAGAAATCGTTTTCAGGTAGGGGTCAGTTGTCAGAGACGTGCGTATGCGGTGCGGGGCATGATAAACGTTTTGCCGGAAGTCCTCGTACCACGATGGCACGGTCATTGCTATAAAAACCAGTGCGACAAGGAACTTTCCCATTCGGGAGGGCGTTTTTTGCACCAACCACGAAATACCCATCGCTCCAAGAAGTGCCGCGAAGAACGGATAATACCAACCCATCTGGATAATCTCAAAGACTTTTATGCTCTGAAGAAAAAGGAGCGGAATGACGAGTGCCGTTCCCATCAGAAGAATCGTCATGCCTGCCAATCGTGATGGGAGCTTTTTCCCGAGGAGCGAAGCGAGCACAAGTGCTGCAAGTCCCAGAGCCCGTGTGCCCAGATTGCCGATCACGAAAAGCCATATGCCGTAGAGCTCGACGCCGGCAATCCGCCACCACATCCCGAATTTCCCGAAGGTATAGAGTTTTTCATCGTACCCGTACCACGGCATACTGTCAGTAAGTACTTTGTGCGGCGCCCAAAGCGGTGCCCAGAGAAGATATCCTCCCTTCCCGGCAAATACGCCGTAGGAAAGAGCAATCAGAAGAGCTGTAAGTGCCCCTATCCAAATCACGGCAAATTTTTTCTTGATAAGGTCGGTTAGAGTGATGAAGAGGAAGCCCACAACGAGCAGTATTCCGGCATATATTTTCACCATGGGCGCAAGTCCGGTTGCCAGGCCATACAGAACTAGCCATCCGACCCGTTTCGTTTCGAAGTATTTGAGGGCAAACAAAAGCGCGCCGATAATAATTGCAACGGAAAGAGCGTAGGGAGGATTCAGAAGCGCACTTGGCGGTTGGTCTATGCCAAAAAGACTGCGTAGTGTTGCGTCAGGATGGCCGTGTATATTCGTCCACCAGGCGAAGCTTCCTCCGAAGAAGACAAGAAATACTCCCCACAGAGCCGTATCAATCCGTTTTCGCCAGGCAAACAGGAAAGAATAGGTGCCAAATCCCCACAGGAGCGATACGAGAACGGGCATGCCCTGGAAATACAAAAACGTTTGTGACAACCCGGTCATTGTATGAATCATCGCGATCGCAAAATCGGAGAAAAAGTGATACCCCTTAAGCGCAATTCCCGAAACACCCGGATTGTCAGGAGGGAAGTGATGCACAAGCTCATTGATATAGGCCAGATGAATGATGTCGTCGGTATGGTATGAGACGCCCGTTTGTCCTATCCCGATGGTCGTCATCGTCAAGCTGAAGGCAATAGCCATAAGCAAAACCAAAACGAGTGGCATTCGATGAAGTTTTGGGATACCGATTGATGGCACGCCGCCCCGCACGGCGCCGAAGCTCATGGCGAGGAAAACCGGGATAACAAGGAGCGCAAGTCGTGCCCAAGCAAGGATATAGGAAAAAAGAAGAAATTGGAGAAATCCAGCAATAAGGGGAAGCGCAAATGATTCAGGCGCCTCTACACGCAAACGCAACACCCGAAGCGTAAAAAGTCCCGGCAGCCAAAAAAAGAGAATAACAATCGGCACGAAGAACAAGAATTCCTTCATAACATCCTGACTTATTGTACGGCTATTGACGGGGGATTGAAACTCGCCTATAATTGGTTTCAATGAGTGACTGAAGCTGACCATTGGTTTTGGATCTCGATCCCGACCGAATGGTCGGGTTTTTTGTCCCTCGGGGCTCTTTAACATTGAGATAATCATGCAAGTGAATTTTGACAATCGAATGGTGATAGGAATTTCAATTTTTTTGAGAGTTTGATCCTGGCTCAGGATGAACGCTGGCGGCGTGCCTTAAGCATGCAAGTCGAACGGAAATTGTGTGTAGCACAAAGATAATGATCCGCTCTTCTTGGTATATTTGGCACAGTCAGAAATATTGGCGAATTATCAAGTGGAGCAATGATTCATTATTTTCGTGCTACGCACGAAATCAGTGGCGGACGGGTGAGTACAAGCAAGGAACGTACCCTAAAGTATCGCACAGCTCGTCGAAAGACGGGGTAATTCGGTATGTGGATGCAAATCTAAAGGGATTAACCTCCCGCTTTAGGAGCGGCCTTGTGCCTATCAGCTAGTTGGTGGGGTAATGGCCTACCAAGGCGACGACGGGTAGGGGGCGTGAGAGCGCGACCCCCCACAATGGCACTGAGACACGGGCCATACATCTACGGATGGCAGCAACTGGGAATATTCGGCAATGGACGAAAGTCTGACCGAGCGACGCCGCGTGAGGGATGAAGGTTCTCGGATCGTAAACCTCTTTTGCCGGAGCATCGAGCTTCGGAGAATAAGCACCTACAAACTACGTGCCAGCAGTCGCGGTAATACGTAGGGTGCGAGCGTTATCCGGATTCACTGGGCGTAAAGTGTCGTGTAGGCGGTATACCGCATCGTGTCTGAAAGCCCGAGGCTTAACCTCGGCGTTGGACACGAGATGGGTACACTTTGAGGAATGGAGAGGAAAGGGGAACTCATGGTGAAGCAGTGAAATGCGTTGATATCATGAGGAACACCAAAGGCGAAGGCACCTTTC
>CAYUKU010000021.1:0-4646 GCA_964445435.1 uncultured Gammaproteobacteria bacterium
ATGCAGGATTTTATGATACCGAAGGGCAACCGCTCGGATTGTTTATTGCTGATGGGCAAATCCTAAGCCAAACCGTAGAGAGCAGCCTTTTGAACGGTTTTTTCGCTGTTACCCCGCAAAATAACGCTGAGATAGTCGATAGCAACCCGAAAAATGCACGGCTCGCTGTCCAAACTGGACCCCTCCTTATGCTTGAGGGGTCTCCCTTACCACTTCGCATCCTGTCAGATGAACGTGCAAGACGGATGGTTGCGGCAACGACGACAAGCGGTGAGGTCGTTTTTCTCACGCTTTTTAGCCCGGATTCGGTGTTTGACGGTCCTCTTCTCGCAGACGCCCCCATGATCGTCTCTGAAATTGCCAAACAAGAAGGACTCTCTCTGACCCGCGCCATTAATTTGGATGGCGGAAGTGCCTCCGCATTTTATAACCAGACGATTTCGCTTGCTGAACTTACTCAGGTAGGCAGCTTTTTTTGCGTAAAACGTAGTACCATAGAAGAATACTATGATTGAGAAAAACGGCCTCACCGAGAACGAGGCAGCCCAAAGACGAGCCAAAGACGGGCCAAACGAAATAATCCAAAAGTCTTCGCGCTCGGCATTGGAAATGCTCATTTCGCAATTCCGAAGTCCCCTCGTGCTTCTTTTATTTGTCGCGACGATTATCTCGTTTCTCCTGGGAGACACGCTTGAAGGAGCATTAATCCTTGCCATAGTGGTGCTCAATGCCATTCTCGGATTTGTCCAGGAATTCCGGGCCGAACGCGCCCTGGAGGCTCTGAAGAAAATAACAGTCGCAACGGTGCGCGTCATACGGGACGGGATCCAAAAAGAAATCGACAGTCGACAGCTTGTCGTGGGCGATCTTATCTACCTGGAAGAGGGAAACAAGGTGCCGGCCGATGCCAAACTCATTGAAAGTATTCATATAGAAGTGGACGAAGCTGCCCTCACAGGGGAATCGCTGCCCGTTGCCAAACAAGCAGGGACGGAAGGTGAAGAATTCTTGTTTATGGGCACCACGGTTGCCAAAGGACGTGGACTTGCAGTCGTTACGGCGATTGGCATGGCAACCAAATTTGGGAAAATTGCCTCCGAGTTAGGCCGCATCCAAAAAGAAGAAACCCCCCTTGAGAAAAAACTCGCAGGAATCGCACGGCTTTTGGGCATCATGGCGCTTGTTGCGGGTATCGTCATGTCGGCAATCGGTTTATCCCGCGGATTTACGCTTATCAGTATTCTTCTTACCGCAGTAAGCCTGGCAGTCGCCGCAGTTCCGGAAGGGCTCCCCGCAGTGATTACGGTGACTCTCGCTATAGGCACACAGCGCATGGCCAAAAAAAAGGCGATCCTGCGCAAACTCTCTGCAATTGAATCCCTCGGCGGCATAACGGTTATCGCAACAGACAAAACCGGAACGCTCACAAAAAACGAAATGCGCGTCACCCGGCTGTGGGCTGCCGGAACGACTCATGACCTGGGAAAACCCCACGCATTCCGGACGAATCCAACCTTGAGCCATCTTGTCGAAGCCGGAGTCCTTTGCAATAACGCAAGCCTCGCCCCCGTAGAAGACCACGGATCCTTTGATATTGTCGGAGACAAAACGGAAGGCGCGCTTCTTTTACTTGCCCATCAGCAGTCATTCCGCTATGAAGACATGAAACAAAACGGTCAGCTGGTGGAAGAGTTTGCATTTGATCCCACCCTCAAAACCATGTCAGTCGTGTGGAAGAGGGGTAAACTCACGCATGTATACGCCAAGGGGGCGCCTGAGTCCATTCTCGAACGGTCAACCAAAGTGGCAACAAAAGACGGCGAAAGGACACTCACACAGAAAGACAAAAGTCGCATTATTGCCGCCTATGAAGAGTTTGCAAGTGAAGGCCTTCGTACGATCGCGCTGGCATCCCGACGGATCACATGGAATAACCAAGGGAGAAATTCAGTCGAGCGGGATCTCACGTTTTTGGGATTTGTTGGCATATCAGACCCACCCCGCAGCGAAGTTGCCGACGCAATAGGACAGGCACGGGAAGCCGGAATCAGAACCATTATGATTACCGGCGATAATGAACTAACCGCGCACGCAATTGCCCGCCATATCAAGCTGCTGCGTGAAGGCGACGAGGTAATCACCGGTACGCAATTTTCTTCCATGCGTCATGAAGAGCGTATGCGAAAACTTGCAACTATTAGCGTATTTGCCAGAACAACACCTGAGCAGAAACTCGAAATCGTGCGGCTTCTCCAAGAATCCGGACACGTCGTTGCAGTCACTGGAGACGGTGTGAACGATGCGCTGGCCCTTAAGCAAGCCAATGTAGGTGTTGCGATGGGTATTACGGGAACCGATGTCGCGAAGGAAGCCGCAGACATGATCATCACCGACGATAATTACGCGACGATTGTCTCAGCGGTAGAGGAAGGACGCATCATTTATGAAAATATGAAAGCCTCCATTAAGTACCTTATCGGGAGCAACATCGGAGAGATATTGTCTCTTCTCGTCGGAACGCTTCTGGGATGGCCGTTTATTCTCCTGCCTATCCAAATTCTCTACATCAATCTCGTCACTGACGGTTTGCCGGCTCTTGCCCTAGCGCTCAACAGCAAACACCACAACATCATGAAGCGCTCCCCCAGAACCGAGACGGAGGTATTTACCACATTTGATATCCGGTGGCTGTCGGAGGTGAGCGTTCTTACTGCGATTTCAACACTTGTCGCCTTCTCCATCGGTTGGCAGCAAAACAATCTCCCCCTTGCCAGAACGCTTGCTTTCGTCATCATCGCGCTTGCACAACAACTCATATTCCTGGATATCATCGGCGGCGACCGCTCCGTTTTCAGCCGCTACGTATTGGGCAACAAATGGACGCTGGTTCCCCTTGCAACCGTCGGCTTCCAGCTGTTGTTTATCTACATGACGTGGTTTCAGTCAATATTTGCGACTGTGTCAGCGCCTTTTTCGGTCCTTCTGACAAGTATCGCGATATGCGCAGGGATGATTCTGGTTTCCGAAGTACGAAAGAAACTCTTTCCGCACTTGTTTTATGAGCGGTAAGCATCAGATTTTTATTCTCCGCCGAGAAGTCCCATTTCTCTTGCCGCCACCAGAACAGAATCGAAATGATCTCCGCCGCCAGTGATATATCCGTTTGATCGACGACACAATTCTTTTGCTATAGGGATAAGCATTCGGGACTCTGAGAATCGTAAAAAATTTGCATCAAAATTTCCGCCGACAGGATCCCGGAAACGGTCCAGGGCATCAGCGTCCTTGAAGACAGCCAGAAGTTCCGACATGGTGTCTTCATGATCCTCCGGTTCATGATGTGTATTTATATACGCCGCGTACATTATCGCGAGCGGCGGCATGGTTGCCATGTAGTCCGTGTCTTGGTTTTTTCGATAGAGATAGCGGTCAAGAAGCCAGGCTCCGGCCCTGTCACCGTGATTTAAGTCAAAGTCGTCGTGAATAACCCGTTGTGTATCGTGCGTAACCGCGCTTGCACTGAGGGCATCACGTTCATAATCCAGAAAGGGATACCCCGGAAAAATGCGGGCAAGCAGATTGACCAAAACCAAAACGCGCGTCTCATGCGCTATTCCATGCAATCCATAGGCCAGTTGTGGATCCGCAAACCACTCCTGTTGTACGCGAAACTGTTTTAGATGCTGCAAGGAGGGAAGCTTATCGCCGATGCGTTCCCGCACAAGCGCGACACACTCCTCCCACGGCCGTGATTCGTAATCGAATTCCTGTAACATGACCTATAATTTTAAACGGAATTGAAAAGAATGCAACCGACCCTTCATCTTTGGTATAATGATGGCTACGAATCTCCGAATAATGACGGTAAACCGGAAAGAAAAGACTACATATCCGTCACGAAGGTGTGCTCTTTCAATCTGAACCCTTCGTGACACCTTGTAGGGAAGATCGTTGGGAAGAAACCGGAGGTTTCGTCCCAGAATGGGCCTGTAGCTCAACGGTAGAGCAGCTCCCTTTTAAGGAGTTGGTTCAGGGTTCAAATCCCTGCGGGCTCACAGACATATGACGAAAAGGGAAAAAGTAATCGAGATTATCAAGCGCCTTTCCAAGGTTTACCCGAACCCGAAAGTTGAACTTCATTATTCAACGCCTTTTGAACTTCTGGTTGCGACCATTCTTTCCGCGCAGGCGACGGATAAACTCGTCAACACGGTAACGCCTGCTCTCTTTGCGAAATTCAAAACGATACAGGACTTCGCCGACGCATCGGTTGAGGATATCGATCGGATGGTCTCCAAAGTAAACTTCCACTACAACAAAGCGAAAAATATCCGGGCTGCAGCAAAAATGATTATGGTCACGTACAAAGGCAAAGTTCCTGATACTATGGACGGCCTCGACGCTCTACCCGGAGTTGCGCGTAAAACCGCCAACGTCATATTGGGAAGCATCTTTCACAAGGCGGAAGGAATTGTCATAGACACACACGGCATTCGCCTCTCAAATAAGCTTGGTTTGACGACACAGAGGGATCCCGTAAAAATTGAGCGCGATCTTATGGAAATCGTTCCGAAGGATAAATGGATTGACTTCGGACATCTCTTGACGCTTCACGGCCGATACACGTGCGTCGCGCGCCCTCACAC
>CAYUKU010000022.1:0-2376 GCA_964445435.1 uncultured Gammaproteobacteria bacterium
GTGCCGCACCCCGCAACACGGTCAGACCATCGCCACCGGCCGATTGGCCGATGGCCGCCGTCGCCGCACCTATAGTGCTCAGTCCCAATCCCCGGATGGCCAGCCCAGTGGAAAAGGCCAGTACGCCCCCTTCACCACCAATCGCCAGCGCCACCAGCAGGCAGCCCAAATCAAACAACGCGGCGTATCCCATCAGTGGTCGCAGACCTCGCTGGACAGCAGCCAATACTCCACCCGTCGCCGCCGATATCAGGCCGGTCATCAGGAGCAGACGCCCTGCCTGTTGGTGCCAGGTAAACCAGGTTGCTTCGTTCAGAATCTGTATCAGGGTCATCAATCCCAACAGCGGGAATGCTGTGACGACCAGCGCAGTAGCCAGAGGCGGCGCTTCGGCGCTGGCCGCCGTCAGCCAGCCATGCAGGGGCACCACCGCCAGCCAGATGGACATACTCAGCGCCAGGAAGAGGGCAGCCTGTCCCAGGTAGACTGCGTTTTCCACATCTTCCCGATAGAGATCAATACGCCACGAGGCCAACAGCAAGAAAGGCAGAGCCAGCACGACCATCACCAGAAAGCGCCAGGCAGACCGAGTTGAGCCGGTCTGCCCTCCCTGGATAACCGGCACCCCGACAATGGCAGTCAGGACCATCATAAGAGCCGCGATGCCCAGGTGGCGGGCCATTCCAACCGCGGCGATCAGACCCAATATGATCAGGCCAAAAGACGGGAAAGATCGCCGCTGGGGCAATTGCCACGTGAGTACGAAGAGAACGGCTGCCATAATGAAGAGCAGCGCCACTATGTACTGAGTCAGCGCATCCAGAAGAAAAGGGCGGCCCATCAAGCGGATAGAATGGGTGGGTGGCAGAATCCAGGCCAGCAGGCCCGTGAAGAGTGAGGTCAGGGCTGCGAGGACCACGCCCACAAACCAGCGACGCGTCAGGTAGACTACGGGGGAGGCGGCGATAGGGAGGATGATTAACCAGAGAGGCGGATCAATCACCGATCACCCTCCGACCTGCCAGCGGTGCGCGCCACCGCCAGATAGGAGATCGCCAGTGTCAACAAGAGATTGATGGCAGCCCACATCCAGGCCAGCGCCAGGCTGCGTTCGATAAAGGTATAGAGCAGCTCAAATCCAATGACGCCCATTAACAGGCCCTGCCCGGCTTTGAGCGGTTCCTCGGTCAGCATCAAGATCAGCAGTCCCTGCAGCATCAACCAGTAGCTGGCCAACCCCACATCAGGCGAAAGGAGCGGCAGCGGGTAACTTCGATTGAGAGCCACCGCCAGCAGAGTGATTAGCGTCATAGCCAACAGTCGAAAGGCCAGCCCTCCAGGAAAAACGTCGCGCCCCACATCAGTCTGCGAGGAATGTCGGCCGGCCGGCCAGCCAGCCTGGCGCGCGGCCAGGTAAAGCATAGGGCAGACAAGGGCGCCAACCAGGACTTTGACCAGGGCGACTTCTGGCAGCACAAACCGGGAAAGGATCAGTCCCGCCAGGATATACTGACCCAACAGGCCCAACAGGGAAGGCCGCCAGTCCTGTACCAATACGACAACCGCACCGGCCACAAAAAGACCCAGGACGGCCAATTCACGGGTGATAAACTGAAGATGATCGAGAATCTCGTAGAGGGAAGGCAATCATCAACCCCTTAGCGCAACACGATAACCAGCCCTATACCCAACGCGAATAGAATGGCCCAGGCCAGGTAATGTTCTCCTTCGATCAAAGCCCGAACCCGCAGCAAGACCCGCGCCACGGTATCCAGCGCGCGTCCCATACGCCGCAACAGCCAATGCAGGCGCAAAACCCGGGCCAGCGTATCGGCCGGCCAGGGTATCAAGCTCAGCAAGTGAGGACGTCCATACCCCAAAAAGAAAGCCCACAATAACGAGCCAACCAGCCCCAACCCGGCACCCCCTATCGACCGGTCCGGCACAGGAGCGGGAGAAGCGTAAGGAAAAGTCGTCAGCAGCAGGCGAGGACCGAGGACCGGGATGAGGAAGGGTATACAGACGAGAGCTGCCCCGACCAGCCGCCACACTTGATCCCGATTCTGGCTGCCATCCGCGTTTTGGGTTAAGTCGTCCCCAGGAGCCGCTTCCACCGTCCGGCGGGGCAGCAGAGTCCGCCAGGTGTGGTAAAGGACCGAGAGTGCTGCCCCTTCGGCCAGGGCCACCACGGCCAGCGTGCCCGGTAGCCCGGCCTCCCAGGTTGCGCCGTATAGCGAGCCGCGTCCCTCCCACCCAGCCGTAAAAGGGAACCCCAGGACCGACGCGGTAGCCAGGGCTGGCGGCAGGTAGGCCAGCAGGCGCTGTGGATAGTTTCGCTCAAAGGGCTCCAGCCCGGGCGGGGTCAGACTCAAAACA
>CAYUKU010000023.1:0-1741 GCA_964445435.1 uncultured Gammaproteobacteria bacterium
GATGATATTTGTGGAGGCGTGATATGACCACCGGGACGGAAAGAATGTTAGACTGGCTGGACGAGCGGGTAGGGCTGTTAGCCGTTTGGAGCACGATATTTGATCGCAAAGTTCCCAAGGTGAATTGGTGGTACACTCTGGGCAGTGCATCGCTTTTCCTGGCCATAATGCAGGCGCTGACCGGTATATTTCTGAGCATCTACTATGTTCCGACCCCTGAAGAAGCATATAGCAGTGTGGAATACATCATGAATGACGTAGCATTCGGCTGGCTGGTGCGGGGTATGCATCACTGGGGCGCAACCTTGATGGTAGTGGCAGTTTTTGTGCATATGTTGCGAGTGTTCTACTATGGCGCTTATAAATATCCGCGCGAAGTGACGTGGATTACGGGCGTATTGCTCTTCCTGATAACGATGGGGTTGGGCTTTACCGGTTATCTTTTGCCCTGGAACCAGCGGGCCTACTGGGCGACTGCGGTGGGAACCAGCATCGTAGGGACCGTGCCGCTGGTAGGGGATTTCCTGCTGCGGGTGTTGCGCGGCGGCGACGATCTCACGCTGGTCACTTTGTCTCGTTTCTTTGGCGTTCACATCTGGTTTCTGCCGGCGGCCCTCTTTGGCCTTATCGGTATCCACCTGTATCTGGTCATTCGCAATGGGATCAGCTACGTGCCTAAGCGAGATGAATAGAAGACGGAGAGAGGATCTGTGGACGAACAAGACAAGCACATGATTCGGCAGCGCTATGAGGAAGAGAAGGCGAAGGGAGCCAGGTTCTTCCCCGACATCATATACAAAGATACACTGGTCGCTTTCTCTCTCTTCATCCTGCTGGTGGCGTTGGCGATGTTCGTCGGTGTGGCCAAGGAGCCGCCGGCCGACCCTAACGACGCCAATTATGTACCGAGGCCGGAATGGTACTTTCTCTTTCTGTTTGAGATGCTCAAATTTTTCCCGGGGCAGATCGAGTTTATCGGCACGGCTGTCATCCCGGGCCTGGCCGTCTTGTTGCTTTTGCTATTACCTTTTATCGATCGGCGACTTAAACGCCATCCGCGTAACCGGCCTGTGGCGACGACCGTGATGTCCCTCATCGTCGTCGGGATGGTCGCTCTTACCATCCGGGCAGTGATGACGACACCGCCTCAGGCTGAAGCGGCGCTGACCTACCAGGAACGAGTGGCGGCCGGCCAGGAGCTATATGTCGAGCACTGCGCCGAGTGCCACGGCGAGGAGGGTGAGGGCGGTGTGGTGGAAGGTGTGGAAGGGCTGGAAGGAACATACCTGGAAGCCATCAACAGCGAAGACTATCTTTACACCCGCACCGACGAAACGACAAAACTGATCGTCGAATACGGCCAACCCAACCTGGGCATGCCCGCTTTCGGCCTGGCCTATGGCGGCCCGCTGACGCAGCAGGAAATTGACGCCGTCGTCACATTCGTTCGCAGTTGGGATGACCGGGTTATCGTCGAGGAAGAAGATTTGGTTATCCCGGCGATGGCCGAGGGGGAGATTCCTGACTACGAAACCCATGTGTATCCTATCTTTAAACGCCGCTGCATCTCCTGCCACCGTGAGGGCAAGGAGAAAGGCAACTACATCATGACTGACTATGAAAGCGTTATGACCAGTGGCGACTACGCTCCCAACGTGATCGGCGGCGATCTGAACAGCAACATGATCCTGATGATCAACCGCCAGGAGATCGAAGCCGGCGGCCCCATGCCGCCCACCCG
>CAYUKU010000024.1:0-1690 GCA_964445435.1 uncultured Gammaproteobacteria bacterium
ACGACGTCATCATGCGCTTTGTGGACGTAGCAATGGGATTTCCCTCCCTGCTGCTGGCCCTCGTGGTCATTTATGTCTTAGGCCCCAGCATCGTCAATGTGGTTCTAGTTCTGGCGGCCACAAGATGGATGCTATACACCCGCGTGGCACGAGCAGAAACGCTCAAGCTGCGTAGTTTCCACTACGTCGACGCTGGCAGGGTGATAGGCGGTAAGGACATCTGGATCTTACGGAAGCACATACTTCCTAATCTGATATGTGTCTTGTTTACATTGGCCACGTTGGAGCTGGCAACGGTGATTTTGGCAGAGTCGGCACTAAGCTTCCTGGGTCTGGGCGTCCAGCCACCTGATGCTTCGTTGGGACTGCTCATTGCACAAGGCAAAGAATACATCACCACCGCCTGGTGGGCGATGTTTTTCCCCGGCGTGGCGATATTCGTGACGACCATGGCCCTCAGCCTCCTCTCGAATTGGCTGGGAATAGCCCTGGACCCCGTTCAGCGCTGGCGATTGACCTCGGCGCGTCGGGCATAGCCCCCTTTTCCTCAATCCAGCCACGACATGTGCCGATTTCTCAGATGAGAGGACAATCGAAGTAAAATACAATTAAACTACAGAGGAGAACACATCATGTCGAAGAGACGACTATCACCTCGGGAGGTTAAACCACTCCTGGTCGGTGTGAACAACATCCAGTTTACGCCGTTCAAGTCGGCCACCGAGATCGACGAAGAAGCGTTGCGCGATAATACCCGCTTTATGATTGAAGGCGGCATCGTCACAGGGCGAGGCATCCAGGTCATCGGTGGCTCCAACGGCGAAGGCTTTTCCATGTCTATGGACGAGTATAAGCGGCTGATAGACGTGGTGCTGGATGAGGCCGCCGGGCGTGTGCCGATCTGCGTCGGGTGTGTCCGGCCGGCCACCGAGCCGGTGATCCGCATCGCCAGGTATGCCGAGGAGGCTGGCGCTGATTGCATAATGGTTTTGGCGCCCCATTACTACCCGAACTGCAGTCCTGACGTCGTGTATGCCCATTTCAAGGCTATTGCCGATGCAACTAATCTTGGCATCATGATCTACAACAACCCCACCGTTACCGGGCAGGATTTGTCTGTCGATCTGCTCTGTCGGCTGGCGGAGATTGACAACATCGTCGCCCTAAAAGAATGCACCCGTAACATGGAAAAGTTGCGTGAGGTGTCGTATAAACTCGGAGACCGCTTTGCCATCATTCCCAATACCACCCGCTACCTGATGCCATTTGACTACCAGATCGGGGCGGTTGGCTTTATTACTTTTTACGCCAATATCGACCCGGCCTATACGCTGCAAATGCTGGAGATCTCGGAACACCGTGACTTTGAGCGTGCCCAGGCGATGTGGTCTAAAGCGATTGAGCTGAGTAACTTTATTTACTCGGGTGGCTTTGCGCGTATGACCGCACTAGGGAAGGAGATGGCGCGCCTGGCTGGGCGACCAATGGGAAGTTATGAACGCTTGCCGTTAGAGCGGCCCAGTCAGGAAGACCGCGAAAAGTTGCGCGCGCTGATGAAGAGGGCAGGAATGGCTGAGGGAGCTAACCGATGACAGATAAGGCGACATGGCGGATTTTGGTGACTGACGTTGCCTGGCCTTCGGTCCAGGCCGAAGCCGAGGTCCTGGCCCAGGTTGGCGGGGAATTAACC
>CAYUKU010000025.1:0-1560 GCA_964445435.1 uncultured Gammaproteobacteria bacterium
CTACGATACACATCGGGGAGTGGTAGTTTTTGTTCGCATTGTTGATGGTTCGATACGATTTGATCCTGCGTTACGTATCCACTTCATGGCCACAGGGAGTGACAACGCGCCGATAGAAATCGGTATCTTCTCACCGGAAATGCGTAAAGTATCCGGTCTTTCGACCGGGGAGGTAGGATATATAGCGACCGGCATGAAGGATGTCAAACTTGCCAAGGTCGGTGACACGGTGACCTTCGGGGATATGCGGGGCAGCCGGCTCGAGATGCTCGCTGCGGCATCCACATCGCTTCCCGGCTACAAGGAGCCCAAGTCCATGGTGTTTTTGGGGCTGTTTCCCATGTCTGCGGACGAGTATCAGGATTCCCGTGAGGCGATGGAGAAGTTACAGCTTTCAGACAGCGCGTTTACGTTCCGGCCGATTTCCTCACTTGCGTTGGGGAACGGTTTCCATTGCGGATTTCTGGGGCTACTGCACGCCGAGGTAGTGCAGGAGCGCATATTACGGGAATTCAACCTTACCATGCTGGCGACTAGCCCATCCGTTGAGTACCGCGTGACGTTTAAGCAGGGTGTTGATTATCACAAACTTGGGTTTACACAGAACCACGTTATTTCTAGAGATGAGCGGGTGGCGCGGGTAGGAGGGCCTCCGCTCGCCGGGGTCCCCTCCGTGGGTGGCGACGGAGGAAAATTCGCGACAGGACCCGCGACGACTGTGTCCATACAGTCTGCATCAGAACTTCCGGACCCGACGTATATTGAGAAAGTAGAGGAGCCGATCATGCAGGTTGCAATCTACAGTCCCAAGCGTTTTGTGGGAGCCATCATGCAACTCTCTCAGGAGAAGCGCGCGGAATACGTGGATTTGGTCTACGTCGGGGACCAGGCGCAGTTTACCTACCTCATCCCCTTATCCGAGATGATCGTCGACTTTTTTGACCGCCTCAAGTCTGTTACCGAAGGGTATGCCAGTCTGGATTATGAGTTTTTTGATTGGGCGAGTGTCGATGTTGCCAAGGTGGATATACTCGTGAACAAGGAAAAAGTAGATGCGTTTTCGTTTTTGGTGATCCGTGAGGCTGCGGCGACAAGGAGTCGGGACATCGTGGAGCGGCTCGCCGGGGTGATCCCGAGGCAGCAATTCGAGATTCCCATCCAGGCGGCCATCGGTGGCGCGGTGATAGCGAGAGCGGACGTCAAATCATATAGAAAAGACGTCACCAAGAAGCTGTACGGAGGGGATAGAACCCGCAAGGACAAGCTCCTAGACAAACAGAAGAAGGGCAAGGCCAAGATGAAAATGATCGGTAGGGTGGAGATACCGCAATCCGCGTTCTTTGCAGTATTGAAACGGGCGTGATGGTTGAGATAAATTGTAACCTATAGTACAATACTATTTATGGCTAGTATCGAACTCGCCGGATACCGGAAACAGGGTACCCGCGTGGCATACAAGCTGGACGGGTTCCGAATCGCGTTTGACTGGAAGACCACCGGGCACGCACGCGGCAAGCGTCCGGCACATGATATAGCGCCGGATGTGGTGGTGTACCGGGA